>DCGP01000030.1:0-41848 GCA_002314595.1 Clostridiales bacterium UBA1775 | reverse complement strand
TTCCAACCTTTGTACCATATCCAAGTCCACTTGAAGCATCTAATATAGTCCCATTAAAATTTTCTTCTTTTAGAATATTATATATCTTTTTATATGTAGTTACTGTACCCTTTATTTGCGTTGGATTTCTAACTATACTTTCATCTTGAGAAACATCCCATAACGATGGAAACATTTTCTTTGCCTCATCGGTGTTTAACGTCCGTCTCCAATCGGTATTAGTTGGCTCTATTGGAGTTACCGGTTTAAGCGAAAACCTCGTCTGCCCACTATTAACACTACCATCATACTTGGAATTATAATACTTGTTTACTTCGTTAACTACATTGTCATAGTTATTTCCAAATAAACTCTTGTATACTTCAATGTTTTTACCTGAATATATTTCGCTTGAAATGTGCATTATAACTTCTTCGGTAATTATATCCATAGAATCATATATTTCACTGTATGATTCAATCATTGCATTTTGTATAGTGTTAAAAATCCTTTGAGCGAAATCGGTTTTATCAACAGACTCAAATATTGTATCCTTTAATACATTGTAACTGTTTTCATCTTGTGTCTTGATTAAATGACCAAGTTCCTCTTGCATCGTTGCCGTTTCACTATCGTATCTAAAATATACTTTATTTGTGTTTTGGAATCCGTCAACCTTTGCTCCGTCTTCACCAACAACAGAAATGTCGGTAACATACACAACTGATGCACCGACATTTTTCGCTTGATTTTCAATTTTTAATTGAATTGGTGTTTTCCTGCTTTCAGGAACATTTACAACAGTAAAGTTTGTTGTTTTTCCGTTAGGAGTTACAACTACTTCTCTTGTTCCTCTTTCGAGGGTTGGTTCGATTGCTCTTCTGTATTCTGCATCTTCACTAAACCTAATTGTAGAGCCTTCTCTAATGGTACCCTCATCGGTTTTCCATTTACTGTCAAGAATAGCATCATATCCTCTGCCATTGTCAAAACCTCCTTTCTGTTTTTTTATTATTTCAACAGTTTATATCAACTGTTTATTATTCTAATGTTAATTTGCCCTCTGCTTTGTTTCCAATGACAAATCTAATGAACTTTTCTTTACTTAATGCTGAAAAATACCCCTCACACAAATTAGAATATTTCCTTTCAATTTCATCTAAACACTCCCTAAGCTGTAACATTGTTGCAAATTCGTGTTTGCAATTATCTGTGCAATAGCAAGAGCAAATAAGATTAGTAATTATTCTGTTGTTAATATCAAATTCCACCTCGTATACTTCACTGCCCTCTACAATTGCTCTGCCGTGGCTGTTTTCAACACACAAATAAACAACTTTATTTTGCATATAATAGTCATTACCTTTTTCAGCTTTTTCCGATGTTATGTCAAATTCCGAAAGGTTATCTATTGAAAACCCGTCTTCATCGTTTCCTGTTTCATATTCCTCTGTCTCTGCAATTGGTGGAATAAACCAAGATGCAATTTGTTCGTAAGGCATCACATTAGGGTTAAAAGAATAAATGTGTGAACCGGTCAAATACATTTCACCACGAACATCTGTTGATATAACGCTAATCACCTTTTTGTAATCAGATAATTTGATTTTAAAAGAATAATTAACAGAAACAACCCGTCCACGCAATCCCTCAAATTTTCCTTCAACGAAAACCATATCTCCAACCTTCAAATCAAACATATCATTGAAATATGCAAACGTCATATTATTTTCCTTGAAGTATACTTGAACCACAGACTTTTTTGGTGCAACATCTGTTAAAATTACATCCTTGACTTCATATTGCTCCTTTGCAACTGTTACGTTTCCTTTAAATCCGATTGGATATTTCATAATAAATCCTCCTTCTAAATACAATATTAACTTACCCTACATATAAATAATATCATACCAAGTGGGACATAAAAAGGACAGTTGATAACAAAAAAGAGTTATCGCATTTTTACGATAACTCCATAAAATTAACTATTTTGTTTTTGGCATATCCTTTTCTGCAAAGTGGTCTTTGCCATAGTAAGCATTTAAATACATTTGTTTAATTTCACTCATTAGTGGATAACGAGGGTTAGCACCTGTGCATTGGTCATCGAATGCCTGTTCTACCATTGCATCAAGTCTGTTTAAGAAATCTTTTTCATCAATGTCATATTCCTTAATTGACTTTTTAATTCCTACTCTATCCTTTAAGTCATTAACAGCCTTAATCAAGTTTTCTAAGCTTTCTGCATCAGTTTTTCCACCAAGTCCCAAAGCATTTGCAACCTGTGCATATCTTGCCAATGTATGAGGGTGGTCATATTGTGGGAATGTTCCCATTTTTGCAGGAGCTTCTGCACTGTTAAATCTTAAAACCTCTTCAATCATAAGTGCATTTGCAACACCATGTGGTAAATGGTGGAATGCACCAAGCTTATGTGCCATTGAATGACAAACTCCCAAGAAAGCATTTGCAAATGCCATACCTGCCATTGTTGCTGCATTTGCCATTTTTTCACGTGCTTCAACATCTTGTTGGCCGTTGTCGTATGCTCTTGGCAAATATTCAAATACTGATTTTAATGATTGAATTGCAAGTCCGTCTGTGTAGTCTGTTGCCATTACAGAAGCGTAAGCTTCAAGAGCGTGAGTAACTGCATCAATACCTGATGCCGCAGTTAAGCCCTTTGGTGCTGACATATGGAAATCTGTATCAACGATTGCCATATTTGGTAGTAATTGATAATCTGCAAGAGGATATTTAACACCTGATTTTTCATCTGTAATAACTGCGAAAGGTGTAACCTCCGAGCCTGTACCTGCTGATGTTGGAATTGCAATAAAGTACGCCTTTTCACCCATTTTAGGGAATGTATAAACACGCTTTCTGATATCGATAAATCTCATTGCCATATCCATAAAGTCTGCTTCGGGGTGTTCGTACATAACCCACATAATCTTGCCTGCGTCCATTGCAGAGCCACCACCAAGTGCAATAATGCAATCGGGCTTAAATGCAGTCATCTGCTTTGCGCCTTCCTTTGCACAAGCAAGTGTTGGGTCCGGTGCAACGTCAAAGAACGTTTCGTGAACTATACCCATTTCGTCTAATTTATCAGTAATTGGTTTTGTGTAACCATTGTTGTATAAGAAGCTATCTGTTACAATAAATGCTCTTTTCTTACCCATTACATTTTTAAGTTCGTCAAGTGCAACAGGCAAACAACCTTTTTTGATATATACCTTTTCAGGCGCTCTAAACCACAACATATTTTCCCTTCTTTCAGCAACTGTCTTAATGTTAATTAAGTGTTTAACTCCAACGTTTTCCGATACGCTGTTGCCGCCCCAAGAACCACAGCCAAGTGTAAGTGACGGAGCAAGCTTAAAGTTATATAGGTCGCCGATACCACCATGTGATGATGGAGTATTAACTAAAATACGGCAAGTTTTCATTCTTGCTGAAAATGTGTTTAGTTTTTCTTGTTCTGTTTGAACATTTAGGTATATTGAAGATGTATGACCGTAACCACCATCTGCAATTAAATGTTCTGCCTTGTCAAAAGCATCATCAATGTCCTTAGCCTTATACATTGCAAGTACCGGTGATAATTTTTCATGAGCAAATTCTTCTGCAATATCTACGCTTTCAACCTCACCGATTAGTACCTTGCTACCTTCAGGAACTTTAACTCCTGCAAGCTTTGCAATGTTGTATGCTGATTGACCAACGATTTTAGCATTTAATGCACCGTTAATCAAAATTGTCTTTCTAACTTTATCAATATCATCTTTCTTTAAGAAGTAGCAACCTCTTGTTGCAAATTCTTTCTTAACTTCATTATAAACATTTTTGTGAACAATAACTGATTGCTCAGAAGCACAAATCATACCATTGTCAAATGTCTTTGAATGAATAATTGAGTTAACTGCAAGAATGATATTTGCAGTATCATCAATAATTGCAGGAGTATTACCGGCACCAACGCCAAGTGCAGGCTTACCGCTTGAATAAGCAGCCTTTACCATACCGGGGCCACCTGTTGCAAGAATAATGTCAGATTCCTTCATCAAAAGATTAGTCATATCAAGGCTTGGAACGTCAATCCATTCGATAATTCCCTTTGGAGCACCGGCCTTAACTGCTGCATCTAAAACAATTTTAGCAGCTTCAATAGTTGATTTTTTTGCTCTTGGATGTGGAGAAATAATAATAGCATTTCTTGTCTTTAAAGCAATTAGAGTTTTAAATATTGCTGTTGATGTTGGATTTGTTGTTGGAATAACAGCGGCAATCAAGCCAATAGGCTCTGCAATCTTTTTAATACCAAAAGCCTTATCCTCTTCCAAAACCCCACAAGTTTTTGTATTTTTGTAAGCGTTATAAATATATTCTGCAGCATAGTTGTTTTTGATAACCTTGTCTTCAACAACACCCATGCCGGTTTCCTCAACTGCAAGCTTTGCAAGTGGAATTCTTGCTTGATTTGCGGCAATGGCTGCAGCCTTAAAAATCTCATCTACCTGTTCTTGAGAATATGTGGAAAATTGCTTTTGAGCTTCCTTTACTCTGCCTATAACAGCTTCCAAGGTTTCAACACTATCTACTATTGTTCTTTTATAATTATCCATTTTCTTGCCTCCATAATCCATTTCTAACATTGTTAAAGATTTAACATAAAAATAATTTTGTTAAAATATTAACACATTTTTAAAAGTTTGTCAATAGGTTTTTGAAAATTTGTTAAAAAAATAACACAATCGGTAAAATATTGTCTAAAATCAATAAAAAAACGACAGTTATTACTAACTATCGTTTACCACATATTATTCTGTTTATTCATTTTCGGGCACATTATATTTTTGTAAGCATCATCTTCCTCTATGTGAACTACTCTACGCCTTAGTCGTTTTTCTTATTTTGCTTACCATTCAAAAAAGCGACTGAAAATTCAGTCGCTTCCAAATTTATTATTTTGTTTTTACTATTTGATTTTCTAATTTTAGTCTGTTAAAATAGTCCTTTGTTTCCTTGGCAACCACACCACTAAGTGCAATTAGTGCAATCAAGTTAGGGAATGCCATTAAGCCGTTAAAGATATCTGCAACTGTCCATACGAACTCTACTGTTAAGTATGGGCCAACCAATACTGCAAGTATGTACAACACTCTAAATGTCATCATAATTGCTTTTTTATCCCCTGTTAGATATTGTAAACATTTTTCCGAATAATAGTCCCAACCTAAAATGGTTGTAAATGCAAAAAATGCTAAACAAATCATAAGCAAGAAGGAACATATATTATTTGGCAAGAATGTCAAGCCATTTTCAAACGCTTCAGTTGTAACTCCGGCACCCTTTGTAACGCCACTCATAGCATTTGTATATGAGCCTGTTAAAATAATTGACAAGCCTGTCATTGTGCAGATAACAATAGTATCAAAGAATGTTCCTGTCATACATACAAGACCTTGACGAACAGGCTCTTTTGTTCTTGCAGCAGCTGCTGCGATAGGCGCAGAGCCAAGACCTGCTTCGTTAGAGAAAATACCTCTTGCAATACCCTTTTGCATTGCCATACGCATTGTGATACCAACTGTACCACCAAATACTGCCTGTGGATTAAATGCCGATTTAACTACCAAGACAATAGCATCAGGAAGCTTTGTAATATTGCAAATTAAAAGCGCAAATGTTACTATAAAATACAACACTGCCATAAACGGAACAATAATTTCAGAAACCTTTGAAATTCTCTTAATCCCACCAATTACAACAAGTGCTGTAAATAATGTTATAATTAAACCGGAGATTACAGTTGCCCATGTGTATCCATTGCCACCGATTGTAAAAGCAATATTTGAAGCATTAGGGTCAAAGAAATTGTTAACAGATGATGTAATACCGTTAATTTGAGTAATAGTACCGGTACCCATAATACCGGCTAATGTACCAAAGACTGCAAATAAAACTGCTAACCACTTCCACTTTGGACCCATACCATTTTCAATATAGTGGAACGGGCCACCTAATACCTTGCCGTTTTGGTCAATTTTTCTATACTTAACTGCAAGGAAGCCCTCTGCATATTTTGTTGCCATTCCAAAGAATGCGGCAACCTCCATCCAGAATAATGCACCGGGACCACCTGCTGCAATAGCCGTAGCAACACCTACAATGTTACCGGTACCGATTGTAGCCGAAAGTGCAGTACACAATGCACCAAAGCTTGATACTTCACCTGCTCCGTCTGTTTCGTCCATAAACATATATTTAAGCGCCTTCGGAAGATGAATAACCTGAATTAACTTAGTTCTAACTGTCTAAAATATACCAACAGCCAAAATCAAAACTATTAGTGGTATGCCCCATACCATATCGTCTATTGTCGAGATTATTTTTACAAATTGTTCCATATTACTTCCTTTCCAACAATCTTCCCGGATTGTATAAAAATAGATAACAATATTTTACCACATTGTTAAAATCATGTCAATAAAATTATTTTAATCTTTATTTTTTAAATTGAATATGTTATAATATATATATTAAATTTGTAAAGGACGGAGAAAATGAGAAAAATTCAAAAAAGTTCAGAACTATTATGGATATTTGGCATAGTATTTGTAGCATTAGGTGTTGCAATATGCAGTAAGGCAAACCTTGGTGTTTCTATGATTGCAGCACCTGCATTTATAATCAGCGAATATATTTCAAAAATAAACAGTATATTTTCGGTAGGTGTTACCGAATATGTATTCCAAGGGACAATTCTTATTATACTATGTTTGGTTGTCAGGAAATTTAATTGGAAATATCTTCTTGCATTTGGCTGTGCAGTTATTTACGGATATGCCTTAGACTTTTTTATGTTTTTACTTGGCACAAACGCCTTTGATACAATTTATATCCGTTGGATAATGTTAATTGTAGGTGATATTTCAGTTTCATTTGGGGTTGCTTGCTTTTTCCGTACATATATGCCCCTTCAAGTGTATGAGCTTTTTGTAGCAGAGGTTTCTTCTGTATTTAAGTTAAACATTAACAAGACAAAATGGTGCTTTGATATTTCACTTCTTGTAATATCAGTTTCACTTGCACTAATATTATTTGGGGACATTTCAAGCTTTGACTGGTCAACAATCGGTTATTCAAATTTTCACAGTATAGGACTTGGCACACTAATTACCACAGCAATTAACTCTCCGATTATTGCATTGTGTGGCAAGCTTATAGATAAAACATTTGAACAATCCCCAAGGATTAAAAAGTTAGAAAGCATAATAAAAAGGTAAAAAATTGGCTGTCGCAAAACGCGACAGCCAATTTTTTACCATTATTTAAAATATTCATCTAATGAACTACTGTAATTATTTATTGTTTTTAGTGCAGAATGTATCATATAATCAATTAAATCATAAGATATTACACTTGTAGGCTTGTAATATGTTTTAAACACAACATCACCATTTGTAGTTATTTCAAAGTTTCCGTATGATAACGATAAATTCAATTGATTAGCAAAACAAATTGCATCATTTATATTATGAGATATTTTGTTTGCCAATTTAATACTGCAAGTGTAGTCCTCATCGCCTATGGTAATAGCGATTTCTGTAGATTTTCCACATTCTAATTTATAATAAAACTTTATTATTCCAACATACATTTCATCATCATAATACGATGTACCTGTTGATGTTAGAAAATCTCTAAGGGCATATTCCAATTTTTTAGAATGGGGTTTCCTCATTCCTCCTGAAATTGGCAGTGTTTTTATTTCACCCATAAAACTATTCCTTTATGCCATTAAAAGCTTTTATTACCTGTTCAACCATCTTATCCTCTTTTCTTGTTTCCGGTCTATAACAAACAACAAAAGGAATGTCATTGTATTTTCCCACACCATTTATATATTCATCGCAAAATTCTGTTTTGTTATATGCAAATGTATCAATGAAGGCGCAGTTTTCTTTTTTGTTATGCCATCTCCAACTTAACCAGTCGTCAACTACAAACAAAATATGTGAAGGCTTGTATATTTCTATTTCCTTTTTTAATATTTCAATTGCAATTTCCCGTTGAGTATGTTGTATTTCCCCACTTGGATTTCCATTAACCTTTTTGTCGCTGTCCTCAGAATTAACATCAGCCGGAGCAACCTTATACATATTTGTCCAAATAATATGAGAAAATGGATTTTCTTCATCGCATCCTAATTCTTTTGTAACTGATTTTCCCAATTTTATAAACTTACATTTATTAAAATTGTATTCATCTGCTGTACCTTCACCTGTTTTTGATGTTTCATTAAGTTTATCTATATCAAAGTTGATACTCAAAACTTGTTTTGCAACATCTTCGGCACTGCCGTTCCATTCAGCATTCCAGCCATTAACTGCACGTCCTACAAGCATCAAGTTAACCTTGCCTGTCCCAACCTTCGACCCTGCAAATGCCGGAACACAAGTATAGCACTCCTTGCTCCAATCGGTATTTTGCCTGATTAAACATTCTCCCTTGTCGTCATAAAATTTTTCTACCAAATTTTTATATAAATTCAGTAATTCTTTGTTCATTTTTACTCCCTCCAATATATTTTTTTGAATTTTCTTATGATATCATCCTGCCTAAAATTATCAACAAATTAAAAAATGCGCCTACCGAAGCAGACGCACAAAAAACGCAAACTCCGATAGTCGCCAAACTAACACAATGTGAAACAGGCATACCTGCACAAACACCTTAAAGAATCTGCGTTTTTATCAAATCCAAGAGGTATTTGAACAAAATGTATTACTCTGCATAAAAAATAATACACCCAATTTCACATCTATTCAGTTAGTTTGGCGAGATCATTATAACATATATTTTTAATAATTGCAACTTAAAATTCCATTATTATCTATACTAAAACAATTCGTTAACCCAAGTAAATGTTTCCACTGCATAATCTGCAAATTTTGCATTTTCTCCCCTTGCGGCAGGGTGATAGAAATTGATGTATACAACATAGTTATGTATAAATAATTCAAGTGGTCTCTTTGGAATTACCTTAGATTCTTTTGTAAATATTCTTTCCGGTTTTAGCATGGATTTCATAATAGCATATACCTGTGATGAACCACAAACAACAAACATAGGATTGATTATTTCTATTTCTTTCATTAAAATATCTTTGGTTTTTAATGCATATTCTTTTAATTCCTTGTAATTTGTTGCTTCTTTGCCCCAAGTTTTTTTCAAATTAACAACACCGATTTTTTTAAAAATTTCCCTCTTTTCCGGAATCTTTATGCGCGAGCCGTCTAAATACTTAGGCAACCATGATGTGTTTTTCTTTAAAATATCTGCAAAAATTGACGACCATAAGTATAATTTACTAAATGTAGGTGAATAAAATGGTGTTTTATTAACCGAACCATCTTCAAATACTTCTTCTTCATTTTCTGCCTGTTGATGCAATATCCAATTAACATAATCCCAATCCTTCTTTTCCTTACATTCCTTTCCGTTGTCATTTCCGTTGGTTTCTTTTAACAAGAAAATAAAGTTATAATGATTTTCCGGGAATTTCTCTTCGCATACAATACCATCATAACATATTCCCACCTTGTCTTGTCCGTCCAATAATCTTGTTCTGTTGTCCTCCAACAGCTTTCTAATTTCTTCCGATTTTTTCATTTTTTTACCTCCAAAATATTATTCATAAGGCGATATGTATAATACACCCTACACCTAAGTATTCGTTGTAAAATCCAAATTCCCTCTTTTTTCAGCACATTTGTAATAATCTTTGTTAAATATTGCCAAACAAAACTTACGTTTTGTCGTCAAATTGACTAAAAAATTGCATAAAAAATCAAACCTCAAAAGAGGTTTGATTTTTACATTTTATTCGTAGAAGTTTCTTGTAATTACCTCGTGTTGCCATTCAGGTGAAAGGGCAGTAAATTTAGCAGAAAACCCTGTTACACGCACGATTAAATCCTCATAATTTTCAGGGTGCTTTTGAGCATCTAAAAGTTGTTCCTTGCTTGTAACGTTAAGTTGTAAGGTTTGAACTGCTGAACAAGCAATTGAACGTAAGAAGCTTTCGCAAATATCCAAGGTTGTTTTTCCGGCAGGTAAAATAATGTTTACAACAGTGTTTGCCCCTAATGTTTTAGGGTCAAGCTTTGCCATACTGTTAATAAAATCAGTAACATACGGAATCTTTTTTAGTCTTGATGGTGTTAAACCATGGGCAAAATATTCTCCGTTCTTTCTGCCGTCAGGTGTTGCCAAAGTCTTTTCGCCCCACCAACGAATTTCTGTGTAGCAGATATGTCCAAGCCTTACTGTGCCACCATAAGTTCCTTCCATACTCTTTGCAACATTGTTAAGGTCTGTTTGAAGCCTTACTGCAATTTCGCAAGACTCATCGCTTCCATCACCCCAACCCGGGCATTTCATTGCCTCACGTTGCATATCTTCATAGCCTACCCAGTTGTTTCTAACTGCAGTCAGCATTTGCTCCAATGTGTATTTTTTAGAATCAAATACCAAGTGTTTAATTGCAAGCAATGAATCAATAATATTCGGGAAGCCTATAAACAACAAATAGTCGTCCCTATATTTTGCGCCATTCATTGTATAGTCTGCCATTTTATCCAAGCATCCGTCCAATGCTGATGAATAGAACGGGAACCTGTCAACTGTATGGAAAATTTGACCACCTTGTCTTGAAATAGAAATTCTTTCTCTTAAAAGTTTTTCACTGTTATCTCTAACAACTCTGTAACAATCTTCAAATGACTTGCAATTTTCCAAGGTTTCAAAGTCAATTTTAACCCTTTTGATTGTGTCCTTCATATTATGAACTGCATATTCAAATGGTTTTAACAAATTAACATAACTACCATGGTCATACTTTTCTTGATTTGTAACAACGCTCCAACAGCCTGAAACAAAGTAGTTTCTTGCCTCATCAAGTGGCTTGCCCCCTGCAACAAGTGCAGGAATTGTAGCATCGTCATTTTGGAAAAGCACAGTGCTTGTTCCATTGATTATTGATTGGTCTATTGCATCTAAATATTCCTTTGGTGAATTTTTAGAAAATCTAATAATAATCTTTGGAATAATAATTTTATTTTCTCTTGTTGCACGAATGAACATTTCTGTAATTTCGTTATAAACCGGGTTGCCGTCCTTATCGCAACCGCCTAATGTGTATGTGTTTTCAAGCTCGTGGTCTGCATATCCAACCATTTTCATATTATGGTCATAATGCATATCCCACATTAGCAAGAACTTGCAAATTAAATCATACGCACTTTCCTTTGTAAGTGTTCCGTTTGCAATATCATTTTTGTAGAAGGGATATAATTCCACATCAATTCTTCCAAATGTATTTGTTCCAACGCCTTCTAATGTACCGATTATTTTACGAATAAAACCTAAAACGCAAAGTGCTTCGTAAAGGTTTTCAGGCTTTTCCCAAGGTACTCTTGCAGAGGTTTTAGCAATCAATTCAAGGTTGCTTTTATATTCCGGGTTAGCCTCATTTTGTGCCATTTCTTCAGCTTTTTTTGAGAACTTTTCAGCCATCTTTTTAACTACCAACATACTGTGGCACACGGATTTTAAAAATTCCTTTTGGTCGTCTGTTTTGGCTTTTTCAGCAAGTAATTTTTCAGCCTTTTCGTAAATTCCCTTTAAACCCATTTCAAAAACAGGGCCGTAATTGTAGTTGTGGTGCTGACCAATATCATTAAAATGTCCACAGATTAAGTACAAGTATTCTTGCCAACCTTGTATTTCTCTTCTTTCAACCATATCGGCATCTTGCTCGTTAAATTTATGAGCATTTCTGTTAAATACCCAACCACTTGCCTGAGTAAATTCATAACCCTTTGCATGTCTTGAACCGTCCGAAAGTGCTGTTAGCACACCTGTTTCATTATAAAAAGGCAAGGTTTTAAATATTATAGGCTCAAACTCCTCTGCAATTACATCATATTGCATTAACTTTTGGTCGGTAATTGACATATCATCAGTAACCTTGCTGTCTAAAATAGCAAAGCACTTTTCAGCAAACAGCCTTGAACGTTCACCGTCCTCTACCCAATAAAATTCTTTTAATTCTTTTCTTAAATCATCATATTTCATTTTGTAGGTCTCCCTTCAATATTACTTTCAATGATAAAATAACACAAAACAAAACAAATTCAAATGTAATTATAAGAAATTTTGTAAAATAAGGAAATATATATTTACAAAAATAAACTTGTGGTATATAATATATACAGATGAGGTGATATTGTGAATTTCAATAGTTTAAAAATAAAAAACATAGATTTTGTAATTAACCACAAGGACAAATCCTTTAAATGGGTTTCGGAAAATAGGGAAAATCATATTATAGGAGTTACTCTTTCAGGAAGTGCAGACCATGACTTTGGCTACAAAAAAATGAATATTGCCAAAAATGATATTTATTTTTTAAATCAAAAAGACGATTATAAAGTAAATGTTTTGGAAAAGGGTGAATGTATTTCCGTGCATTTTACCACCTACGAGCCAATAGACACGGATAGCTTTTGCATTAAAATGCAGGATATTAAAGACACAATAGCACTGCTTGACAAAATAAAAATTCATCATTCTAAAACAACTAATGGTCATAATATGGCAATGAGTTACCTTTATAGACTTTGTGCAAATTTTGAAGAAATCCGTCAAAAAAAATACTCACCAAAGGACGATAGAATGGTAAAAGCAAAGGAATATATTGATGTCCATTTTAAAGAAAAGGACTGTATTGCCATAGCATCAAGCACCTGTGATATATCAAGACGGAGATTTAATGACCTTTTTAAAGAACAGTTTGACACAACACCAAACAGATACCTTACAATGCGTAAAATTGATTTTGCAAAGCAACTATTAAAAACAGGTTGGCTTGCACTTGCTGAAATTTCAGACCTTTGTGGCTTTGACGATGTATATTATTTCAATAAAGTATTTAAAAAGGAAACCGGCTACACACCGGGACAATATAGAAAAAACAAATAATTTTTTATCAATATTTTCACATTTTATATCAATTTTATTTCTTGAAACAAATGATAATTAGTGATATAATTACAATATATATTTATTAGGAGATGAAGCAATGAGCATTATTACAATAGTGGGTGCAGGTATGATGGGCTCTGCTATGAGTTACCCTGCGTCCGACAACGGACACGAAATACGTTTGGTAGGTACTCCCCTTGACAGAGAAATCATCGAAAGAGCAAAAAAGGACGGATACCACATTACTTTAAAAAGGCAATTACCTAAAAATGTGACTTGTTTTCAAATTGAAGAATTAAGTGAAGCATTAAAAGATTGCGACCTTTTAATCGGTGGTGTAAGTAGTTTTGGTGTTGAATGGTTTGCAGAAAAGGTATTGCCAATAATTCCTAAATCATTGCCTGTATTATCAATTACAAAAGGACTACACGCAAACGATGACGGCAGGTTAATTTCTTTTCCTGACTACCTTGCCGCAAAGCCGGGCTGTGATGGTTTATCCTTAAATGCTGTCGGTGGCCCTTGCATTAGCTTTGAACTTGCTGACAGGCATCACACAGTTGTTGCATTCTGTGGGCACGATATGGAAACTTTAAAGAAAATCAAAGCATTGCTTTCAACAGAATATTATCATATCAACCCAACAACAGATGTTATAGGTATCGAGCTTGCAGTTGCTATGAAAAATGCTTATGCCTTAGGCGTTTCTCTTGCAATCGGTCTTGCAGAAGCTAAAAATGGTGAAGGCTGTACCGAAGAATACAACCCACAGGCGGGATTATTTACACAAAGCACAAGGGAAATCCGACAATTGCTTGAAATCGCAGGTGGTAGCCCTGAACAAATCATCTACGGTGCAGGTGATTTGTATGTTACAGTATTTGGTGGACGTACAAGAAGAATCGGCACATTGCTTGGCAGAGGTATGACATATACAGAGGCTGCCGAGGTTTTAAAGGGCGTTACATTAGAATCTGTAGCAATTACAAAGGTGGTTATTGAAGCGCTTAAAAAATCTAACAACAATGTTGAAAAGTTCCCATTGCTACAACATATTTATGATATAATAACAAAAGGCATCACAGTAGATGTGCCTTGGGAAAAATTTGAACAATAATACAGAAGGTGAGATAAATTAAATGAAATTTAAAGCTCCTCAAGATTCATACACAGAACAAGTTCATATTATCAATTCAAGTGATTTAAACGGTTACAAAAGACTTTTTGGAGGTACATTGCTTGCTTGGATAGACACAGTTGCAGGAATTGTTTCAAGGAGGCATTGTGAATCTAACATCACCACAGTTGCAATAGACAACCTTACATTTATTGCCCCGGCACACGCTAACGATACAATAGTTTTGTGTGGCAAACCTACATTTTCAGGCAAAACATCATTAGAGGTAAAGGTTGATTCCTTTGTTGAACATTTAGACGGTTCAAGGGAATTGATTAACACAGCATACGTTGTTATGGTAGCCCTTGATGAAAACGAGCAGAAAATAGAAATACCTGTTTTAAAGCCTGTTACCGACGAAGAAAAATCAGAATACGAAAGCGCAAAAAAGCGTAAGGAATTAAGAAAAGTAAGACAAGAACAACAGTTTTAAAAAGCAAGCCACCTTGCATAAAAACACCTTCCAATTATTCAATTGGAAGGTGTTTTTTACAGTTTATTTTTCCTTGTTTCCAATCAACTTAAACATTAAGTTTAAATTATCATTTTCAAAAACTTCATTCCATTTTAACGAAATAATATCGCTAGTATAATCGTCATCTTTTTTATACACCCATATTTTTTCTTTTGAAGCAATTATGCAGTATTTTGACCTTAATTGATTTGCATAACTACGAGCTTGTATCAAAGTTTCTTCCAATATTTTTTTCGTTGGTATTGTTAATTTTGCTTCAATTATAATGCTTGCAGATGTATGACCATTTGAAATTTTAGGTTTTACAACAAAGTCAGGAATTAAAGTTGAATTATGATTACCAATTCTAATATGTAATTGTGGTACATAGTCATTTTGAGAATACCCTAATTTTTCTAATAATGGTATTATCAACTTATTTTCAACATCCTTTTCAATCAAATACTCTCCATCACTTTCAAGAATAATATTTTCAAATCTGGGTAGGTCGGCTTTTGAAATATCAAGCAAATGATTATACATTGACGGATGAATTTCAGTCCCGTTAATTCCTTGCATATTTTTACGAACAATAGGCAACTGACCAATCAACTTATCTTTTTTTAAAGTTTCTTGTGAAATTTGTTTTATTTTTTTCGGTTTTCCAATATATGCACATCTATAATAATAGAAAAAAGGATCATTAAATCCAACTGATACGCTTCTCCATATTGAATCAACTGCACTAATCGGAGTTGTCAAATACATAACAATCATATCGCCGGCTAATGTTTCAGGGTTACATTGCCATGGAGTAATCGTACTTTCTTCATGTGACAAAAACGCATCATCTTTACCTCCACCTATGAAATAACAATCTCTTGGTTCAGGCAAATCATTTACAATGTAACTGTCAATCCCACCAATGTATTTGGGTGCAAAATCATACAAAAATGCACATAATTCATAAAGTGACATATTATTTTCATCACGAAATTTATTTAACGACCTACAAATTTCACCATAATAGAAAATTCTGCCTTTATAATCTTTTTTTGCCGGCATTGTTGGTAATTCTATCTCAAATTCTTGAGCAATAATTTCTAAAACATTAAAATTATACTTAAAATAATATGGAATAAACACTTCCGGCGATTCGATTGCAAATATTGTTGTATAATATTCTATATATTCAAAAAAATATAAAATATTTTCTTTTGTTAAATCGCATTCTTCTATCGACTCATCATTATCATAATTTAATAGTGAAATATATAAAACATCAGTTCCCTCAATATAATTTGCATTATTTATATGCTCAATTAAACATATCAAGTCGCCCTCTATTTGTTTGTTTATTTTCTTGTTAGGGTTATATTCCTTATGCAGTTTTGAGATTAATTTTGCATAATCTTCCGAATATTCATTGGATAAGTTTTCCTTAAATGCTTCAACCGTTTCCTTGCCGTCTGATTTTAAATACAATTCCCATAGATACCTATTTAACATACTATCACCCTTATTATTTGTGATTCTCTTGATACTTTTTGGATACTTCCATTATTTTGTTTAGCACCTCAATATAGTATTTTCGGATTTCTTCGTCCTCAATATACTTGCTGTTTTTTTCAATTACTTCAAGCTCACGTTTTTGGTCATAAATAGGTAAGTTATTTTCTATTTTATACCTAATCACTTCCTCTACTGCCCTCATACGGTCTAAAAACAGCTTTGCAATTTGTTTATCAATATTGTTTATTGTTTCCCTTGCCTTTTTTATATCTGCCATACAAACACCTCATTCACCAAAAATATAGGATTTTTCAGTTTCGTCCTTCATTTCTCTGCACATCAAGGAACTAACACATTCCTTTGGAGGAAGATTTTCATATATTACCTTATAAAGTTCATTTGTAATAGGCATTTCTACACCATATTTTTTTGCTAATTTATATGCACACTTTGTAGCCTTTACACCCTCTACAACCATATTAACTTCCCTTTGAGCCTCTTCAACTGTTTTACCTTGCCCAATTAAAATACCTGCTCTTCTGTTCCTTGAATGTATACTTGTGCAGGTAACAATTAAATCACCAATCCCTGAAAGCCCTGAAAATGTCTCAAACTTAGCCCCCATAGCAACGCCCAAGCGTATAATTTCTGCCATTCCTCTTGTCATAAGTGCTGCCTTGGTGTTGTCCCCATACCCAAGTCCGTCGCTAATGCCTGATGCTAATGCTATAATATTTTTTAACGAGCCACCAAGCTCCACACCAAGCACATCATCGGAAGCATACACTCTAAAATCAGGCGAAATAACAATTCCTTGAATAAATTGCGCAACCTTAATGTCCTCACAAGCAATTACATTTGTTGTTGGAAGCCCTTTTGAAACCTCCTCTGCATGAGACGGCCCTGACATTACTGCAACAACCGAGTTAGGTATTTCTTCTTTGATAACATCGCATAACACTTGGTTTGTATCTTCGTCAAATCCCTTTGAAATACACATAATTATTTGGCTGCTTTTCACAGATGGCGAAAGCTTTTTACAAACTTCCCTAATTGTGTGGGACGGTGTTGCAAGTATAATAATTTCTGCATCTGTACATTTTGAAATTTCGCTTGTAAATATTATATTATTTGGCATAACAACATCGGGTAAATATCTTGTATTTACCCGAGTTTCATTTAATAATTTAGTTGTTTCTTCATTACGAGACCACAAGGTAACATCATTACCGTTTGTGGCAAGACATACTGATAGGGCAGAGCCCCAGCTTCCCGAACCTACAACAGAGATTTTTGCCATTTTTATTCCTCCTGCTTTTTCTTTTTAAAGCAATTTTCCGTTCCGTTAGCAAGTCTTATAATGTTACTTCTGTGAGTATAAAATGCAAATGCAGTAAGTATACCCATAAATATTACCTCAGCAAGTTCAACATTGCCGTAGCCTAATGAAATCATAACAATTTCAGTAATTAAAAGCACTGATGCACCTGTTAAAGAGCCTAATGAAACATAACCCTTAATAGCAAATATTATTAAAAACGATGCTAAAACCACACAACCTGCAAGCCAGTTAAATGTAAAGATTAAGGCTATTGAAACCACAATACCTTTACCACCCTTAAAGCCATAATATATTGGGAAGTTATGACCTAACACAGCGCCTAAGCCTGCAAAATAACGACAATAATATGTAGCCATACTACCATTACCAAAATACTTTTCGTACAATATTGCTAAAATTATTGCTGCAACTGCCTTTAAGGCGTCGCAAGCAAATACTAATATAGCAACCTTTTTGCCCGAAACACGCAAAGTGTTTGTAAAGCCTGCATTGCCACTGCCATGTTCACGAACATCAGTATTTGAAAAAATTCTTGTAAATATAATTGAAAAATTTAAACTACCAAACAAATATCCAACAATTAAAAATAATAAGAATAGCACCATATTATTTATCCTCCTTGCTTCGTTCCCTGATAATAAATCTTATAGGAGTTCCCTCAAACCCAAAGGTGTTTCGTAATTGATTTTCCAAATATCTTATATATGAAAAATGTGCAAGCTTTTTATCATTTACAAAAAGCACAAACGTCGGTGGTTTAACAGATGCTTGGGTAATATAGAATATTTTAAGCCTACGCCCCTTGTCCGATGGTGGCTGAACCCTTGTAGTAGCATCATTTATCACATCATTTAACATACCTGTTGAAATTCTCATTGCACTTTGGTTTGCAACATATTTAGACATTTCAAAAATCTTATCTATTCTTTGCCCTGTCTTTGCAGAAATAAACAAAACAGGTGCATATAGCATATATGAAAGCTTGTCTTGAACCTTCTTGCGAAATTCTGCCATTGTATTGGTCTCTTTTTCAACCAAGTCCCACTTATTAACTGCGATAATTGACGCCTTGCCCTGCTCATGAGCATAGCCTGCAATTTTAGTATCCTGTTCCGTAACGCCTTCTGTTGCATCAATCATAATAAGTGCAACATCAGCACGATCCACTGCATTTAGCGTACGTATTACACTAAAATGTTCGATATTTTCATCAATCTTGCCACGTTTGCGCATACCTGCTGTATCAATAAGCAAGAATTTGTCGTCATCTTTATCAAATCGAGTATCTATTGAGTCTCTTGTTGTACCTGCAATAGGGCTTACAATAACTCTATTTTCGCCTAAAACCTTGTTAATCAACGAAGATTTACCTGCATTAGGCTTGCCAACTACTGCAATTTTAACTAAATCCTCTTCCTCTTCTTCCGTGTCAGCTTCAGGTAATTCCTTGCATACCTCATCAAGCAAATCGCCTACACCTGAGCCGTGAACACTTGAAACAGGAATAGGGTCCCCTATTGACAAATTGTAAAAGTCATACATTTGCAAAGGTGGTTCACCGGGTGCATCACATTTGTTGCAGGCAATAACCACCGGCTTTCCTGAACGAATAAGCATATTTGCAACGTCCTTATCTGTTGCAGTCATACCTTCCTTAACATCAACTACAAGTATAATAACACAAGCCATATCAATTGCAACCTGTGCTTGATTTCTCATTTCCGATAAAATATGGTCTGTTGAAACAGGCTCGATACCGCCTGTATCAATCAAAGTAAATTGTTTACCGTTCCATTCGGTATCGCCATACAATCTATCACGAGTAACACCCGGTGTGTCCTCTACGATTGCAATACGTTTACCAATTATTTTATTAAATAATGTAGATTTTCCAACGTTTGGTCTACCTACTATTGCAACAACCGGCTTTGCCAATACAATACACCTCTTATCTGCCTATTTTTTTAACAAGGTCATACCCGTCATTTTCTACAACCACAACCTTGACTCCAAGCTCATTTTCAACGTCTTTAACTGTTTTATCATCTAAAAACAGTTTGTCATAATTTAACATAACTGACGGAATAAGCAGCTCCGTCCCTAAGTCCTTATCTTTTAATTGACTGATTAAATCGGTTGCAGTTGTTAGCCCTGCAACTGTAATTGTTTCCCCAAAAAATGTGTTTTTAATTGCTATAACTTCCACATTATCCGTAACTGAATTTACAAGCTCACGAATAAATGGTGCAGCACTTACCCCTGTGGCGATGGTCTTTTTGTCATCTGCCTTAATAAAGCTTGACTTCGCATCCTCAAATTCACCTTGAAGTGATGCCATAAGCCCTACTCCGTTTTCAATTTGCAAAAAACCCTCATAATATTCTGTATTATGAATTTTTCTTTGAGCCTTAACATAAAATTCGTCAGACGCATACACAAAACGAGTACCAATTTTTTTAAGCAACTCATTTTGATGTGCCTCAACCTGATTTATTAGTTCATCTGCACTTATTTTATCAAATCTTTTCAAATTTGGCAAGTGATCTCTGTATTTTGTTAAACCAACAGGCACAACAGACAAACTTTGCACGTAAGGGTAGTATTTTGCAAGCTCTAAAATAGTTTCGTCCAAAACCTTGCCATCATTTATTTCAGGACAACAAACAACTTGACAATCCATTGTAATTTTTGCCCCTGCAAACTTTTTGATATACTTCATAACGTCTGCGTCCTTGTGATGCAAAAGCTTGCTTCTAATTTCAGTATTTACTGCATGAACAGAAACATTTATCCTCGGCAAGTGCATTTCAATTATTCTGTCTACGTCATAATCCGTCAAATTTGTTAGTGTAATGTAATTGCCCATCAGTGCAGAAAGTCTGTAATCGTCATCTTTAAAATATAGAGTTTTACGCATACAGTTCTTTGGGAGTTGGTCAACAAAACAAAACATACATTTATTATGACAGCTTTTGGGCTTGTCTAACAAACCATTTTCAAACTCAACGCCAAATTCTTCGTAATCTTCATTAACTATTTCGATTATTTCTGTTGTTCCGTCTGTTTTTAGGATTTCAACGGTATATTCTTCCGATGCTGTTTGAAACCTAAAATCCAATATATCCTTAATAGGCTTATCATCAATAGACACAACAATATCGCCGGGAACAATGCCTATGTCCCAAGCTATTGAATTTTTTTCAACTGTTTTAATTACTGCGTCCATTTTTTCACCTTCTTATATTCTGCCTACACGCTGTAATGAAGTTAATACTTCATCGCAGTTTTCTTTTATTGTCTTTAATATATTTTCAAATACTTCAAACGATTTATTATTTCATCGTTTTAATATGTAAAAGTATTTTTTAAGTCATCGCATTTTAATACACATATTATAAAAATATCCCATATAATACGCAAAAGGTGTGTGTGCATTATGCACACACACCCATAGCATTTACGCTTCTTTTTTAATAACTTCTTTTCCTTTATAGAAACCACAATTACCACATACTCTGTGAGGCAATTTGAATTCTTGACAGTTAGGACATTTAACCATACCGGGTAATGCTAACTTCCAATGTGCACGTCTGCTATCTCTTCTTGCGTTTGAAACTTTTCTCTTTGGTACTGCCATTTGCTACACCTCCTCAATTACTCAGGTTTGTTACCGTTGTCTAACAAGCTTTTTAAAACTGCAAACCGTTCATCAAAAACTTCTGTTTTGCAGTTACATTCGGAAACATTTAAATCCGTACCGCAAATACTGCAAATTCCTTTGCAATCTTCGTTGCACAGAAACCTTATCGGTAATTCAACCAATATGTTGTTTTTAATAATGTCGTCTAATTCAAGAACAGAGCCGTTAAGTTCAACACCATCTTCGCCAACGACCTCGCTTACGTGAATATTCACAGGAACAGATAAAGGCTTTAAACACCTTGCACAACCGGTGTTAATAATTGCATTTACATCTGCTTCAATTTCTATTCGTCCTGCAAATGACGAAACAATTCCGTCAACCTCACTACTAACATCAACGTCGTTTTCAACAAAAGATACATTCCCTTTGATATTAAGATTTTGCTCTTGATTGTTTAATAAAGATAATAAGTCAACATTCATAACTAATATTATATCTAATTTTTCCTAATTTGTCAATACTTATTTTTCAAGCAATGCTTTTGTATCCATTGCAATCATAAGTTCTTCATTTGTAGGAATAACAAGTGTCTTAACCCTTGCACCACTTGCACTAATATCAACTTCCTTACCTCTGATTGAATTCTTTTCATCATCAACTGAAATGCCCAAGAAATCAAGACCTTCTGTCATTTCCTTACGATATGCACCGTTATTTTCGCCGATACCTGCTGTGAATACTATTGCATCAACTCCACCCATTGCAACTGCATAAGCACCAATGTATTTTTTAACGTTGTATTTAAACATTTCCTCTGCAAGAGCAGCCTTTTTATTGCCCTCTTCTGTTGCAACTGAAAGGTCACGGAAGTCTGAGCTTAATTCCGAAACGCCAAGCACACCTGACTTTTTGTTTAGAATATTTGTCATTTTATCAATATCAATATTTTCCTTATTCATAATAAATTGAAGAATTGCAGGGTCAATATCACCACTTCTTGTGCCCATTGGAACGCCTGCAAGTGGAGTAAAGCCCATTGTTGTATCAACTGATTTACCTTTATTTACGGCTGTAATACTCGAACCATTGCCAAGGTGCAATGTAATAATTTTAAGGTCCTCCGGTTTTTTACCTAACATTGCTGCTGCTCTTTGAGTAACATATCTGTGAGATGTACCGTGGAAACCATATCTTCTAACCTTATATTTTTCGTAATATGTGTAAGGAAGAGCATACATATATGCTTCCATAGGCATTGTTTGATGGAATGCTGTGTCAAACACTGCAACCTGAGGAACGCCGGGCATAGCCTTTTCGCATGCTGCAATACCGATTAGGTTTGCAGGATTGTGTAAAGGTGCTAAATCGTTACAACTTTCAACTGCCTTTTTAACTTCATCTGTAATAATAACAGATTCACTGAATAATTCTCCACCATGTACTACTCTGTGGCCTACTGCTGAAATTTCTTTCATATCAGCAATAACACCATGTTCCTTGCTGATAAGTGCTTCGATAACCATATTGATAGCATCTGCGTGGTCTTTCATCGGCTTTTCAATAACAACCTTATCCCCTTCGCCGGGAGTATGGTTAAGTCTTGAACCCTCTATGCCGATACGTTCACAAAGACCTTTTGCCATTACATTTTCGTTGTCCATATCAATCAATTGATATTTAAGTGATGAACTTCCTGCGTTAATAACTAATATTTTCATATTACTGTATCCTTTCTATTATTTGTTAGCTTGAGCTTGTACACAAGTGATTGCAACAACACCAACGATATCGTCAGCAGAGCAACCTCTTGAAAGGTCGTTAATAGGCATTGCAATACCTTGGGTTACCGGGCCGTATGCTTCTGCCTTAGCAAGTCTTTGTACTAATTTGTAACCAATATTACCTGCATCAAGGTCAGGGAATACCAAAACATTTGCCTTGCCGGCAACAGGACTGTTAGGAGCTTTTGAGCTACCAACTGATGGTACGATTGCAGCATCAAGTTGAAGTTCGCCATCTACTGCAAGCTTTGGATTGTTTTCCTTACAAATTCTTGTTGCTTCAACAACCTTATCAACGTCCGGGTGCTTTGCACTACCCATTGTTGAATGTGAAAGCATTGCAACCATTGCCTTTTCTTCTGCTAATAATTCAAATGACTCTGCTGAGCAAGCTGCAATTGCTGCAAGCTTTTCAGGGTCAGGATTTTGTTCAAGTCCACTATCAGCAAAAATAAATGTACCGTTTGCACCATATTCACAATTTGGAACAACCATCAAGAAAAATGCTGAAACTAATTTAACACCCGGCTTTGTCTTAATAATTTGAAGACTTGGGCGTAATGTGTTTGCAGTTGAATGGCAAGCACCTGAAACAACACCGTCAGCATCTCCTGCCTTAACCATTAAGCAAGCATAGTACATATAATCCCCAAGTGCTGTCTTTTTAGCCTCTTCATATGTTAAGCCTTTGCTCTTTCTAAGCTCAACAAACAAATTTAAATATTCTTCTGTCTTTTCATATTCAAAAGGATTGATAATTGTAGCCTTTGAAATATCAAGACCTTTGCTGTTTTCTGCAACTTCTTCAGGTGTACCGATGATAATGATATTAGCAATATCTTCTTTTAATACCTTTTCTGCTGCTTCAAATGTTCTTCTGTCCATTGATTCAGGAAGAACAATAGTTTTTTTATCTGCTTTTGCTCTTTCTTTAATTCTGTCTAAAAATGCCATTTATATATCCTCCTAAAAAATTATTTGTAATCATATCTATCCAACTAATTATTATACATAATTTTTATTCATTTGTAAATATCATTTGAAATTTTTTTATAATGTGTTATAATAATTACATAAAATATTAAAAAAATTGTTCATTTTTATATAAAAAGAAGGTGAATTTTTGAAAACTGTAGGAATTATTGCAGAATATAACCCATTTCACAACGGTCATAAATATCATATTGAAAAGACCAAAGAACTCACAAATGCAGATGGTGTAATTGCCATTATGAGTGGTAATTTTGTACAACGTGGTGATATGGCTATATACAGTAAATATTTACGCACTATGTCTGCGTTAAAATACGGTGTTGATTTAGTTGTTGAATTGCCCTGTGTCTATGCTTGCCAGTCTGCTGAATACTTTGCAAAAGGTGGCGTTGAAATTGCAAAGATTTTAAACTGCAATTACTTATCTTTTGGTATTGAAGAAAATAATTTAGAGCAATTAACAAAAGTTGCAGAAATAACAAAAAATCCATCACCTGCACTTGAAGGCAAAATCAAAGAATACCGAAACCAAGGTATGACATATCCAAAGGCACTTTGTGAATCACTAAAAGAGTACAATTTAGAAGCAATTATCAGCACACCAAATAACGTACTTGCTATTGAATATTTAAAAAACATTGGTAATATAGTTCCTATCGGTGTTAAACGATACGGGTCGGACCACGACCAAGAGGGCAGTGGCTCATTTATTAGAGAGCTTATCTACAATGGCAAGAATTGCAAAAAATATGTTCCAAAGGAAGCTTATGATATTATTAAGGGTAATCAGGCAGACAAAGATAAGTTATCGAATTTAATATTATACAAGCTTCGCACAATGACAAAGGAGCAAATCGCAAATTTGCCCGATGTTTCCGAAGGGTTAGAAAACAGAATATTTGAAATGGCAAGATGCTCTGCAAATCTTGAAGAATTACTGCAAAATATCAAAAGCAAAAGATACACCATGGCAAGGATTCGCAGAATACTGATAAATGCACTTTTGGACATTTTAAAAGACGATTTAGGCAAAGCACCTGAATATATACGAGTGCTTGGAATGAATGAAACAGGTATGGCAATATTAAAAGAGTTAAAGGATAATATATCTGTTCCCATAATCACAAAGCTTGCAGATGCAAAGCCTTGCAAAATGCTTGATATCGACATTAAGGCATCTAACATTTATTCCTTATTGTCAAAAGAAAACTCACTTTTTGACTACAAAAATTTTCCAATAATAAATCGTTGACACAAGTCAAAATTATAAGGTATAATAAATTCAAATATAATTTATAATTAAGGAGAATAAATATGAAAAAAATACTTTCTATTATTTTAGCAGCATCAATTATTTTAAGTTGCATAACCGTATTTGCAAAATCCGATATTTCATTGGACTTTTTGACAAATATTCCGTCCTCATTTGAGGCAAGTGGTAAACTTTCAATGAAACTTAACAAGCCTCTTAAATTTTTGGATATTGATTACATCAAGGGCGATGATTTTAAATATATTGTTTTTCAAGACTTGGCAGAAAGTCTTACCAAAGCAGATGTAAAAATGGATATTAAAATGTTAACCGATGAAGATAATATTTTAAAAACATACTGTGCCTTTGACATTAAAACGCCATTTGTTTTAAATGATTGTTTAAATGGCAATGCTAACGCTAAAATGTTTACTTGGTCAACAATAGATACCACAGATGGATACAATTCAACTTCTATTGTAAAATCTCCTACAAACACAAAATATGTAATTACAAAAAGCGAATTACCTGAGGACATTGCTCTTTTAATTAAACAGTTATTGCCAAATTCATTAGGGTTTAAATTTGCAAGTGTTGAAATAGTTAAAGCAATAAAAGAAAACTCTACAATTTCAAAAAAAGGTAATGTTGTTTATTTAAATATTTCAAACGAACAAGTTAAAGGCTTGTTAAATGAATTGGTAAAAGCTATTTCGCATATTCCTGCTTTAAATGAAAATATTGATGTTGAAGAAGCGTCAAAATACATTGATAACCTAGATATTTTTGCAGATAAAGCCATAGAATACAAATATACATTAAAAGGTGATAAAATTTCCAAAGTTCAATCTGCAATAAACATTAAGACAAATATGTACGACCTTGTGTCAAACTTTGGGATTACACCAACTAAAATCGACCACGAAAATAGCGATATAGATATTAAGCTTTCTTGTGAACTAACATACAAATACAACAAAGTTAAAATTGATTTCCCTGTATTAACAGATGAAAACTCGATAGATACATCAATACCTGAATTTGACCAACACTACTATGACGAATGTTATGATGATGAATACTACGATGATGGATTTTCCTATTACTTATTCAGTTACAATGTTAATACAGAAGACGAATTTAAAGAAGTTATTTCCACCGGATATTTTGATGTAGAAAAATTAGCAGAAGCGTTTTACGGATTTGATGAAGAAGAATATATTGTCAAAAAAGAGAATAACAAAATATTTGTAAAATCCGATTATAACTACACAGAGTTTGAAGTTGTGGCAAACAGCAACCAAGTAATTGTAAACGGCAATATAATTGAGCTTGATAAGCCTGCAATTATAAGGAACGGTAACATATTTGTAAGCTCCGATTTTATATCAAAAATATTCCAAGCAAAGCAGTCATCTTCCATATTCAACTATTCATACGATGAAAACACCGAAAGTGGTGGGCAATTTGAATTTGTTATTCCCTGTTATGAATAATCAATAAAATATTAAAGGCTATCTCATACGAGATAGCCTTTTTCTTACAGTCCACTGTCAGATAAATTTTTATTTGTAGTTTCTGTTTGAGTACTTTCTTGTGTAGGCTGAGGCTTTGTTTCCTCATTCGTTGGCTTTGCTTCTGCCAATGTTGGTGTTTCCTCAACAGTTGTCGAAGCTTCATCTGCATTTTCTTCTCCTACACCTACAAGAGTGATTTTGTTCATTGGAATATATACACTCTTTGCAATAAATTCTCTCTTTTGTTCTGCTCCGTTTTTATAGTATACCTTGTATGTGCTTACAACAGCACCATTTTGTCCTTTTTGTTTAACCTCTGTTTTACCTGATGGCAAATCAGTTGTTTCCTTGGTAACCTCTTTTTTTGGCGTTGTAGACTCTGTAACAGTAACAATATCTACACTTTCAGATTTATCAGGCTTTGTACCTAATATTTTAACTGTTAACGCTCCCCCACCTGCATAAGCAGAAATTTTAATAGGATAGTCTGTGTTATTTTCAAACACATAATCTATTGAGCCATACACAACCGTTGCATCTTGTCCAAGTGGAACATAGGTAATTGTATAGGAATGATTTTTTCTTGCAATTGTCTTTATGTCTGCCCTTAACTGTGCACAGTAAATAGTTGAAGAAACTTGGCAAATTCCTCCACCTACCCCTTCTTCTGTTCCGTCTCCCGTAAATACGGTTGCATCTTTAAAACCCCTTGCGTAGGTTCTTTCTCCAACAACAGAGTTATAAGAAAATCTCTTACCGGGCATAATTTCAATACCATTAACAAACCTTGCAGCCAAAGCAACATTTTGGCTTCTTCCCACAAGTCCTGTGTTATAGTATGAAGTGTACGAACCTAAAACATCTTGATAAAACGGAATATCCAAATCCTCATAAGTAATTTCCGGTTTTAAAGGTTTGATTTTCATTTTAAACTTGCCTTTGTTGGCTTTATACTGCTTTAAAAATTCGTCCTTATCAGCATCAATACCCGGTTCTTCCTTTACAATATGCTTGCCGCCATTTGCATCAGTTTCAACTGTTGCATTTTGGGCAGGTCTTGAAAGTATTTTGTACATTTCCTCTGCAAAATTTTCGTCATTGCTTTTAATCATAACAGCATCTATATCAACCATCTTGCCGTTTTTTGCATTTTCAATAACTAAATCTATCGTCTTTTGGGTATCCATTAACTGAGAAATCTTTGATGCGTCAACTTCTACCAAGGTATAGTCCTCATTAAACTTAAATGCACTGCTAACATCGGCAGTCGTTGTTAGTTTTTTTAACTGTAAATCAAGTTCTTTGGTATCAGTTTTTTTAAATTCCAACGGAACTACTGTTTTTTCTTTATTAAATAATTTTGCAAACAGGCCTGTTGACTTATCAAAAGCATTTTGTGCAGTTTTGTTATAGTCAATTTCAACCAAACCCAAAAGGTTTATGGTAGTAGAATTATCTCCGTATTTAACAGTAATATCCTTATTTAAAAAGTCATCATTAAAGTGTTTTTCAATTTCCTCCTGTGCTTGTTTAACTGTCATATTACCAACTGCAACATTGTTCACAAACACATTTTCGCCTATTGCAGATGCAGTTTTACTGCCAATAATTGCAACAGCTCCTAAGATTGCAACTAACAATACTGCAACTATTGATATTATAACTATCTTCTTTTTTGATTTTTTAGGTTTTTCGCTCATAAATGTTCCCCCTGAAAAATGTATCTAAACCAATTATATCACATCGGGCTTTTAAGTCAACATATTTTGTCAAATTAAAGGGCAAATTTCTGTTTCCTTTACTTTTTTCCCTGTTGCAATCTCAAAGCACTTTTTATAAAGTTCAAGCTGAACTTGGTACTTTTCTTGGTCTCTGCCTGTTTTATAGTCTATTATTACATATTCGCCATCTTCATTAAAACAGCAATCTATTACACCCTGCATAAGCACCTTTTCATCACTGTTTTCATATCCTATATCGCAAGCAGGTATATCTACACAGAATTTAAATTCTCTGTATACTTTGTCTGAATTTGTTAGGCGCTTTCCAATATTGCTCTGGAAAAATTCATACAATGTATTAACATCAATATACTTTTTATACTCATTCTCAAGCATTCCGTTTAATATCATATCATCAACCTGTCTGTTAATTTCGTCTACCGAGTTAACTTCATTTAGGTTAATATTCTGCAATACATAATGAATTACAGTTCCTCGTTGTGCCAAAGTCAAGTCCCCTTGTTGACTTGTAATTTTGCTTAAATGCACAACATCGTCATTTTCTGCAACAATTTCACTAATCGACTTTTTAGATGGAATAGATTTACTGTCCTCATAAGGATATGTATATTTTAATATATCGTCGATTTTTTCATAATATGAAGAATAATCCTTTGTTTCGGTCTTATCTAAAACAGATTTCACAGACAAATCCTTTTTAAGAGTTTCAGGATAAATTTTATTTACTCCTTCGCCATTAACTGCACACAAAATCCAGTCTAAATAACATTTTTTAGACCTAATAACACTTGGATTGCAAATGTCATTTTTAGCAGAGTTAATGCTTCCATCGGCAGACTTTACAACACCTGAAATAAACAGCTTGTACTTTGCCCTTGTTAGTGCAACATACAAAAGTCGTACTTCCTCGGAAACAATTTCTTGATACTTTATGTTTTTGATAGCAGATTTAAAAATCGGACTATACCTAATATTTTTCTTTCTGTCAATTACATCTGTTACTATGCCGTAATTTTCATCATAAATATATGACTTATACAAGTCCATTTTGTTAAATTCCCCGCTACAACCTGCCAAAAACACAACAGGGTATTCTAAACCTTTACTTTTGTGAATAGTCATTATTTTAACTGTTTCACTACCACTGCTAATAATATTAGATGAGGAATATTCTTCCTTCCCCTCTATCATATCGTTAATGTAGTTAATATAATTAGAAATGCCTTTAAATCCGTTTAAAGCAAAGTCAGAAGCACGTTTACAAAGCAATTCAAGGTTTGCCATTCTGTTTTGTCCATCAGGTAAATTGCCTACAAATTCATAATACCCTGTGTCAAATACAATCTTACGTACTATATAATCTACTGTGTTATATTTGGAAAGGTCTATTAGTTGGTCAAGCTTATTTACAAAATCCTTTGCCTTTTGGTCTTCGCTCATTTTAAGCATAATATATAGGTTTGTTTTTTTGCAGTCTGCCCTCATACTTGCAATATGGTTATCGTCAAATCCAAAAATCGGACTTCGCATAATAGCAAGCATAGGAACGTCCTGCAAGGGATTATCTATTATTTTCAAATAAGAAAGCACAGTTGCAATTTCCAAAGACATTAAATAACTGCCTGTTTCTTGTGCAGTAACCGGAATACCAAAGGAAGTAAGTTCACTAACATAGGTTGGCGACACACTGCCTGCGTTACGAATAAGAATTGCAATATCTCCATAATTTATAGGCCGTTCTATATTCGTTTCTTTGTCAATTATAACGGGCTTTTCCTCCTCTACAAGCTTTATAATACGCCTTGCAATAAACCTTGATTCTGCCTCATGTTTATCAGCAATTATTTCATCCTCTGCCAAATCGTATTCGTCCCTTGGATTATACTCTATACAATTAATCTCAACCGATGGCTCAATTGTTTTTACAGACTCGTTGCCGTATTTTAAAGTATGCTCGTCATTATAGTCCACACCACCTGCATTATCTGACATTATTGCCGTGAAAATTTTATTTATAAATTCAATTATACCCTCACTACTTCTAAAATTATGTGAAAGTAATATTTTTTCGCCGGCAGATGTATTATTCGTATATTGATTATATTTTTCCATAAAATACTTAGGGTTTGAATTTCGGAAGTTGTAAATACTTTGTTTAACATCACCAACCATAAATAGATTATTACCATTTGACAAAAGCTCAAACAACCTTGCCTGAACACCGCTGGTATCCTGATATTCATCAACCAAAATTTCCTTAAAGCTTTCAACGGTTTGAATTCTAAAATCATCATTTTTTTCTAAAAGCTCCACAGTAAGGTGTTCAAGGTCTGAAAATTCCAAAACATTTTCTTCGGTCTTTATTCTGTTAAGTTCATTTGTGTAATCAATTACCAATTCACATACAGTGGTAACAAAGACCTCTGTCTTTTTTCTTTCATCTTCTATTTCTTCTTTTGGGTATGAAAGTAACTCAATAATCTCTGCCGTTGTTTTTCTTGCCTTATCTCTAATAGATTTTACGTATGTAACACCTGCTTCGTCCTCTGTTTTGCCTTTGCTTGGCAGCCTTGGAAATTCAACAAGCTTAAGCATACCTAAAAAATCAGTTTCTGCCCGTTGATACGCCTTTGAAAATGATAATTTTTCCTTAACGAAAACATCTCGATAAGGTGCCATACCTTTATCATTTTCTATAATATTTAATGCAGTAGTGTACTTATCCAAGATATATTTTATCTTTTCCTTAGCATATTCCTTGTTAATATTAAAGCATATTTCATCCTTGCTTTCCTTAGCACTTTCTATGCAATATTCAAGCCATTTTACAGGTGAAGGCAAGCTTTGCGAAAACTTAAAGATGGCTGTTAAAATATCAATCAAATCTTCATCGTTTTTCTTGCCACCAAAGCAATCCACAGTTTTGAAAAAGTTGGCATCATTTTTTTGATACCAATTTTCAAGCACAGTTTCCATTGCTTTTTTGCGCAAGGATACCATTGTTGTTTCACTTGCTATTTCAAAATCCTTACGAATATTAAGCAAGTGAAAGTTGTTTTTTAGCATATTATTACAAAGTGAATGAATTGTTGAAATTTGAGCCTGTCCTAACGCAACAAGTTGCTTTTTTAGATGCTCATTTTCCGGTTCGTCATTTACTTTTTTTAAAATTGCGTTGTATATTTTGTTACGCATTTCTGTTGCTGCAGCATTTGTAAATGTTACTATCAATAGTTGGTCGGCACGTACAGAATTCTCCCTATCGGATAATATATTTATTACCCTTTCCACCAAAACAGTAGTTTTGCCCGAACCGGCTGCTGCTGAAACTATAACATTTTTGTTTCTTACATCAATAGCTCTTTTTTGGCTATCTGTCCATTTCGGTGACATAATTGAAAAATTCCTCCTTTGTCATTTTACCGTATACTGAATATTGGTTGCCCTTCAAATCTAAGTCAAAATTACAAATATTAAAATACGGGCAATATTCACAAGTGCAAGTGCCGTCTGTACAAATTGGATTTATTGAGATATTACCACTCATTATTTCTTCCAACGAACTCTTAACTTTTTTGTAAGCAGAATTGCATAGCTTGTCAATTTGATTTAATGTAACAACCTTGTTTCTCTTTACAACAAATCCGTCAGGTATGTTGCTGTTTTCCTCAACCAAGCCCTTCATTCTAAGCTCTGCCTTAATTTTTTCTGCTATTTCTTCATTTGTATATGATTTTCCATCAGCAATTACAGGGTCGTAAATATTGTAGTATAGCATTGCACTTGGGAAAACTGTTTTCCCTGACTTACCAAGGTTATCACATATCGCCTTTAAATAAATTGGCAATTGAATTTGAATACCACAAATTATCTTTTCAAACTCAATATCCTTTTTGCCGGATTTGTAATCCACAATACTGACAAGGTCTCCACCCTCCGTTTGCAGTATATCGGCACGGTCAACCTTACCTTTTAGTTTTACCGTACTTCCATCGTCTAATTTAACAGTTATTGCATCAAATTCCGAGCCTTCGGAAAAGTCAAGCTCGTATCCCAAATTAACATATTTACTTTCCTTGTAAAATTCTGTAACATTTTTAATAACAGTTTCCATTATTTTTGTTATTTTCTTAAACAAATAAACCTGTCTTGGTGAATCTGTGTAATATTCTCCCAAATTATCAAACATAACTTGCTTTGTTATATCTTTTGCCTTTTGGATGCATATTTCATCGGTAACATTTTCCCAACCAAGCTTATCTGCATACTTGCAGAAATTTTCAATAATTTCGTGCATAAACGTGCCATAGCTTTTAGCATCAATTTTAAATTTTTTTCTTTCCTCAACTCCAAGACCATACCTGACAAAATAGGAAAATGCACATTTGTTATAGTTTTCAATTCTTGAAATACTTGAATTAACATTATCGCCATACAGCTTTTTTATAACATCGCCGAACAACCTTGAAGGCTGATTAGTATAGTTTTTGGCGCTAATAATCTTATCATACATTTGAGGCATATTCTTTTTATACCACAGTATTACTTGTCCCCAAAAGCCATCTGCATCACCTGAAATAGCCTTTTTAAATGTTGGAACTATACCACCAATATCACAAATAGGTGCTTCCTTTTCATATATGTTTTCAAGAACTGTAATCTTTCCAAAAATCCGTTTTATTGCAGGAATAACTGTTGAAACCCCAAGCTCCCCACCATTACTGTCGTAGTTTGGATATGAAAGATAGAGTTTGTCCGTAGCGCAGTTAAACATTCTGTAAATAACATAATTTTCATCACAGTGTGCTTTTAAAATACTTTCTTCAATTCCTAACTGTTCAAGCTCACTATCCTTTAATATTCCATCTGAAATATATCCTCGTGGTATTGTTCCGTCGTTTAATCCAACTACAAAAACTGCCTTTACCTTTGTAGCTTGGAACCTATCAATAGTTGTAACCTCTACATCGTCAACACCTGAGGGCACTGCATCAAGCTTAAAATTAGAAACAGAGGCACTTAAAATTTTATAAAACTTTTCAAATGTAAGTTGGATATCACCAAAATATATGGACATTTGGTTAAGTGATTTTATTATATGATTATATACCAAAACAGTTTGCTTAGCCATTTGGATATCTTTCTTGCCTTTAAACTTATACACACACTTTTTAACAGATTCTTCAGCATTTATATATGCTAAATATTTATTATATGCACCAACAATTTCATTTACTGTCTTTCTGCCCTCAAAATTATCTGTAAAACTTTTTATACAATCTCTAACATAATAAATTGATTTCTTTACTCTTTCAAAGCTCTTGTCAGAAAAGCTTCCTTTAAAAGTAATTTCCTTATCACTCGACCACAAATTTGATGTGTTTCCAACCTCTAAAACATAGTTTTCAAGCAAGAATTTATCGTATAAGCCCATATCACAAAGGTCGCTGTGCACAAATTCCATAATACTTTCAAGGGAGTAATTATACGACACAATATTAAATATTGACATCATACCCTTACATAAAAAGTTTTTATCGTATGTAATAGATTCAGTTATATTATAATAAATATTGTATCTTTCAAACGCATCTGCAATAATAGGATAATATTCCGAAGAATTCCTTGTAATTACAGCAATATCTTTGTATCTGTAATTATTTTCCCTAACAAGTTTTGTTATTTCACAAGCGACCTTGTCAATTTCAGTTATTGCATTTTGACTTTCAATAACAAACAAGTTTTTTGTCTCATTTTCAAACTTTGAAATATTTGAATTGAAATAATTATTGATTAGATGATTAAGTTCATCATTTTCAAGATAGTTTGCAGATAAATATTTATTAGGTTCTACCTTAACATTATTGTCGTATGCAAAAGAATACAATTTATCCAAGGTTAATTTAGCCCTATAAAATACTTCAAAATCAGTTTTGTATTCTGTGGAATCTGTTGTTAAGGTTACTGTAACAGTAGGACAATTAACAAGCATTTTTTCTATAATTTTAAACTGTTGAGCAGAAAATGTCATATAGTTATCCAAAATAATATGTGTATCCCTAAACAAGCCAAATTTTTCAATTTTTTCTGCAAGTAAATCCATATTATTTTCTGTGTCTGCATAAGGAAGATTAAAAAAGCTGTTATATTCCTCTAATATCATAATAATATCGTATATTTTAAGCTTAAACATTGCATTATCAGAGTTTTCAGATGCCTTTTTTAAAGCTTCAACAGAAACACAATTTTTCTTTAAAAGTTTAATCATATCCAAAATGATTGCAGCAAATCCTTCTTTTTTTGCACTACCTGAAAAATATGTAAATTTTCCATTTAGCTTAATAAGTATCCTTTCAACAAGCATAATCTTGGCGTTGTCGTCCAGAAAATCACAAACCACAGGCCCAACCTTTGAAAATGTGCTTGTTGCAAGTCTTTCAAAGCCTAAAACTTCTATTCTGTCTCCACCAATTTTAGAAAATTTGTCCGAAATTTTTCTTTCTGCATCAAGTGAATATTGTTCCGGTACCATATAAATAATTTTATCATTACTGTTGTTTAATATGCTGTCAATAATTTTATAACATTCGGTTGTTTTGCCTGAATGTGCCTTGCCGTAAATAACATTTAATGACACAGATTATTCCTCCCCATTTATGAAATTAAGGAAAGGGCATTATTGTCCCTTTCCCAACAATTTATTCTAATGTTTTCTTTTCATTTTCGTAAGCGTCCAAGATTGCCTTTTCCAACTCTTCCCTTGCTTCTGCACTTATTGGATGCACAATATCCTTGTACTTTCCGTCAGGGGCTTTTCTGCTTGGCATGGCAGCAAAAAGCTTGCCGTTACTTTCTATTACCTTAATATCATGAACAACAATTTGGTTGTCAAAAGTAACAGAAACAATAGCTCTCATTTTTCCTTCTTCCCCAATTTTTCTGATTTTGATGTCTGTAATATTCATAAATTTTATCTCCTTTTAGGATAATTTCAATCTTATAAATATATTTTACAACATTTTTGAAAAAAAATCCACAAATATTTTGACTTTTTTACTAAAAATGTTATATAATAATAGAAGTATTATTTATCTTGGTTGGGAGATGTTTATTTTGGCAAATAAATACGTGCATTTTATTGGTATTGGTGGTATCAGTATGAGCGCCTTGGCACACATTATGTTAGTTCAAGGAAATAAGGTTTCCGGTTCTGACAGGTCGGAATCGCCTATTGTTAATATTCTAAAAAAAGACGGAGCAGAAATTTTTATCGGTCAAAGTGCCGAAAACATTAAAAATCCGGATTTGGTTGTCTATACTGCTGCAATAGCTGATGACAATCCGGAACTTTGCGAAGCAAGAAATAAAGGTATCAAAACTATGGAACGTGCTGAATTTTTGGGAGAAATGATGCTTTCATACAACTTTCCTATTTCCATCAGTGGTACACATGGCAAGACTACAACTACATCTATGCTTTCAAATGTATTGTTAGAAGCAGATGAAGAGCCTACAATTTTAGTAGGTGGTGAATTTGACAAAATCGGTGGTAACTATTATATAGGTAATAAAAAATATCTTATCTTTGAAGGTTGTGAATATGTAGACAGTTTTCTGCATTTTAACCCGTTTGGTGCTTTAATATTAAATATTGAAGAGGACCATTTAGATTATTTTAGTGGCATTGAACAAATAAAGTCATCCTTTAACAAATTTATGAGGTTGCTTCCAAAGGAAGGCTTTGTGGTTGCAAACTGTGATGAAAAAAATGTTATGGACAGCCTTGATGGTGTGCAGTGTGAAATTATCAAATACGGCAAAAATGGTGATTTTTCAGCAGAAAACATTAAGTATGACATTAACGGACACGGAATGTTTGACGTATACAAAAAAGGCGAAAAGATGGCACAAATTCATCTATCTATCGGAGGCAAACACAATGTTTCAAATGCTCTTGCAGTATTTGCCGCAGCTGAAAGAATGGGCATAAGGGTTGATACAATTGTTAAAGGCATCGAAGGATATTGTGGTACAAAAAGACGTTTTGAATACAAAGGTGAAATAAACGGTGCCAAGGTTTTTGACGACTATGCACACCATCCAACAGAAATTTCTGCAACCTTTGACACTGCAAGCAAAATGGAGCACAATAAATTATGGGTTGTTTTCCAACCTCACACATATTCAAGAACAAATGCTCTTAAAAATGATTTTGTAAAGGCTCTTTCTAATTTTGATAACGTTATTGTTACGGATATTTATGCAGCAAGAGAAAAAAATACAATAGGAATTTGTGCAAGCTGTATTTCCGATGAAATAGAAAATGCCCGATATATTCCTGACTTTGCAGAAATATCCGAGCATTTAAAAAACAACGTTCAAAAGGGCGACATTATAATAACAATGGGTGCCGGTACTGTAACCGACATATCAAAGTTCCTTTTTAATGTCTGATAATATTTGGTAAGGAATACACATATTTCCTCTGCCATTACCCAAATAAACTCCCGGTCGGTGTGCACCATGAAAATCGGTGCCACCGCTTTTTATTAAGTTGTACTTACTGCAAATTCTGTGAGCCATACGCTCCGTTTCCAAGTCATAGCCTGAATAGAAAGCCTCTACTCCCCTAAGGCCATAGCCCATAAGCCTTTCTACAGTTTTTTCAATTTCTGCTTCGTTTTGCCTCAAATAGTTTATATGAGCAAGAATTGGAATTCCCCCACTTTTAGCAATAACTTCTATTCCTTCCTGTTCGGAAAGCTTTGCCCTTGGCACATATGCCTTAGTGCCGGGAACAAGATATTTTTTAAAAGCTAATCGGTAGTTGCATACAAAATTCTTCTTCTTCAAATAGTGTGCAATATGTACCCTGCCCATTCCTCTATCAGCGTGCATTTCTTTAGCAACATCTTCATACGTAATATCAAAGCCTACATTTTGAAGGCGACTAATGATTTCTCTGTTTCTTTCTCGTCTTTCCTTTGTAAGTCTTTCCATTGTATCCTTCAATACTTGGTTTTCGTAGTTAATATACAAACCAACTATATGAATATTGTCGGTATTACCCACACTGATTTCAACACCCGGCACAAGCTCCAAGCCTATTTTTTTACCTTCGCAAACTGCTTCTTGCACGCCGTCAATGGTATCGTGGTCAGTAATAGCCATAGCACCTAAGCCAGACTTATAAGCCAATTTGACTGTTTCTGCAGGAGAATATGTACCGTCAGATGCGGTAGTATGAACATGCAGATCAATCATCTTGTTCATCTTATTTCTCCTTTAGTATCTTTCTTAGTTCATCCATAAATGTATTTACATCTCTAAATTGTCTGTAAACAGATGCAAATCTTACATAGGCAACTTCGTCAATATTTTTAAGTTCTTTCATAACGATTTCGCCAATTTCTACTGATGAAATTTCCCTTTTTAAAGAATTTTGAATACTGTTTTCAACATTATCTACAACAGATTCTAACTGTTCCAAAGAAACAGGGCGCTTTTCACACGCACGCAACAAGCCTGTAAGAAGCTTATCACGGTCAAATTGTTGACGTGTCTTATCTTTCTTTACAACAATAAGAGGAATGTTTTCGACCTTCTCGTATGAGGTAAATCTTTTACCACATTCAAGACATTCCCTTCTTCTTCTGATTGCACTTCCGTCATCTGCAGAACGTGAATCAATTACCTTACTTTCAGGATGTCCACAAAATATACAACGCATTATAAATCACCGTCCATTTTGTAAAATAGTATATATATTTACATTATAACATATATTTTTACAAATTACAAATAAATTTCTACAATTATTATATCGTCCCCCATTTTTTTAATATTTTCCCACGGGATAACATACTCATCATTTTGCTTAAAAATCCCTAAAAATCCCGATTTTCTCGGCACTATTAAGGCGTTAATCTGTCCGGTTTCAATATCAAATTCAATGTCGCAAACAAACCCAAATCTTTTTCCATCTGTAATATTTATTATTTCCTTATTCCTTAAATCCATATACCTACTCAATATAATCACACTCCTTATTACATTTTATACAATTGCAATAAGAAAAATGTCAATTTTTACATAATAATATTACAAAAAATACAAAATACTATTGCATTGTAAATATTTTAGTGGTATAATATTTCCAGATTAAAAAATGGGAGGTTATTCTATGGGAAAACTATTTGGAACAGACGGTGTACGAGGTGTTGCAAATTCCGAATTATCCGTTGAATTGGCATTTAAATTAGGCCAAGCAAGCGCATTTGTTTTAACAGGTGAGGCTAAGCATAAACCTAAGGTTTTAATTGGTAAAGACACAAGAATATCAGGAGATATGTTAGAGGCGGCACTTTCAGCCGGGTTATGCTCAGTTGGTGCAGAGGTAATTTTGGCTGGCGTTATCCCAACCCCTGCTATTGCATATCTTACAAGGCTATATGGCGCAGATGCAGGTGTTGTAATTTCTGCTTCACATAACCCTATGGAATATAACGGTATTAAATTTTTCAACAACAAAGGCTTTAAACTAAAAGATGAAATCGAAAATGAAATTGAAGAAATCATATTAGAAAAGCCTGAAAAAATTGTACTTGCAACAGGTGCAAAAGTTGGCAGAATAATACATAAAGATTCAGCTGTTGATGATTATAAGGCATTTGCCAAATCTACAATTACAACAGATTTAAAGGGAATGAAAATTGCCATTGACTGTGCAAACGGTGCTTCTTCCTATACATCAAAAAGTGTGCTTGAAGAATTAGGCGCTGACGTATATGTTATAAATGATACTCCGGATGGCACAAACATTAACAAGGATTGTGGTTCTACTCACATTGAAGCTATTGGCAAATACGTTAAAGAAATCGGTGCAGATGTCGGTCTTGCATTTGATGGTGATGCAGACAGAGTTTTAGCAGTAGATGAAAACGGTGTTTTAGTTGATGGTGATAAAATTATGGCAATCTGCGCTCTTGATATGAAGTCAAAGGGTAAGCTTAATGATAATGTTATCGTAGCAACTGTAATGAGTAATTTAGGTCTTTTCATTATGGCTAAGGAAAAGGGCCTTGAAATTAAGAAAACCACTGTGGGCGACAGATACGTATTAGAAGAAATGTGCAGAGGCAACTACTCAATCGGTGGTGAGCAATCCGGCCACATTATTTTGTTGGAACATAATACAACCGGTGATGGTCTTGTTACTGCATTAAACTTCTTATCTGTTATAAAGTATTCCGGCGAAAAAGTTTCAGAACTCGCAAAGGTTATGGAAGTTTTGCCACAGGTACTTGTTAATGCAAAAGTTAAGACAGAAAACAAGAAAAAATATACAGAAGATGCTGAAATCGTTGCAGAAATGGAAAAGATTGAAGCTGAATTCAACGGAAACGGCAGAGTGTTAATCAGACCGTCAGGTACTGAACCTCTTGTTCGTGTAATGATTGAAGGAAAAGATATTGAAGTAATAACCAAACGTGCCGAAAGCCTTGCCAAGCTTATCGAAAGCAAGCTTGGATAAAAGGAGTATAAATAAAAATGTGTGGAATAGTCGGTTATGTTGGTAAAGAAAGTGCTGCCCCAATTCTTTTGGACGGACTTTCTAAATTAGAATATCGTGGATATGATTCAGCCGGTGTTGCAGTTTTTGATGGAGATAGAATAAATGTTGAAAAGTGCAAGGGCAGATTAAAGGTATTAAGCGATAAAATAGACGGGGGAAATTCATTAAAAGGTAATTTAGGTATAGGACATACAAGATGGGCAACTCACGGTGCACCGTCAGATGTAAATTCACATCCTCACACTAACGAAAAGGGTACATTTGCAGTTGTCCACAATGGTATTATAGAGAATTATATTAAACTCCGTAGCTACCTAACCGATATGGGTTACAATTTTAAGTCCGACACGGACACTGAGGTTGTAGCACACCTTTTTGACCATTATTTTAATGGTGATATGTTAGAAACAGCAATTAAGATGTTAGGCAAATTAGAAGGTTCTTACGCCCTTGGAATACTTAGCAAGGACAACCCTGACAGAATGATTGCAGTTAGAAAGGACAGTCCTTTAATTGTAGGTCTTTCAGAGGATGGCAACTTTATTGCGTCGGATATTCCGGCAGTATTGCCTTACACTCGTGATGTGTATCTTTTGGAGGACAACGAAATTGTTGAGCTTCGTCAAGACGGTGTTACTGTCTATGATATGGACAAGCGCATAATTAAAAAAGATGTTTTTAAGATAAATTGGGACATATCCTCTGCCGAAAAAGGTGGATATGAACATTTTATGATTAAGGAAATTATGGAACAGCCTAAGGCTATTAAAGACACCATAAGCCCCAGAATCAAAGATGATAAAATTGTATTTGAAGAGCTTACTCTTTCAAAAGAATACATAAGGGACATAAAAAAGATTTTTATTGTTGCCTGTGGTTCGGCATACCATGTTGGAATGGTTGGCAAATATATTTTAGAAGATATGACAAGAATACCTGTTGAGGTTGACCTCGCAAGTGAATTTAGGTACAGAAACCCAATTTTATCACCTGACACCTTGGTAATTGCAATAAGCCAATCAGGTGAAACTGCCGATACTATTGCTGCAATACGCGAAGCAAAAAGATTAGGCGCAAAGGTTCTTTCAATTGTAAATGTTGTAGGTAGTACAATAGCAAGGGAATCTGACAACGTAATTTACACTTGGGCAGGGCCGGAAATTGCTGTTGCAACAACTAAGGCATATTCAACTCAACTTGCAATTATGTATTTGTTATCATCACATTTTGCTTATATTAAAGGTTTAATTGACGATTGTAAACTAAGTGAAATCATTAAAAATCTTGACCTAATACCTCCATTGGTTGAAAAAATGATTTCAAACAAGGACAAGCTACAATACTATGCTTCCAAAAACTTTAACAGTAAAAACATTTTCTTTCTTGGAAGAGGTATTGACTATGCGATTGCACTTGAAGGCTCGTTAAAATTAAAAGAGATTTCCTATATAAATTCCGAAGCTTATGCAGCCGGTGAATTAAAGCATGGCACTATTTCGCTAATTGAAGATGGTACATTTGTTATTGCTCTTGCAACCCAAGACAGACTGTTTCCTAAAATGCTAAGCAATATTAAGGAAGTAAAAACAAGGGGCGCAAAGGTTATGGCAATTGCAAAAGAAAGCAACAAAGAAATAGAACAGGAAGCAGACATTGTTTTATACATTCCCGATTGCGACGACTTAATTACCCCTTCATTAGCTGTAATATTACTACAAATATTCAGTTACTATGTTGCCGTTTCAAAAGGCTGTGATGTAGACAAGCCAAGAAACCTTGCAAAATCCGTAACAGTTGAATAAAATAAATATCCACCCGCATAGCG
>DCGP01000025.1 GCA_002314595.1 Clostridiales bacterium UBA1775 | reverse complement strand
CTTCTTTATTTATTTTTGACTTTTTATCTATATTATTATACTATATTATTATATTTTATGTCAAATAAAATCTTTTATAATAAAATGTAAATTTTACTTGATTTTTGTGTAAAAAACCTATATAATTATAAGGGAATGTTATGTAATTAACCAAGGAGGACTATATGACAGAATCATTATTATCGCTAATTTCCAATATGCCACATTGGTTAGGTGTGCTTTTGCTATCAATGATTCCGGTTGCAGAGCTACGACTTGCCATACCTGTTGCAATTACTACGTTCGGGTTTAATTGGGTTCAAGCTTTCGCACTTGCTGTAATTGGCAATTTAATTCCGGTACCGTTTATAATGTGGCTTATTCGTCCTATATTTGAATGGATGCGAAAATTTAAAGTGTTTAAAAATTTAATAGATAAAATAGAAAAACGCGGTAACTCCAAGGCAGATACTGTTTTAAAGTATAAATTTTGGGGACTGTTTGTTTTGGTTGCAATCCCACTTCCGGGCACAGGTGCTTGGACAGGTGCGCTGGTGGCGGCACTTTTGGATTTAAGATTTAAAAATGCAATACCGGCAATTACAATGGGAGTTATAGCAGCAGGCATTATTGTTACTGCTGCAACAACAGGAATGTTAAAAATTTTTGGAATATAATCTTTTGTATGCTGACCACATTCAAAAGCAAATAATGGTTAGAAAGGCAGAAAAATGGCAAAGAGATTTTTTACGTCTGAATCTGTAACAGAAGGACATCCGGATAAAATTTGTGATGCAATTTCAGATTCAATTTTAGATGCAATATTAACAGAGGACAAAAACGCAAGGGTAGCATGTGAAACTGCTTGCACAACAGGGCTTGTACTTGTAATGGGCGAAATTTCAACAAATTGCTACATAGATATTCAAAAGGTTGTCCGTGAAACCGTTCGTGAAATTGGTTATGACAGGGCAAAATATGGCTTTGACTGTGATACTTGCGCAGTAATTACTGCAATTGATGACCAATCACAAGACATCGCACTTGGTGTTGATAAGTCATTAGAGGCAAAGCAAGGTAATTCAGACGGTTTTGATACCGGGGCAGGGGACCAAGGTATGATGTTTGGTTATGCTTGTAAGGAAACACCGGAGCTTATGCCTATGCCGATTTCTTATGCTCACAAGTTGGCAAAGCGTCTGACAGATGTTAGAAAGCAAGGTATTTTGCCATACTTACGTCCGGACGGTAAAACTCAGGTAACAGTTGAATATGACGACGATAAGCCGGTTAGAATAGACACAGTTGTAGTTTCATCACAGCACAGCGAAGATGTTACACACGACCAAATTACAAAGGACATTACCGAACACGTTATAAAGGCAATTTTACCAAGTGATTTATACGATGATAACACTAAAATCTACGTAAACCCAACAGGTAATTTTGTAATAGGTGGCCCACATGGGGACAGTGGACTTACAGGCAGAAAGATTATTGTTGATACTTATGGGGGCTATGCTAAACACGGTGGAGGCGCATTTTCGGGCAAAGACCCTACAAAGGTTGACCGTTCAGCTGCCTATGCTGCAAGGTATGTTGCTAAAAATGTTGTTGCAGCAGGCTTGGCTGACAGATGCGAAATTCAAATTGCCTACGCAATTGGTGTTGCAAAACCACTTAGTGTATTAGTTGAAACTTACGGAACAGAAAAAATTCCGGTAGAAGAAATTGAAGCAAGGATTAACAAGGTATTTGACCTTCGTCCTGCTGCAATTATTGAAAATTTAGGGCTTCGTAACCCAATATACAAACAGACATCTGCATACGGTCATTTTGGACGTACTGATGTTGATTTGCCATGGGAAAGATGCGACAAGGTAGACGAATTAAGATAAGGTGGAATTGAAAGTGAATTTTACAGACCAGCCAATTACGGAAACATTAGAACAAAACTATATGCCTTACGCTATGAGTGTCATAGTTTCACGTGCCATACCGGAAATTGACGGATTAAAGCCTTCTCACAGGAAATTATTATACACAATGTATAAAATGGGATTGCTAAATGGTAAAACTGTAAAGTCGGCAAATATTGTTGGTGCTACAATGAAGCTTAATCCTCACGGAGACGGTGCAATTTATGAAACCATGGTGCGTCTTACAGACGGACATGAGGCTCTTTTGCACCCATTGGTAGAAAGCAAAGGTAGCTTTGGTAAGCACTATTCGGATATGGCTTATGCTGCTCATCGTTATACTGAGGCAAAGCTTGCACCAATTTGTGCAGAGGTTTTTGAAAATATAGATAAAAACACAGTTGACTTTGCAGATAACTATGACAACACTATGAAAGAGCCTACCTTATTGCCTACTAAATTTCCTAATATTTTGGTAAATCCAAATATGGGTATTGCTGTAGGTATGGCATCAAATATTTGCAGTTTTAATTTAAAAGAGGTTTGCGCAACTACTGTGGCATATCTTAAAAATCCTAATTGCAATATTTCCAAAACCCTTTTAGCACCTGACTTTTCAACAGGTGGGGAGCTTATTTATGAAGAAGAAACATTAAAATCAATTTACGAAACAGGTAGAGGAAGCATTAAAATTAGGGCAAAATATTCTTATGACAAAAAGAATAATTGCATAGATATTTTTGAAATTCCTTACAGTACAAAATCCGATATTATTATGGCAAAGACCATTGAACTTATTAAGGCAAATAAGGTTAAGGAAATTACTGATATTAGGGACGAAACAGACAAAAAAGGTCTTAAAATTACAATAGATTTAAAACGTGGTACAGACCCGGATAAGCTAATGCAAAAGTTGTTTAAAATGACACCTCTTATGGATTCTTTTGGCTGTAACTTTAATGTGCTTATTGGCAATACGCCAAAGGTTATGGGCATCAGGGAGATTTTGCAAGAGTGGTGTTTGTTCCGTATTGGTTGTATAAAAAGACAGCTTGAATTTGATATTCAAAAGAAGTCCGACAGATTGCATTTGTTGCAAGGTCTTGAAAAGATTTTGCTTGATATAGACAAGGCTGTAAAAATTGTTCGGGAAACCGAACAGGACGAAATGGTTGTACCAAACCTTATGAAAGGCTTTGGTATTGACGAAATTCAAGCAGAATTTGTTGCAGAAATCAAGCTTCGTAATCTAAACAAAGAATATATTTTAAAGCGTACTCAGGATATTGAGGACTTAATTGACGATATTGCACGTCTGCGTTCAATATTAGGGGACGAGGATAAAATTAAAGAAATTATAATTGAGCAATTAAAAGAAATTTCTAAAAAATACGGCAAGGACAGAAAGACTGTAATCGTTTCAAATGATGAGGTTGAAGAATATCACGAGGAAGAAAATATTGAGGATTATTCGCTAAAACTTTTCCTTACAAAAGAGGGATATTTAAAGAAAATATCCTTGGTTTCCTTGCGTTCATCAGGTGAGCAAAAGATGAAGGAAGGGGACGAAATGGTTCAAGAAATTGACAGTTCCAACCTTTCGGAGGTTATTGTATTTACTGATATGTGCAATGCTTATAAGTTTAGAACTTATGAATTCCCTGACGGCAAAGCCAGTCAATTAGGGGAATATTTGCCTACATTTTTGCAAATGGAGCAAGATGAACACGTTGTTGGAATTGCCGTAACAACAGATTATAAAGGCAATATGTTGTTCTGCTTTAAAAATGGTAAAATGCTAAAAACACCACTTGTGGGTTATCAAACAAAGACTAATCGTAAAAAGCTTTCAAATGCTTGTGGCTCTGCTTCTCCGATAGTTGCAGTATATCAAATTCCCGAAGAAGATACGGAATTTGCTGCTGTTTCAAGCATTGACAAAATTATAGTATTTAGTACAGGCCTTGTGTCTTTAAAGACTACAAGAAGCTCTCAGGGTATTCAAATTATGACGCTTAAAAAGGGTGCAACTCTTAAAAATGTAGTTCCTGCCCAAGAGCTTGATTCTCAGCCTGAATATTATAGAATTAGAAAGGTTCCGTCAGGAGGATGTTTTAGAAAAGAAGCAGAACAGGTGCAGACAACCTTGTTCTAAAAGGAAGGTCACATAAAATGGCACAGACCACATAAAATAAATAATATTTAGTTGTATATGATATTATATAATCCATATTTACTTATAATGAAAAAATCGCAAGCTAAAACTTGCGATTTTCTGTTTTGATATTTTATGTTATGAACAAACTTCGCCTCTCGACGTACCTTTGTACGCCTTCGGGTACGCAAAAAGCAGAAGCTTTTTGCCTCAGTTTTGTCCATTCTGCACTCATTTTCTGTAACCTTGACCACATAAAAAGGCACAGACCACATAAAATAAGTAATGCTTAGATGTTTATGATTGTTATATACTCAATATTTGTAATGAGAAATCGCAAGCTAAAACTTGCGATTTTTTTGTTTATATATTTTTGTTTATATATTTTTGAAAAAGAGAACTTAATAATGGCTTTTTACTCATGCCCTACATCAAATTTTTGACCTGAATTTTCTATATCTTTTGGAATAAGCTCATCGTCAAAATGAATCATTACATTTTGAGAAATCAACTTATCTTGTAGCTTTTTAACATCAATTTTGTCAATTCCCAGGTTGTCGTCAATGGCTTGGCAACAAGCTAAACCTGATGCCTGACCGGTAACAATAGCAGGTGGGATTACCCTTAAAACGTCCCAACCGTATCCACTTGCACAAGCACTTCTGCCGGCAGTGATAAGGTTGTCAAATCCGTCCTTTACCAATGTTCCGTATGGTACTTCATACAGATAATCTCTACGGTCAAAATCACAGATTGCAGAAATGGAATCATCAAAGTGCTTGTAGGCATCTTTTTCAGTAAAAACGTGGTTTCCGTCAATACATCTTGTGGTGCGAAATTGTACCATTGACGGCAAAGTAATAATTTCCCTTGCAAACCTGTCATCGTTAGAAATTCCGTCCAAGACTTCTTTTTGGTTTGAAATAATGTATCTGTTTACATCATTAGCATCAGTTCCGTCATATAGTGGAATTTCCTCAGGCTGACCATGTCCGTATAAATTTATGTTATATTTCTTTTTGGGATTATCGTAAATTTTACTTATATCCTTTGAATCTATTGCCTTTTGGCAAGATTTTAAATTAGCCTCATAAGCCCTGTAAAAATGATAGTTTTTACGCAACAAGGTCGGCACTCCACCACGCCTTAAAATGTCGCAATCTCCTGTGGTGTCAACCACCATTTTACACTCGTAAAATTGTCTGCCACTTTTGTTTTCGACAACCAAGCCCTTGCAGTGTTTACCGTCCATAACAGGCTTGGTAACAACTGTGTCAAACATTATTTTAACACCTGCATCGTCAAGAATTTTAGTAAATTCCAAGGCTAAAATGCTTGGGGAATATTCAGCAACCAACCTTGTTTTGTCGCTTTTTTCAGGGTTGCCCTTTTGCCATTCCTTAGGCATATTGTCCCAACTGTGTTTGGTTGAAAGGTGTAAAAATTCGTCAGCCATACCCTTAATTATCTGTGTGCCTCGTCCGTTACACATAGGTACAAAAAAGTTAATAAGGCCAATGGTTGCAAGGCCTCCAAGGGTGATGTTTTTTTCAATCAGCATAACCTTTTTGCCTTCTCTTGCAATGGCTAACGCAGATGCAACACCTGCAACGATAACATCATAGCTGTCAACAACAGGTATTTTTTCATTTAATTCAACGTTCATAGGAACGCCTCCAATCAAGAAACATCAATAAATTCAAGATATTTTCTACCGTTTTTGGCAATGTGCTCCTTGCGTCCGTTTAGGTCGTCCCCAAGTAGTAATTCAAACTTTGCTTGGGACAGTGCAGCATCGTCAGGCACAACCCTAATAAGCCTTCTTGTTTCAGGGTTCATAGTGGTTTGCCACATCATTTCAGGTTGGTTTTCACCAAGACCTTTGCTTCGTTGGATACTGTATTTACTGTCGCCGATTTTATCTAAAATTTCAGTTTTTTCATTTTCGGTGTATGCAAATTCTGTCTTTTCTTCCTTGCCGTCCTTGTAGGATATTTCAAATAACGGAGATTCTGCAATATAAACAAATCCCTTTTCAATCAATGTAGGAACAAGTCGGTAAAGCATCGTTAAAATTAGTGTTCTAATCTGGTATCCGTCAACATCGGCATCGGTACAAATTATTATTTTGTTCCAACGCAGGTTTTCAAGCTCAAAGGTGTTAAAGTCCTTGTTGTGCTTTGTTCTTGCCTCGATACCACAGCCCAAAACCTTCATAAGGTCAACGATAATTTCACTTTTAAAAATCTTGTCATAGTCGGACTTTAAGCAGTTTAAAATCTTACCACGAACAGGAATAATTGCTTGGAATTCACTGTCCCTGCCAAGCTTACAGCTTGTTAGGGCAGAATCACCTTCCACAATGTAAACCTCACGCTTGTCAACGTCCTTTGAACGGCAGTCAACAAATTTAGGCACTTTTGAAAGTACATCGTTGTTGCCACTAAGCTTCTTTTTAACGTCAATACGGGTTTTTTCTGCATTTTCACGGCTGTGCTTGTTAATTAAAACTTGGTTAACAATTTTTTCTGCATCTGCCTTGTTTTCGATTAAATACACAGTTAAGTTTTCTTTCAAAAAGTCTGTCATAGCATCTTGAATAAACTTGTTTGTGATGGATTTTTTTGTTTGGTTTTCATAGCTTGTTTCTGTTGAAAATGAGTTACTTACAAAGCATAGGCAGTCGGCAATGTCGGTAAACAGTATCTTACTTTCGTTTTTCTTATACTTGTCCTCCTGCTTGATGTATTGGTCGATTACGGATACAAAGGCACTTTTTAATGCCTTATCAGGTGAACCACCGTATTCAAGGAAGCTTGAATTGTGGTAATATTCCGTAACATTTGACTCGTTTGAAAAACAGAATGCAACGGAAAGTTTAACCTTGTATTCAGGCTTGTCATCTCTGTCCTTGCCTCGTTTTTCTGTTTCAAAATATACAGGCAAGGTCATAGCCTTGTCCCCTGCAAGCTCGGAAACATAGTCAGTAATACCATTTTCGTATACAAATTCCGTGTCTGTAAAGGTTTTATCTTCGTTTTGATTGTGGAATACAAATTTTAAACCGGGGTTTACAACGGCTTGCTTTTTAAGAACATCAAAAAAGTATTCCTTTGGCACATCGATGTCGGTAAAAACGTCTAAATCAGGACGCCAAGTAATCTTTGTGCCTGTTGCCTTAAATCGAGTAGGCTCTGATGTAAGGCCACCAATATTTTCACCCTTTTCAAAGTGTAGACGGTGTATTTGCCCATCTCTGCGAATTTCAACATCCATATATTCGGCAGAATATTGGGTAGCACAGGTACCAAGACCATTAAGTCCAAGGGAATATTCGTAATTTTCCCCTGAATTGTTGTTGTATTTGCCACCTGCATACATTTCGCAGAATACAAGCTCCCAGTTAAATCTTTTTTCACTTTCGTTAAATCCAACAGGGATACCACGGCCAAAGTCCTCAATTTGAATACTGCCGTCAAGGAGCTTGGTAACGTTAATAACTGTGCCGTAGCCCTCCCTTGCCTCGTCAATAGAGTTAGAAAGGATTTCAAAAACCGAATGGCAACAGCCGTCAATACCGTCTGAGCCAAAAATTACACCGGGGCGTTTGCGTACACGCTCGGCACCCTTTAAGGATTTTATGGAGTTATCATCGTATTTATTGTTCATTATGATACGCCTTTCGTTTTACTAATATATTACTATTTTACTATAATTTTTATACTTTTTCAATAGGAGAAATATTAAATTTATGTTGCTAAAAAAAGTCAAGTGTGGTAAAATGAATTGAGGTGATATTGTGAAGATGGTATATCTATATACAGACGGAGCGTGTAGTGGCAACCCGGGGCCGGGAGGGTACGGAGCCATTTTAAAATACGGAGATTTTGTAAAGGAAATTTCAGGTGGTGAGGCTGAAACCACCAACAACAGAATGGAGCTTACAGCAGTAATAAAGGGGCTTGAAGCATTAAAGGAGCAATGTAATGTGGTGCTTACAAGTGATTCTAAATACGTTTTGGACGGCCTAACACAAGGCTGGGCAGAAAAGTGGAAACAAAATGGTTGGATGCGTACCAAAAAGGACAAGGCGCTAAATCCTGATTTGTGGGAAAGACTGCTTGAACTTACGAATTATCACCAAATGCAGTATAATTGGGTAAAGGGTCATGACGGCCACCCTGAAAATGAAAGGTGCGACCAAATGGCAGTGGCAGAATCTTTAAAATATAAAAGTGAATAAGAAAAAGGAATAAATTGGATTTATTTCTATATATTTAATTGGAAGAAAAAAGTTAATTTTATGACTATTTTTATTGACAAATCTGCAAAAGTGTAGTACAATAAAAATAGTCGTTTTTTTTTTTTTTTACAGGGCTTTTTGAGGCTTTCAAAATTGCGTTTTAACTGCATTTTAATTGGAGTTACGGCTGACCTTGTAAAATAAATTTAAACGTTGGAAATCTCAAAAAATTAGGCGAAAGCATAGGTAGAATTAAGGTCGAAAATTTTAAATGTTTTTTTCACCTAAAATTATCAGATTTTGAGAATTTGAAAAAATATTTTGTAAGTTAAAATCTTTATAGGACCAAAAAGGGGAGGTAAAAAAATGAAGATTAAGAAGGTTTTGGCACTGTTTTTAGTTTTAACAATGGTTGCAACTATGTTTACAGTTAGTTTGTCAACAGTAGTTGAAGCAGACACAAGTGCACAAAGTAAAGGTTACGTTTTCGATGTTGAACACGGAATCAAATCCACACTAAACAAGTATTTGTATGATAACGGTAACGGTACATACACATACAGATTACAAACAGGTGCGTTTCTGCGAAATGTTTACGAAACAGAGCAGCGTGAATTTTCTAAAAACGACGTTGTAAACGTTACAAGTGAAGGCTACTATCTATTAGAGCTTTGGGGCGGCGACGGCGGTAAAGGTGGAGACGCTCTTGTATACAAGCCAGGTGAAGGTGGTAATGGTGGATACGTCTACGGCGTTGTTTACCTAACTGCAGGCCAGGCAGTAGTTTTCAACGTAGGTTCTAACGGTATTACTACTAAAAGTAAAACATCAGGCCAAGGTGTAAACGGCGACGGTGGTACTCACGGTGAAAATGGTAGGTTTGAGGTTGGTGCCGGTGGTGGATACTCGGCTATATACTTATTCAACACTCCAAGAGCAACAGCAAAGGTTACCGAAGAGGAAAGAATGTCAAACTACATCATGATTGCCGGCGGCGGCGGTGGTGGTGGTGCAGGTAACCAAGCCGGATTTAACCCTAAGGAATACCCGGACGGTGGTTATGGTGGCGATATTTTAAAGAGTGCATCAGGCCATTTGTCTATTTCAGATAACAACGTAGCAGGTACATACTTTGTAGGCCGTGACGGACAGACCAGTGGTGATAACAACTCCACAGCCGGTAGAGGTGGTTCTAACGTACCGGGTGCTATTGTTAGTACATCAGGTGGTTCTTACACCTCATCTACAATGCCTAACAACTGGACAGCATCTGCCGTAGAGGCAACTACACCGGGTGAATTGATATCAAGTGGTGGTGCCGGTGGTTCAGGTAACTTCCGTGGTGGTGCCGGTGGTTCAGGCTTCTGCGGAGGCTCAGGTGGTGTTATGCGGGCAGCCTTAATCGGTGCAAATGTCGGTGGTGGCGGTGGTGGTTCATCATTCGTTGCTGACTCGGTTTTGTGGGACGGCTTGCCAACAACACTTACAGATATGTTACTTGGTAGCGACTACGCCAGTGAATCAGGTATGGGTATCCTAACATACTTAGGGGACACATACGAAGTAAAGTTTGACACATCATACTATTCAAATTGTACATTAGCAGGTAACATTTCAAAATATTTTGAAATATTAAAGGTTGAATGTACAGATAAAGATGCAAATATTAGCTATAACAGCGAAACAGGTGCAGTTTCAATAACAAATATTGATATTGAACCGGATATAAAGGGCTTTATGTCCAACGAATGTTCTGTTAACATTATGTTAAAGCCTCGGTCTACCTTTGCCGGTGGTAACCGAGTCCCTGTCCTGAAGGACAATCAGCAGTTTACAATGAAGCCACAGGGCACATCAATTGTAAATTCATTCGTTGCAAATGAGGACTGCGACTTTTTAAACATTCCATTGCAATTTGACTTGACATCATCATCATACACAGACGCTTCAGTTCGTACATACTATGTATCAGATTTGTATAGTTCTTCCCTTGATTCAATTGACTTGTCCTCTTGGGAATACGACTATATCGAGTCTGTTTCAGATGTAATAGTTGTAAACAGAACAACAGGTGATGTGGTCGACATAAGTGGTACGGTTACCCCTACGGAAACTACAAAGTATGATATTAAGTGTACGGTAGTGCCTAAATATACAACCCCTTCTAAGGTTGGTACGGCAGTTGAACCGTCTCAGGAATACAAGGCAGTTTCAACTATTGCTATATTAAGTGAAGACGAAGCTAAATTTGGCGATACAATAGTTAAAGCAAACAAAAAGCTTTCATACAGCAACGGTGCATACAACTTAGGTATCAGTGCAAAGCAACAAACAGGCTGGATGACGGTAGACCGTGACCCGGGTATGACATCACAAACATTTGACTATGACCACCAAGGTACATGGAATGTTCCTGTTGATGGTTGGTACTATATTCAACTTTGGGGTGCTAACGGTGGTGCAGCCGGTAAAATTGATGTTACATACACTCTAGACGATTTCAACATGACTGCTAACGGTTGCGACGGTGCCGAGGGCGGTAGCGTGTTTGGTTATGTTCACCTTGAAGAAGGTCAAACAACCAACATTGTTATCGGCCTTAAAGGTACAGACCAAGAAGATATGGAATATGAAGTAAAGTCAAATGATAGGCAATATATCTCTTATAATAGAGAAGGTACAGAGGCAGGTAAGAGGTCAGAGTTTGATATCGGTGGCACACATGCTATGGTAGCCGGTGGTGGCTCGGGTGCCGGTGGTGCATCTTTTATTACCAGAAGGTCACTTTTGCCGTTGCATAACCATGCTATTGATGCTGCACCGGGTGCTAAGCCATCAGTTTACGCGTCAACCTATGCAAGCATTGTAAATGCAACAGCCGGTACACAGGGTACATGTGATATTAAAAAGGATGGGGTAGGAGTTGCGCCATATTATGGAGGAGAGTATAATTCTAAAGCAGGTACAACAGGTCAAAACTACTTTGACTCAAGCGTTATGACAAGCACAATGCCTGACGAGCTTCAAGGTAAGGGTGTAACGCTTCCAAGCAGTGATAGAGTAAATGGTGCCGAAGGTGGCGCTCGTATTACACTACTTCGTGCAGACTTTGAGGACGAAACAGAATATTCACCTGATGATATTAACACAATTTCAATCAGTGGCCGTATCTCAAAATATTTTGATGTTAACAGCCTTGGCTTGAATATTGCAGATGCAACACCTCAAACATCAACATCAGGTGGTGCAAAGGTTGTTGAATATTCTCGTGATGGTGCTGTAATCGGTAGAGTAACATATACATTAAGCACACTATCAGACGGCTCAACAGACTATAGCGCAACAATTAACAAATATACTTACGAAACAATTTACGATGAAGGTAACAAGGCATACACAAATGATGCAGAGCTTGTGCTTAACATCACTCCAAAAAGTGGCTTTATGGGTGGTAATGATGTTCCGTTGATTACATACAACCCAGCGGATACATCTGTCGATTCAAAGGGTAAGCCAAACAGAGGTGTTAAGGTTACAAAGGATTCGTCATATTTATATGCTGTTACTCAAAATGCAACAGACTTTGTAAATGTATCCATTGAGGACAGTGTTCAAGATGAGGATATTACAACCGACAGTGTCAGAATCGCAGTTGGTGATAGCGTAGACCTTAACACATTATATTCAGTAGATACATCAGGGATTTCTAACGACTGGAGGGCAGACTTTGTAGATGTAACAATGCCTTCAGTTTCAACAGTAAGCCCAACAGAAACAACTGACTACCCTGTTGAAGTAGTAGTTTCTCCAAAGGCAGATGCTACAAAGGCAGTAGTTATTGAAAGTGTTGGCCCATATACTGCAAGTGATACAATTACAGTATTCGTTGACGATTACAGTATTGATTTCGCACTTTCACACTTAAAGGCAACAGGGGACAAGGCAGCAAGCAGAAGTGAGGATTCATACATTATCCTTACAGCAGACGAAGGTTATTTGCTACCTGACACTATTTCAGTACAAAATGCTTCATATACCTATGACAAGTCCACAGGTAGAATTACACTTTCAAACCCAACAGATACAGTTATAATTACTGCATCAGGTGCAGAAACAACATATTCACTTCGTTATTTGTACGAGGACTGGAACGGTAGTGAATATGTTGTTAGGGAAAATATAGTTAGCAATTTACACAAAGGCGATGTTATTACATCAGATTTCGTAAATAGTGTTTCTGCTGATGCAATTGCTCACGTTGTAAAGGGCTATGAATACACTTGGGACTGGGTTGATATGCCGACAGATGGCTCAGGCAACCACATTATGCCCGGTCAAAATTGGGAAGTTTACGGTTCCTATGCTCCTATAACTTCTTCATTAACAATTAACTATTATCAAAAAGGAACAACAACACCTATGGCAGAACGCTATCATTTAGATTATGTTCCTTATGATACTGAATACAGCATAGTTTCACCTATCATCGCAGGCTATGTTGCATCTTTACCGGTTGTTTCAGGCAACAAGGACGACCATGATGAAGTAATCAATGTTTACTATTCAACAACAAAGCAAGCCGTTTATATTAGTTATATTTACGGTTTGACAGGTAAGATGGTTGACGAAAGCTTAAATGTTGAACAGGAATATTCAACAGGTGCAAGTTACTCATTCGATTCGCCTACAATAACAGGTTATACACCTGATAAAGCCAACATTTCAGGTACAATGGGCCCTACCGGTGCTGTTTACTATGTTTACTATTATCCAAATGAATACAAGGTAACATTTGATGCAGATGGCGGTTCTCTTGGACCAAATGAAGGCACAAGATATGTTTACTATGGTATGGAATTCGGTTACGATGCAGATACAGGAAAGTATGTTTCATTGCCTGTTCCTACAAAGGCAAACTCTTCATTTACAGGTTGGAAATTAGGGGACGATACAATTGAATACAGTACAATGTTTAACTATACCGAAAATGTAACATTAGTTGCACAGTGGGAGCTTAACAAGTACAAGATACTTATTGATTACAGGTTTGACGATGACTCATCTAAGAACTATATAGAAACAAAATCAAATATCCCATACGGTCAAGCATATTC
>DCGP01000020.1:168-34076 GCA_002314595.1 Clostridiales bacterium UBA1775 | reverse complement strand
CCCGCTATGCGGGTGGATATTTATTATGTAAAAATTTAAAAAAATTATAAAAAAACTTGCATATTTTCAAAATTGTGGTATAATTATTGTGTATACTTGTGGATAAGAGGTGGACATGCTTGGACAAATTCGTTATAATGGGCGGCAAAAAGCTAATTGGCGAAGTTGAAATCAGTGGTGCAAAAAATGCAGCAGTTGCAATTATCCCTGCAGCACTATTGGTTGAAGGTACATGTACAATTGAAAATATACCAAGAATTAAAGACGTTGACGTCATTTGTGATATTTTAACACAGTTAGGTGCTAAAATTCAATTTAAGGACAACAAGCATACTGTTGTTATTGATTGCACAGGGCTTAACAGCTATACTGCATCGTTTGAGGCAGTGCAGAAAATGAGGGCTTCTTACTATCTAATTGGTGCACTACTTGGCAGATTTAATCACGCTTGTGTGGCAATGCCCGGTGGCTGTAACTTTGGTGTTCGTCCTATCGACCAACACATTAAAGGGTTTGAAGCATTAGGTGCTGTGGTTGATACTACAAGTGGTATCATTAAGGCAGATGCAGAAAAGTTAGTTGCATCACACATTTACCTTGACGTTGTTTCGGTAGGGGCTACAATTAACACAATTTTGGCTTCTGTTCGTGCAGAGGGTGTTACGGTAATTGAAAACGTTGCCAAGGAGCCTCACGTTGTTGATTTTGCAAACTTCCTAAATGCTATGGGTGCACAAATTAAAGGTGCAGGTACTGATACAATTAGGGTTACAGGGGTAAAGAAGCTTTTAGGTGGTACATATTCTATTATCCCCGACCAAATTGAGGCAGGCACATTTATGATTGCAGCTGCTGCAACACAAGGGGACGTTTTAATTAAAAATATCATTCCAAAACATATGGAAAGCATTTCTGCAAAACTTGTGGAAATTGGCGCAAATGTTCAGGAATTTGACGATAGTATCAGGGTTTTCGCAGGTAAAAAACAGCTTACAAAGGCTAATGTTAAAACCTTGCCTTATCCTGGCTTTCCAACAGATTTACAACCTCAAATTGTTGCACTTTTGTCAGTTGCCAAGGGTAATTCAATTATTACCGAAAGCGTATGGGACAATCGTTTCCAATATGTTGAGGAGCTTCGCCGTTTAGGTGCAGTAATCAATGTAGACGGCAGGGTTGCAATGGTTGAAGGTGTGGATAAATTAGTTGGTGCAACAGTTAAGGCAACAGACCTTCGTGCAGGGGCAAGTATGGTAATTGCAGCACTTGTTGCCAACGGAGTTACCGAAATTTATAACTTAAAATATATTGACCGTGGCTACGAGGACTTTGAAAGCAAATTACAAGCATTAGGTGCGCAAATTGTCAGAAAGTCAGACGATGGCACAGGCTCAGTTAACGGAGTTGCTCTATGATATCCTTTCGCACAATAGCCAGTGGCAGTAGTGGTAACTGTGTACTGTTTTCAAAGGACAACAAAATACTTATTATTGATTGTGGAATAAGCGGTAGGAATGTTACCGCTTTTCTTAATGCCGAAAATATTGATTTTAATCATATTTGCTCTATTTTGGTTACTCATGAGCACACCGACCACACCAAAGGTGTTGGGGTACTTGCTCGTAAGTTCAAGGTTCCGGTCGTTGCAAGTCGTGGCACTTGGCAGGGTATGAGCTTTATTGGAAATGTGGAAAATCAAGTTGTTTTTGACGATTATTCAGACATTGATTTTGACGGTATTGTGGTAAAGCCTTTCCCAATTCCTCACGATGCCAACCAGCCAACGGGATATTTAATATTTGCAGATGGAAAAAAATATGCTGTTGCAACGGATATTGGCCATTTAACAAGGGAAATTGTGGATTTGCTGACAGGCTGTGAGGCAGTAATTTTAGAGGCAAATTACGACAAGGAAATGCTAACAAACGGTATTTATCCACCATATTTAAAGGCTCGTATCGGCGGCAGCAATGGGCATCTTGATAATTTAGATACTGCCAAAATTGCAGCATATCTTGCTAAAAACGGAACAAAAAGTATACTGTTAGGGCATCTAAGTAACGAAAATAATACTCCGGAAATAGCATTCAATCAGGTTGCCAAGGAAATGGAGCTTCAAGGCATTAAGGTTGGGGTGGATATTAGGTTATTGGTAGCGCCAAGGTATAAGCCAAGTGAAAACATCATTGTTGACGGCTAGAAAAAAGGCGTAGAACATTTATTGGCAAAGAAGAATATATGAAATAGTATAACTTGATTTATAGTTTGTTTTACTTATTATGTGGGAATTTGAATTTTTCAAATTCCTATTTTTTATGCCAATAAATTATAAACAAACTTCACCTCTCGGCGTATAGATATACGCCTTCGGGACGCAGGCTTTCAGTTTGTTTATTCTACGTCATTTTTCGTCGCCTAAGATGGCTAGAAAAATTGCACAGACCACTTCGTTATGAACAAATTTTTTGTTGCCTATATAAGATGGCTAGAAAAAAGCCGTAGAACATTTATTGGCAAGGGAAAATATATGAAATAGTATAATTTAATTTTATATTTTTATTATGTTGGAATTTGAATTTTTCAAATTCCTATTTTTATGTTAAGTCATAAAAATATTGCTGAGATTTTGAATTTTGTTGACTTTTATCAAAAACAAATTGACAAGGAATTTAAATAATCGTATAATTATGATTAGAGAGGTGTGGCTTATGTTTTCAACGTTAAACAAAGACAAAAAAAGAATATACACAAAGTATCACGACCCTAAAAAACCATTTGACCATTTTGACTTTATGAATTATCACGGTAGTGGTTATCATAAGTCAACAGGGCTTAATATGAGTCAGTTAAGATTAGGCATCAAAAGGCTTGCAAGGGCATCAAAGGCCTTGCCTCGTCCTGTTATAAAAGCAAAGCTTTTAGAATATGTTTTGGACAATACACGATTTTTTGTTAATTCCTACGACTACTTTATAGGCATATATGCTTGGGGCAGGGAAATTTCGGACTACACAGTTTACAAGTGGGACGAAGAGGTTAATACCATTAAGAAAAAAGCCGAAAAGGATATTTGCAGAGAGGGATATTCTGCAGGTACTGCCATTGCTTGGCTTGATTTTGACCACACTGTGCCAAATTGGGACGATTTGTTGGAATTAGGCTTTCCGGGTATTTTAAAAAGGCTTGAAGACGCGTATAAAAACATTCCAAACCCCACCGACGACCAAACTGCAATATATCAAAGTATGCACATTGCATACACAGCAGTAATCAGGTTTATTGACAGGGTGTATCAATATGCAAAGCAACAGACCTTTGAAAAAGCGCCTAAAATAGCAGAATGCTTAAAGACTATACGAGACGGAGCACCAAAAACAACCTACGAAGCATTACAGCTTATGTATATATACTTTATTGTTAGCGAATGTATTGACCATTACCAGGTTCGTTCCTTGGGCTATGGACTTGACCAAACTTTATATTCGTTCTTTGTTCACGATGTTGACGACTTAGGCACACCAATTGATGAAGTAAATGAATATATTGGATATTTCTTAATGCAATTTGCCGCAATGGATAACTATTGGGGACAGCCATTTTATTTAGGAGGTACGTCCTATGAAGGAAGAACCTTGGTAAATCACGTTTCCTACTTTATTTTAGATGTATATAAGGAGCTTGGAATATATAATCCGAAAATCCAAATAAAATATGACGATGCAACTCCAAAGGAATTTATGGAAAAAATTATTAAAATGATGCAAAATGGTCAAACAAGCTTTGCCTTTTGCAGTAATGATGCCATTGTTAAGTCTTTAATGTCAAGAGGCAGTACCTACGAATCAGCTTTTGACAGTGTAATTAGTGGTTGCTACGAATTTAAAAAATTCAATGGGGAACTTGGTATTTCAACTGTTTATTATAATTTGTTAAAGCCGGTTTCTTTGGTGTTAGATAACGGCTTGGACACAATTACAAACAAGCAGGTTGGCATAAAAACAGGTGAAATCAGCCAACTTAAAACCTTTGAGGACTTTTACAGTGCATATTTAAAGCAGTTAGAATATATGGTGGAAAGGGTACAGGGTGCTATGACCAAGCTTGAAGAGGAAATCCCTTACATCAACCCACCACTTATGTACTCTGCAACCTTTGAAAGTTGCGTTAAACCAATGAAAAGTGCTATGGACGGTGGTGTAAACAGGACGGCAGACATTTTGATAATTGCTCTTGCATCTGCTGTGGACTCACTAATGGCAATTTATCGCCTTGTATATGATTTGGGCGAATATACCTTGCAAGATTTTAAAGATGCAATAGATGCAAACTGGGTAGGCTATGACAAGCTGCATCGCAGAGTTTTGACCTTAAAAGAAAAGTATGGCAACAATAACAAACTTGCAGATATGTATGCAAGCTCAATATCTAAAAAGGTTACAGGTATGTTTGCTAATCGCAAAAATGCCTTTGGGGACGAATACACAATAGAGGCACACGCAGCAAGAAGTTACCTAACCTTTGGTAATGCAACCAAGGCTACTCCCGATGGCAGAATGTATGGTGAAGAGGTTTCCAAAAATGCCTCACCTGCACAGGGCAAGGACAAAAACGGTTGTCTTTCACTTATTAAGTCAGTAACGTCCTTTGACTGCTCAATGTATAACAGAGCCTGTTGCCTTGATGTTATGTTGCACCCAACAACAGTTTCAGGTACGGAGGGAATTGATGTTATTTATGGTTTGTTAGAAACCTATCGTAAGTTAGGTGGCTCGGTTATTCAGTTTAATATTTTCAGTGTTGACCAGTTAAAAGATGCACAAATTCACCCTGAAAAATATCAGAATTTGCAGGTTCGTGTTTGTGGTTGGAATATTTTATGGAACAATATGTGCAAAAAAGAACAAGATGAATTTATAAAAAGAGCAGAAAATTTGTAGGAGAAACAAAATGAAATCATTTTTACTAATTGGGCAATCTAATATGGCAGGCAGAGGTGAGCTTGACGAAGTACCACCAATTTTTAATGACAAGTGCTTTATGCAACGTAACGGAATTTGGACTGAAATGGTAGAACCTATTAACTGCGACAGAGGGTTTTATGGCAAATATCACAGTGGTGTAGGGCTTTCTGCTTCCTTTGCTGATGGGTATGCCAAGGAATTTGACCAAGAAGTTGCACTTATTCCCTGTGCAGAGGGTGGCACTAAAATTGAAGAGTGGCTACCCGGCAGGCCTCTTTTTGACAACGCAGTTTATCACACCAAGGTGGCTATGAAAACCACCGAGCTTGCAGGTATTTTGTGGCATCAGGGTGAGGCAAATTGCAAAATTCGTAAAGAATTAGATTGTTACTTAGACAATTTTTTAAAGATGATTACAGAACTAAAAAAGCAAACAGGTATTGAAAATGTGCCTATTGTAGTAGGTGAAATTTCTGAAAAAATCAGCCAAAACCGATGGGATATTCCCTTGGAAAACATTAAGTATATAAACGAAATTATACACAGCATTCCAAATTATGTGGCAAATTGCTCAGTTGTTTGTGTCAAAGGATTGGAGCTTCGCCAAGACGATGGTATCCATTTTTGCTCCAAGGCATACAGAGAGCTTGGTTTAAGATATTTTGAGGCTTACAAAAGCCTTGTAAAATAGCGGGGTATTGTTATGAATATAAACGGTATGGTTTCTGAAATAAAAAGATTTGCTGTCCACGACGGAGACGGCATTCGCACAACCGTGTTCTTAAAGGGTTGTTCGTTAAGGTGCGTTTGGTGTCATAATCCGGAAGGCTTTATCTTTTCAAAGCAGTTGGCCTTTTTTGACGAAAAATGCACAGGCTGTGGGGATTGCACAGAATTTTGCAAAGCATTGGGTATTAAAAAGGGAAAACTTCAAATAAATACAGACAAGTGCAAGTTTTGCAAAAAGTGTGAAGATGCTTGTGTTAACAACTCTTTAAAGGTGTATGGTAAGGTTTATTCACCTAAGGAGCTTGTGGACGAGTTGTTGATTGACAAAGAGTTTTTTGACAATTCAGGTGGTGGCGTTACCTTGTCAGGTGGGGAGTGCCTAATGCAGGCAGATTTTTGTGCAGAAGTGCTTAAATTACTAAAACAAAATGGTGTTAATACAGCTGTGGACACTTGTGGCTGTGTGCCTGAAAGGTCTATTGCAGTGGTGATGCCATATACGGACAAGTTCCTTTATGATATTAAGGCAATGGACGAAAAAGTACATATTAAATGCACAGGGTATTCCAACAAGCAAATTATTGAAAATCTAAATTTCCTTGATTTAAACAACAAATATGTTGAGGTTCGCATTCCGTGTGTGCCTGACTATAACTACAACCAAATGACGAAAATCGCAAAGTTTTTGGAAAAGCTTACTTGCATAAGGAAGGTAAAATTACTACCATATCACAACCTTGCAGGCTCTAAATATAAGGCACTTGGTATTAAAAACACCTTGCCTGAAAGAGTCCCAACGGAAAAGGAAATGAAAAAATTTGAAAAAATATTCAGCAGATGGTTGGAAGAAAACTAAGGAACTCGATTATTCGAGTTCCTTTTTTATCCTTTATTATACTCTATTCCGAAATAATCATAAGCCACCTTTGTTGCCATTCTTCCTCTTGGGGTTCTGTTAATGAACCCTTGTTGCAAAAGGTATGGTTCGTAAACATCCTCAATGGTAACAGGGTCTTCGCCTATTGTGGCAGCCAATGTATCAAGCCCCACAGGGCCTCCTCCAAAGGAATTGATAATTGAAAGCATCATATTTTTATCAATTTTGTCAAGACCAATTTGGTCAACTTCAAGCATTTTAAGTGCCATATCGGCAACTTCCTTGGTAATTACACCGTTTGCCTTAACCTGTGCAAAGTCCCTTACACGCTTTAAAAGTCTGTTGGCAATACGAGGTGTTCCCCTTGAACGTGAGGCAATTTCCATCATACCATCATGGTCAATTTCAATGCCTAAAATGTTGGCAGAACGCTTAACAATGTCTGCAAGCTCCTCTGTTGTATAAAGTTCAAGCCTTAAAATCATACCGAACCTATCACGCAACGGTGCAGAAAGCAACCCGGCACGAGTTGTAGCACCGATTAGTGTAAAATGAGGCAAATCAATACGAATAGACCTTGCAGACGGGCCTTGACCTACAATAATGTCAAGTACGTTGTCCTCCATAGCAGGGTACAAAACCTCTTCAATAGACCTGCTCATACGGTGTATTTCATCTATAAACAGCACATCGTGTTCCGAAAGGTTGGTTAATAGGGCAGCCAAGTCCCCTTGCTTTTCAATGGCAGGGCCACTTGTTATACGAATATTAACCCCCATTTCGTTGGCAATAATACCTGCAAGGGTGGTTTTACCAAGACCGGGAGGGCCGTATAAAAGCACGTGGTCTAATGCCTCACGGCGTTCCTTTGCAGCCTTAATAAATATTTCAAGGTTGTCCTTTGCCTGCTTTTGACCAACATATTCATCAATAGTACGGGGACGAAGTGAATACTCAAAATCCGTTTCCTCAACGTTACTTTCTGTGCTAATTATTCTTTCTTCAGGTAAATCCTTTTGAAAATCAATCATATTTATTCAACCGTTTCTTCAAAATTTTTAGGTTCTTCCTTTGGTAGTGCAGTTTCCTCATTGCCGGTAATATCGCACTTGCCTGTTACGTTAGAGCCTTCCTCAACAATTAAACTGCCACAGGCTTGATTTCCGTTAATAGAGCCTGTTGACTTAATGCAAAGCTGACCCTTGGCAGTGATATCACCTGCAACCTTGCCTGCAACAATAATATTTTTGGCAGACACGTTGCCTGTAATAACAGATTGGTCGCCAATAACCAAATCGCCGATTATTGTAATATTTCCGTCAACTGTTCCGTCAATTTTAAAATTGCCTTTGCCTGATATATCCCCATCAATAATAGTCTTTTTGCCGATTAAGGTGTCAATTTTTATAATGTCAGGCATTTTCTTGCGAATTTTTGAAACAAAGTTCATATTTTCAAATCCTTTCTGTTGCTTTATAGATATTTTAACCTATTTTGTTAAAAATTACAAGGCTTTTTCAAAGTAAAACTCTTTTCTGCAAGGTAATACATATAGAGGCTTTATGTTTTCAGTAATTGCCTCAATGCCTGTAATCAGTAGCTGTGGCTTTACGTTAAACTTGTTTCCTGCTGAAATTACAACAGTTAAAATAAACTTTTTATCGTCAATTTTAGTGATTTTGTGTTCAAAAAGATGTTCCTTTAAATCTACTTCCTTTAAGCCTCTTTTGCTCTTTTTCTCAACAACAATAGGGCTTTTTGTTAAAATATTTTCTAAATTATCATAATCAACCGGAATTTTATTTTCAATTACAATTTCATATTTTGCCTTTTCAATTTCAGCCAATTTTTTATCTGTATATTCTGCCTTGACAATTTCTATTGTATTAGGTGGCATTTTGGCATTTAAAGCCTTAACAAAGTCTATAAGGGAAACCTCTTGTGTAAAGCCAATGTCTACAATTTCACACTCACTTGTTGTGCCAACACCTAATGGCAGAGCAAAGGTCATTACTGCATGGGGGTTAAAGCCCTCGGAGTATTTAAGAGGGAAGTCTGCACGTCTTAAACCTCTGACAAAGGTACGCAATATGTCAAGATGACCTGTGTATCTCATAGCCTCACCTTTTTTAAAGGTCGCTCTTAAAATAGTTTGCACAAACATCACCTCCGTATCTGTTAGCACCACAACCACTGCACTTTTCCCTGCATTGAGGGGTAGTTTCTTCGCTGTGTGCCTTTTTGCTTTCTCTAATCATAAATTCCTTTGTTACGCCTACACTAATGTGGTCCCAAGGTAATATTTCGTCATATTCTCTTTTGCGAAGTGCATAAAAATCAGGGTCTATTCCACAGTCATTAAAAACTTCAATCCACTTTTCAAAGTTAAAAAATTCTGCCCAACCATCAAACTTCATACCACGCTTTTGAGCCTCTATAAGCACCTTGTTAAGCCTACGGTCGCCCCTTGCAAACACTGCTTCAAGGTAACTAACCTCTGCATCGTGCCAGTTGTATTTAATAGAGTGGGAACGGATTTTGCTCTTTAATAAATCCTGCTTACGCTCCAAGCTTTCCATACTGTCCATAGGCTCCCATTGGAAGGGAGTAAATGGCTTTGGCACAAAACAAGAGGTGCTGACAGTAATACGCAACCCACTTGTACGGATATTTTTAGGCACTGCAAAATATTGGTCTGCAACAGTTGACGCAAGGTCGGAAATTCCGATAATATCCTCATCTGTTTCAGTCGGTAAGCCCATCATAAAGTATAGCTTAACTGCATTGTATCCTCCGTTAAATGCCAAGGATGTTGAGGATTTAATATCTTCCTCTGTAATGTTTTTGTTGATAACATCACGCAACCTTTGACTACCTGCCTCCGGGGCAAAGGTTAACCCCTTGTGGCGTATTCTTTCCATTAGTTCTAATGAAAAGTTGTCAATACGAAGTGAGGGTAGCGATAAGTTAACGTGGGTGTTTTCGGTCATTTTAATTAAGTTATCGCATAGGCATGGCAATTGGTCGTAATCTGATGTTGAAAGTGATGTAAGTGAAATTTCCTCATACCCTGTGTTTTTAAGCATTTCCTTAGCAAGGTCTGTAAGCCTTTCGGCAGATTTCTGCCTTACCGGACGGTACACCATACCTGCTTGGCAGAAGCGACAACCTCGTGTGCAGCCTCTAAAAACTTCAAGCATAATTCTGTCGTGAACAATTTCAATATTAGGTACAATGAAGTTGGTTGGGTAATACACCTTGTCCATATCGGCGATTACTCTTTTGGTAACCTGAGGTTTTGCATATTCGTTGTTACGAAGTATTGACTCAATTGTTCCGTCTTGGTTATATTCTACATAATAAAATGACGGCACGTATATTCCGTCAATTTCTGCAATTTTTTCAAGGTATTCTCTTCTTGTGCCACCATTTTTCTTGTGCTCCTTGTAGGCGTCCATAATGTCCATCATCATTTCTTCCCCTTCGCCCATCATAAAGAAGTCAAAAATATCAGCAATAGGCTCTGCATTATATGCACAAGGGCCACCACCACATACAAATGGGTCATTTTCTCCTCTGTCCTTTGCCTCTATTGGCACATTTGCAAGGTCAAGCATATTAAGTACATTTGAATAGCTCATTTCGTATTGTAATGTAAAGCCTATAAAGTCAAATGTGTTAATAGGGTCTTTGGTTTCCAACGCAAACAAAGGCACATTGTTTTCCCTCATTTGCTTTTCCATATCGTCCCAAGGGGCAAATACTCTTTCGCAATAAGTGTCCTTTCTTTCATTTAGAATACCGTAAAGTATTTTCATACCTAAATGGCTCATTCCTATTTCGTATGTATCCGGAAAGCAAAATGCAAAGCGTATATCTACATCATCAGGGTCTTTAATGACGCTTCCCCATTCGCCACCTGTATATCTGCCGGGTTTTTCAACCTTGCCAAGCAAGCTGTTTATATCCATAGTAGTTGTCCTTTCAATAAATATACTAATATAATACACTAAAATCAAGAAAATTTCAACATATTTTAAATTAAGAAATAATATATTGTATAAAGGCTGTTGGAGGGGATAAAAATGGAAAGGTACAAAAGGCGCATAAACAGTATAGGGAAAGCAGAGAAAAAGCTTGATTTTAAAACAAAATTTATTCGTCAGGCAATAGCTTGCTCTCTTATTTTTTTGATGATTTTTGGGATAAGCTGTTTAAAGACAGATACTGCAAAGCTGATTTCCCAAAGGATTAAGGCGTTTGTTACCTACACAGTAGATTACAAGGCAACAGGCAATGAAATAAAAGAAAAAATTATTGACTTGTGGAAAGGGATAACCAAGGATGAAAATACCAAGGCATCTTAAATTTGGTAAATTACGAATACATTTATCCTCCTTTTTCCTTGTAATACTTGGGATTTTTCAGCATTTTACCATTGAGCTTGTCATTCTTTATGCAGTTGCAATTATGCACGAATTTGCTCATATTTTAGCAATAAATCGCCTTGGGGCAGGGGTTAATTATGTAGAAATTTTGCCCTTTGGGGTAACTGCCGATGTCAACGACATTCACAAAAGCCCTTTAAAGCACAAGTTTATTATTTTCATTTCAGGGCCTTTGTTTAACTTCCTATTTGCTTATATTATTTACTGTGTATACAGGGGAAGTTATAGGGATTATTTAGTAACATCAAGCTTGGTTATGGGGATATTTAACCTTTTACCTGCTATGCCCTTAGACGGTGGCAGAATATTGCAAAGTCTTTTTGTCCATAGGTTCGGTAGAATTAAAGGCACTAAAATTACTTTAATTTTTACTGTTTTAACATCAGTAATTTTGGGTGTTTTAGGCACATATTTTTTGTATATTGCAAGGTTTAATTTTTCAATGATTTTGATTTCTGCATTTTTAATTGCCAATATTACAGCAGAGCAAAAAAGGTCGGATTTAATATTTTTAAAGGATATTTTATACAGTAAGCAAAAGCTTGAAAAAGGCAAGGCAAAGGGACAACTGATAATTGCCAATGCAAAAAGCAACCCTAAAACCATTGCAAATATGATAAACAGCGAAAAATACTCAATAATAAATGTGGTGGATAATAACGGAAAATTAGTTGGAACACTAACAGAAACCCAGCTTTTGGAAGGTTTATTAAGAGACGGAAAAATAATTGACTAATGTAGCATTTTATCGTATAATATATTTATAAGTAATATTATGGGTAAGTATGTTAGAAGGACGGTGAAAATGTGAAAAAATTTGTTTCCGTTATATGTATCATTGTTGTTATGTTAACCTCAATAACAGTATGCTATGCAGACATTGAGGTTGATGCCAATTCAGTAGTTTTGGCTTCTCTTAAAAGCCAGCAAACCTTGTATTCCAAAAATCAAGATTTTAAGGTTGCACCTGCAGAATTGACAAAACTTATGACAGCATACACTGCCTTTAAAATATTTGGTGCAGACAAGTCTGTTAAAGTTCCCGGTGATATTAAAAAATATACAGATTATACCGAAACCGTTATGGATTTAGAAGGTGGAGAGCGTCTTACATCAGGGGATTTAATATATGGAATGTTAATGGGACAAGCCAATGATGCAGCCATTGCTGTTGCTCTTACCTATGGTGGCGAAAAGGAATTTGTTGCACGAATGAATGACTATGCCAAGGGGCTTGGTATGGTAAACACTCACTTTGAAAATGTAACAGGCAAGGAAAATGAAAAGCAGTACACCACAGCAGAGGATTTGTTAAAGCTTTACAGAGCATATTACAGCAGTAAAAAGCTTTATCCGTACATTTCGCAGAAAAGTGTTACATTACCTGCAACAGATAAATCAAGTGAACGGGTTATTTGGACTAAAAACCACTTAATGAGCAGATATATTTATCTTGATTACTATTATGACTATGCAACAGCAGGGGTTAGTTCCTCAACAACCTATGGTGGATATTCCGTTATTTCATCGGCTGCAAAGGGCACAAAGGAGCTTGTGGCAATTGTCCTTGATGCTCCTAAAAGGGATAACAAAAACTGTGCTATGACCGATGCAGTTAAGATGTTTAACTACGGCTTTGACAAGTATTCAACAGTTACAATTACTAAAAAGGGGGACTTGCTTTACGAAGCAAATCTTAAAAACCAATGGGGTAAAAACAAGATGCTGTTAGAGTCTGAAAAGACCTTAAAGGCACTTGTGCTTGACAATGATACAAGCGAAAATGTAGAGCGTAAAATATTGATTGACGACCCTGTTTCTGCACCTATCAAAAAGGGCGATGTGGTTGCAAAGGCAGTTTATACCTATAACGGCAACATAGTTGGCGAAATCAATTTACTTGCAACAGACAATTCCAGACGCAGTATTTTTAAAACAATATTTAGTGGAATTAGTTGGTTCTTTGGGTTAAAGGCAATTAAAATTATTTTAATTTCAATCGGTTGCTTTATTGCAATAATTATTGTGCTTATTTTAAACTCAATTAACAAAAACAAAAAAAGACGAAGAAGACGCAAGAGAGCAACAAGGATAACTAATTTTAGATAATAAAAGAAAACACCACAACTGAATATGTGGTGTCTGTAATAGAAGTATTGGATAATATTGCAAGGCAGTTAACTAAATAGCTTGCCTTTTGGATAATCTGTAATCTGACGGACAAATTTTAACCTGTTTAATAAACATTTTGTTAAAGTGTGAACTGTCATAAAAGCCTGTTTGCATAGCAATTTCCGTAATGGAAAGGTCTGTGGATTTCAAAAGCTCCTTTGCTATGGTTATTCTGTGGTTGATTACAAATTCCATTGGGGAAATGCCTAATATCTTTTTAAACATTCTGTCGTATGCAGAATAGGACATATTAGCATTTTTTGCAAGAAAAACTGCCGATAATTTTTGACTGTAATTATCATAAATAAATTTTAAGCTTTCTACAAAGGCGTTGTTTTTTGTGCCTAATTTAAGAGCCTTTTCCTTTGTTGAAATGTTCTTTTTGTAAAGCTTACAAAGTTGAATAATTATTTCAAGACCTTTTGCACATTGCAAAAGGTCGTTTTCATTTGCGTACCTTTCGTCCTCTGTATAAATTCTTAAAAAGCTTGAAAGCAAAGGGTTTAGGTCGGCAATATCCTCGCTGGAAAGCTTTAAAAAGAAGCTGTAATCTGTGTTAACACGAATAATCGGCTGAATGTTAAACAAAGGGAAAAATCCATCTAAGCTGTTAAGCTCTATGTTGTATTTGCTGATAAATCTTTTGCTTACAAGTATGTGATATACTTGTAAATGCTCTAAATTATAGTACCCATGGTTAAGACCCGGAGGGATAACAAAGGCATCTCCCTTTTTAACCTGATAAAGTTTTTGTTCGATATAATGAACGCCCTTGCCTGAAAGTACGATGTTTATTTCATAAAAATCGTGGTGGTGCATTCCTATTTCATATTCGTTAAAAAGTATGGGCCTTATGGTGCTAAAATCCCTATCTGCAAAAAAGAAGTCCTCTGTGCAATTAACTCTTTTGCTGTTTTCAAGGGTTTTAGGATACAATTCACTCATAATTATTCCTCTTTACTGTAAATTTCTTTGCCATTGTAAAATGTCTTTATTACATTGATTTCCTTTAACTGTTCCTGTGAACATTCAAACAAATCCTTGTCAATTATTACAAAGTCAGCGTTTTTACCCTCTTTTATGCTACCGATAAAGCTATCTGCACCAAGCAACCTTGCTCCGTTTATGGTATAGCCGTAAAATGCTTCCTCCAAGGTAATTTGCTGGTCTTGGGTTGGAAATGTTGTTTCGTCATTTCCCCTTGTGGTAGCACAGTACATTCCCAAAAACGGATTTTGGACTGTTTCGTTAGCAACTGTGTCGCACCCAAAGGCTATTTTAATGCCACTTTTTGAAGCTGTGCCAAGAGGGAATTGGTTGTTATATAAATCTTCGCCTAAATAATCCTTTGTGTATGGGTCTGTCATTACCCAAGCAGGAGTGGTTTGGAAAAATATATCCTTGTTTTTCAAAAGTGCTTCCATACCTTCACTTGAAAATAGTTGATTGTGAGCAATGGTTTTAGTACCCTTTATATTACCAAGCTTGTCATAGGCAAAAATAACATTATCTGTTGCCTTATCCCCAATTGCGTGAATGTGAATGTTGTAGCCCTCATCTGTAAAAGGCTTTGCAATTTTCACAATTTCATCGGTTGTGAAAAATGACGTTCCACTATTTTCAGGCTGGTCATTATATGGCTTATTTAATGAGGCAGTATGCTCCTCTACCGTTCCGTCCTCAATAAGCTTTAAGGTAGTTGGAAACACGCTTTCCGTAGTGTATTTTGCCTTTTGCTCATTCATTAGTTTTAGTGCCTTTTCCACATTCATATCATCTGCTTCACGATAGCAAAAGCTTGTGAAGTAGTTAAGGGTTTGTTGGTCTTTTAAGGATTTATCACATAATAAATCTAAAATTTCAGTATTTTCACTGCAAACAGTAGACGCATCAAAAACTGATGTAAATCCATAATAATTATAGATGCCTTCAATAATTTTCTTGTTACGCAAAACAACATTTTTTGCAGGCTTCATATCAATATACGGTTGACATATCAATAGGGCAGGTATTTCAACAACCACACCGTTAGGCTCACCGTTCTCAAACCTTTCAAACTGCCCACCCTCAGGGTCTTTGGTGTCTCTGTTAATTCCTACAAGCTCCATAGCACAGCTGTTTAGCACAAGAGCATGGCCGTCAAAGGAGAACACAAAAACAGGTTTTTCGTCAATTATTTTGTCAATGTCCTTGGCAGTAATCTTGGTTTTAGAAAGGTTAATGCCCATTGCAAGAACCTGTGAATTATCCCCATAGGCTTCGGAACTTTTAATAGCTTTAAGCTGTTTTGAAAACTCTTTAATGTTAATTTCCTCGTCAAAGAATATAAACTTGTTTTCATCAATAAAAAATCCGTTGGTTAAATGACAGTGGGAATCTATAAGCCCCGGTATAACGCACTGACCTTTAAGGTCAATGCCGTCGCCATATTCCAATGCCTTTTGGTCTGTGCCTACATACACAAATTTACCGTTTTCAATAACCATAGCAGTGGCGTTTTCAGCCTCTGCCGTATAAATTCTTCCGTTATAATATATTTTTCTGTTCATATTAGTCCTGCCTTAATGCAAAGAAGAATTTCCTTTGGGTCTCGTTCATAATTACTCTTACAGGCTTCAATTGGTTAAGGGAAGCGCCTTTTAAAACCATCATATCCCTATATAGTAATGATGTCTCAGGTTGTAAGAAATATACATCAGGCATATCCAACCACTTGTCTGCATAGCAATCGTAATATACAGGGTTTGCTTCACAAAGGTGCTTGAATACGGACTCTTGCAGCTTTTTCATATCTATGTCATATTGTTCCTTTGTAGGTTCAATTAAAAATATATACTTGTTAGGTGTAACAGATGTGTCAGGGTAAACAGAAAAATCTGCAAGATTAAATCCAAATTCCTCTGCAACCTTTTCAACTGTAATTTGCAATGCCTTTTCGGTGGTCTTTTCCTCTGCAAGGTTAATTGTACGGTTTACACGATACATAAACTCAACCTTTGGTGCGTTGTTGTAAAAACCGGTTACTTTAACTGCATCGGACATACGGTATCTGTAAAAACCACTTAGGTTTGTAATAACAAGCTCGTATATTTTGCCTACTTCAACCTTGTCCATTGTTACGCACTTTGTAAAGTCATCTCCGGCCTCCACCGGTAAAAATTCAATAAAGGCGGCACGTGGCACAATAACACTGCTTGTGTCCTCTGTGGTAATCGGTGCAGTCCATAAGCCTTCCGATGCAGTAATACCTGCATAAAGATTGGCAACCCCTTCACCTGTAAATCTTTCTTTTATTAGCTTGTCATATACTTGGAAGCCGTCTCCACCAACACCAAGGATATATTTAAAATTACGCCATATTTTTTTAACAAATGGGAAGTCTGCACCATTTTTAAATATTTCACGAAGTTCCTTTGCTCTTTCGGGCATTGGTTCAATTTTGCTTAACAGACTTGCCCTAACATCGTCAGGCATCATAATATCTTCATTGATTGTACCCTTTTCAATATCCTCAATTAAAAGCTCATAATTGTCTGCAAGGTATTGCAAATATAGCACAATAACACTGTAAAAGCCTGTTACAATACCACGCACATCTCCGTCCATTAGTGCAAAGCGTGTGTGAATATACTTTGTATCGGTTTTTGGTGCAGGTGCCAAGCCTTCAAGAGGGGAAGTATACATTGTTCTAATCATTGCGTCGGCAGCTGCTGCACCACCTTTTACATAGTCTGCCATTTTAGCAGATGCTTCACCTACTGTAATATCGGAGTCCATTGTTTTGCAAGTACCACTTGATGTGCAAAAGGCCCTGCCATTTAACCAGTCGTTGTCAACCTCGTTCATTAGTACCCCAAGTGGTAGCAGGTAGTTGTAACGCTCATAAACCTTAGATTGCTTTTCTGTCATAGGCACTACCTTTGGGTTGCCGACTGTACCTGAGGTTTCGTTCATATGGTGAAATTCGTATGCAGTTAAAATATTCTTTTTGCCCTCTAACATTCTTTCTAATGGCTCTGCAATGTTATCGTATGTAATAACAGGCACTTTCCTTTGATAGTCCTCAATTGTTTTAATACCTGCAAAGTCATATTTTTTACCATATTCGGTGTCCTTATTATCCTTTAAAAGCTCCATAAGCAGATTGGTTGTTTCTTCCATAGCATTTTGAGTTTCAACTTCAAACTCCTTTAAAACCTTTTGCCCTAACGAAGCAGACATTTGGTTTGTTTGATATGTTTGTGAATTAGGCATATTATTAACTCCCTTTTTCAAAAATGATAATATATTACATAAATTTGTGTAATATTTTACTATAATTATACACAATTCCTATGATAAAATCAAGATGTAAAATAAAATATTTATAAAGGAGTAATACAATGAAAAAAATAACATTTGCATTATACTTTGGAAACAGAGGGTTTTTCCCCGGTGAGCTTATTGCAGGTGCAATAGAAGATATGAAAAAAGCAGTTACAGATTGTGGTTGCGACTACATTTTAATGGACGTTTCAAAGACCAAATACGGTGCAGTTGAAACAATTCAAGAGGGCAAGCTTTATGCAGATTTCTTAAAGGAAAATGCAGGCAAGTACCAAGGTGTTATCTTGTGTTTGCCAAACTTTGGGGACGAAAATGGTGCAGAGGTTGCATTGGCAGATATTAAGGTGCCTGTGCTTGTTCAGGCATACCCTGACGTAGTAGGTGAAATGGACTTTGCAAGACGTCGTGATGCTATGTGTGGCAAGTTTGCAATGTGTAACGTACTTCGTCAAAACAAAATCAAATTTACATTAACCACTAAATTTACGGATTTCCCAAGCTCCGACAGCTTTAAGGCAGACCTTGTAAAATTTGCTCAAATTTGCCGAGTTGCAGATGGCCTAAACCACTATAACGTAGGTGCAATCGGGGCAAGAACAACTGCATTTAAGACAGTTCGTACAGATGAAATTGCACTTTGCAACCATGGTATAAATGTAGAGGATTTTGATTTAAGTAATCTGTTTATGCGTATGGACGCAGTTGACGACAATAGGGCAGAGGCTAAAAAGGCAGACCTGTTAAAGATTACAGACTTTGGCAAATGGCCTGTTGAAAAGCTTGACAGAATTGCAAGATGTGGTGTTGCAATAGACGATATTATTGCAGAATATAACTTAAAGGGTATTGCAATCAGATGCTGGGACGAGTTCCAGAAAAAAGAGGGCTTTGCTCCTTGCTTAATACTTTGTGATTTAAACGAAAAAGGCATTTCGGCAGCCTGTGAGGTTGACATTAACAATGCAATAATGATGAGCGTTTTAACACTTGCCTCAGGCAATGCTCCTGCACTTTTGGACTTTAATAACAACTACAACAGCACAGACGACAAGGCTATTATGTTCCACTGTGGTCCTGTTCCTATTTCAATGCTTGAAGGCAAGGGTGTAACAGAAGAGCATCTTATGTTCAAAAAGAGCTACGGTGCAGGCACAGGTGTTGGTATTAACAAGGGTAAAATTAAAAGTGGTAAAATCACATTTGGTAGCTTAAAGGCTGAAAACGGCAAAGTTTATGCCTTTGTTTCGGACGGTGAATTTACAGATGATAAATTTGACGAAGCATTCTTTGGCACAGGTAAGGTTATTAAAAAGGAAGGCTTAAATGACATTGCAAACTATATGTCCGAAAACGGTTACAAGCATCACCTTTGCATAGTACATGGTGATTGCAAGGAAGCAGTTGCAGAAGCACTTTCAAAATATCGCAACATTGAAGTTAAAGTATTTTAATTAAATTTATTTTAAGGAGATGTAATTTATGAACAAACTTGGTATTTTTATGAACTTCTGGGAGAAAAATTGGGACGCAGACCACGCAAAATATATTAAAAAGGCAAAGGACATCGGCTTTGATGTATTGGAATTTCAAGCACAACCACTACTTGAAATGTCAGACGAAAAGTTAAAGAGCTTAAAGTCTATGGCTGACGACGTAGGCGTTGAATTAACATATAGCTTGGGCCTTGACCCTAACTATGACGTGTCATCACCTGACGAAAAGGTGCGTTTAGGTGGTGTTGACTACCTACAAAGAATAGTTGAACAAATCGGTAAAATGGACGGCAAATTGCTTTCCGGTGTCAGCTATGCAGGTTGGGGCACTCCATCATATATTTTAAATGATAAAAGACCTTTGTGGGAAAACAGCTTAAAGAGTATGCGTGCAATTATTAAAACAGCAGAGGATAATGGTGTTACATACTGTGTTGAGGCAGTAAACAGATTTGAAACTTGCTTGATTAACACTGCGGCAGAGGCTTTGCAATATGTTGCAGAGGTTGACAGCCCTAATATCGGCGTGTTGCTTGACACATACCATATGAACATTGAGGAAAATAATATTGGGGATGCAATTCGTCTTGTTGGGGATAAGCTAACAAGCTTCCACACAGGTGAAAACAACAGAACTGCTCCCGGCAGAGGACATCTAAATTGGGACGAAATCTTTGGGGCATTGGCAGACATTAACTATAAAAACAGAATTATCAGCGAACCATTTGTTATGCAAGGTGGTGAGGTTGGCAGAGATATTCACGTGTTCCGTGATTTAGTTGAAAATCCGTCAGAGGCAAGAATTGACCAGGAAGCAAAGTATTTGCTTGAATTTGAAAAGTCAATGATTAAAAAGTATATGAAATAAGAGGAAACCAAATGGAAAATATACAGTATTGCAGTTATGGGGACTATATGGTTGCCTATTCACAGGATAAACACAGCTTTGATTTATACTGCAAAGGTGAAAAATCAGTTAAAAAAGCAAAAGTAGAAGGCTTTTATGCAGATGGCAAAAAGGTTTTTGAGCTTTCGGACTTTAATTCTGTTACATTTAGCAGAACTCAACAGCTTGACCACAACATTATGCTTATTAAGTTTGAAAAGCCTACCAAAAAAGTGCCTTGTGTGGGGATAAAGTTTATAATTGACTATGATGGAATCCGTATAAATTTTGACAACATCGGCTTTTACACAGCACATATTGTAGGTGAGCTTTTCCACGGCAAGGATTCCTTTGCAATTAACACAGACAAAACCCAAGAGGCTATCCGTAGTGCCATAGGCCCTGCTACTTCTAATTGCGACAACGGAATTTATAACAAAAAGAAGGATACTGCCCTTGTTATTGAAAATTGTGCAGATTTAAGGCTTAGCTATAATTGGGACAAAAGCACCTACGAATTTAACATAAACACTGCCAACAACGGGCATCTTGAAAAGATTTTGTTTAGCATAAAAGAGCGAATTTTGGCAGATAAATACCACATTGACTTTGTGCCTATGAAAAAGAGAAGTGGGTACAATGTCCCACCGGCAGGGTGGATGACTTGGTATGCAGTTAAGTTTGACGCTTGTGAAGAGGCAGTTTTACGGAACACAAAGTTCCAAGAAAAGCACTTAAAGGAATATGGGGCAAACACTATTTGGGTTGACTGGGAATGGTATCACAAATGCTTTGAATTTAGGCGTGATGATGGTGTTGATACCTTTAATCCTGACCCTGTTAAGTACCCTCACGGCTTAAAGTATGTTTCGGACAAAATCAAAAAGGCAGGCTTTACTCCTGCCCTTTGGATGGGCTTTACAAATGACCTTTCTCACAACAAATATACCAAGGTAAACCCTGATATTATGTTGGCAGAGGAAGAAACCTGGTGTGGTTCATATTTTTATGACTTTTCAAACCCAAAATATTTAAACGAATTTTTGCCGATGGCAGTTAAGCAAGTTAAGGATTGGGGCTATGAAGCAGTAAAATTTGACACCTTACCTGTTGCAATGAGCCACCACGAAAAGTATCATAACAATATGTTAGACCCTACACTTACAACTATGCAAGCCTATAAGAAAATGATTAAAAAGGTACGCAAGCTTGTTGGGGACGATACATATATGATGTCCTGTGCTTGTATTGTGGACTCCGACATTTTATACGGTGCAGGGGTCTTTGACGGGGCACGTGTTGGGGACGATGTGTTTATGTGGAAGGACTTTATTGCACAGTGCATTGACAAGGTTCGCAGATATTATCCACTACACAACATTGTTTTGTATAACGACCCTGACAACGTTATTTTACGTGATGAATTTAATAATGACCAACAAGCAATTTCAAGAATTAGCTTTGTTTCACTTTTAGGCTTGCCTATTACATTTGGTGATGACCTGCCTAACCTTCAAGAGAAAAGAGTTGATTTGTTGAAAAGGGCATTGCCTGTAATGGACATTCACCCAATGGATTTAAAGGCGTCTGCCACCGACGGACAAACACAGTTGGTTAACCTATCTGTTGCAACTGCATTTGAAAATTACAACGTTGTAGATGTAATGAATATGGCAGAAAAGCCTGCAATCAAAAGCATAGATTTTAACGAAACCTTGCACCTTGATAATGGGGAATACCTTGTTTATGACTATTTTAACAAGGAATTTTTAGGTATCTGCTCGGGGAAAATAGTCCTTGATTTAAAACCATACGAAAGTAAGATTTTAAGCATTAGACGTAAGGTTTCACATCCTCAAATTATCAGCACTTCAAGGCATATTACCCAAGGTGTTGCAGAAATTAAGGATATGAATTGGGAGGAAAAATCTAAAACCCTATCCATTAAAGCAGACCTAATTTCAAAGGAAAACTATGTTGTTACACTTTATGTGCCAAATGGCTACAAAATTAAAGACTGTAACTGTGGCACATATAAATTAAGGGACAATATTGCAACCTTTACAATAAAACCAAGTAATAATAAAACAATAAAAATTAAGTTTCTGTAATCTGTAAAGGATTTCTAATTTTTAAAAATAAAAGCACTATACTTTTAAAGTATAGTGCTTTTTCCTACTCCTCTGCCGTTTCACAATACAGACATTTACAAATGTTTTTATTTGTTATAGGAACAAATTTATGCTTTATGCCTCTCTCTACGGAGGTAATGCAAATTGGGTTATGGCAAACCTTATCTGTTAAATAGTTTGCGTAATTATTGTTAGACTTTGTTTCAAATAATAGCTTTAAAATTAGTGCCATTCGCATATATTTGCCATTTAGAACTTGCTTAAAGTAGCAGGCACGAGGGTCATGGTCCAAATCTACATTTATTTCATTTACCCTTGGTAATGGGTGCAAAATTGAGCAGTCAGCCTTGGCAGACTTCATTTTTTCTGCATTTATAATATAGCTGTCCTTTAAGCGTTCATATTGATTTTTGTCCTCAAAACGCTCCTGCTGAATTCTTGTCATATAAAGTATGTCAAGGGTTGGCAATGCGTTTTCAAGGGAGTCGGTTTCAACATATTCCAAATTATTTGCTTGCAAAATGTCCTTTTTAATATAGCTTGGCAATTTTAATTCCTCAGGTGAAATCAAAACAAATTTGTTGTTTTTGTATCTTGATAGGGCATTGATTAAGGAATGAACCGTTCTGCCATACTTTAAATCACCACAAAGACCTATTGTAAGGTTGTCAAACCTGCCTTTTTCCCTGTAAATTGTAAATAAATCTGCAAGAGTTTGGGTAGGGTGGCAATGACCACCGTCTCCGGAGTTAATAATAGGAATGTTCACAACCTCGGCAGACCTTAATGCAGCCCCCTCCTTTGGGTGGCGTATTGCAATAATGTCTGCAAAGCAGGACACAGTTTTGATAGTGTCTGCAAGGCTTTCACCCTTTGTAACAGATGATGTTGCAGGGTCTGACATTGTGATTACGTTTCCACCAAGCTCGTACATTGCCGATTCAAAGCTTAACCTTGTACGAGTAGATGGCTCAAAAAACAAGGTTGCTAACTTTTTTCCCTTGCATTTTTCTGCATATTTTTCAGGATTTTTGCTAATGTCGTCAGCAGTTTCTATTAACTTGTCAAGCTCCTCTACCGTAAGGTCTAAAACGTCAATTATACTTTTCATTTTGTTCCTCCAATCCAACTTTCGTCAGAAGGATTGTTTCTAAATGCGATTAGTCTTTGTTCATCTTCTTTTTTTATATATCCGTTTTCGGATGCAACTGAAACTACTGTGTCAAAATCAGTTAGGGAGACGTTTTTAACATTTTCATCTGCAAGCCTTTTAATGCCCTTTGCCATACCGTAGGTATGTATGGAAACAACACCCAACACCTCAGCACCGGCATCACGCAAAACCTTTACAACATCTATAACACTGCCACCTGTGGAAATTAAGTCCTCTACAACTACAACCTTTTGTCCTTTTTCAAGCTTTCCTTCAATTTGGTTTTGTCTGCCGTGGTCCTTGCTTGAAGAACGAACATAGCCCATTGGCAAGTCCAAAAGATGTGCAGTAATTGCAGCATGTGCAATACCTGCTGTTGATGTACCCATTAGCACCTGAGCATCAGGATAATTTTCCTTAATAAGTGTTGCAAGACCGTTTTCAACATCATTTCTAACCTTAACGTTTGTAAGTGTTAGTCTGTTGTCGCAATAAACAGGGCTTTTAATACCACTTGCCCAAGTAAATGGCTGGTCAGGTCTGAAAAATACTGCCTTTATTTCCAATAAATCCTTTGCAATTAGTTTGTTAAGTTCCATTTTTGTTTCTCCTTAATCTATAAATTCATCAACGCATCTTTGATAAGCTTTTACCGGGTCGGCAGACGCTGTAATTGGTCTGCCTACAACAATGTAGTCGGAGCCGATTTCACGGGCTTGCTTAGGTGTCATAACTCTCTTTTGGTCGCCAATTTCACCATCTGCAAAACGTACCCCCGGTGTAATTGCCAAAAAGTCCTTGCCACAGCTTTCGTGTACCTTTCCTGCTTCAAGAGGTGAGCAAACAACACCGTCAAGGCCTGCCTTTTTAGCATTTTTTGCATAGTGGATTACAACCTCATCAATCTTTTCGTGGATAAGTAAATCACGCTCCATACTTTCTTGGTCTGTTGATGTAAGCTGTGTAACTGCAATAAGCAACGGCCTTGTGCCGTCTGCACGAGTTAAGCCCTCAATGGCTGCCTCCATCATTGGTATTGTGCCACCTGCGTGTAGGTTACAAATATCTACATCAAGGTTTGAAAGCACAGCCATAGACTTTTTAACTGTGTTTGGAATATCGTGTAATTTAAGGTCTAAAAATATCTTGTGGCCTCTCTTTTTAATTTCCCTTACTATTGCCGGGCCCTCTGCATAAAATAGCTCCATACCTATTTTAACAAAAGGCTTTTTGTCTGTAAACTTGTCTAAAAATTCATAGGTTTGTTTAGCATTTGCAAAATCGCAGGCCACAATTACGTCCTTACCCATTTTTAACCCCTCCTATTATATCACTTAATTTATCAATTTTATATTTGTCCATAACCTGTGGTAATTGGTTTATAATATCTCTGCAAATGTACGGGTCAACAAGGTTTGCAGAGCCTATTTGCACTGCCGTAGCACCTGCAAGCATCATTTCTATAACGTCCTCGGCAGATGAAACACCACCTAAACCAATAACCGGTATTTTAACATTTTGTGCCACTTGGTATACCATTCGTACTGCAACCGGAAACACAGCAGGGCCTGAATATCCACCCATTGTGTTTGCAATAACAGGCTTTTTGGTTTTAAGGTCTATCCTCATACCAAGCATAGTGTTTATTAGGCTTAAACCGTCTGCCCCCGCTTCCTCACAAGCCTTTGCAATGGTAACAATGTCCGTAACATTTGGTGTCAGCTTAATAATTATAGGCTTGGTGGTAACCTTTTTGACAGCCCTTACCACCTCTGCTGCACATTTTGGGTCTGTGCCAAAGCTCATTCCACCACCGTGGACATTTGGGCAACTGATGTTGACTTCAAGCCAACCTACCATATCTATATTGTTTAGTTTACTGCAAGTGTAGGCATAATCCTCAACAGAAAATCCACTTACATTTGCCATAACCTTTTTGTGAAAGCATTTTTTAAGCTTTGGTAATTCCTCTGAAATCACCTTGTCAACACCCGGGTTTTGCAAGCCAACTGCGTTTATCATACCCATTGGACATTCTGCAATTCTTGGTGTTGGGTTGCCAAAGCGTGGGTCTTTGGTTGTGCCTTTAAAGGAAAATGTACCAAGGCAGTTTATGTCGTAAAGCTCTGCAAATTCATAGCCAAATCCAAATGTACCCGAGGCAGGAATTATTGGGTTGTCAAGTAAAGTCCCACAAAGGTTTACACTTAATCTTTCCATAGTATTTCCTCCTTAACAAGTACGGGGCCGTCTTTGCATATACGCTTGTAGCCTGTAATAGTCTTGCAAGAGCAACCCATACAAGCACCAAAGCCACAGCCCATTCGCTCTTCAAAGCTAAACTGTCCACTTGTGTCAGTAGCCTTATAAAGTGCCTTTAACATAGGCTCAGGGCCACAGGTGTAAAAGTATGTGTAATCTGCTGTTAGTCCGTCAGTAACAAAGCCCTTTATTCCACAGCTGCCGTCAACTGTGCAAAGTATAACTTTAACTCCCAATGCTTCAAATTCATCTTTGTAAAACACTTCGTTTTGGGTGTTAAAGCCTAAAATTACAGTTACGTCCTTGCCAAGCTTTACTAAGTCTTTGGCAAGTCTGTATAGTGGAGGTACACCTACACCACCACCTATTAAAAGTGGTTTATCACCACTTTTTGTAAGGTCATATCCGTTGCCAAGTCCAACAAGTATGTCCAATTTCTCACCTTGCTTCATAAGGCTTAATTGCTCTGTTCCCTTGCCTACAACCTTGTATACAAGGGTTAGAGATGTGTTGTCATAATCGCATACGGAAATTGGTCTGCGCAGGTATTTGCCATCAAGCTTTATGTTGACAAATTGCCCCGGTGCAGTAATTTCCCATGTATCCCCTTGCAATGTCATTTTATATACACTTTCATTTAACTGTTGGTTAGAAAGTATGGTAAATATCTCTTGTTTCATAGTGTTCTCCTATGCGTCAATAGTAGAAATTGTTTGAGTATTTTCCTCCAAAACGTCCAAAAGCACCTTTACAGTATCAAGGGAGGTAAACATTGTAACGTTGTTTTCCGTTGCCAAACGACGTATTTGAACACCGTCAGTTTCCTGCGTGGTTGAGCCTATATCCCTTGTATTTAACAGATATGCAATGTGTCCTTGACGGATTGCATTAGGTATTTCCTCTGAATTTTCGCTAATCTTTTCTAAAATGTGTGTTCTTATTCCGTTTTCCTTTAAGAATGTAGCAGTGCCGTGGGTTGCTTGAATACTAAAACCAAGGTTGTAAAAACGTCTTATTAAAGGCAATGCCTCTTCCTTGTCCTTGTTGGCGATTGTAGCAAGTACAGTACCATAGTTTTGTAAACGTGTTCCTGATGCTTGCAATGCCTTGTATAATGCACGGTTTAGCTTGTTGTCATAACCGATTGCCTCACCTGTGGATTTCATTTCAGGTGAAAGGTAAGCGTCAAGACCTTTTATTTTGTTAAATGAGAATACAGGCACTTTAACGTAAAATCTCTTCTTTTCATCAGGATAGATGTCAAAAATTCCAAGCTCTTTTAAGGATTTGCCAAGTATAACCTCTGTTGCAATGTCTGCAAGGCTGTATCCTGTTGATTTAGAAAGGAATGGAACAGTACGAGATGAACGAGGGTTAACCTCAATAATATAAACGTTGTCCTCTTCATCAACAATAAATTGAATGTTATAAAGCCCGATAATGCCAATGCCTAATCCTAATTTTTTAGCATATTGCAAAATTGTTCCTTTAACCTTGTTGGATATACTAAATGACGGGTACACGCTAATTGAGTCTCCCGAGTGGATACCGGTTCTTTCAACAAGCTCCATAATGCCCGGTACAAATACGTTTCTTCCGTCGCAGATTGCGTCAACCTCAACCTCTTTACCTTGAATATATTTATCAACCAATACAGGCTTGTCTGCATCAATTTCAACTGCAGTTTTTAAATAGTGGCGTAGCTGCTTTTCGTTACCAACAATTTGCATTGCTCTGCCACCTAATACAAATGAGGGACGAACTAAAACAGGATAGCCAATGTCGTTTGCAGCCTTAACACCGTCCTCGATTTTTGTAACTGCTTTACCCTTTGGTTGAGGGATTTCAAGGTCAATCAGTATCTTTTCAAAGCTGTCTCTGTTTTCGGCACGTTCAATGGCTGCACAGTCTGTACCGATTATTTTAACACCTCTGTCCATAAGAGGCTGTGCCAAGTTGATGGCAGTTTGTCCACCAAGTGAAGCAATTACTCCCTCAGGGCTTTCGTAATCAATAATTGCCATAACATCCTCAGGTGTTAGTGGTTCAAAGTATAGCTTGTCGGCAGTAGTGTAGTCTGTTGAAACAGTTTCAGGGTTGTTGTTAATGATAATTGCCTCGTACCCCTCACGCTTGATTGTTTGCACTGCGTGTACTGTGGAATAGTCAAACTCAACACCTTGACCAATTCTGATAGGCCCTGCACCTAATGTTATAATCTTCTTTTTGTCAGTAAGCCTTGACTCATTTTTCATATTACCGTCAACAAGGTTTTGATATGTTGAATACAGGTAAGCAATATACTTTCCTGTGTGTAATGTGTCAACCATACGGAAAATCGGTGTAATGCTGTTAGCCTTACGGATTTTAACAATTTCTGTTTCAGGCATATTCCAAATTGATGAAATGTACTTGTCTGCAAAGCCTAAAACCTTAGCAGATTTTAAAGTTTCTGCATCTCCTATGTTTTCTTTAACATTCTTTTCCATATCCACAATCTTTTTAATTGAGTCTAAAAATAGCTCTGTAATCATAGTAACATCGTGGATTTTTGAAATTTCCTCATTTCGTCTTAAAAGCTCTGCAACTGCATATAGATTGTCGGACTTAAAGGATTTTAAATAGCTGTAAATTTCATCTGTTTTCATATCGTTAAATTGTGCAAGGTGCAAATGGCAAACTCCTGTTTCCAATGAGCGAACAGATTTTAAAATACATTCTTCTAATGTAGAGCCTATACCCATTACTTCCCCTGTTGCCTTCATTTGAGTACCTAAATCGTTTGGAGCGTCTGTAAATTTGTCAAATGGGAAGCGTGGGAATTTGGCAACAATATAGTCAAGCTTTGGCTCTGTTGAAGCCTTGCCACCTGCAACTGAGATTTCGTCCAATGACATACCAAGGGCAATTTTAGCAGTTACTCTTGCAATAGGGTAACCACTTGCCTTTGATGCTAATGCAGATGAACGAGATACACGAGGGTTAACCTCAATTAAGTAATATTCACTTGAATTTGGGTTAAGTGCAAACTGTACGTTGCAACCACCTGATATTTTAAGCTCACGAATAATCTTAATTGCACTGTCATTAAGCATCTTTTCGTCTGCTTTGCTAAGGGATAATATTGGTGCAACAACAGCAGAGTCCCCGGTATGAACACCAACAGGGTCGATGTTTTCCATACCACAAATTGTAATGGCTGTGTCGTTAGAATCTCTCATTACTTCAAATTCAATTTCCTTATAGCCTTTAACACTCTTTTCAATCAACACCTGATGAACAGGCGAAAGCTTAAAGGCATTTATGCCGATTTCTTCAAGCTCTTTTTCGTTTTCGGCAAATCCCCCACCTGTACCACCTAATGTAAAGGCAGGACGTAAAACTACCGGGTAGCCGATTTTTTTTGCAGCTTCCTTTGCTTCGTCTAAATTATATGTGATTTCTGACGGAATAACAGGCTCTCCGATAGATTCGCACATTTCTTTAAACAGTTCCCTATCCTCTGCACGCTCTATGCTTTCACCTGATGTACCTAAAAGCTCAACTCCACATTCCTTTAAAATGCCCTTCTTTTCAAGTTGCATTGCAAGGTTTAGTCCTGTTTGACCACCAATGCCCGGAACGATTGCGTCGGGTCTTTCGTAACGAAGTATTTTTGCAACATATTCTAATGTTAGTGGCTCCATATATACCTTGTCTGCAATAGATGTGTCTGTCATAATTGTAGCAGGGTTAGAGTTACACAAAATAACTTGGTATCCCTCTTCCTTTAATGCCAAGCAAGCCTGTGTGCCGGCATAGTCAAATTCTGCAGCCTGACCTATTACGATAGGGCCTGAACCTATAATTAGTACCTTTTTGATGTCTGTTCTTTTACTCATTTTTTTGCCTCCGTGTTATTATAAACTTTGTTACCATTTACAAATGTTGCTATGCAACGGCCCTGTACCTTGGTATGGGCAAAGGGTGTTGACTTTCCCTTTGACAGAAAGTCCTTTGGGTCTATTTCATATTCTGCCGACATATCCCACACAGAATAATCTGTTTTAAGTGGTATGTTAAACCTCTTTCGAGGGTTAATGCACAGTAAATCTATTAGCTTTTCAATGGTTATTATATTAGGCTTAACCAAGTATGTATAAAGCAGTGGAAAGGCAGTTTCTATACCTACTATTCCAAAGGCACTACCTTTTAAGCCCTTGCTTTTTTCTTCCATACTGTGTGGGGCGTGGTCTGTGGCAATCATATCAATTGTGCCGTCCTTTATGCCCTCAATCAGCGCAAGCCTGTCCTCTTTGCTTCTAAGGGGTGGGTTCATTTTAAACCTACCGTCCTCTTGCAAGTCATTTTCATCAAGTATCAGGTAATGTGGGGCAGTTTCACAGGTAATGTCTACACCCTCTGCCTTTGCTTTTCTGATTAAATCTACGCTTTCCTTACAGGATATGTGGCATACGTGGTACTTGCAACCTGTTTTCCCTGCAAGCTCTATATCTCTTTTAATTGGCTTCCATTCACTTTCACTGCATATTCCAAGGTGATTATGTGCCTTGGCGTATTCTCCTTTGTGAATGTATCCACCATTTAGCAGGCTGTTGTCCTCACAATGTGCAACAATTATTTTGCCAAGCTCCTTGGCTTTTAACATTGCATCTTCCATCATTTTGGAGCTTTGTACTCCTCTACCGTCGTCGGAAAATGCAATTACATCACTTGACATTTCCTCTAAATGTGCAAGCTCTTCGCCCCTTTGTCCTATGGTAATTGCTCCGTAAGGGTATACATTTATCAAGCTTTCTGCATTTATAAGTTCAAGCTGTTTGTTTAAATGCTCCACTGTGTCAGGCACAGGGTTTAGGTTTGGCATTGTGCAAACAGCAGTGTACCCACCTCGTGCAGAGGCATAAGAGCCTGTACGGATTGTTTCTTTATATGAAAAACCCGGCTCACGAAAATGCACATGCACATCGCAAAAACCGGGCAAAATATAATATGTAGATTGTTCATTTAAAAATAGAGATGCCTTAATAGAATCTTCGGAAGGAAGATTGTTGACTATTTTTGAAGTTAATTTGTATCCTTGCATCTTGCTACACCCCTTTTTAAAAATAAAACCTTGCGAAAATCAGCAAGGTTAAATATAGCAAGATATAACAATGCCAAAGCATTGTATAATGAACTGTATTGTCTTACTGATATCTCGTATCAATTTAAAGATTTTTATTATTATAACATTTTTTAAAGCCTTTGTCAATAATTTTGTTATTTATTTTAAAGGATATTGACGAACAAGTTTAACTGTGCTATACTTCGTTTATAATCAAAAATAAACGGAGGGAACAAGTATGAAAACAAATTCACTTTATCCGATTATCGTGTCAGATAATCCTGAAAAAACCATAGAATTTTACAAGACCTTGGGCTTTGAGCAAAAGCACGATGCAGTTACCTTAAAGGGTAGCCATGTGTACGTTTTAAATAACGGAGATATGGAGCTTGAAGTAGTCGAACAGGTTAAAGGTGGCCCGGCAGATATGCCTGTTGGTATGTATGGTATGCGAATGAATGTTAGCGATATTGATGAGGCTTTTAAGGAACTTCAAGAAAAGGGTTGTACAATTGTTGCGCCACCTTTTGAAACAAGCGTAGGTAAGAATATGTTGATAAAGGACAATAATGGAATTAACATCACATTGATACAGCATATAAAAAAGTAATAGGGTTGTAGAAAATGCACAGACCACGCAACTGACTATTTCCTTAAAAAAAGGTGTAAACTTAAAAGTTTACACCTTAATTTTATTTTCCAAATGATATTGCTTTTATAAGCCTAAATTTCTTGTTTTCCATTGCATACTCTTCGTTTGGCTTTATGTCTGATTCATAGGTACAATCGCCATATTGCAATGTAATATGCTCTGCATTTTCACAAATTCCGAAAAGGGATAATATTTTCCCCTCTAAATCTGTTTTTATACGTATTTTTCCCATAGCAGTAAAGATTAACCTGTCATCAATGTATCCACATACCTTTTGACCCTTTGAGGATAATTTGTAGCTTTTGTTGTTTAATTTTTGGACGTATTCAAATTCTGTGTTGTCTATATTAGTCCAAAAAACAGTATCGTAGGATATATTTACACCATACATAAGGCTTATAAATTCCAAGGCTGCAAGTGTAGTTGGACCAAATCCGTCATCTGCCTCCTTGCAATATTCACCGGTATATGGGTTATACTGTTGCTTAAACACCTTGGTTTTTGAAATTAACTCCAAAAGCCTTTTGCCTATCATTACATTTTCTGTATGGTGGCCGTAGTTTATAAGGGCGTCAATACTTCTTTGGTAGGTTAGTCCGTGTATTGGCCCCGACCAGCTGTTGTCGTCAATATCGTGAGGAGTGTAGTTTAATTTTGATAATTTTTCCTTGCAGTTAGAATATTCTTGATTAACGTGAAAATATGGGTCATTTACTGCAATAGACGGCAAGGGATAAGGTGTCCAAAATTCATTTTCGTTCATAAGATGTTGGCTTATAAAGTCATCTGCCATTTGCTGAGTAAATATTCCACTATACATACATTTAATATTTTCTTGTGTTAGGGCATAGATAAATTCGTCCCTGTTATTTCGCATAAAACAAGCCTTTTTTTCGTCGTCCCATAGGTAGCTTTGTACCTTTTGCTGCACGGACTCAGCCTTTTTTAGCCAATATTCCTCTTTACCATTGTTAAGTATTTTAGAAATCTTTGCCAAGACGTCTCTCATAGCATAGGAATACCCCATCATTTGAGGGGATTCATAGGGCATACTACCGTAATTTTGTGGTGGTGTGGATTTTCCGTAACCACCATGGTCAGGCATTTTCAAGCCATCTAACATATGTATTGTGCAGTTGTCGTCCCCCGTGTCCCATATTGACCAAGCTTCAAGGCAACCGTCATTATCGCTATCCCTATATTTCCACAAATATTCATCAAATTTTTCTAAGGAAGTATAAAGAAGCTTTAAATATTCTTCGTTTTTGTTAATTAAATAGTATAATTTTAACGCAGAATGTGGTAAAAACACACCTTGCAACCAATCGTAGTGTGCAGATATTCCGGCATAATCTCCATCATCTGTAATCATTCCTGCCATTCTGCCGTCCATTCTTTGATAGCGTAGGAAAATTAAAATATTTGAAAGTGCCACTTCTAAATCTCTTTTAGCATACATTTCCCCACCCATTGGTTGAGTTTCAAGCCATACTCCGTTGTATTTTGCACCTTCTATAAGCACCTTGTAGTCGGAAAATTTTCGTATGTTGCCGTTGCAAATTTCCTCGGCTCTGTCAAATATCCATTTTAAGTCCTTATTTTTAGTTTTAAAGCTAACGTCTGTGTCTAAAACACCGTATGTTTCAGGCAAATACACATCAAACTTCATATTTTATTCCTCTTTTGACAATATTGTTATTTAGACGGATTAACGTGAATCATTATGTGTTTAATATTAGGATAGCTAACCTCGACCTTTTCGTGTAGCTCTTCGGAAATATCGTGCGCTTCTATAAGGCTAAGGTTTTTGTCAACGCTTATTTCCATATCCACATAAATTTTGTTGCCAAACAGCCTTGTTTGCAGTAAATCTACACTTACAACACCATCTTGACCTTCTATAAAAGTCTTTAATTCTCTTTCGTATTCAATTCCACAGGAAGTGTCCATCATTCTCATAAAGCCGTCCTTTAAAATATCAAAGGCAACTTTTAAAATAAACAGACAAATTACAATACTTGCAATTGGGTCCATAATAGGTAGGCCAAGCTTTGCAGCCAAAATACCTGCAAATGAGCCAATAGATGATAATGCGTCCGACCTGTGATGCCACGCATCTGCCTCAAATGCAGCAGACTCTAACTTCCTTGCATAGTGCATTGTGTAATGGTACATGGACTCCTTTACCACAATGGAAACCACAGCTGCAATTAACGGAAGCAAGGTTGGAACTTGGATTTTATCCACATTGCCTGAAAGGATTTTTTGAAGCCCTGCATAACCTACTCCTATGCCTGTTCCTGCAAGTATTAAGCCCAAAAAAATAGCGGCAATACATTCGTACCTGTCATGACCGTAAGGGTGTTGGTCATCTGCTTCCTTTCCGGATAATTTAACCCCTAAAAATGCAATAAATGTAGCAAATACATCAGAAAGAGAGTGTACTGCGTCGGAAATCATTGCACCGGAGTTTCCGATAATACCGGCAAATAATTTAAAAGCTGACAAGGCAATATTGCCAAAAATCCCTATAAATGATAATTTTTTAATAACCTTATTATTATCCATAAAAATACCTCCATAAAGCTTTACGCTATCAGTAGGGGAACCCCCGAAACATACTACTGTCCCACAGAAAACAACTTTTCTGCTGCCGATATGGCCCAGCCCCATGGCCTTATGAATAAGGTCATCGCCTGCTCAGTTTGTA
>DCGP01000020.1:0-145 GCA_002314595.1 Clostridiales bacterium UBA1775 | reverse complement strand
TGACGTAATGCAGTGCAAAGAGTTTTGTTTGATATTTTATTATATGATTGCTTTATTTAAAATGTTAATTTTCGTTAATTATAATATAATAGATTACAACTGTCAATAGATTTAACAAATATGTAAAATAATAAGGGAATATGGA
>DCGP01000038.1 GCA_002314595.1 Clostridiales bacterium UBA1775 | reverse complement strand
CCTTTGTACGCCTTCGGGGTGTCAAGCCATAAGGCTTGATTTGGTTTGTCCATTCTGCACTATTTTTATTCAACCCAAAAAGTAGGGAAAAATGCACATAACTAAAAGCTTTGATTACAAAATAGGCAAATAAAAACCACCGATTACTCGGTGGTTTTGTTATGCCAAAATTAGCTTACCATTGTGATTGTAACAGTTTCTGTTGCTTCGTCCCATTGAACATCTGCGTCAAGAGATTCTGCAATAGCACGAACAGGAACCATTGTTCTGTCGTTAATTAGCTGAGCAGGTACATCAAGTCGTTTTTTATTATCGTCCTTGTACATAATTGTTGAACCAATTTGGATAGAAATCTTAATTTCATTCTTTGTAGCCTTTGCAGTTTGAGTAATATCATTCCAAGTAACATTAGCACCTAATGCTTCAAATATAGCACGTAAAGGCAACATAGTTCTGTCATCTACAATCTGTGCAGGAACATCAAGAGTTGTTATAACTCCATTTTTGTCAAGCTCCTTGCTGCCAATCTTAATTTTAATTATATTTTTTTCAATAACCTTACCCTTAGGGGCGTTAAGACGTTCAATTTTGTATTTTTCAGGGCTTTTACCAATAGCATATTTTGTAACGGTCAGCATAGCATCGCCAACATCAATAACTGTTCCTGAAAGGAAGGAGTTAACACCTGAACAGTAGCCTAAGAACCCATAGTTTAAATATGTAAAGTTAATATTAACAGGTTCGGTATTAAGTCCTTTTGAAATACGAAGTTCTGAACCTTTTTTTGTATATGAAATACCACCGCCCAAGTCATCGTTTCCTTCGTGGGTATGTCCGTAAAAGAAAACTGTGTCAATTTTAGCAGCGTAATCATTTATTGCATTTACTATTAAATATGCGTATTTGTTTCTGTTAGAATCATTTTCGTGAATAGGTTGGTGTGAACAAATGAAAATCGGACGCAAATCGTCGTTATCCAATCTATTTTGCAAATAAGCATTTAAGTTGTCAGCAGTTTGTTGAACTGTTTTTTCAGGGTTAGCAATTGTTTTAATCATACCGGGTACAACCATACCCGGATTATTGTTAACAACACGAGGAGTATCACCCGGATAAGCCTCATCATCTAAAACATAAATTGTGTATCCGTCAAATTCAATAGGGCCTGTTTCGTCCAAGAAAAATCCTGCCATAATTGAGGTGTCAGGGTCGTGGTTACCTTGAACATAGATATTTCTTGTATATTTGTAAAACATTGATATTACAGACTTTATTTCCATAATAGAGAAGTTTGGTGAACTACCATAGTAATATTGTAATGCGTCGCCGTATCTGTCAGTATCAATAATATCCTCCTTGTTACGATGACCGTCGTTTTGAGTATAGTCCCCACCAATAACGACTGTTTTAATGTTTTTCCCATCTGCCTTTGCTTGTGAAACAATGTCTTGCAACACCGGCTGACAGCTTGTTATGTCCTTGTCTGTATACATACCCGGTGTATATTGTTCATAAAATTGGTAATCTGATGCAAACAAAATTGAGTCAACCTCTGCAAATGCCGTAGTGCAAATTATAGATATTGAAATAAACATTGAAATAAAAAATTTTATATTTTTTTTCAAAACGCCTCACCTCTCAAAATAAAATTTCATAATATTATATCAATTATTTATATAATTGTCAATATATTTTGTTAAATATTTTGACGAAATCACTTGCAAAATTTACTGTAATATGCTAATATTTACAAGTGAATATGAGAATATATAAACAAATAAATTTTAAGGAGAAAAATAATGAGTGAAACATTTTTAATGGGTTTGTCGGTAGGGCAAAACGTTGGAATGAATGTTATAATATTACTGATAATAATGGGGATTGGCTATTTGCTTGGCAAAAAGGGATTGATTACAGATGTAGGCATTAAGCAACTTAATAACATACTTTTGTACGGAGTTATTCCCTCTGTTATTATTAACGCATATCAAAGAGATTTTGATATAAAAATGCTAAAAGAATTAGGGATTTCAATTTTCTTTGTATTTGTTTTGCACTTTGTTTTATCTTTTATACTACCATTCTTTTTTAGAGATGACCCGTTAGGACATAATAAAATACATAGATTTGCAGTGGTATATTCTAACTGTGGCTTTATGGGCTTTCCGATTATTCAGGCAGTGTATGGAAACACAGGAATGTTTTATGCAGTGGGCTATTTAACAGTATTTAACCTAATGTATTGGACATTAGGGGCATATTCATACACAAGAGACAAAAAGACTATTTCTTTAAAAAATGTAATAATAAACCCCGGTGTTTTAAGTACTCTAATCGGGTTAACATTATTTTTATTAAGAATAAGACTACCTGAATTTATAATTAAAACAAACGACTATGTGGCAAGCCTAAACACCCCGCTTCCAATGATAATTATAGGGGCTTGTATGGTTGGATTAGACTTTAAAAAAGTATTCAAAAACAAATATATGTGGATAGTTTGTGGTTTAAGGCTTTTAATAGTTCCCATACTTGCAATATTGCTTGCAGACCTTGTGGGGCTAACAGGAGAAATCAAAATGACGTTGATTATTGCAAGTGCGTGTCCAATAGCCGTAGTAACAACGTTGTTTGCTGCAAAGCATAATTTGGATTATCAATATTCTTCGGAACTTGTTTCTGTTTCAAATATTTTGGCAGTAATTACATTGCCTATTGTTTCAATTTTAGCAACAATATTTTAAAGGGGAAGAAATATGACAAATTTTGTATTATCTTCAAAAAATGACGGAAGGTTAAAATGTATCAATTTTGATAATATGAGTGTAGCCTTTAATGAAGAATTAGGGCCAAGGTTTTACATAGAAAATCAAGATGGGAAAAATTATGTGGATTTGCACAAGTCAAATAACGGATTTGAAGGAATTTTAAATAATATAAAATTCACTTTAAATTTTGTTGATAACAATGATTACGGCACAATATATACAAGAATAGAAAATATAGGAAATGAAGATTTTTGTGGGAAATCATTAGGTATTAAACTTGGCATAGATACCTATATGGTTAGCTATCCACAGTGGAATGACATATTTTTTCCAACAATGTTAAGGTGTGAAAATACTCATTTCTTTGGATATTTTATGACTCCTCAGGGCAAAATTATGTCCCTTGTTTCCAAAAGCCCAATAGCATCTTACAGTTATGATTATAACAAGGAAGGGGACAGCTACGGTCATAGAATACATACAGTTAATTTTGATTATCTAAAAACTGCAAATATGCCAAATGACAGGTACCCAAACACTCCGTGCAAATTGGCAAAGGGGGAGGTATTTGAACGTTCATTTTATGTAATGGCTGTTGATAATTTGGATAATTATTACAATAAAATATATCAAACCTTTGATTTGCCTTTTATTATTGCAAATAAGTACACCGTAGAAAAGGGTGAAGAAATCAAGGTAAATATGCTTTCTAAGGCACCATATAAATTAGAAATAACAGACCCAACCGGCAATATAGTTAATAATATTGCAAATGAAGTTGGCGTATATTCCATAAAAGCCACAACGGATGACGGTTATATTTGTAATTCATATATCTATTGCAGAAGCTCTCTGGATTGGTATATGAATAAGGCAAGAGAACAAGCAATAATAAACCCACCTCACGCCACAACTCATACAGAAAGCTGGTATGGATTTTTTTCAGGCTATTTGGCAAGCAAACACTATCCAAACGAAAAGCTTGATAAAAAGCTTGACCAAATGTTTGAAGAAATTATGCCATATATGTACGACTTTGAAAATGTAAAGGCATTGGTTATTCCGGTTAGAGTGCAAAACCTTGCACTTTTGGTAAGCTTGTTAGTGGATAGGTATGAAAGTAATCCTACAAAAAATGAAAAATCGTTAGATGATGCAATTCGTTTTGCAGAGCTTATATTAAACACCCAAAAGAAAGACGGAGCGTATTACAGAAACAATACTCACTATACCTGTGTAATTTATATTGCTAAGTCAATGTTAGAACTGTGGTATGCAGAAAAAGATATTCCAAAGTATAAAGATGTTGCTGATAAACACTATAATTCAGTAAAAATGGCAATAGATAACTTGGTGGAAAAGCTTGATAACATCGAAACCGAAGGGGAAATGACCTTTGAGGACGGTATGATTTCCTGCGCATCCTTGCAAATTGGTATGTTTGCACTTACATTGCCTGAAAACAAGAGAGAACCATACGTTAAGGCAGCAAAATATATGGACGAAATTCATAGTTGTTTGGAAAATAAAATTGTGCCTGATTGCAGAATGAAGGGTGGTTCATTAAGATTTTGGGAAGCAAAATATGATGTTATGATAAAGTCTAACCTAATGAGCTCACCTCACGGATGGACAGCATGGACAATGTATGCAAAATACTATTTGTATTTGCTTACAAATGAGGTTAAGTATTTAAAGGAGCTTATGGACGGTATGGGTGCTTGTATTCAGTTAATTAACAATGAAGGCAAGCTTCGTTGGGCATTTGTTACAGACCCTTATGTAGAAACGGAAATTTTTGTTCCGGACACTTCAAATGAGATAAAGGACGGATATAACAGCATAGATTTAAAAACTAAGGCATACAGAGGCAAACACATAAAATGTGTAGTAGGCGAGCAGTATATTGATATGATTTCCGGTTGGTTCAGAACAGGTGAACAAAAGGTTACAGGTGGCTTTTTAGAATGTCCGTTGGTAGCATGGGACGGAGTATTTAACGTAGATAAACAAGGTGGAACTTGTGATAATGATGTTCACGAAATCTTTAAGTGTATGGAGGAAACAATCCTCAAAAAAGCGTATGTCGCAGAAGATAACGGCAAAATCATTTCATATAACTGCAAGGTTATAATTAAGGATAATAAAATAAACATATCTGCTGAAAACATTGAACAAATTCACCTAAACTTAAAAAATAAGTATGAAGTATTTTTGAACGGGAAGCCCATAAACCTAAAAGATTATAATAACAAAATGATGACAATTTAAAAATTTTTAAAAAAAGTGTTGACAAATTAGATGATAGGTGATAAAATACATATAATTTAATATTTTAAAGGCGATGAGCGAAAAGAAGTAACCCATTGGAATCGTTTAGAGAAGTGTCGGTTGGTGCAAGACATTGGAGGAATTTGAGGTGAATACATTTCGTTAGCTGTGTACTGAAAGGTCATTTCCGATTAGGCTACAACGGGCGCACCCGTTACAGTGCTAAGGTATAACCGTCGTTGGACGAGTACCTGAAGAGTGGTTAGTATCGTGAGATATTAACAATTGAGGTGGTACCGCGGATTATTTATCCGTCCTCAGGATTTATTCTTGAGGACGGTTTTTTTATATCAACTTTCCTCAAAATCTAAAAAAGGAAGGTGTTTATTATGCCAATAACAGACATACTAAGAAAAAATGCAGACTTTTACCCAAACGATGTTAGCTTGGTGGAAATCAATCCAAAGTTTGAGGACCAAGCAAAATTAACTTGGAGGGAATATTCCCTAATCGAATCAAGCCCTAATGAAGTATACAGACAAGAAATTACTTGGCTTGAATTTAACCAAAAGGCAAATAGATTTGCAAACCTATTGCTTACAAGAGGAATTAAAAAAGGTGATAAAGTAGCAATACTTTTAATGAATTGCCTTGAATGGTTACCAATATATTTTGGTATTTTAAAGACAGGCGCATTAGCAGTTCCGCTAAATTACAGATACACATCTGACGAAATTAAATATTGCCTTGAACTTTCGGATTCATCAATGATGATTTTTGGCCCTGAATTCACAGGTCGTATTGAAGATATTGTTAATAAAGTTCCTACGGTTAAGGAATGGTTCTATGTTGGTGCAGACTGTCCGACATTTGCACAAAGTTATGATGACCTTGTTACATATTGTTCAACAAGAACGCCTGACATTACACTTACAGACGATGACGAAGCAGCAATTTATTTCTCATCAGGAACAACAGGCTTCCCAAAGGCTATTATTCATAAGCACAGAAGCTTGATGCACGCAGCAATGACCGAACAAAACCACCATTCGCAAACAAAGGACGATGTGTTTTTGTGTATTCCACCACTATATCATACAGGTGCAAAGATGCACTGGTTTGGCAGCTTTTTAGTAGGTGGTAAGGCTGTACTTTTAAAAGGTATCAAGCCTGAATGGATTTTAGATATAGTTTCCAAGGAAAAATGCACAATTGTTTGGCTGTTGGTTCCCTGGGCACAGGATATTTTAGATGCAATTGACAGAGGGGACGTAAAGCTTGAAAATTACGAACTTGCTCAATGGAGACTAATGCACATAGGGGCTCAGCCTGTTCCACCAAGCTTGATTAAAAGGTGGAAGACAGTGTTCCCAAATCACGATTACGATACAAACTACGGTTTGTCGGAGTCTATCGGCCCCGGTTGTGTTCACTTAGGGGTTGAAAACGTTCACAAGGTTGGTGCAATCGGCAAGGCAGGCTTTGGTTGGGAAACAAAAATTGTAGATGAAAATAGAAATGAAGTTGCCAAAGGTGAAGTTGGCGAGCTTGCAGTTAAAGGGCCCGGCGTAATGACTTGTTACTACAAAAATCCTGAGGCAACAGCAGAGGTTTTGGCAGATGGTTGGCTGTTTACAGGGGACGTAGCTCAAGAGGACGAGGACGGATTTATCTACCTTGTAGACAGAAAGAAAGACGTTATTATATCAGGTGGCGAAAACTTATATCCGGTACAAATCGAGGACTTCTTGCGTAAAAATGACAAAATCAAGGACGTAGCAGTAATCGGCTTGCCTGACAAACGTTTAGGTGAAATTGCAGCTGCAATAGTAGAGGTTAAAGAGGGCACAACACTAACAGAGGAAGAAATTGAAAACTTCTGTATGGATTTACCAAGATATAAAAGACCACATAAATTTATATTTGCAGATGTACCGAGAAATCCAACAGGCAAAATAGAAAAGCCAAAATTGAGAGAAATCTATTGTGGCGAAAGTTTAGTTGCTAAACAAATCAAAAACTAATCGGAGGAAGAACAAATGAAAGAATTATTATTAGGCAATGCCGCAGTTGCACGTGGTGCATACGAGGCAGGAGTTAGGGTGGTTTCATCATATCCCGGCACACCAAGTACCGAGATAACAGAAAATATCGTTAAATATGAGGACATATATGCAGAATGGGCTCCTAACGAAAAGGTTGCAGCAGAGGTCGCAATCGGTGCATCAATTGCAGGTGCAAGAAGTATGTCGTGTATGAAGCACGTTGGTTTAAACGTAATGGCAGACCCTGTATTTACAGTAAGCTATATAGGTGTTAACGGTGGTCTTGTATTTTGTGTGGCAGACGACCCCGGTATGCATTCATCACAGAATGAACAGGATTCAAGGCACTATGCAGAAGCATCTAAAATTATGATGTTAGAGCCTGCCGATTCAACAGAATGTAAGGAATATACAAAGCTTGCATTTGAACTTAGCGAAAAGTTTGATACACCTGTATTTTTAAGATTATCAACAAGGGTATCACATTCACAAAGTCTTGTGGAAATTTGTGATAGAGAAAATGTGGATTTAAAGCCATACGAAAAAAATATCGGCAAAAATGTTATGATGCCGGCATGTGCTATTAAAAGACACGTGGTAGTTGAAGAAAGGCTTAAAAACATTAAAGAATATGGGGAAACATCAGGTATTAACACAGTAGAAATGAATGGTTCTAAAATAGGTGTTATTACAGCCGGTATTTCATATATGTATTCACATGAAGCGTTAGGAGATAAGGTTAATTACCTTAAATTAGGTATGGTTTATCCAATGCCTGAAAAGATGATTTTAGACTTCTGCAAAAAGTGTGATACAGTATATGTAATCGAAGAACTTGACCCTGTAATTGAAAATCACTGTAAAGCATTAGGAGTTAAGGTTATAGGCAAGGATAAATTTACACTGCTTGGTGAATATACACCTGCAATGATTAAAAATGTTGTTTTGGGTGAAGCTCCTGCAAGCTGTGAAGCAATTGAGGAAGACATTCCTGCAAGGCCTCCGGTGCTTTGTCCGGGCTGTCCTCACAGAGGAACATTCTATGTACTTAAAAAATTAGGATTAACAGTAAGTGGAGATATTGGTTGTTATACATTAGGTGCAGTTGCTCCCTTGTCAAGTGTAGATACTACAATTTGTATGGGTGCATCAGTTAGTGCTGCACATGGTATGGCAAAGGCAAGAGGTGCAGAATTTAACAAAAAACTTGTTTCTGTAATCGGGGATTCAACATTTATGCACTCCGGTATTACAGGGCTTGTAGATATTGTGTATAATAAGGGAAACAACACAGTAATTATACTTGATAACTCAATTACAGGTATGACAGGCCATCAAGACAACCCAACAACAGGCTACACAATTAGAGGCGAAGAAACAAAGCAGGTTAATTTGATTACCTTATGCAAGGGTATCGGTGTAGAACACGTGGTTGTTGCAGACCCATTTGATTTAAAAGAATTTGAAAGGGTAGTTAAAGAAGAGGTTGAAAGAGAAGAACCATCAGTTATTATTGCTCAACGTCCTTGTGCACTGCTTAAAAAGGTTAAATATACAGGACGTTGCAAGGTTTCCGATAACTGTAAAAAATGCAAGATGTGCTTAAAGCTTGGTTGCCCGGCAATTTCATGGAAAGACGGTGCAGTTCAAATAGACGCTACACAATGTAACGGCTGTGGATTGTGCGTAAATCTTTGTCCTTTCGGTGCAATAGAAAAGGAGGATAAATAAGATGACTAAAAATATTATGATTGTTGGTGTTGGTGGTCAAGGAACACTTTTAGCAAGCAGAATTTTAGGTAATACAGTTATTAACGAAGGCTATGACGTTAAGGTTTCCGAGGTTCACGGTATGAGCCAAAGAGGTGGTAGCGTTGTTACTTATGTAAAGTATGGGGATAAGGTATTTTCACCTATTATTGACAGAGGGGAAGCAGATATTATTTTAGCATTTGAAATGTTAGAAGCATATCGTGCATTGCCATATCTTAAAAATGGCGGCAAGATGATTGCAAACAATCAGTCAATTGACCCAATGCCTGTTATTACAGGTGCTATGGAATATCCTAACGAAATTCAAAGCAAATTAGAAAAGAAAATTAACCTTCAAACAGTAGATGCTGTTAAGTTAGCAAAAGAGGCAGGAAACATCAAAGCAGTAAACGTGGTGCTAATCGGCGTTATGGCAAAAAGCACAGATATTGCCTACGAAAAGTGGGTTGAAACAATTAAAACAACTGTTCCACCTAAATTTTTAGATGTAAATTTGAAAGCTTTTGAATTAGGGTACAATTTATAAGGAGGTGTTTTAATTGCCGATTTATGATTCTAAAATTGAGTGTATGGAAAGGGAGGAACTAAAAAAGCTTCAATCCCAACGCTTAATTTGGCAAGTAAAACGAATGTATGAAAGGGTAGATTTGTTCAAAAAAAGAATGGACGAAAAAGGGCTTAAACCAGAGGACATTAAGGGAATTGAGGACCTTAAAAAATTACCGTTTTCATATAAACAAGATTTAAGAGATTATTATCCATACGGCTTGTTTGCAGAGTCTATGAAAAATATAGTAAGGGTACACGCATCGTCAGGAACAACAGGCAAACAAATTGTTGTAGGCTATACTAAAAAAGACCTTGACGATTGGGCAGAATGTATAGCAAGAATGCTTACCGGTATCGGTCTTACAGATGAGGATTTTGTTCAAATTTCATACGGATACGGTCTGTTTACAGGTGGGCTTGGTGCACATAGTGGTGTTGAAAAAATCGGTGCAACTGTAATACCTACTTCATCAGGAAATACAGATAGACAAATCCGTACAATGATAGATTTTGGCACAACAGGACTTTGTTGTACACCGTCTTATGCAATGTATCTTGCAGAGGCAATAAACGAAAAAGGTATTAGAAACCAACTAAAACTAAAATATGGGGTGTTTGGTGCAGAGCCTTGGACGGAAGAAATGCGCAGAACTATTGAAGATGAGCTTGACATTAAAGCCTATGACATCTACGGACTATCGGAAATTATGGGGCCCGGTGTTGCATACGAATGTGAATGTCAAAAGGGTATGCACGTAAACGAAGATAAATTTATTGTAGAAATTATCGACCCCGAAACAGAGGAAGTGTTACCCGAAGGCTCAGTTGGTGAACTTGTATTCACAACTATTACAAAGGAAGGCTTCCCTGTTATCAGGTACAGAACTCGTGATATATGTTCACTTATTCCGGAAAAATGCGAATGTGGCAGGACATTTATTCGTATGAATAAGCCATCAGGCAGAAGTGATGATATGATGATTATCAGGGGCGTAAACGTATTCCCATCACAAATTGAGGAAGTATTGCTTAATATAGGTGAAGGAATTACTCCTAACTACCAAATTATTGTTGATAGGGTTAACAACACAGATACTCTTGATATAAATGTAGAAATTAGCGAAGATTTGTTATTTGATGACGTTAAGTCAATGGAAAGGCTTGAAAAAGCAATAACAGGCAATATGAGAAGTGCATTGGGAATAGGGGCAAAGATACATCTTGTTAATCCAAAGTCCATTGAACGTAGCGAGGGTAAGGCAGTAAGAGTAATAGATAAAAGAAAATTACATTAAAAAGGGTGATTTTATGACAAGCGACTTTATGATAAAGCAAATATCTATTTTTGTTGAAAATAAGTTTGGCAGACTTGCAAAGATTATTGAGGTAATCGGTGAAGCAGGAATTGACATCAGCGCACTTTCAGTTGCAGATGCTACTGAATATGGTATTATCAGAATGATTGTCAGCGACCCTGAGCTTGCAGTTAGTAAATTAAAGGAAAACGGAGTAATTGCAAGAAGCTCAAAGGCAATCGGTGTTATGATGGACGACCGTCCAAGCGGACTTTCAAAAATTTTAAATATACTTACCGAAAATGAGATTGTAATTGATTATATGTACGCATTTACAGGCAAAATTGATGGTAAGGCTATTATGGTAGTAAAGACAAACGATATGGACAAAACAGTTGAAATATTCAAACAAAAGAATGTAGAAATGTTATCCGAATAAAACAAAAAAGGAAGTGTTAACCGTGAAAAATTCAAAGAAAATTATTTTGCCTATAATTTCATTTGGTATTATTTTAGCATTTGCACTTATTCTTATTTTCCCAAATTCAAGGGAATGGTTTAAAAGTATATCAAATACAAATCCATTTATAATGGGATTTATAAAATTTGCATTTTTAGCAACAGTAGGTGAAATTTTAGCATTAAGATTAGCAAAAAAAGAATGGGATTTACCTATCAAGGCAGGCATTAAGTTTTTAATTTGGGGTGTAATCGGTTTGTGGATTACATATATGATGAAAACTTTTGGATTGGCAGTTGGAGGACTTATGAAAAATGGCTTGTTGCCTAACCCGGCAACACCTTGGTTAAATGTGTTTTTAAAGGCGCTGTTTATCAGTATGACAATGAACCTTTCATTTGCTCCAACATTTATGGCAATTCATAAATGCTCAGATAAATATTTGGAATTAAAGTCAAAGGGTGAGGACACAAGTGTTCCGTCAGTTATTAAATCTATTGATTGGGTAGGATTTGTAAAGTTTACACTGTTTAAAACCGTACCACTATTTTGGATTCCGGCTCATACAATAACATTTATGCTACCGGCAGAATATCAGGTAATTGTTGCTGCCTCACTTTCAATAGCACTTGGAATAATATTGAGTTTAAAGAAGTAAATTGAATAAAGGATGCAAAAAAATGCACATAACGCATAATATGCTATGAACAAACTTCACCACTGGGCGTATAGCAAATACGCCTTCGGGCAAGTCAAGTCTTCGCCTTGGTTTAGTTTGTTCATTCTGTGCTATTTTTTCCTATCCTTGAGAAAATGTATAAGGACTGAAAATGTATGTTTTCGGTCCTTTTTGTTTGTTATTGTAATTTTTCACAATATGACATTTAAAATCTTGTAAGTTTTTTGTGATAATATTAACATTTTCGTCTTGCTTTTTTCGTCATAATATGATATACTACATAATTGGGTAGTAGTGTTATAACTAAAAATACAATAAAAAATTTATTTTAAATTAGGAGGTATAGTATGGGTCACATTAGTGAATCAGGAGTTAAAAAAATCAATGAAATCTGCGACAGATACATTGACGAAAGAACTCCACTTATGATGATTTTGAGCGACATTCAAAAGGAATATGGCTATATTCCGTTGGACGTTCAACAAATCGTTTCTGACAGAACCGGTATTTCTGTTGCAGAAATATACGGTGTTGTTACATTCTATTCATTCTTCTCTTTAAAACCAAAGGGAAAATATGTTATAGGTGTATGTCTTGGTACAGCTTGTTACGTTAAAGGTGCACAAGGTGTTATTGACAAGTTTTCTGAAATTCTTGGTATCAAAGCCGGTGAAACAACTGAAGATGGTTTGTTTACAATTGATGCTTTAAGATGTATCGGTGCTTGTGGTATTGCTCCTGCTGTATCAATCAATGGTAAGGTATATCCTAAGATGTCAGTTAGCCAAATTCCGGGCATTATTGACGAATACCGTGCTATGGGAGGTGCAAACTAATGATAAAAACTACAGGTGATTTAAAAGAAAAGGTAAATAGCTGTTCAGCATGTCTAAATGCTAAAATCGAAGGAACAAACGGCAAACGTGCTGTTGTATTATGTGGTGGTACAGGTTGTTTGTCATCTGACTCAGATGCAATTAGAGAAAAGTTTGTAAAGCTTATTAAGGAAAAAGGTCTTGAAGATAAAGTTACAGTTAACCAAGTAGGTTGCTTTGGCTTCTGTTCACAAGGTCCTTTCGTAAAGATTTATCCTGAAGATACACTTTACAGAATGGTTAAAATAGAAGATGTTGAAAAGATTATTGAAACTGACCTTATCAACAACGAAGTTGTAGAAGATTTATTATATGTTGAACCTGCTACAGGCGAAAAGGTTAAAAAGCAAGAGGACATTAACTTCTACAAGAAACAAAAGAGAATTGCTCTTCATGGTTGTGGTGTTATCAACCCTGAGGATATTAACGAAGCATTAGGTATGGGTGCGTTCCAAGGTCTTGAAAAGGCTCTTAAAATGGACCGTGCCGATGTTATCAAAGAAGTATTGGACTCAGGCCTTAGAGGTCGTGGAGGTGGTGGCTTCCCAACAGGTAGAAAATGGCAATTTGCTTACGCTCAAGAAAGCGATGAAAAGTATGTTGTATGTAATGGCGACGAAGGTGATCCGGGTGCATTTATGGATCGTTCTATCTTAGAAGGTAACCCACTTGCAGTTATCGAAGGTATGATGATTGCAGGCTATGCTATCGGTGCAAAGAACGGTTATTTCTATGTTCGTGCTGAATATCCTGTTGCTATCAATCGTTTAAAAATAGCTATTGAACAGGCTAAGGAATTAGGTTTGTTAGGCGAAAATATTTTGGGAACAGGCTTCTCATTTGACGTTCATCTAAGACTTGGTGCCGGCGCTTTCGTATGTGGTGAAGAAACAGCTCTTCTAAACTCAATCGAAGGTAAGAGAGGTATGCCTCGTCCAAGACCACCATTCCCGGCTGTTAAAGGTCTATGGCAAAGCCCTTCAATCATTAACAATGTTGAAACATTAGCATGTGTTCCATACATTTTAAGAGAGGGCGCTGCAGAATTTGCTAAAAACGGAACAGAAAAATCAAAGGGTACTAAGGTATTTGCCTTAGGTGGTAAGATTAACAACGTTGGTCTTGTTGAAATCCCAATGGGTACAACTGTTCGTGAACTTATTTATGATATCGGTGGTGGTATTCCAAATGGTAAGGAATTCAAAGCTATCCAAACAGGTGGTCCATCAGGTGGTTGCGTTACTAAGGACGAGCTTGATACACCAATCGACTTTGATAACCTTATCAGCTTAGGCTCAATGATGGGCTCAGGTGGTGCTATTGTTATGGACGAAGACAACTGTATGGTTGACGTTGCTAAGTTCTATATGGAATTTATTTGCGACGAATCTTGCGGTAAGTGTTCACCATGTCGTATCGGTACAAAGAGAATGCTTGAAATCCTTACAAAGATTACAAAGGGTAAGGGTACAATGGCAGACCTTGATGAACTTGAAGAATTAGGTAAGACAGTTAAGGCTAACTCTCTATGTGGTCTTGGTCAAACATCTGCAAACCCAATTATTTCAACAATTTCTAAATTCAAAGACGAATATCTTGCACATATCGTTGATAAGAAGTGCCCTGCAAAAGTTTGTAAAGACCTTCTTCAATACGTTATCGACCCTGATAAGTGTAAGAAATGTAGCCTATGCTCACGCAAATGCCCTGTTGGTGCAATCAGTGGCGTAGTTAAAGAAACACCATTTACAATTGACCAAAGCAAGTGTATCAAGTGTGGTATGTGTATGTCATCATGTAACTTTGGTGCAATAGAAAAGAAATAGGAGGAAATCAAGAATGTCTAAGATAAATATAAAGATTGAAGGTATCTCTTATCAAGTTGAGGAGGGAATGACAATTCTTGAAGCTGCAAAAGCATGTGGATATGAAATTCCTTCTTTATGTGCATTCAACCATGGTGAATGTTCATTGGCATCATGCCGTGTATGTCTTGTAGAGGTTGCAGGTGCAAGAGGCTTGGTTGCTTCATGTGTATACCCTGTAAACGAAGGTATGGAAATCAGAATTTCATCACCAAAGGCAGCAGAGGCAAGACGTGCATCAGTAGAACTTTTACTTTCAAACCACTCATTTAAGTGCCAACAATGTGATAAGAACGAAAAATGCGAACTTCTACATGTTGCTCAAATGACAGGTGCAAGAGAAGATAGATTTAATGGTGCTAAAACACCATGTACAGTAGATGCATTAACTCCATCAATAGTTAGAGACACATCTAAATGTGTACTATGCGGACGTTGTGTAGCAAGATGTGAAAACGCTCACGGTCTTGGTATTTTAGGTTTTGAAAACAGAGGCTTCAATACAATAGTTGCTCCTGCTGAAAATCGTTCATTGGCTGACAGTCCATGTATACTATGTGGACAATGTGTAAGCGTTTGTCCAACAGGTGCATTAACAGAAAAATCAGAAATTTCTAAGGTTGACGACGCTATGAAGGCAGGCAAGCACGTTGTTGTTCAAGTTGCTCCTGCAGTACGTGCAGCACTTGGCGAAGAATTTGGTATCAAAGTTGGTACAGCAGTTACAGGTAAAATGGTATCTGCGTTAAGACGTCTTGGCTTTGACAAGATTTATGATACAAACTTTGCTGCTGACTTAACAATTATGGAAGAAGGAACAGAGTTAATCGGCAGAATTAAAAATGGTGGAACATTACCAATGATTACATCATGTTCACCGGGCTGGATTAACTATGCTGAATATAACTATTCAGATTTGTTACCAAATCTTTCATCATGTAAATCACCACACGAAATGATGGGTGCTATTATTAAGTCATATTATGCTGAAAGAAATAATATAGACCCTAAGGATATCTTTGTCGTATCAGTTATGCCTTGTACAGCAAAGAAATTCGAAAAGGAAAGAGAACAACTTAAAGTTAATGGTATCCCTGATGTTGATGCAGTTTTAACAACAAGAGAGCTTGCTAAACTAATCAAGCGTTCAGGTATTGATTTCAAACATCTTCCTGATGATGAATTTGACCAAGATTTACTTGGTGAATATTCAGGTGCCGGTGTAATTTTCGGTGTTACAGGTGGTGTTATGGAAGCTGCATTGCGTACAGTTTACTTTGTACTAACAGGCAGAGAACACGAACTTATTAAGTTTACAGATGTTCGTGGTTTTGAAGGTATTAAAGAAGCTTCAATCGATATTAACGGCACAGTTGTTAACGTTGCAATTGCACACGGTATGAAAAATGCTAAGGTTCTTCTTGAAGACATCAGAGCAGGTAAGTCAAAATACCACTTCATTGAAATTATGGGTTGCCCGGGTGGTTGCGTAAATGGTGGTGGACAACCAATCGTTCGTTCATGCTTCTTGCCTGACGAAGATGCAAACATTTACGACACATATAAGCAAAAGAGAGCAGATGCTTTGTATTCAGAAGATGAAAGACAGGCATTAAGACAATCTCATAACAATACTCAAATTAAAAAGCTTTATGACGAATATCTTGGTGAACCAAATTCACACAAGGCTCATGAATTACTTCATACAACTTATGCAGCTCGTGAAGGCTTTAACGACTAATTTGCAAAATAAAAAGACTATGGATTTTATAATCCATAGTCTTTTTTAATATCAATTTTATACATGGGTAATTAAATCAGTTTCATCAAGCCATATCGTGCTTGAAGCATCTGTGGGCATTCTCCAATCACCTCTTGGCGATAAGGTAATTGTTCCTACCTTAGGACCGTCCGGTATGCAAGAACGTTTAAACTGTTGATTAAAGAATCTCTTAATAAATACCCTCAACCACTTTTTAATAGCATCGTCAGAATATTGCGTTCCAAAAGCATTTTTAGCAACTCTGTAAACTTTTTTAGGTGATGAACCATATTTTATAATGTGGTACAAGAAGAAGTCGTGTAATTCGTAAGGTCCGACCAAATCCTCGGTCTTTTGTGTCATTTTACCATTTTCGTCAACCGGTAGCAATTCAGGGGAAACCGGAGTATCCAAAATATCTTTTAGAACCTCGGCAAGCTCATCGGTTGAGTTTGAAATTTCGTATCTAATAATATACCTAATTAACGTCTTAGGAATAGAAGCATTTACGCCATACATTGACATATGGTCGCCGTTGTATGTTGCCCAACCTAATGCAAGCTCTGAAAGGTCTCCTGTTCCCACAACCAAGCCACCTGTTTTATTAGCATAGTCCATAAGAACTTGAGTACGTTCTCTCGCCTGAGAGTTCTCAAAGGTTACATCAAGATTATTTGGGTCTTGACCAATATCCTCAAAATGCTGATTAACAGCCTTTGTTATGTTAATTTCTTTAAATGTAACACCCAAATATTCACATAGCTTTTCGGAATTTGTCTTTGTTCTGTTTGTAGTACCAAAGCAAGGCATTGTAATTGCAATAATATCTGTACGTGGCTTTTTTAATATGTCCATAGCTTTAACAGTAGCTAAAAGTGCAAGGGTGCTGTCCAAGCCACCTGAAACACCAATAACACAAGTTTTAGCGTTAGTGTGTTCAATCCTTCTTGCCAAGCCGTATGATTGAATATTTAAAATTGCCTTTGCTCTTTGGTTAACTTCACATTGGTCGTTTGGAACAAATGGCGTTTTATCAAAAATTCTTGTTAGATTTGTAGAAATAATTTGTTGTTCAAATTTAACATATCTGTATCTGCCCAAATTTTTTTGTTGAAATGATGTGTTTTTGATGCGCTCAGCCACAATATTAAAGGCATCAATTTCCGTAACAACAAAATTGTTGCCTTCAAATGGCTTGTTTTCAGCAATAATTGTGCCATTTTCACAAATAATGTGATGGGCAGAGCATACAGAATCTTGGGTGGATTCAGTATATCCGGCACTTGCATAAACATACCCACACAATAATCTTGCAGATGTGCTTTTAACAAGCATACGTCTGTAATCTTCCTTACCGATAATCTCGTCAGATGCAGAAGGATTGCATATAACATTTGCTCCTGCAAGACACAAGCCTTCTGACGAAGTAATAGGCGCCCATAGGTCCTCGCATATTTCTACACCAAATGTATAGGTTTGCATATCCTTATGTGAAAAAATAATGTTATTTCCAAATGGAACATCATTGCCATTAACGGAAATTGTGTCATTATCTGCTAATAAATTTGCAGATGCAAACTGACGCTTTTCGTAAAATTCTCCGTAGTTTGGAATGTGTGTTTTAGGTACAATACCTAATATTTCACCATTTGAAATCACGGCACAGCAGTTATACAGGTTACCGTTATGTAAAATAGGCAAACCTACAATAGAAATTGAATTTTTACCTTTTGTATAATTGCAAATATCAGCTAATGCTTCTAATGAAGACAATAGCAATTTGCCGGAAAAGAACAAATCTCCGCAACTGTAACCGGTAATGCATAGCTCAGGTAAAACCAAAAGATTAACCTTTTTCTCTTCTGCTAAGGAAATTGCCTTTTTAATTTGTAAAGTGTTGTTTGAAACATCTGCAACTTTGACACTGATATCAGCGGCTGCAACCTTAATAAATCCGTCTTTCATATAAACAACTCCTTGATAAACTATTTTATTATTTCATTAAATACGTCCCCAAGTATTTTTATTCCGGCCTTGATTTTTTCATCTGTTACTGTAGAATAGTTCAATCTAAACGCAGAGCATTTTTTGTCTTGGTCAACCATAAATGCAGAGCCCGGAACACAGGCAACTTTTTTTGAAGTACAATATTTTGCAATTTCGTCCATATTATAGTCTCCGTTTAAATCACACCAAATAAACAGACCACCCCTTGGCACTGTGTGAGTAATTTGCTTTGGAAAATGTTTTTCAATAGCTTCAAGCATTACAGAACACTTGTGGGCATAAAGCTTGCGTATGTCCTCAATATGCTGTGAAAAGTCAGGGCGTTTAATGTATTCATCTGCCATAATTTGAGTTATTACAGGTGTGTGAACGTCAGAAACTTGCTTTGCAACAACCATTTTACCAATAATGTCCTTGTGAGCACATACAAAACCAACACGCATACCGGGGGCAAGAACTTTTGAAAACGAACTGCAATAAATTACTACACCGTCCTTGTCCATAGACTTAATTGTAGGTGATTTTTCTCCATCAAATACAAGTTCACCATAAGGGTTGTCCTCAATAATTGCAATGTTGTTTTCCTTTGCAATTTCATAAAGAGCTTTCCTCTTTTCCACAGACATTGTAATGCCTGATGGATTTTGAAATGTAGGAATTGTATAAATAATTTTAATGTTTTTATTTTCTTTAATTGCCTTTTTAAGTTGGTCAATGTTCATTCCGTCATCTTCAAGAGGCACGCCGATTAGGTTAGCACCATAAGAACGGAAAGTGTTTAATGCTCCAACAAAGCTTGGCTCTTCAACAATTACTCCATCGCCTTCGTTTACAAGGCATTTAACTGCAAGCTCAATTCCTTGTTGACCACCTGTAACAATAATTGTTTCGTTAAATTCCTCGTCAATGTTTTCTCTTTCTTTAAGAAGTGCCTTTACTGAATTGCGTAAAGGTGTATATCCTTCTGTGATACCGTATTGAAGGGCAGCAACAGGGTTTTCCTTTAATACTTTGTATGCAGTTTCTGCCATTTCTTCGTTAGGAAATAGTTCAGGTGCAGGGTTGCCTCCTGCAAGCGATATTATTTCAGGGTCTGCAAGAACTTTAAAAATTTCTCTTATTGCAGAGCCTTTTACATTACTCATTCTATCAGAAATATTAAATTTCATAAGGGTACTTCCTTTCAATATTTATAATTAAGTATAGCATATCATAGTAAAAATGTCAATTTACAACATAAAAATTTAAAACTATTGACAAGGGAACTTTAATATGGTAAAATAACTGTATAAATAAATAAAGTGATAGAGGTGCATTTCACAATTATTAGCAAATTCCAAAAGACCTTCGCAAGGTAAAGGGTTTGTGAAAGGTGTGGGTGCCGAAGACGACCGAGGCGTAAGGTCGATCTGGCAAAATGAAATAATATTTGTTTTGTTGTCGCATTTTTGCGGAGAGCTATCTTTTAAAAATTTTAATATTATTTATATGATTATTAAAAGATAGACCTATATTTTTGGGCTATCTTTTTTGTTTGGGGGTTTTAAAATGAAAAACACAATATTTGAAGGTGCTGCAACAGCCATAATTACACCACTTAACGAAAACGGTGTAGATTACGAAAAATTTGGCAAGCTTGTTGAATGGCAAATCCAAGAGGGCATTGATGCTATTGTAGTATGTGGCACAACAGGTGAAGGTTCAACCTTGACAGACGAAGAACATAGGGAAGCCATTAAATTCGTAGTAGAAAAGGTAAATGGAAGAGTTCCTGTAATTGCCGGCACAGGCAGTAACGATACTGCATACGCCATTGAACTTACAAAATATGCTTGTGAGGTTGGTGCTGACGCAATGTTGGTTGTTACACCTTACTATAACAAAGCAACACAAAAAGGCTTAATTAAAACCTTTACAGATATTGCAGATGTTAGCACAAAGCCTATTATTTTATACAATGTTCCGTCAAGAACAGGGGTAAATATTCAGCCTAAAACTTGTGCTGTTTTAGCAGAACATCCTAACATTTGTGGTATCAAAGAGGCAAGTGGTAACATTTCTCAAATTGCAGAAATTGCCTTATTGGTAGAGGGTAAAATGGATATCTACTCCGGCAATGACGACCAAATTGTTCCTATTATGTCATTAGGAGGTAAGGGAGTTATTTCGGTATTGTCAAACCTAATGCCAAAGGAAACATCTAAAATTTGCCACGACTTTTTAGATGGCAAGGTTGCAGAAAGTCGCAAAAAACAGCTTGAACTATTACCACTTGTAAACGCACTGTTTAGTGAGGTTAACCCAATTCCTGTTAAGTCAGCAATGGCTAAAATGGGATATTGCGATAATTATTTAAGACTTCCTCTAACTTGTATGGAAAAGGAAAATGAAGATAAGTTGTTTGACCTAATGGCAAAACAAGGGTTGATTTAATATAATATATAGCAATAAAATCCAAGGTGGGTAAATTTATGATATGTAATAATATTTCAATTAGAGAAAATAAACTGTATTTTGCAGGGATAGACACAACAAAATTAGCAGAAAAATACGGAACTCCATTGTATTTGATGGACGAAGAAAAAATCAGGGAAAAGTGTAGAATTTATACAGGGGCAATGTCCAAATACTTTGGTGAAAAGGGTTGTGTAATTTATGCCGGAAAGGCTGCATCGTTTAAAAGAATATATGAAATTATGCAGGAAGAAAATATGGGCATAGATGTTGTGTCTGTTGGTGAAATATATTCAGCAACGGTTGCAGGTTATCCTCTTGAAAACGCATATTTTCACGGCAACAACAAAACAGATTACGACGTGGAATTTGCAATAAAGAACAAGGTTGGATACTTTGTTGTGGATAATAGAGAGGAACTTGAAGTTATTGACAGATATGCCTTTGCAAATAATATCAAGCAAAAGGTTATTTTGCGTCTAACACCCGGTATTGACACTCATACCTATGAGGCAGTGAATACAGGCAAGGTTGATTCTAAATTCGGTACAGCAATTGAAACCGGTCAAGCAAGGGAAATGGTAGCATATGCACTTACCTTCCATAATATTGAATTATGTGGATTTCATTGTCATATTGGTTCACAGGTATTTGATTCCGACACGTTTTTCAGAGGCTCTGAAATAATGATTGACTTTATATCAAGTATGAAGGACGAATTTGGATTTGTTACTAAAATTCTTGACTTAGGTGGAGGATACGGAGTTCCTTATGTTGAAAGCGACCCAACCATTGACATTGATGACAACATTAGACAAGTTGCCGATGTTATTAAATCAAAATGTAATAAATTAGGTTTAGAACTACCTAAAATTATTATGGAGCCCGGCAGAAGTATTGTTGCTGATGCAGGTATGACACTTTATACAGTAGGCACAGTTAAAAAAATCACAGGCTATAAAAACTATGTTTCCGTAGACGGAGGTATGACAGATAATCCAAGGTTTGCACTTTATGGCTCACAATATACATTGTATGTGGCAAACAGAGCAGAGGAAGAGAATAATTTTAAATGCTCTGTTGTAGGCAGATGTTGTGAAAGTGGCGATATTATTCAAGAAGATGTAATGTTACCTGAACCTACAAGAGGTGATGTTTTAGCAGTATGCACAACCGGTGCATATAACTATTCAATGGCATCTAATTATAACAGAATACCTCGTCCACCGGTTGTTATGCTTAATAACGGCGAGGATTATATAGCAGTAAACAGAGAAACAATAGAAGATATTATTTCTTTAGATGTATAAAGTTAAAAAATGCACTATTTTTCTTAAACCAACCTATTAGGAGTTGTTGCAAAAATGCGACAACTCTTTTATATTATACCTTGACAAACATCAACTTAAAATTTAAAATAAACTTATTGAGGTGATAATATGGAAAACATAGATAAATTTGCACAAATGGTAAAGGAAAGTAAAAATATAGTATTCTTTGGAGGTGCAGGGGTATCCACCGAAAGTGGTTTAAAGGATTACAGAAGCGAAGATGGTATTTATAACACAGTAAAGGAATTTGGCGTACCACCGGAGGTTATTTTAAGCCACGACTTTATGTTTAATAACCAAGACACATTTTATAGGTTTTACACAGACTATTTTTTAAAGGTATCAGCCAATCCTAATGACGCCCATAAAATCCTTGCCAAAATGGAAGAAATGGGTAAACTAAATGCAGTAATTACCCAAAATATTGACGGTTTACACCAAGCCGGAGGAAGTAAAAATGTTCTTGAACTTCACGGTACAATCAACGAATATTTTTGTGTAAATTGTGGCAAAGCCTTTACAAAAAAAGAAGTTGCCCAAATGGACAGCAAGCCTCATATATGTGATAAATGTGGTGGCTTTGTACGCCCAAAGGTAACTATGTATGGGGAAATGTTAGATTCTAATGTGGAGTATAATGCCGTAAAGGCAATCCAAAATGCCGATATGCTAATTGTAGGAGGTACTTCCTTGGCAGTGTACCCGGCAGCGGGGTACTTAAACTATTTTAACGGTAAATATATTGTGCTTATAAACAAGCAACAAACAGATTTTGACCATAAGGCAGACATAGTATTCCACGAAAGCATCGGCAAAGTATTAAATGAAATGATAAATCACTTAAATATTCAGTAAATACTTGACATTTTGGCTAAAAAATTATACAATAAAATAAGAATGTTTTATAATAGGATGTGAAGTAAATGGAAAAAATGGGATTAAATGAAATTAGAGAAAAATTCCTTAGCTTTTTTGAAACAAAAGGCTGTTTAAGATTAGGCAGCTTTTCACTTGTGCCGAAAAATGATGCCAGCTTGTTGCTTATCAATTCAGGTATGGCACCAATGAAAAAGTGGTTTACAGGTGCAGAAGTGCCACCAAGAAAGCGTGTTACAACTTGCCAAAAATGTATCAGAACACCTGATATTGAATGTGTTGGTAAAACTGCACGTCATGGTACATATTTTGAAATGTTAGGTAATTTTTCATTTGGCGACTATTTTAAGCACGAAGCAATTTCGTGGGGATGGGAATTCTTAACAAAGGAAATGAAGTTGCCTGTTGATAAATTATGGGTAACAGTATATGAAGAAGACGACGAGGCACGTGATATTTGGGTAAACGAAATTGGCGTTGACCCAAGCCGAGTTGTTAAAATGGGCAAGGAAGATAACTTCTGGGAACACGGCACAGGTCCATGTGGTCCATGTTCCGAAATCCACGTTGACCGTGGTGTAGAATATAGCTGTGGTAAGCCTGATTGTAAGTTAGGTTGCGACTGTGATAGATTTATGGAAGTTTGGAACCTTGTATTTACACAGTTTGACAAGGACGAGCAAGGCAATTACAACCGCCTTGACCACCCTAACATTGATACAGGTATGGGGCTTGAAAGACTTGCCGCAATCATTCAAGGTGTGGACAACCTATTTGAAGTTGACACAGTACAAAACACTATGGCTCACATTTCAAAGGTTGCAGGTGTTGAATATAAAAAGGACGAAAAGATTGATATTTCACTTCGTGTAATTACAGACCATATTAGAAGCACAGTAATGATGGTTTCGGACGGTGTTATTCCGTCAAACGAAGGCAGAGGCTACGTACTTCGCAGGCTTCTTCGTCGTGCAGCTCGCCATGGCAAGTTGCTTAATATTAAAGGGGAATTTTTATACAATATTGCAGACACAGTAATTGACGAATCAAAGGCAGGCTATCCTGAGCTTGACGAAAAGAGAGAATATATTAAAAAGATTATTAAAATTGAAGAAGAAAGGTTCTCAAAGACAATTGATAACGGTCTTTCAATTTTAGACCAATATATTGAGGAAACAAAGGCAGAGGGCAAAAATGTTTTAAGTGGCGAAAAGGCATTTAAACTAAATGACACATACGGCTTCCCAATAGATATTACTGTGGAAATTTGTTCAGAAAAGGGAATAGAAGTAGACAGAGAAGGCTTTAATGCAGAGCTTGATAAACAAAAGAAAGCTGCAAGAGAAGCAAGAAAAGACGGTTCAAGCTGGGAAGATAACGAAAGCTATAGCTTTGACGGAGCAGAAGAAACTAAATTTGTGGGCTATGACAACCTTGTTGCAGATGCTAAAATCGTAGGAATCGCATCAGAAGGCGAAGTTTCTGCTGTAATCAGCAAAGGTGAAAAGGGCGTTATCGTTACAGACAAAACACCATTCTATGCAGAAATGGGTGGTCAGTCAGGTGATATTGGCTCTGTTGAAAATGGAACATCAAAGGCAAAGGTTATAGATACAAAGAAAAACGGAAATGGCATTTATATGCACATTGTGGAAGTTTTAGAAGGCTCATTTAATGATGGGGACACAGTTACATTAAATGTTTGCAAAACTAACAGAATGGCAGTTTGTAGAAATCATAGTACAACTCACTTGTTGCACAAGGCACTAAAAGAAGTTTTAGGGGACCATGTAGCACAGGCAGGCTCAGAGGTTACGTCTAAACATTTGCGTTTTGACTTCTCGCACTTTGAGGCAATGACAGAGGAACAATTAAAGGAAGTTGAAAAGAAGGTTAATAACGCAATTTTAGAGGCTATGCCTGTTGTTATTAAGGAACTTCCCATTGACGAAGCTAAAAAGTTAGGTGCAGAGGCACAATTTGGAGAAAAGTACGGCGATGTAGTAAGAGTAGTTACAATGGGTGATTATTCTGTTGAATTTTGTGGTGGTACTCACCTTTCAAACACTGCACAAGCAGGCTTGTTTAAGTTACTTTCAGAATCCGGTGTTGCAGCAGGTACAAGGCGTATTGAAGCTGTTACAGGTCAAGGAGTTTTAGATTATATTGCACAAAAGGATTCTTTAATAGAATCAACTGCTGTTGCGTTAAAGACAAATCTTTTAAATGAAATTGATAAAAAGGCAGAGGCGTTGGTTGCAGAGTCAAAGGCAGACAAGAAAAAGCTTGAAGAATTAAGCGCCAAGGCTGCGAACAGTAAGCTTGATGACGTATTAAAGAATGTTAAAGAAATAAATGGAGTAAATGTTGCAATAGCTCAAATTGATGGTATGGCAGTAAATGACCTTCGTACATTAGGCGACAGCATTAGAAATAAAATCGGTTGTGGTGTTGCAGTATTAGGTTCAGTAGCAGATGACAAAATTATGTTTATTGCAATGGCATCTAAGGAAGCTGTTGAAAAGGGCGTTCATTCAGGAAATATTATTAGAGAGGTTACAAAGATTGCCGGAGGCTCAGGTGGCGGAAAACCTGATATGGCACAGGGTGGCGGTAAGGACGCATCAAAGGTTGCAGATGCCTTAAATGCCGTTTTGGACATTGTTACTTCACAAGTAAAATAGGAGGCAAGCATTATGGATTGCTTATTTTGTAAAATTGCAAATGGTGAAATTCCATCAACTAAGGTGTATGAAGACGATTTAGTATATGCGTTTCGTGATATTGAACCTCAGGCACCTGTTCACGTGTTGATTATTCCAAAGAAGCATATTACATCAGTTAATGATATTAACCATGAAAATTGTAGTATAGTAGGCCATATTTTTAAAGTTGCTGCACAAATTGCAAAAAGCGAAGGCATTGCAGAGGACGGCTACAGAATAGTTACCAACATAGGTGATTTGGCAGGTCAAACAGTTAAACATTTGCACTATCATATGTTGGGTGGACGTTCATTACAATGGCCTCCCGGTTGATTAAATTAACTTTATGTACTTCTAAATAAAGGAGATTTTGTATGGCACGAGAGGTTGGTACAAAAAAAAGAAAAACTACAACAAGTAAATCTAAAGAAAAGCCACAAAGGAAGGTAAACTATGACATTATGGCAGTTATAATAATTGCTGCAGGTCTGTTTATCGGTGTAAGTATGTTTACAAGCCTTACAGGTAAGGTAGGCAATGCAATCAGCACTTGTTTAAAGGGTCTGTTTGGCGTTCCTGCATACATACTTTGCTTTGCAATGATAGGCTGTTCTTTACATTACTTAATTAAAAAAGAATTTGGCAAGTACAAAAGAAAATATGTTTTTACAACTATTTTGGTGCTTTGCCTATCGATATTTTGGAACATTGTTTCAAGGACAACTGCAACCACCGATAAAGGCTTTTGGGAAATGATTAAATCATTATGGCTAAATGGCACAGTATGTAACGGTGGTGGTGTTTTAGGTGGAATTTTTGGCATTCCAATGGAAAATTTGGTTAGCTTTTGGGGTAGTGTAATTATCCTTTTGGCAGTAATAATCATTTTGATTATTTTAATATTTGAGGTTTCCATTTCAGGTATAATCAGTTCAATTCGTAATAAAAAATACGAGCCAATCAAAGAGGAAGATGTTGAGTCTGCTCCTGAAAATATGCCTGTGGAAATGCAAAAGGAACTAAAAAATATTAAAAAGAAAATCTTTGATTTTGAAAAGGAATTTTCAGATATTCCGGAAACAAAGAAAAAGAAGAAAAAGGCAAAGAGTGATGAAAATGACCCTGTTGCAGATATGCCTGACGAACCACCATTTGACCCAAGTGCATATGTAGATATTCCAATTGGGGTTCAAGACCAAGTTCAAGGAACTGCAAACCCTGATGAAGGTGCAATCAATTCAGCAGTAGAGGTTGCAACAGAGGAAGCACTGTTACCAAAGAAGAAAAAGCAAAAGGAACCTGAAAAGATAGAGATAGACACATCAAACGACCATATCGACTATAACTATCCATCACTTTCATTGCTAAAAGAACCACCAAAGCCTTCTGTTCATACAGAAGAGGCTTTGCAAAATACAGCAAAAAAATTGATTGAAACCTTGCACTCATTTGGTGTAGAGGCAAAGATAGTAGATTATAGCAGAGGCCCGACAATTACAAGGTACGAGCTTCAACCAAACGAAGGTGTTAAGATTTCCAAAATCACTAACCTTGCAGACGATATTGCACTTAACCTTGCAGCAGTTGGTATCAGAATAGAGCCAATTCCGGGAAAAACTGCAATAGGTATTGAAGTTCCAAACCAAGTATTAAGTGCAGTGTATATAAGGGAAGTTATCGGCTCGCCGGAATTTGCAAATTACGGCAGCAAGCTTGCATTTGCATTAGGTAAGGACATTGCAGGGGCACCGGTAGTAGGTGATATTGCAAGAATGCCTCACTTACTTATTGCCGGTTCAACAGGCTCCGGTAAATCCGTATGTATCAATTCACTTGTTACAAGCATTCTTTATAAGGCAACACCAAACGATGTTAAGCTTGTAATGATTGACCCTAAGGCAGTAGAGCTTGGTGTGTATAACGGCATACCTCACTTGCTAATACCGGTAGTTACCGACCCTCGTAAGGCAGCAGGTGCTTTGCAATGGGCTGTAAATGAAATGACAAACAGATACAAACTGTTTGCAGATAACAATGTTCGAGACCTTAAAGGCTATAACGCTTGGGCAAGGGAAAATGAATCCGAAGAACTACCACAGATTGTTATTATTATAGACGAGCTTGCAGACCTTATGATGATTGCACCAAACGAGGTTGAAGACAGCATTTGCCGTCTTGCACAGATGGCACGTGCAGCAGGTATGCACTTGGTTATTGCAACACAAAGGCCGTCAGTTGACGTTATCACAGGTGTAATCAAGGCAAATATTCCATCTCGTATAGCATTTGCAGTTCGTCAATATGTAGATAGTAAAACTATCCTTGATATGGGTGGTGCCGAAAAGCTACTTGGTAAAGGTGATATGCTGTACTTCCCAATAGGTTGTTCTAAACCAATGCGTGTTCAAGGTGCATTTGTAAGCGATAAGGAAGTTGAAAATCTTGTTGAATTTGTAAAGGGACAAAACGAAGCACAGTACGACGAAGATGTTATCGAAAAAATCGACCGTGCAGGTGATACTCCAAAGGCAAACGAGGATAGAGGAGGGGAGGCAGATTCCTTGCTACCTCAGGCAGTTGAAATGGCAATAGATGCAGGGCAAGCATCAGTTGCTATGTATCAACGCAGGCTAAAAGTAGGCTATCAACGTGCAGCACGTTTAATTGATCAAATGGAAGAGCGTGGTATCATCGGCCCCTTTGACGGAACTAAACCTCGTGATGTTTTGGTTACCAAGGCACAGTGGAACGAAATGATGATGAATATGGACTTGGGCATTGAAAACGACTCTGCCCAACAAGAATCATTTGATTTTGACCCTGAAACAGAAGTTGAAATAGACGAAGATGAATAAAATAAACGGATTTGTAAATTTTACAAATCCGTTTATTTTTTAATGTATTCTGCAATGTCCGAAAGCTCGCAGTCCAATATTTCGCATAGTAAGTTTAACGTATGGGTACTAACATTTTCATTTTTCCTTAGTCTGTCTAATTGCCCGGTACTAATTCCATATTTTTTTATTAAGGCATATTGGGTTATTTCTTTATTTTTCATAGTGTCCCATAATTTGTTATAAATTATCATACTATCACCGCTTTTATTTTATAATGATATTTTTATATTGACAATTGCCCATAATCGGGCTATAATGTTATTATAATTTAATCGGAGGGATATTATGAAAAAAATAATCTCAATAATATTGGCATTAGTAGTTGTTATCTGCGCATTACCTATTGTTAGCTTTGCTTCAACTACAATTAAACTTGGCGACTATGTTCGAATGGGAACATACTACGGTCAACCGATATTGTGGCGTTGTGTATCGTTTGAGAAAATAAGCGGATATGATGCAAAGGGTAATCCTATTATTGATGATTCAACCGATACAAGGACGACTTATGCTGATGGTTATTTACCACTAATGCTTGCAGACCGTATTATCTGTATTAAAGCCTTTGACGGAGCAGGCACAAACACCTCCGGCTCTCATGGTAGAGGGAAGGATTATAATTCTCAACGAGGCTATTATAGAAGAATAGAGGGTTCAAACTATTGGGCAGATTCTAACATTCGTTGTTGGTTAAATTCAACAGCAACTGCCGGCAATGTTGTATGGACTTGCGGTAATGCACCGACGTCTTCAAATATGTATAAGGGTTACAACGCCTATGACCAAGAAGCAGGCTTTTTGTCAAACTTTACTGCAGATGAAATGAGTGCAATAAAATCTGTTACTCAAAAGTCTTTGCTTGACTGCCATGAATATCGCAGTGAAATAGATTCAAAGTATCATATTTATTCATATCCTATTACCTATGCTTTCAGTAATTATGTTGAAGCTTGTTCGGAACAGGTAACAGATAAAATGTTCCTTTTAGATGTTAGACAGATAATCACAGTATATCAATATGACTCAAATCTTGGTGGAAATAAATATTATATAGGAATTCCGTCAGCTGAAGCAGTCGCTAATTCAGCCTACAAAGATTCGGATTTAAATGCCACCACAAAGTGGTGGTCTTGGCTCCGATCCCCTCTTGCCTACAACGGCGGCGACAGTAGAGGTAGTGGCGTACGCTTTGTCGATTCTGCCGGCAATGTTAACGGCCACAGTGCGTATACCGACAGTCTCGGTGTTCGTCCCGCTTTCTACCTTAATCTGACATCTCTTAATCTAAAGGGAAAGGGAACAATAGCTGAGCCTTATGAATGCCCGTATAAAACAACTGCTCCTTACTCATCTGAGCTTGAATATGGAGATAAGCTTTGCAATTCAACCTTAACAGGTGGAAGTGTTACATATAATGGTACTGCGATTGCCGGCTCTTTTATATGGAAAAACGGAGAAAAAATATTAGAAGCAGGGGAACACGAGGAAACAGCTGTATTTATTCCAAAGGATAAAAGCTATGAAGAGAGAGAATGCACTGTAAAGGTTAAAATAAATAAAAAATCGCTAAATATTGTTTTCCCGACCTTTACAAAAACAGATTATGTAATAGGTACAAAGCTATCCGAAATTGAAATAGAAAATACAAACGAGTACGGAACATTTTCTTGGAAAAATCCAAATCAAACAATTACAAAGGGCGAAAATATCTGCAAAATGATATTTACGCCCAAAGATACTAAAAACTATTCATACGATATTACATCAAAGGATTATACCTTTACAAATTCTGTTTTACAGAGTGCAATTTCTGTTGCAGAGGGTGAGAGCGTACAAGTAGGAAGCAATACAACAAGAAATGTAACAGTTTCATCAAACAAGAAAAAATATGCAGTTTCATTTGATGTTGAGTATCCCCTTGATACAGAGCTTACTTCAATTTCAAAAAAGGATTTTGCAAATATAGAAATTTCCGATAGAGTGGTAAAGAGCGGACTGAATGTTGCTACAATAACGGCACAGTACAGTGATTCAACATTTGCTGAGGAAAATATATATTATACATTGCTTGCGTTAAATTTTAATATCAGTCAAACCGCAAAGTCTGGGGAAAAGGCAATAGCAATAAAAAATGTCACATTCTATGATGATGAATATGAAGAAATAGCTGTATCACAAATAGAAGGCTCAATAATAAATGTTACACCAAAGCTTGCAGAAAGCGTGTCAATCAGCGGAAGCTCAACCATATACGATAAAGGACAATATACGGCAAATGTTCTGCCATCCTATACCTTGGATAAGTCTGTTACCTGGTCTGTAAATGATGAAAGCATTGCAACCATTTCACAGGACGGAGTGCTTACCGCAATTAAAAACGGAACTGTAACCATAACCGCAACGGCAAATGACGGAAGCGGAAAATACGCCACAAAAACGGTTAATGTATATGTATATGCAAAGATAAATACTTTGGTATCGGATATAGGAAAATGGGACAGAAGTTTTAACCCTTCTTGCTTTAATTACAAATTGTATGTAGGTACAGACGCAGAATCAGTTGGAATAACAGCAGACTTTACAGGTGGTAGTTTAAAGCTGAACGGAACAGCTCTTATGTTGAACAAGGTTAAGAAGAATATTGTACTTAACGATACAAAAACTGTTATAACACTAAATAGGGTCGGAGTGACAGATAATGTTGATAGCGTATATACAATTACAATAATCAAAGAAGATAAACCGGGTTTTGATGTTGAATGTTCAAAGACGAAAACAAAGTATAGCTTTGATGTTGCTGTTTTCGATGATGTAAGCTTTGATATGGGCAAATTGGTGCTTGTGGGGTATTCAAACAATAAATTAATGATTGTAAAAACAAGTGATGTTACATCTGCAAGCAGAAGCGCAAGCTTTGAATTTGATTATACACAAATCGATTATTTCAAGGTAATGCTTTTAGATAATTTAACCGGAATAAAACCACTGATTAAACATTTTGTAATAAACGAAGTACCTTTTGCAAAATAGAAGTCGTTGCAATCAACAAGGTAGTGAAGCAAAAGCACAACCATGATAGTACAAACCAACCAACTATGTATTTCTTTGGGAGTGCTTGCAACGATGATGATTAACATTCTAATAAATATCGCAGGGTAAGGTTTTCATCGAATAATGAGATTAAAATATGCTATGGATTTGGGAAAATGATGGTTGTTAAAAAGTAGGAGGACATACTATGTGCGAAAGAAAAATAAAACCTGTTTTAAATAATTACGACAAGCAAAGAACTTATGCTATACAAATTAAAAGATATAAAAATGCTTATTCTAAAGGTTATTTTTTAGAAGCATTGTTTATTTCATATTCGATGATTGAAGATAGGCTTTTATCGTGTTTGTATCATTCTGGATTTATTGCAAACAGAAACCAAATCAAAGTTTATAAAAAGACAAAAAATCACCTATTAGAAATGATTAATTTGGATAGTAAAGAAAAAGAAAAAACAAGAATTTCATTTAAATATATAAGTGATAAGGTCAACAGCTTTAGGGGTATTATAAAATGGGCAACATGCAAAGAGAACAATTCAAATGAATGTCCATTTTTGAAGACTCTAAAAAAGCAATATTTACGCTTGAATTCGTACGAAGTATTAAAAATACTTGATGAACTTGATGAGTGGTGCGAATCAAGAAATGAAATGGTTCATGCATTATTAAATAAAAACGTAGATGACTTGTATTCAAAAATTGAAGAAGTGGCGCAAAATGGTATGAAAATAGCAAGATTATTAGATAATCAGGTGAAGATTATTAAGAAAAACGAAATAATTAGAAAATCACTTAATTTACAAACAAAGTAATTTTAACAGAGTATTGTTAAAATAATCAAAGAACAAAATAAGGAGTTGCAAAATCTTGCAACTCCTATATTTTTACTTCATAATGCCGGTTGCCCTAAGTATTACTACCAATGTCCAAATTTTATCCTCTGTAAGCCTTAACCTGCCTTGTTCATCGCCTTTGATAATTCCTAAATCAAGTGCTTTTTGAACATAAGGTACTGACCACTTTGGGCAAGCCTCTGTCCAATCATACATAATGGCCTCACTCCTTTTATTAAGTGTTATCATTTCTTTTAACGGAAAGTAATTGCCGGGACATTGTGTAGCCATAAAATCTTTATGACCACCAATCTTTTTAATTGTAGGCACTTTTTCCTTTAACCAATTTATCATATCAATACCACTGTTAAACTGTGCATCGCTCATTTGCCTTTCCTTTGAGTAATCACCTTGAAATCCTATTGATATAATATGTCCGTTTTGATTTTCAACTCCTGCACCTAAATTAAGACCTCTGCCCTCATAAATTGTTCCGTCAAATGCAATCCAATAGTTATAGCCTATTGCTCTCCAACCTTGATTGATGTGCATTCTTTCAATGTTCTTAACATGGTTATCACAAGCCATATGATGAAGAGCGACAGCGTCAACCTTGCTTAAATTAAGTGATTGTAACGGCTCTTTAATTATCTGATTTTGTATCTTTTGTATCACCATTTTGTTCACCCTCTGTCAGTTGTTCTAACACATCTTTTATCTTTTTGGGATATTTAACGCCTAATTTAGAGGTGTTTTCCAATACGGAAATCCCTTCGTTAGATATGTAAAAAAGCAAAGTAATGTTCCTAAACATTTCACTGTGTGTTGCAAGGTCAATTTGTGTAGCCATAGCAATAATTGCAAAAATCATCACCTTTTTGATTAGTCCGTAAAACCCGGTTTTGCTTGAAACAGTCTTTTCTCTAATTGCAACAGATATTCCGGAAATGTAGTCAATAACAGTAAATAATATTAGAGTACCAAGCATCACATCACAGCCTCCCAATCCGTTTAAAATTATCCCACCACAAATGCAGAAGGCTAACTGTATTTTATTCAGTATCGCATTCATCATCGCTCACCTCCGGCAGAGTTACTACATCGTAGGTGCATTTGATTGTTTTGCCATCTTTGTAATGGGCAAGGACGTACTGAGTTTTGACATCATATTCAGGCATTTCACCCTTTGTAATAGTTTTATATCCTGCACTTTTAAGTGTTGTTGCAGTTGGGTTTGTGTAAATTTTTCCGTCTAAAACTAAAAATCCACCTTCATATTTTTCAACAGTGTATTCGTCTATAAATTTATAATATTCCATTTTTTCTCCTCCTAGTATAATAATGTTATAGT
>DCGP01000012.1:230-45157 GCA_002314595.1 Clostridiales bacterium UBA1775 | reverse complement strand
CTATTGACAATTCTTAGCTGGACTTTTAAAGTATTGTAGCATCTTAACACAAAAACTACAACCTACAAAAAGTAGAGTTATATGTAATAAAAGTCTTATATTCTATCTGATAATTCAGTTATCATACCATCAAGGTATGAATACGTACCAAACTCTGTACAAGTATAGGTTTTGTTATCGTTGCTTTCGAATATACTTACAGAGCAATTTGGAACATAACCTATTTTGCCAACACCCTTAGCGCCTTTTCCATACAGATAGCTTGCAACACATCTTAACACCACAGCGTGAAAGACTATGCAGATTGTTTTGCCATCATTCTCCTTAATTATTTCTTTTAATTTTGCAACTGCTCTTTCGTAGGTTTCCTTGCAGCTTTCCCCACCGTCCGGGTGGCTTTTTGCTAAATCCTGCTTCCAAACTTCATAGCTTTTGGGATATGTACTTACAATGTCGTCAAACTCCATACCTTGCCACACACCTGCATTTATTTCCCTAAATGCCGGTGATTTAACAACCTCAACCCCTTGCCTTGTTGCAATTTTATTTGCAGTTACAACTGCTCTGGATAGGTCGCTTGAAAATATTGCATCAATTTTCAATTTATCCAAATATTCTGCCATTTTCTCTGCCTGACGTTCCCCTAAATCTGTAAGAGAGTAGTCAAGCTGCCCTGTAAATATTCCTTTTAAATTGCTTTCGCTTTGTCCGTGTCTAACCAATATTATCCTTGTCAAAATTACATCTCCCTATTTTTCTACATACAACACTATATCTGCAATTTCCTCGTCTACAACAAACAAATATGCTGTTACCTTTCCTTCTAAATGAGTGTTGTCCTTATCAATAAACAAGCCAAATTCTTCATCATAATCAAAATAATCTATATCCTTATTTGTTAGAGCCTTTGACCTTTTTAACCTTTCGTTATAAATATACACATTTGTATAATTTCTAATTTTAACCTGCCCAATTCCTTCAATTGTAATAGTACTTTTCTTGCTGTTAACATTGGTAACAATTCCTGAATTTGATGTTTTATTTTTGCCAAATGCGTCTACGGATTTCCCTGTACTATCGCAAACCTTAAATGATTTCACATCTCCGTTAAGTGCAATCTTTGGCACAACAAGGCTACCTAATTTTACTTGGCCTTTGTCCATATTCTCACATTTATATTCAATTGACTCTCCGTTTTTATATCCTTGAACAGCTAAAATACTATTACCGTTTTCATCAATACCGTCATAAACCTTAGTAATAAATGTGGCATGGTTTTTAGGGCCCTTTACCTGGCTTTTGGCTTCATCATCATTTGTCTTGCTGTTTAGCATATCATTTATAATATTAAGTGGTAAATTAACAACATCCTGCCATTTGGTACAAGTTTTTATTTCGCTTGTCCACCTTTTAGAAAAAGCATTAAAGTCCACAGAATCTGCATAACATACTGTTGACATAAGCATTATTGATAATATGATTGATATTAATTTTTTCATTTTATCACCTCATTTATATTATATTATATCATTTTTCAATAATTTTTGCAACAATCACTTGACAAATAATACTATGTGTTGTATAGTATTATGTAATAGGAGGTGTTGTTTTGGATATTCAGTTAAAAAGAGGCTTTATAGAGGTATGCGTTTTGGCATCTATGGTAAAGGGCGACAGTTACGGATACAAGTTAATTAAGGATGTTGCCCCTGTAATAGAAATTTCCGAATCCACATTATACCCCATATTAAGAAGGCTTGAAAACAACGGTTGCGTAACGGTATATTCCTGCGAACACAACGGAAGATTGCGAAAATACTACTCCATCACCCAAACAGGCAAGGAGAAATTATCAGAATTTTTAAAGGACTGGTCGGAAATATCCTCAATATACAACTTTATAAAAGGAGAGTGTAAAAATGACTAAAACGGAATTTATTGATAAATTAAACAAAGGTCTTGGCAAGCTTTCCAAGGAAGACAGAGAAAAAATTATCGAATATTACGAAGAATTACTGTATGATAAAACAGAAAACGGCATTGATGAAGAAACTGCCGTTGCAGAGCTTGAACCAATAGACCAAATAATCGCAAAATACAAGGCAGAATATCAGGGAAGCTATAATGTGGCATTAGGAATTTTGGACGCATTTTTGTTAGTTATTGTGCTTATTTGTGTGGCAGTTGTGTTAATTTCACTTACTGCATCTGCAATAGGTTGCATTGGGCTTGGCATAGTTGTAATAACCAAAAACATAAACACATTTTTGGCATCATTTGGAATTGGACTATTTTGTTTGGGAATTTTATTTCTTATTACAAAGCCCTGCTTTAAACTGATAAAACGGCTATACAATAACACAAAGGAAGCAAAGAGGTGATTTTATGAAAAAGTCAATAATAATTGGATTAGTTTTAATAATACTTGGTATTTGCCTATTTGGAGTTTCTGCTTTTAATGTTAATTTCAACCTAACAAGGCTTTCCACAGCCACCGAACCTGTTGCAAACAATGAAAGCTTTGACAATGTAGGTGCAGTTACAATTAAATCCTGCAACACTGATATTATCTTGCTTCCATCGGCAAATGACCAAGTTACGGTTAGCTGGTGCGACACGGTTTATTATTCAATAAAAGTTGAAAATAACAATAATACACTTAAAATTGAAACAATTAAAAACAGCCTTAAAATGGCTGAATATTTAAACATTAACCTGTATCCAAAGGCTTATAATATTATTGTTAATATTCCTGTTGGGTATGAGGGAATAATAAATATCGAGTCCGTATCAGCAGACATAGAAGCAAACGGAATAGTTGCAAATCACCTGCTGTTTAACAGCGAAAAGGGCGACGGGAAATTTAAAAAATGCACATTTACCGAAGATTTAGGCGTAAATACGGAAAAAGGTAAAATTGATGCAGAAAGCCTAATATCTAACGGCAATATTGTTTTAAATTGCAAAAAGGACTTGGAATTAGAAAGCATTAAAGCAAACAATCTAAAAATATCGTCAAATAATGATGTAGAGTTTGAAAATATAGACGCCTTGGAATTTACGGTAGATTCACAAAAGGACGTTAAAGGCACAGTGTTAGGCAATATAAACGACTATACAATAGTTGCAAATTCTAAAAAGAGCTCCAACATTAAAAGTGGAGGAAATGGAAATAAAAAGTTAAATGTAAACTCTCAAAAAGGAAAAATAAACATTGATTTTAATTAAGCAAAATGGGTTGTCGTAAAATGCGACAACTCTTTTTTAATTCACAAATTAGCCTTGATAAAAATACAATATAGTAGAAAGGTTGATGCTATGTTGTTGTATTCTAAAAAAATACTAATTTGTGGTGGAGATAAAAGGCAAAAATATTTATATGATTTATTTAAAAAAGATGGTTTTAACATAGATTTATTTGGTATGGATATATATAATTCAGTAGAAAGCCCTATGTTTAATAAATATGATATTATCATATTTCCTGTTCCTGTAAGCAGGGATAGAACAACTTTAAACGCCCCTTTGGAGCAAAAAAGCATTTCGCTAAAAAGCATTTTTCCATATATATCATCAAGCCAAACAGTGTTAGGTGGAATGGTTGACAACATTGATTGCCAAATAATTGACTATTTTACATCGGAAAAATTAACAATGCAAAATGCGCTACTTACAGCAGAGGGAGCAATAAACATTGCAATGAACAATATAGAAATTTCCATAAATGGCAGTAAATGCTTGATACTGGGCTACGGAAGGATTGGCAAATTGCTTGGTGATAAGCTAAACAAATTAGGTGCAAAGGTTTGGATATCTGCAAGAAATCAAAAGGACATTTCCCTTGCCAAAGCCTATGGATTAAATTCAATTCATCTTAATAATGTTGTTGATAAATTAAAGGATTTTGATTTAATATTTAATACTATTCCATTGCAAATTATTGATAGTGAATATTTGTGTAACACAAGGCAAGATGTTGTAATAATTGACCTTGCAAGCAAGCCCTACGGGTTTGACAGTCAGTCCTGTAAACAGCTAAACCGTAAGCTAATAACAGCATCAGGATTGCCCGGCAAATATTCACCTGTTACGGCATCTAAAATTTTAAAGGAATCTATTATGGATATATTGACAGAATTGGAGGCTACAAAATGAATCCCAAGGATATTAAAATAGGATATGCCTTTACAGGCTCCTTTTGTACCATTGGAAAATCTATGGTTTGTTTGGAGCAAATGGTCAAAAGTGGTGCAGATGTGCAACCGATAATGTCCGAAGCTGTGTACAGCACCAGCACAAGGTTTGGTAATTGTAATGACTTAATAAAACAAGCCGAGGACATAACCGGCAAAAAAGTAATGAGCAAAATAAAGGAAACCGAAACTATCGGCCCACAAAATTTATTTGATATTATTGTGGTTGCCCCTTGCACAGGCAACACCATAGGTAAGCTTGCCAACGGAATAAATGACACTTGCGTAACTATGGCAGTAAAGGCTACAATTCGCAATAAAAAGCCTGTGGTAATTGCAGTATCAACCAACGACGGACTTTCTGCAAGTGCAAAAAATATCGGAATATTGCTTAATAACAAAAACTACTTTTTTGTACCCTTTGAGCAAGATGATGCAATTAAAAAGCCTAATTCCGTAATTGCAAATTTTGATATGGTATTGCCTACAATGTTAAATGCCTTAGAGGGCAAACAAATACAACCTATAATGTTACAAAGGTAACAAAATATCTTCTTGAAATTAGCAAAAAAATATTGTATAATTACATTAAATAATAAACTGTGTGGTGAGAAAATGTCAAAGAAAAACTCAAGAAATACCAAAGGTCGCATAATTACAGCTGCTTGGAAGCTGTTTTATGAACAGGGATATGAAAATACAACAATTGAAGAAATAATTGACGAATCCGAAACTTCAAAAGGCTCTTTCTATCATTACTTTGAAGGAAAAGATGCACTTTTGGGGTCCTTGTCATACATTTTTGACGAAGAATACGAACGCCTAAAAAACGAACTTGACGAAGATACAAACAGCTTTGACAAGTTAATCTTCCTTAACAATGCACTATTTTCAATGATTGAGGAAAGGATTGACCTTGACTTGCTTACTCGCCTTTATTCCACTCAATTAGTTACAAAGGGCGAAAAGCACCTTTTAGACCACAACAGGATTTATTATAAATTGCTTAGAAAAATTGTTTCCGAAGGTCAGGCAAAGGGCGAGCTTACAAACGAAATGAGTGTTAACGAAATTGTAAAAATATACGCAATGTGTGAACGCTCACTGCTTTATGATTGGTGCTTGTGTAACGGGGAATATTCCTTAAAAAAATATGCTGATTTTGTATTTCCTATGTTTTTAAGTAAAATAAAAATCAAAAAAAATTAAAGTTTATTTTTTGATATAAAAAAAGTATAGTTTATAGTATAGCAATAAATATATTGATTTAATAATATTTATTGCTATTTTTATATATTTTAGTATAGACTAAATTCTATACTATATTCTGTATTGCATTCTATTTATTTTTCTGTTATAATGTGTTCAATCACTTTTTTGAAAGGGGAAAAAATAATGTTATTATCAGGAAACATTTCAGTTGTTCTTGCCATTGTAATTTATATGGCAATGATGATTTACATCGGTGCAAAATATTCAAAGCAAAATAAGACAACCGATGATTTTTATTTAGGAGGCAGAAAGCTTGGTCCACTTGTTACTGCAATGAGTGCAGAAGCATCTGATATGAGCGCTTACTTGCTAATGGGTATTCCGGGGCTTGCACTTATGACAGGCTTGGCAGAGGCAGCATGGACTGCTATCGGTCTTGCAATCGGTACATATTTAAACTGGCTGTTTGTTGCAAAGAGGTTAAGAAAATACTCGGAAAAAATTGACGCAGTTACATTGCCTGAATTTTTCTCAAAGAGATTTGGCGACAAGAAAAACATTTTATCACTTATTTCTGCGTTATTTATTGTAGTATTCTTTGTTCCTTATACTGCATCAGGTTTTTCTGCTTGTGGTAAGTTATTTGGCACAATGTTCGGTATGGACTATATGACTGCTATGATTATCAGTGCCGTTGTTATAGTTGTATATTGCACATTAGGTGGATTTTTGGCTGCGTCTACAACCGACCTTGTCCAAAGTATAGTTATGACAATTGCTTTAATAACCGTTTTGGGTATTAGCGAAGGCTTTGTTGGTGGGTTTGGCAACATTTTTTCAAACGCAAAGGAACTAACAGGCTATTTAGACCTTACAAAGGGCTTTAATGTAGCAATAGGCGAAACAGGCTCCTTTGGAGTATTTTCAATAGTTACAACATTGGCTTGGGGCTTGGGATACTTTGGTATGCCTCACATTTTATTAAGATTTATGGCTATTGACGATGCAAACAAATTAAAGACTTCAAGAAGGATTGCTTCAGTTTGGGTTGTAATCTCAATGGGTGTTGCACTACTAATCGGTGTTGCAGGTTACAGTATGATTAAAGCAGGCTTTATTGCTCCTTATGCTGATTCATCTGCTTCAGAAGCTATTATCGTTGATATTTCAAAGCTAATCAGTAAAATGGGTTACCTACCTGCATTCTTGGGTGGTATCTTCCTTTCAGGTATTTTGGCTTCTACAATGTCAACTGCCGACTCTCAGCTTATTGCTGCTTCATCAAGCGTTACACGTGATGTTATCGTTAACACATTTAAGGTTAACTTGTCAGAAAAGAAGATTATGCTTATTGCAAGGCTTTCAGTTATTGTAATTTCAGTTGTTGCAATATTCCTAGCAAGAGACCCTAACAGTTCAGTATTTAGAATTGTATCATTTGCTTGGGCAGGCTTTGGTGCTGCATTTGGCCCGGTAATGTTACTTGGCTTGTTCTGGAAGCGCACAAACAAATGGGGCGCTTTGGCAGGTATGATTGTAGGTGCCGGAATGGTATTTATTTGGAAGTTTGTAATCGCTCCAATTGGTGGCGTACTTGCAGTTTACGAGCTTCTTCCTGCATTCATTTGTGCTTTAATTGCAATCGTAATTGTAAGCTTGCTAACAAAAGCTCCTGAAAAAGAAATTACAGACACATTTGAATCAATTAACAACTAATACAAAACCTAAAAATTTAATGAAAAAGGAACTGCCCCATACGAAACTGAGGTAGTTCCTTTTTTACAAAGGATTACTATACATTATCAACAAAATTCATATCAAAATTTTATGCAAATTACATCTTGATTAGCAAACAAATAATGCCTATAATACAATAAATACATTTTAATTTAGGAGGAGTATTTATGAAAAAGTTTTTGGCGCTTACACTAACAATTTTATTGGTTATGTCAGCATTACCTTGTGTAGTAATGGCAAGTACTTATGGTAATTTAACCTATTCACTTTCAAACAATCAAGTTACCATAACAGGATTCGTACCAGATGGTTCAACGGAATTAGTAATCCCGGACACAATAGAAGGCTACCCTGTTACTTCAATTGACAGTTATTCGCTTGCAGGTTGCGAATGCACAAGTATAACCCTCCCAAGCAGTCTTACTAATATTGGCGAAGCCGCATTTTATGATTGCTCAAATTTAACAAGTATAGAAATACCGGACAGCGTTATTACTATTGGCGAGGGCGCATTTGAAGATTGTGTAAACTTAGAAAGTGTAACCATTGGCAACAGTGTTACTACTATTGGCGGAGGCGCATTTTATGGTTGTGAAATTTTAGAAAGTGTAACCATTGGCAACAGTGTTACTGATATTGGTGGTTACGCATTTTACGGTTGTGGAATCCTAAGAAGTATAATTATACCCAACAGCGTTATTACTATTGGCGAAGGCGCATTTTCAGACTGCGATTGCTTAGAAAGTGTAACCATTGGCAACAGCGTTACTACTATTGACGAAAACGCATTTCTTGCTTGCGCTAGTCTAAAAAGTATAATTATACCCAACAGTGTTATTACTATTGGTACTTATGCCTTTTCGGGTTCCGGTTTAGAATCTGTAACTATTGGCAGTGGTATTACCAATATTAATGACGGAGCATTTGAATTTTGTAACAATATAACTGATGTATATTACTGTGGTTCAGAAACTCAATGGGGTGAAATATCAATAGGTAGTTATAACGATTATATAACCAATGATGAATCTATTCATTACAATGCTCCAATGCCATACTATGATTCAGGATATTTTTCATCTGAACTAGACAGTACATTTAAAGAAGGTATAATTGCCTTTACATCTCAGTTCACTCAATATACCGATTGTGATGCAAGTGAAATAGAATCATTTGGTATGTATATCTACAAGCCGGGTGTTACAGGAGACGACAGAACACAGCTTTCTTCCGAAGACGGTTTTGATTTGGCAGACAATGAGGGTTGGATTTATTCATTTGTTACAGAAATTGATAGTAGTGATTTTAATAATCCAATATATGCAATGCCATATATAGTTATATCCGGTGAAACACATTTTGGTTGTATAATAACTGCAAAAGTCAATGGCACAAAAGAAATTTGTGATATTTCCGAAAAACCATCATTTTTAGAGTAGGGGGGCAAAAAAATGAAAAAGTATATTAAACCAACAGTTAAAAATGTTAAGATTAACACTGCAGACATTATAAAGACAAGTGGACTTTCTAAATTAAATTACGGAAGCCCAACAAAAGCAGGTGTTGACTTAGGAAATGTAAAGCATAGCATATTAAATTAAAACACATAAAAAACTGCTGTAATCCTAATCGATTACAGCAGTTTTTATTTAACCGAATATTATTCGTCAGCAACCGGTGCTGATACAGGGCATGCACCTGCACATGAACCACAATCTAAACATTCATCAGCGTTGATAACATACTTGCCATCTCCTTCAGAAATACATCCTACAGGACATTCAGCAGCACAAGCACCACATGAAATGCAATCATCAGTAATTTTATAAGCCATTTGTTACACCTCCCATTAAGTATTTAATTTATGTATTATTTTTCGTTACCGAAAACAATAAATTACTCAAGATTTTTTAAATCCTTTAATTCTTCGTCAGAAATCTTGGTTGTGCCGTGTTTAATAACAGTTAAGTCCTTTGCGTCATAAATTGAAACAACAGAGCCCTCATCCGTATCAATCCTAACCTTTACAAGACCTGCCAAAACGTTACTTTCAATAACAGTACCCTTTTGACCGTCATTTGTCCTGACAACTGCTTCAACACGAGGAACGAACCTAAGAAGCTCTTCGTATGTAGATTGCTCGTACTTTAAGCAACACATTAGTCTGCCACAGGTACCGGAAATTTTAACAGGATTTAAGGACAAGCCTTGTTCCTTTGCCATTTTAATTGACACAGGTTGGAAGTCCCCTAAAAACGAATTGCAACATACAACTCGTCCACATACGCCAATGCCACCAAGCATTTTTGCTTCATCACGTACGCCTATTTGACGAAGCTCTATCCTTGTTTTAAACACACCTGCCAAGGTTTTAACAAGCTCTCTAAAATCCACTCTGCCATCTGCTGAAAAGTAAAATAAAATCTTGCTTTCATCAAATGTATATTCTACATCTACAAGTCGCATATCAAGCTTATGATAAGCAATTTTTTCATTGCAAATATTAAATGCTTGTTTTTCCTTTTTGTCAATTTCTTCACGTTTTTTTATGTCCTTTTCCGTTGCCTTGCGTAAAACAGGCTTTAACGGTGGCATAACCATTTCCTCAGGTACATTTCTGTTATCTAATGATATTTCACCTATTTCCACACCTCGTACAGTTTCAACAATGGCAAACTCACCTTTGCTGAACTCTATACCATTTGGAGCAAAATAATATATTTTACCTGTATTTTTAAATCTTATTCCTACAACTTCAACCATTTATTTCTCCTAATACATCAAGCAGCATTTCCGTAACTGCCATTTCGTAATGAGCATTTACAGTAAAGCTATTGCGTGTACTTTCTATTATTTCTATTATCCGAGATGCCTTGCGATAATTGATACCGTCTATTGCATACTCGGTTTTATTATTAACCATTGTGTCCCTAATCATAACAATCAGCACATCAAACAGCACGTCCGAATTTTCACTATGCTGTGTGAAGTAACCAATCAGTCTATATATAGCCTCTGCTTTGCCACTACCCATCTGTTTAACAAGCTTTACAAAGTCATTAAACAAGGCTTCAAGCTCTTCGTCCTCGGAAAGCTTAATTGCCATACCGACACTGCCCGATGCAAGCTTTAATGCAACAGGTCTATATTCCACACCCTTGGATTTTAAAACCTCTTCAACTTCATTATCACTTAAATTTTCAAACCTAATTGTTGACGCCCTTGAACAAATTGTAGGCAACAAAGCACTGTCATTTTGAGCAATAAGAATAATAACACAATATTCAGGTGGTTCTTCAAACACCTTTAAAAGTGCGTTTTGAGGAGATGCGTCCATAAGGTCTGCATCATCAAATATAAACACCTTTTTCTTTGCAGAATAAGGCTTTGTATACATTTCTGCCGAATATCCTCGTACCGAATCAACAGAAAGCCCCGGAGTCTTTTTCGTTGGGCTGAATTTTTGGTTATCAGGCACAATAATATCTGCAACACTGCCGTCGGTCAATATTTTGGCAAAATCATAGGCAAGTGTAAACTTACCTACACCACCTTTACCTGTAAAAATATAGGCATGGGACACTTGGTCATTTGCCATTGCTCTTTCAAGAGTTTTTTTAACATTCAAATGACCTATGGTGTTTTCAAAAATCATACTTTTTCAAACCTATCTATATCAAGAACAAATATTGTAGCACCACCAACAGTTACTTCAATTGGCCAGCTGATTGCAGTTGCCATACTAACCGTAGCAGGAGCAACAACTTCCTTTCTTGACTTACATACTGATTTAACAATTTCTAATACTTCATCAACCTTGTCATCGTCAGTACCTATCATAAGTGTTACATTGCCGGCGCGTAAGAACCCGCCTGTTGATGCAAGTTTCGTTACCGGAATGGAATTTTTGCTTAATTTGTCTGTCAACTTTCCACTGTCTTCGTCGTGAACTATCGCAATAATTAACTTCATAAATACCAATCCTTTCCATTTGTTTTATTTTATATTTATATTATACACAACAACACTGTATTTTTCAAGAGTTTTTTTCAATTAGAAATTATGCGCTATGGTATAAACCACATTTTCTTTTAAAATAGTTTGCCCATATTCCTCTAATTTACCAACAAATATTTTTCCCTCATATATTTTACTGCCAAATTCACTAAGCACAGCGTCTGTAAGCCCAACCTCTGTAACATTTGCTGTTTCCTCCTGCAAGCAGTTTAGCAAAATACAGTATTTCCCGTCATATTTAAACAGTTTGCTTGTTCCTGCAAACATCATTTCTATGGCTTTGCAACCACTTACCAATTTTTCAAAATCGTCAAAGCTATAAATAATCAGCCCATTGTTTTCTGCCTTATGCCTTTCCTTTTTTCTGCGAATTTTCGGAGTTTTTGGTGAGTCCTCAACCCTTGTAACAGTCATTGTTAATCCGTCATTTTTTGTTGCAACAGCCTCAACTATTATTTGTCCTCCGTCATCAAAAAATTCGTTTTCAATATCTGCCTGCTCTATTAACTGCCAAAAAATTTCCTGTGCGTCCTCTGAATTGTATCTTAAATTTTCAAAATCTACATCAAATTCCTTTAAATCCTCGTCGGTAAAGGTAAGCTTAATCTTATTTGAAGATATTTTCTCTATTTTCATTTTTGCACCTCCCTGTGCATTTGTGGTCTATATATATTCTATCATAATATTATACGTTTTTAAAGTAACAAAATTTACTATTTATCGTGCATAAGCTTCCATGTTGTAAAGCACATCTGCCGGGCTCCAAGACCCATAAACAGTTATTCTTACAAGTGCCTTGTTTACATCTTCCAATGTATTCATACCTGCATTGCCTACTTGCACTGCCATATCATACCCCGCTAAATGAGACATATTTATTGTGCTTGAATTATGATATCCGTAAGGATAGGAAATAACATTACATTTTGTACCTAAATTTTTCTCAATTAAATATTTTGAATAGCGTAGTTGCCTTAAAACCTCATAGGTGAACAAGCTGTCAAGCTCTACATGGTCGTTTGTGTGGGATTGAATACTTACAAGACCACTTTCTGCCATTTCCCTTGCTTGCTCCCAATCAAAGTGTGGTAGGTCCGAAGGTGTTTTGCCAACTGTTGATGTAACAACAAAAATAGTTGCAGGAACATTTAACTTTTGCAAAACAGGATATGCAAGTGTATAATTGCTTAAATATCCATCGTCAAACGTGATGATAAACGGATTTTCAGGCAATTCGTATTTGCCTTTTGTAGCCTCAAAATATTGGTCAAATGTTATTGGGTTGTATCCCTTTTTCATAAGGTAGGTAATATGCTCCTCTAACTTTTTAGGCGTAATTGTAACAATGGATTTAGAAATATCATATTCTTCCTCTACATTGTGATATAAAAGGATAGGTACTCCATTTGCACCATACGCCGTAAAGCCTATTATATTTAAAACTATTAAAATACTTGCAATTAGCTTTTTCATAATGCTCTCCTAATTTATTTGCCAAATGTTTTTGCAATAACATTTGCAAATTCCTCATTTGTTTTGGTTGCTGTAAGCTTGTTCATAAGCATTTCCGTAACATCGCCCGTATTTTGATTGTAAAATGCTCTGCGAATAGACCATACACATTCAAGCTCTGCTTGTGTAAGTAAAAGTTCTTCCTTTCTTGTGCCTGACTTGTATACATCAATGGCAGGGAATATACGTCTTTCTTGCATTTTACGGTCAAGATGAACCTCCATATTACCTGTGCCCTTAAATTCTTCAAATATAACATCGTCCATTCTGCTTCCGGTTTCAATCAATGCAGTTGCTAAAATTGTAAGACTACCACCATTTTCTATATTTCTTGCTGCACCAAAGAACTTTTTAGGCTTGTGAAGTGCAGTTGGATCAAGACCCCCTGATAATGTTCTGCCTGTTGATGTACTTGCAAGGTTGTAGGCTCTGGCAAGGCGAGTAATACTATCAAGTAAAATCACTACGTCCTTCTTATGTTCTACAAGCCTCATTGCCCTTTCAAGCACCATTTCTGCAACCTTAATATGATGCAATGGTTCTTCGTCAAATGTGGAATAGATAACCTCACCATTTATGCTACGCTTCATATCCGTAACTTCTTCCGGTCGCTCATCAATCAGCAATACAATCAGCTTAACGTCAGGGTGATTTTTTTCAATACTTTTAGCGATTTGCTTTAATATTGTTGTTTTACCTGCCTTTGGTGGCGAAACAATCATACCCCTTTGTCCCTTACCTATTGGGGCAATCATATCCACAAGACGCATTGCATAGTCTGTGCTTTTGTGTTCCATTTTAATTCTTTCGGTAGGGTAAATAGGCACTAAATATTCAAAAGGTGTGCGTCGTATTGCCACATCAGGCTTATCTCCGTTTACAGTGTTTACATAAAGTAACGCTCTGTAACGTTCACCCTCCCTTGGCATTCTTGCTATGCCAACTAACACATCCCCTGTTTTTAACCTAAACCTACGGATTTGAGTTTGACTAACATACACATCGTCAGGTGTGGTAAGGTAGTTTTCCCCTCTTAAAAAACCATAGCCCTCCTCACAAAGCTGTAAAATGCCTTTAACCTCTACGGTTTCTGTTCTTACCTTGTTTCCGTCCATAATTGGTTGGTCGTTGGCTTCGTCTGCATCACCTTGTGCATTATTTATCGCTTCAATAAGCTGGTCCTTTTTATATTTTGCAATATTTTTTATACCTAAACCCTTAGCAATTTCTTTAAGCTCTGTTAATGTTTTGTTTTCCATTTTAAAACCTCGTCTAATTTATTATAAAATTCATCAATATATTTTCCTTGCACATACTTGATGCAAGTACGGACGTATCAAACCAAAACTTTCCACTATCCTTGTTTATAAATACTGATACAGATATTATCAAATAAGAAATTATCAAGCCTACAACTATACCTAATACAAGTCCTCCTAATTTGTTTACAAGGGAAATGCCCGGTAGCTTGGCAATAATATTTATTGCCTTTAAAATAAGCCTTGCAACTACATAGGTAATAATAACTATGGCAATTACAGAAAGCACCTTAACTGATGCCCCTGTTAATCCGTCTGTTGTATAATCACCGATTTTTGTGATAAATTTAGGTGAATTTTCTGTTATATACAGATTTGTTTTATTTGCCACATTTTCGTGAATTTTTTCTTCAACAACAGAATTTTTAAGTAGCTCATACACATACTCATATAGTAGCTTTGCCACTACAAAGGAAATACCAAAGCATATTATTTTAGAACCTGTCTTAATAAGCCCTCGCTTTTTACCAAAGTACGCCGATACAATTATAATTGCTAATACAATAACGTCTGCAATCATACTATCACCCTTTACATTTTTAATAAGTCAATGCCATCGTTTGCCAACAAGACAACCTTCTTTTTTCCAAAGCAAAGTGCCTTTAAATATTCCTTTGTGCTTTCGTAATTGTTAACCGGTTTACCTGAATAGTTAATTACAGAAATCTTGTTTTGCTCTGCAAAACAGATATATTTACCATTTACATCAAGTGATTTTATAGCCGTATCCGTTGTATATTCTCCGGATTTTCTGCCGTTTTTACTATATGTCTCTATTATTGTATTGTTTTTGATACCACTTAATGCCAAAACAATATTGCCCTTTTGGTCAATTTGGAAATTGTTAAGCAATTTACTTTCATAATTAACTGTCCAATCGCAATCTCCGTCCGAATCGTATGCGCATAATTTATCGTCCGAAACCACAACAACTGTGCCTGAATCAATATAATTTACGCTCATAGGCATAGGCCCTTCATTAGTTATTCTTGCCTGCTCCTTTTCTTCGTCTGTATCTACAAACACAATGTTTTCAACAACAACTCCCTTATCAGTTGTAATCATTGCACAGGTTAAGTCCTCGTTGTTAGGCGAAATATCTGCATCTACAACATATCCATCGCTAATTTTCCAAAAATATTCTTCCTTGCCTTTGCTATTTAATACAGACACCTTAGAATTATACCCTGTTTCCTCAGTTGTTAAAATAACATATCCGTTTTTGTTAACCTTAGCACAGATTATGTTATCCCCGGCAGTGTTTTGATACACAATTTCATCGTCATTATAAACTGCATAATTCAAGCCACCCTTGTCATACAAAAGCAAATAGTCCTCACAAACGTCTGCCTTTGGGTTTGACATTTGGCACGATACACCTGCAACAGTTTTTCCCTCTGTTGAAAGAATTGTTGCACCGTCGTAATTTATAACTGCTATGTTATCCTCATAATTTACAATTTGGCAATTTGTATTTGCATCAATGGAATAAATACTCCTAATAGTCGGTGAAGACAACGCATTTGCTATACCTACAATAGTTAAAATAATAACTAAAAGTGCAATAGCAATACCAAAATATCTTGAAAACCTGCCACTGAATATATTAGTTAATTTATCTTTTGTCCACCCTTTAAAATCAATTTTATTAAGTTTTTGAATTATTCTTTTTCCATTTATTCTCATAGTATTTCCTCGCTTTTTAATAAGCAATTTCTTTAAGATATAATCCCTGTGGCTCTGCTGTAATACCTGCCCTTGTTCTGTCCCTGCTTGCTATTATTTCAGGTATTTCATTCTGTGGAATTTTGCCCATTCCAACCATAAGCAGTGTGCCCGAAATTATCCTAACCATATTATACAAGTAAGCATTTGCATTTATTTCAATTTCAACTGTTTCGTCATTTTGTGAAACATTTAGGAAATTAACTGTCCTTACAGTTGTATTTTGATTGCTTCCCTGTGTCATAAACCCTGAAAAATCGTGTGTCCCAACAAAGTATTTGCTTGCCATTTGCATATTTTCAATGTTTATTTTATACGGAAAATGATAGGCATAATTTTGCATTAAAGGGTTCATAATATCGCTGCATATTGCCTTATACACATAGGTTTTGGAATGAACACTGTACCTTGAATGAAAGTCGTCCTCAGCATATTTTGCCCACTTTACCCTAACATCAGGTGGTAGCTTGGTATTAAGTGCATAGGGTACCTTGTCCTCAGGTATCAGCAAATCCGACTTAAAATTACAAATGTAATTAAGTGCATGAACGCCTGCATCTGTCCTGCTGCAACCTATTACCTGCGATTTAGTTTTAAATATTTTTTCCACAGCATCCTCCATAACCTGACACACAGAAATTGCATTGTTCTGAATTTGCCAACCATGGTATGCCGTACCGTCAAAGGATATATTAAGCATATAGTTCAAAGTAATTCACACCCTTAAAATACAATATCTAAAACAATTATAACAACACAAAACCCAACAAAAACCAATGTGGCTTTAAGGTCAAATTTAGTAAGCCTTAATTCGTGAAGCTTAGTCCTGTTTTCGCCACCGTGATAGCATCTGCATTCCATAGCAGTTGCAAGCTCATCGGCACGTCTAAATGCACTTATGAAAAGTGGTACTAATATTGGCATAAGTACCTTTAACCTCTTTATTAAATTGCCATTTTCAAAATCTGCTCCTCTTGCAGTCTGTGCCTTCATAATTTTATCAGTTTCCTCTAAAAGAGTTGGAATAAAGCGAAGTGCTATGCTCATCATCATTGCGATTTCGTGAGCAGGGAACCTAAATTTTGTAAGAGGTCTTAAAAGTGCCTCTATTCCATCTGTTAATTGAATGGGTGATGTTGTGTATGTAAGCATAGAAGTGCCTAAAACAAGGAAAATTATTCTTAGCACCATATAGATTGCAAACTCTATGCCCTCCTTGGTAATCTTTAAAAATCCAAGCCTCCAAACCACGTCCCCACCTGTTAAAAACATATTTAACAAGGCAGTGAAAATAATAAATATTAAAACCGGCTTGATACCCTTTAAAACAAACCTAAAAGGAACCTTGGACATTGACACAACAAGTGCTAAAAAACCTGTTAAAACAACATAGCTTGCCACACTCTTAATTGAAAAAATCAACACCATAAATGCTATGGAAAGTATTATTTTAACCCTTGGGTCTATTTTGTGAATAGGTGATTTAGTTGGGAAATACTGCCCCAAAGTAATGTCTTTAAGCATTAACATCACCTCCACCCAAATTGTCAAAAAGCTCTAATGCCTCTAAAACTGTGCAAGCCTTAATACCAAACAGTTTATCTGTAAGATGTGTAATTTGAGGTGCTGTTAAGCCTATTTTTTCAAGCTCTTCATAATTTGAAAATACTTGGTTTGGCGTGCCGTCTGCAAATATTTTCCCTTCATTTAGTACCAATATTCGTTTTGCACGCTTGGCAACCTCTTCCATATCATGAGAAACAAGCACAACTGTTATGCCGTATTGACTATGCATTGCCTCTATTTTGTCTAAAATATATTTTTTGCCCCTTGGGTCAAGACCTGCAGTAGGCTCATCTAAAATTAAAACATCAGGCTTCATAGCAATAACTCCTGCCATTGCCACTCTGCGTTTTTGTCCGCCGGAAAGCTCAAATGGTGATTTTACAAGCCACTTATCTTCAACGCCAATAACATCACAGGCAAACTTAACTCTGTCCAATATTTCATCTTCTGAAAGTCCCATATTTTTAGGACTGAATGCAATATCCTTTTCAACAGTTTCTTCAAACAGCTGATATTCCGGATACTGAAACACAAGTCCAACCTTGGTTCGTACTCTTTTAAGGTCTGCCTTTTTGTCCTTTGTATTTATTCCATCAACAATTATTTCCCCATCTGTTGGCTTAATAAGTGCATTTAGGTGCTGTAAAAGTGTTGATTTTCCACTACCTGTATGACCAATTATCCCTATGTAATCGCCTTTGTTTATTTCCAAGCTTACATTATCAAGTGCCTTTTTGTAATACGGGCCGTCTGTTGAATATTCGTAGGTTACATTTTTAACATCTATTATTTTTTCGCCTTTTTCTGCAAATGCTTCGCCTTTTACAAATGTGCCTTTATTTGCAAAGGGCTTTAAAATTTCGTATGCTCTGTCAACTGTAAAGGCATTTTCAGTAATCGGAAATCCTCTTTTTTTAAGTTGATAAATAAGCTCTGTAACCTGAGGCACGTCAAGACCTGCCTCCTTTATCTTTTCCGTATTTCCGAAAATTTCTTCCGGTGTGCCCTTCATTGTAATCTTGCCACCGTTCAAAACAATGGCTTGGTCTGCCAAAACTGCCTCGTCCATATTATGCGTAATGATAACTATGGTAATGCCAAGGTCTGTGTTTAGTTTGCGAAGTGTTTGCACAACTTCCTTTCTGCCTATTGGGTCTAACATTGCAGTAGGCTCGTCCAGGATAATATATTTAGGACGCATTGCCAAAATTCCGGCTATGGCAACCCTTTGCTTTTGACCTCCCGAAAGAGTATGAGGGGCTCTGTCCTTAAAGCCATCTACACCTGTTACCTTCATAGCCCAGTCTATTCTCTTGCGAATTTCGTCCCTTGGAACGCCCATATTTTCAGGTGCAAAGGCTACATCGTCCTCTACTGTTGTTGCTACAATTTGATTATCAGGGTTTTGGAACACCATACCAACCGTTTGACGAATATTAAACAACAACATTTCGTTTGTTGTATCCATCTTTTCAACATAAACCTTACCGCCCATTGGCAAATTTATACCGTTGAAATGCTTGGCAAGTGTAGACTTACCACTACCGTTTGCACCAAGTAGTGCCACAAAGCTACCCTTGTGTATTTCCATATTCAATTTGTCAAGTACCTTTTCAGTTTCACCTTTGTAATAACTAAAAGTAAGGTCTTCTGTTTTTATCATCTATTTCATCACCCATCTTGCAGACGAACCACAAGGAAGTATAATATCCTTATCCTTAATCGGTATACCGATTTCATCTGCTGTTGCAGTGCCTCCGAATTTTTTTCCTATGGTCATTGATAGTACATTTGCCATTGTTACTGCACTTAACCCTGTTGTATAGGAGTTTAAAAGCACAAATAACGGATTGTCACTTAAAACCTCTGCACACTGCTTTACAAATCCAAAAAGTTCTGTTTCTATCTTCCAAACCTCACCACCGGGCCCTCTGCCATAGGATGGTGGGTCCATAATGATTGCATCGTACTTTTTGCCTCTGCGAATTTCCCTTTGGACAAACTTCATACAGTCATCCACTATGTAACGTATTGGTCTTTGCTCAATGCCTGTTAGCTGTGCATTTTCCTTGGCATGTGCAACCATACCCTTTGATGCGTCAACATGACACACCGATGCACCTGCATAAGACGAAGCAATAGTTGCTCCACCTGTGTATGCAAACAAATTAAGTACGTTTATCGGTCTGTTAGCTTCTCTAATAAGTTTGTCTGCCCATTGCCAATTAACCAACTGTTCCGGAAACAAGCCCATATGCTTAAAGTTCATAGGCTTTACTTTAAACCTGTATCCATCTTGGCATAAAGTCCAACTTTCAGGAAGTTTAGAAAAAAAGTCCCAATGGCCTCCTCCACTATTGCTACGAACATATCTGCCATCTGCCTTTTTCCATAGTGGATTATTGCTTTTATCCCCCCATACAGCCTGTGGGTCAGGACGTACAAACACATATTTGCCCCATCGTTCAAGCCTTTGACCGTCTGCGGCGTCTAATAATTCATATTCTTTCCAATCACTACTGTACCACATAATCTATGTTTCTCCCAAACAATATATTTAATTCGATAATTACCCATAATAATTCAATATAATATTATACTACATTTTATCAGTAATTTCAATAGTTATTTTATTGACTTTTCATACTTTCAATTGTATAATATACTTAAATTTAATAATTAGGAGCAAGGGATAATGAGATATTACGAAAACGTGGAAAAATTTTCAGAAAACAGAGAGCAACCAAGGTCATATTATATACCTTATGACTCGTTGGAAAAAGCATTAAACGGCGATAGAAGCAAGTCAAAATACTACAAGTTGTTAAATGGCAAATGGGACTTTGCATACTTTGAAAGAGACATAGACGTGCCTACAGAAATTGAGGACTGGGACAGTATCCCTGTGCCGTCTTGTTGGCAACTGTACGGATACGATTCACCAATGTATACAAACGTAAACTATCCATTCCCTGTAGATATTCCTTTTGTTCCTGATGACAACCCTTGTGGAGTGTATCAAAAGACCTTTGAACTTGATGAGATGTGGAGTAAAAGACAAACCTACATTGTATTTGAAGGTGTTTCATCTTGCTTAACTTTGTATGTTAACGGAAAATATGTCGGATTTAGCCAAGGTTCGCATTTACAAGCAGAATTTGACATTACCGAATACGTTACAGAAGGAGAAAATATAATTACTGCCAAGGTGTTAAAATGGTGTGTCGGTAGTTATTTAGAGGACCAAGACGCGTTTAGGTATTCCGGCATATTCCGTGATGTTTACTTGCTATCAAGGGAAGAAAACCACATTAAAGACGTATACATTAAGGCTGATACAAAATCAATAGTTACAGATGTTGAAAATTACGAAATATATGACGGGTTAACAAAGGTTGAAAGACTTGATAACCCCATACTTTGGAATGCAGAAAATCCACACTTATACACTGTAATCGTAAAGGGCGAAACTGAATATCTGCCATTTTACATAGGTATGAGAGATATTAAAATATCTAACAAATACGAACTTCTAATAAACGGTGTAAGTGTATTGTTAAAAGGTGTAAACCATCATGATACTCACAGAAAAAACGGCTTTTGTATGACAGATGAGGAAATATTAGAAGATTTAAAATTGATGAAAAAACTTAACATCAACACAGTTAGAACTTCACATTATCCTCCTACTCCCGAATTTTTAAATATGTGCGACAAATTAGGCCTTTATGTTGTTGAGGAAGTAGACATCGAAACTCATGGTATGGCGCAAAGAATAATCGGGAAAACCTTTGATGTAGATGCTTCTGTTAATTTTAGTACCTCAAATCAATTTGCAGCAGATGATAAAATCTGGCCTTGTGCAAACGAAAAGTTTAGACCTATGTTTATAGAACGAATGAAGCGTACCTTAGAAAGAGATAAAAATCACCCATCTATCATAATTTGGTCAACAGACAACGAAACCGGTTACGGACAAAACCAAGTTGAAATGATTAAGTGGGGTAAGGAAAGAGACAGTTCAAGGCTATTCCACTGTGAAGATGCCACACGTGCCGGTTTTCACAACGAAGTTGACGTTGCTTCTCGTATGTATTGGTCAACAGAAAACGTTGAAGCATATGGTAAAAATCCTGAATATAAGTTGCCATTTATGTTATGTGAATATTCTCACGCAATGGGTAATGGTCCCGGGGATTTAATGGACTATATGAAGTTGTTTAAAAAATACCCTGCGTTAATTGGTGGTTGCATTTGGGAATGGGCAGACCACGTTGTTGAGTTTGACGGAGTTTACAAATATGGTGGAGATTTTAACGAACCAACACACGATGGCAACTTCTGTTGTGATGGTTTGGTATTTGCAGACCGTTCAACAAAGGCAGGGTCATTATGTGCAAAATATGTATATCAACCTGTTACAAGTGAGTATGCAAATGGCAAACTAACTATAAACAACGATTTCGACTTTACAAATCTAAAAGAATACAAAGTAACAGTTCAACTAAATATTGATGGAAAAGTGGATAAAAGCATAGAATTAACTATTGATTTAGTGCCTCATTGCTCTACCACAATAGACCTTGATTTTGACCTACCTAAGAATTGTAAATTAGGCACATACATCAATATGTTTGTAACTGATAAAAATGGTTACGAGGTAGCAAAAAGCCAACACAATACTAATGTGTCGATTGAAAAAACTCATTTACCGAAATTGGCTGAAAACATTACAGAGGACACAGAAAAAATATATATTAAAGGTAATGGCTTTGAGTATATTTTCAATAAGCATTACGGGCAGTTTGACAGCATCATCAAAAAGGGTGTGGAATTACTTGCAAGCCGTACAAGGTGGACCGTATGGCGTGCCCCAACTGACAATGACCGAAAAATCAAAAAGTTATGGGGTAACATTAACGGAACAGGCCCTTCAAACGAAAGTGAACATTTTGACAAATTATGTTCAAAGGTATATTCCTGCCAAAGAGAATTTAACAAAGTTACTGTTAACGGCTCGCTTTCAGGTATATCAAGGCAACCTTTTATGATTTATACTGCAACCTACGACTTTTTTGCAGACGGCACTATTAAGGTTAGCATAAACCCAACTCTTCGTGATAATTTGCAAATATTCTTACCAAGGTTTGGTATGGAATTTACCATTAACAAGGCAAATGACAGTTTTGAATATTACGGAATGGGCCCTTACGAAGCCTATTGCGATATGAATTCTCAATCTATAATGGGGTTGTATTCATCAACTGCAAAAAAGGAATATGTTAATTACGTAGTTCCACAAGAGCATGGCAATCACTACAACACAAAATATTTAAAAATGGGTTGTGGGCTAGCAATTTGGACGGATAATTATTTTGAAATGAATGTTTCGGAATATTCTTCTATGGAATTAACATATGGTATGCATACGGACGAAATTAAGAAAAATGGATACACAAACGTTAGAATTGATGCCACTGTATCAGGCATAGGCTCACACAGCTGCGGGCCGGACCTATTACCTAAATACAGAGTATCACAAGAAAAACTTAGTTATTCTTTTTATATTATTTAATAAAATTATATAGTCTTTCTACGTAATCGGGGGCTTCATCATATACAGTATGGCCATATTCCTTGCCGTATATGAAAAGTTCCCCTTTTGTTTTTTCGGCAATCATTTTGGAGTAGGCACAGTCAAACACTTTATCTCCTTCTGCCCCGATTACCAATGTTGGACATTTGATTATTTCAAGTTTTTGTATGATGTTATCCACATCGTCAGCCATAGCCATTATGGCAAAATTATCAAGCTCCTTGTCCGTGTAATTTTCACTAAATGCAATCATTAAATCTATGTTTTTAATATAGGTTGTATCGGAATAAATATATTTTGCAAAACTTTCTGCAAGTAATGCTCTTTGTCCGGTTTTTGCATAATTTGACCATTTAGTACGAATTCTATCAAAATTTTCATCTATTACAGGAGCAGTAGAACACAAGACAAGCTTTTCAACCAAATTTGGGAAATAAACCCCTATATAAAGGCACGCCATACCACCTTGGGACATTCCAATAAAGGATGCTGATTTTATCCCTACCTTTTCACAGGCAGTTACTGTGTCAAAGGCAATATCCTTAATGGAATACCCTGTATTTACATCCTCTAATCTATCAAAAAAATACACTGTATATTCCCGGCTAAAATTTCTGTACTTTTTATATAACGCACCGGCAAAGGTTGTAACATTGCCCACAGAAAGCCCGGGTATTATTACAATATTTTTAGTCCCTTCCCCAAACTTCATATACCTCATTATTCTGTTGTTAATTTCTAACTTATCTACATTAAACATATAATCACCATATCCATTATAAATGATACGTTGCCAAAAATCAACATTATTAAAATAATACTTGCATTTACCCTAAATTTTTGATATAATATCAAAGTGGCAGACGGAGAGATGGCTGAGCTGGTCGAAGGCGCACGACTGGAACTCGTGTAAACGTTTATTGCGTTTCGAGGGTTCGAACCCCTCTCTCTCCGCCAAAAAGTGGTTATCACTCAAACGAGTGATAACCACTTTTTTTACTTGAAAGGGATTCGAAGGAGCGGCAATGAATGACAGTTCGGTGAACTGTCAGAACCGCGACCGGCTTTTCCGCAGAAAAGCGAATCCCTTACTTCAAATTTAATCTGCATTATAGTGGTATCCGTTTATTTGAAAGGGATTCGAACCCAGAGTGAGCAACGAGCGTTAAGAAAACAAGTGATAACCACTTTTTTTGCTTGAAAGGGATTCGAAGGAGCGGTAATGAATGACAGTTCGGTGAACTGTCAGAACCGCGACCGGCTTTTCCGCAGAAAAGCGAATCCCTTACTTTAAATTTAATCTGCATTTTAGCAATAACGATTTCTGCTATTAAATTCTCGCTATTCTACTGATTGATATGGTCAATAATTCTTGTTATATTTACTATTTACATTTTGTCGAAAATGTGATAAAATAAATTTGGAAAACGCACTTGCAACCAAATCAAGCTAACGCTAAAAACTATATGTTCTTATTAAGGGGTATAAAACTGTGTATAATTATTTTGCTGCATTGATTTATGTAACACAATCCGAGCACGAGGCTGTTATGCGAATGTATCCTTGGCAGGAAAAACGTTTTGATGACGATGAACAACTTTATTATATATCGACAATAATTACTTCTGATGGGAAAGAACGTTTGATTTGTGCTGCGCAACAAGACGAAATGGGAATGACTGCATCTGCAACACTATCTATGAAATTGATTCAACATTTTCGTCCTTGCTATTTAATTATGCCAGGAATTGCAGCAGGAACCGGAAGCATAAAAAGTGATGACTCACAATTTTATGGTGATGTTTTGCTGGCTGATGCAGTATGGAATTACTCAAACGGAAAGTATGTAGAGCCGGAAATGGCAGACATTAGGTTTGGAAATGTTGGTTTTCTGCCTCGTCCAACACTTGTTGAGACAGATGCCAAAATATTGCCTCTACTTGAAAAGGCAATTAACCACCCCAAAAACGAGTGCCATGTGCATATTGGACGTATTGCAAGTGGAAGTGCCATTGTTGCAAACAGTGCTATTGTTGAAAAACAAATACATACTCAATTTAGAACAACACAGGGGTTGGAAATGGAAAGCTATGGTGTTGCTTATGCAGCAACCCATGCGTTAAAGCCTCGTCCCCATGCCATTATCACAAAGAGCATTTGCGATTTTGCAGACAACCGAAAGGACGATAATTATCAAAAGTTCGCTGCACATACCAGTTGTGAATTTGTTAAATTTTTATGCGAAAAGATTTTGCCATTTGAGGAATAACTGAAAATTTTTATAAAAATATATCCATATTATCAAAATGGTATATTTGATATATAAAAAATTGAAAGGGGATATACAATGTTTCAAAAAATTTATGATTTTTATCTTAAAAAATCAATTTTAATTTTTTCATCTATTTTAGCTGTTATTTGTTGGTTAGTTTGGGGGCTTAATGCTTTCATTGCCGACCAATATTCATTATCATGTTATGCAGTCATATTCTTTGCATTAACTGCCGGATTATTGTCATCATACGTAAAAGGTGCAATTAACGTACAGAAAATGCTTTTTGGTGCTTTGCTGATATTTTTAATTAGGGACTTTTTGGATATGGTGTTCATATTTATAGAAGGGCCGATTTCAATAGTGTCTTGGATTGGTTTAATAGCATCAATTATTATGTTTATTGGCCATTTGCTTCAACAAACTGAAAAGCACAACAAGCTTATTACACCAATAATCAGTCAATTTTCCGGAATTATGATTCTTGTAGGTCTTGCAATTATTGTAGTTTCCATCGTTGGTGGTAATTTAACACCAACTGACATTCCGTTTTCACTTGCTGTTGTATTTACAAGCATTATGATTATTTGTATGGAAACAAGAATTCACACATATAAATTGCTGCGTGCTGTTAATCGTGCAAATGGTACTTGGAATGAAGAAACCCGTGCAAAATCAAAGGATTTATTTAAAATATAACTACATACAAAAGGAGCTGTCGCATTTTCGACAGCTCCTTATCTTTTATTCTCCGATTATTGGGAAGCAAACCTCTGTAACAAATTCTTCAGGGTTTTGTGTTTCGTGTGGGCTAACGTGATAGATGTTGAACATTGGCCCTGCAAAGGTATATCCCTTTTCCTTAACCCAAGATATTACATCTCCATAAGCCCTGCCTATGTTTTCATACCCTCCGTTAACAATACAAGTTGCAACCATTACAGGAGGAAGTATTTTAAACTTCACATTTTCGGTATCGTTGTAATTGCCGACTACTGTTTTTGCAACTTCAATTTCAACGTCCTCTTCCTTATATTCCTCATCGTAAAATGTTGCTGTGCATAAACAGGGGTCGTCAGGAATAAGATTCATTGATGCCGTTTCCTTTTCTAATATTTCCCATGCTTTCCCTTCGTCCTCATAGGTTGGTATCACCGTATGCACAGATGCCGCATAACGCCTTGGAAATGTTTTAACCGTTACATCATATTTCATATTTCTTTCCTTTCTCAGCCAGTCCTCAGCTGTTCCAAGTAAGGTAAGCTTGTTTTTAATACTATGATATTGGTCAGTTAATTCCTTGTGCTTGCCATTGAAAATATCTGTTAGCAAATTTATGTCATTGCTATCTAACACTTTACGAATTTCCGTTAAGGAAAACCCCATATTTTTTAACGATGTGATACGGCTAATATCCCATAGTTGAGATTCTTTATAGTATCTGTAATCCGTAAACTTGTCAATTTGGGCAGGCTTTAATAAACCAATTTCATCATAATACCTAAGCATTCTTACACTTACTCTGGATAATTTTGAAAATTCTCCGATTTTTAACACCTTGGTACCTCCATGTTATTTTTGAGCTCGGTTACATTATAAAGCATACCACTATGTGAGAGTCAACCCCTAAAACAAATTTATTTTTTTAGCCATTTAAACATAAAATATTTTTTGAAAAATCCACCTATGCCAAGCTGGGAATATACTTCCCCAAGTATAGATTTAACAGTTGCCTTTTCATTATCACAATGCTTTAACAAGCTTATTATGGTAGCGCCCATAATATCCCTGTATTGCTCAATACTTGACCTGTCGTATCTGCTTGAAGCATAGTCAAGCATTACCTGTAAGCCCTCAGGCGACTTTAAAATTTCAAGGTCTAAAATATTTTGTGCAGCCTCGTTATTTCGTTTGATTTCAACCTCTCCCAAAAGTCCGGGCATTTCCCCAAGTTCTCGTAAATCGTCTTGGTATAATACACATTCCATATCGTCTACAACAACATTAGAATTAAGCTCAACTGCTGCATAGCAACTATGCTCAATTCCCTTATTTATTTGGTCAACCACCTCTGCATACAATTCGTTAATTGTCATTTTGTTGTTTAGACTAACGCCAACAGGCAGGTTACGGAACATTAGCCCTACTGTGGACATCTCGTTCATATCAACTCGTCCATTGTATATCCAAGATACCATAATGTGCCTATAATGATTGTAAAATGCAGTTGAAAGAATGTTTGCAGTAATGAAAAACGCATTTGGAGTAAGTGATTTTAGTTTTAATACTCTGTTATACTTTTCTTCATCAATGGGCAATTTGTAGAAGATTTCATCGTTGTCATTTGACCTTGTTTCGTGGTCGATTGTAGGTCGCAACTGCCATTCAACACCGTCCTTAACATACTTTTCTCCAAAGTATTCTATACTTTCCTTGTAAAGTTCTGTTTGAATTTGTTTTTCTCTTCTACGAATATTGTAGTAATAATAATCCGGCTCTAAGGGTTGGTCAAAATAAGCCTTTAAAACATCTCCGAAGAACACCTTTGAGGATGTGCCGTCAAACAAAGTATGATGCACGTCCATAAACAAATATCCTGCCTCTTCGGTTTCAAAAATTCTTGCCCTAAACAGCATACTGTTAACCATTTTAAAAGGTTGAACCAATGTGTCCTTAATTTCGTCAAGCTCCTTTTCCGTTACCTTTTCAACCCTTGCATCACTCCACAAATCCGGATTGTATTTTTGCATTGGGTCTCCGTCTTCGTTAAAGAAGAATGTTGTTAATAGTGCAGGATGGTTTTTAACTGCAATATTTAGTGCATCTGCAAGCTTATCCATCTTTATAATATTTGTATCAAACTTCATCATTTGATATAAATTATACATAGTAGATTTTGGAGAATATAGTTGATAATCAAACATATACTGTTGCTCTGCCGTTAATGATTGATTATGCTCTAACGCCTTTTGATTAGCTTCTTCAATATTTACTCCGTTTAAATCTGCCGATTCCTTTTTATAAATCTCTGCAATCTTTTCGGCAGTATGTCCTCTGAAAATTTGTGTTGCCTGCAAGCCTGCAAGCCCACTGCTTACAATTACATCCATTGACGCCAATGAATCGCCGCCTAATTGGTAGAAATCGTCCTTGATACCAACCTTGTCCATTTTAAGAACCTTAGCAAAGGCATCACATAGTGCCTTTTCAACCTCGTCCCTTGGTTCAACATAATCTTCCTTGTAATCGTTAAAATCCGGTTTTGGAAGAGCCTTTCTGTCCATCTTACCATTTGGACGAAGAGGAACTTCATCAATGTGTATAAAGAAGGTCGGTATCATATAATATGGAAGATATAGTTCCATTTCTTTACGGACTTTTTCTTCATTTATTTGTATTTTGTCCTTATAGTAAAGTGCAATAAACACCTTGTTTCCATCATCAAAAATTCTTGCAGCAGCCCATTCTATCTTTAATACTTTTTTGGCTACACCCTCGATTTCACCGGGCTCAACTCGATTACCATTGATTTTAACCATATCGCTAAGCCTGCCACAAATTACTAATCTGCCTTGCTCGTCTCTTCTTGCAAGGTCTCCTGAATGATATAATCTGCCCTTGCCGTCTTTGTTATCTCTAAATACCTCAGCAGTTTGCTCAGGTAAATTAAAGTAACCCCTTACATAGTCATTTTCAAAGCAGATTTCCCCCTCATCACCATCGGCTACTTCGTTACCTTGCTCGTCAAGGAGATAAATTTTATGTCCAAATTCAGACTCTCCAACAGGTGTTTCGTCATACAATTTGTCAATTAGAAAATGAGAAACTGCAAATCCTGATTCGCTCATCAAATAAAAGTTGTGTATCAACAAACCATCCATATAAACTTTATTTGCCGGCTCACTTCCAATTATACAGAATTTAAGCCCCGGCAGTTTTCTTCCCATTCTTCTAATATGCGATGGTGTTAAAAATGTACCTGTAATGCGATTTGTTACAATAAACATTCCTATTAAAAGTGGGTTTTTTAATGTTTTGTACGAAACAACATAAACCAAAGCAGCACATTCAAAACCTTTTATTAAAATAAGAAGAGATGCAATAAAATTAAGTGGTGCTACAAGTGCAAACCTATCCTGTTCGGTTGCAAGGTTGCCACAACTTCTCATTGTAATGGAATCAAGCATTCTGTCAATATTTCCATACTCGTGAATAACTCCCTTTGGATTACCGGTTGTACCTGATGTATATACTGCAAAGGCAGCATCGTGAAGGTCGACCTCTGCAAAGTCATTTTGTGGTTCAAAACCCTGTATTTCTTCCCAAGCATCTATATCCAATACAATTTTGCAACCACAGTCTTTTTTAATAAACTCTATTCTTTCAGGTGCATAGTTATCCTCAACCAAAACAAATGCAGAGCCACTTTTCCAAACGCCCATAATTGAAATAATCGGTTTAACACCTCTGGGAAGACAAATCATAACAAAGTCTTCTTTTCCGACACCCTTGCTTTTTAAATAGGCAGAAACTTTACCTGAAATATCGTTTACCTGACCGTATGTAAGCCCTTGTGGAATACTGTCATCTGCTAAAAACGGTCTATCCTTATAACGAATTGCATTCTCCATAAACTTATCAAACAGAATCATTTTACCTCTCCTTTACAACAAATATCCTAATATGATACAAATAATAATCACTATTAACGCCATATAAATATAAAACCTTACATACGAAATATCATAGTCAAGCTTTACGTAATTGCCGTTTATATAATATTTTAATAGCTTTTCTACTGTTGCTGTTCTCCTTGAAAGGAGATTTTTCTTAACAAAAATTTCCTCCCCCAGTACCATTGTTTCTTTTGTATCCCTATTATACAAGCTCCAACTGTGATTTTCAGTTGAGGGGTTGCCTGTTTTTGCAAAATTTACCCACATTTGTTGAACCTCTCGTGCAAGCTGTGGGTTTACATTATCGCCGGTAAAAATCTTTTCATCAAGGTTATTAAAAACGGAGCTTAACTCTACAGCATGGCATGCTCCTCTGTATTTTATACTGCTTGGATAAGTCCAAAAATAATGATAAGCCTTGCCTCCGTTGTCTGCATGAAGCAATAACTGTTCTTGCGCCGGAACTCTAAATGTAATATCATTTTCAAATTCCGTTAGTCTCATATAGGTTTTGCCTGTTCCGTGCTTATAATATTGGCTTGCAAGCGCCCTGTCCTCAGGACTCATTATTTTACACTGGTTTTCAAACAAAGCAGGTATAGCGAAGGAATATTTGAAAATTCCCCCAAGCTCACCAATCCAATATCTGCACTCGTCCTTGTTTGTACCTGACATCATATCAATGTCCTTGCTTTTTCCGTCTTTATATGCCTTATATAAATCAAAAGGAACAATCCTGCCGTCCCTCATTGGGAAGTTATTACTTTCATTTATCGGCAAGTTTGCCTTATATATTTCCTCTGTTGATAGCCTTAAAAGGTCTTTCATATTCTTTGCCTTGGCTTTTTTCATAAACTTTTGGGTAAATGGTTGAAATTCCTTCTTGCTGTATGTAAGGCAAATTGAACCACTTTCGGCGATAATCCTGTTAAACAGCCCCTTTGCCATATCCATTACTGCTAAAATCGAAACACTTCCGCCGCCGGCAGATTCACCGAATATTGTAACATTTTTCGGGTCTCCGCCAAAGGCAGCAATATTTCTTTGTATCCATTTTAGTGCCTCAATTTGGTCAAGCAAGCCAAGGTTGCAGCTATCCTCATAGCCTTCGCCCCCCTCAACCATTGAAAAGTCAATAAAACCCATAACGCCTACCCTATATGCAATAGTTACAAGTATTACATCAGAATGAGCCTTTATAAAATTTTGTCCATCATATAGTGGGTCCGATGTACCGCCATATCCGTATGCACCACCATGTATAAACACCATAACAGGCTTTTTAACTGATTTGTCCTTATCTGCCCATACGTTTAAATACAAGCAATCCTCACTTTGAGGATAGCAAGACGCAAGCTCGGAATACCAAGGCTGTTGAATAGGCGACTTGCCAAAATAATATGCCTCTTTAATTTCATTTGATTGTTCAACCGGCTGAGGTGCTTTCCAACGCAATTCGTTAATTGGTGGTTTGGCAAAAGGAATGCCTTTAAAGGATAGAACACCATCATTGCACTTGCCTACAAAGGTTCCGTTTTCACAATTAACACTGTGTTCAACATTGTAATCCCCGGTTATCGTCTTGTTTTCACCGTACAATGACTGCATTCTTAAAATATCTTTTTGTGAAGGTTGTGTACTTGACATTTACTCCCCTCTTTCCCCATTTTATATCATATCCCCAACATATTCCTTTGTTGGCAGGCTTTCAAAGTCGTAGGTTGCAAGCTCGTCTATTGAGATGTTTGCCCTTGCGCTTCTGAAAATCATAAGGTTTGCCTTTTTGCCTATATGCACTGCAATAAGTGGTTTGTTAAGTCCGTAGGTATAGCCACATTCCCAAGCAGTGCCTGAATCACTGTAATTGCCGTCATACATAGCAACCGTAATGTCTGCATTTTGGATTGCAGTTATGTCCATTTTAAACACATTTTCTGCCCAGCCCTGGGTATATTTTTCCTCTCTGTTTTCGTGCTCTCTTGGTGAATATACTTCAAGCCCACGCTGTCTTAAAATCTTTTCTGCCCTTGACAAAAAATCAATTTCCCTGTCATTAAAAAACGGTGATGCTAAATAAATCTTCATACTGTCCTCCAATTTATTTGTCCAATATTACCCTTGTGCAATTCATACCCAAGGCGTAATCATACTTAACTTCCTTAGCCATATCATACATTTTATCAAAGCCAACAAGCTTGTTTTCTTCATTTGTTTTATATGGTTGGTCAATAGTTCTGAAATCTACATAAAGCTCGTCCTTGTTGGTTTGAACAAGTACGTCCATATTTACATTTTTTACATAATCAAACATCGCCTTAACAATCTCTAATATTCTGTTATCACTACTAATTGACGGAATTGTTGCTTCATCATTTATGGAAACATCTATTAAAATATCGTCATTTTTAGGCACTAACAATACGCTTTCGTACTTGTCCTTCCTTTTGGAAAGTACAATTAAGTTTGTTATTACTACGCCGATTATCATCAAAAATGAAGAAATTACAAATGACCACCACATACCATAAATGCCAAAGAACGGACACAAAATAAGCGAACATGGCAAAATAAACACAAAGCCATCTACAATGCTTATTACAAATGAGTATACCTTCATTCCTATAACCAATGTCATTTTACTAAATGCTGAATATGTCCAACACAAAAGCATCACAAGTGATACTATCCGAATTGCAGGAATAACTACATTTATTGCATTTGCATCTGTTACGGAATACAGTCCTAAAAACATCTGTGGTACTATTTCAAAAATTGCAACAATTATCACTACCATTATTGTTGATAATTTAGCAGATAATTTTATAGTATAATATATGCCGTTTTTATCCCTTCCTCCATGGAAAACACCCATAAACGGAGTTAGTGTGTCAATAACCCCACCAAAGAATACATAGGCAATAGCGTATAACTGCATACAAATTGTAAATGCTATAATTCCGTTTTGCCCTGCATATTTAGCTGCAATTAGGTTGCATATTGCAATCCTTGCTGTAAGCCCGATAAATGTTGAAGATGAAGAAAGACCTGTTGAGCAAATTTCCTTTAAACTTTTTATTATTTTAAAATTAAATGTTAGCCTTGGCATATTTTTGCCCCATAAATGGAAGCCAAGCAAAATCAAAAATCCTACTAAGAAGCCTGTAAATGTTGCAAGTGCAGCAGCTTCAACACCCATACCGAAAATTTTGATGTAAACATAATCAAGACACAAGTTGATAGTATTTGCAGTTAAATTTATTGTCGTAGTAAGTATAGGGTGGCCACAGGTTGGCAAGAAGAATATGTAAGTCATTGTTACTATAAACGGTGGTGCAACCATAAACATATATCGTAAGTATTTAAATAATTGGTCGTTAAGCCCTGACTCCCCTGCTATAAAATCAGCAATAGGTCGCAAGAAAATAAGGCCCAAAATCATAATTGACAAGCTTACAATTACCGAAGTAATTATAGAAGCCGAAAAGATTTTGTCTGCACTTTCCTTGTCGTGTTTGCCTAAAAGGACAGAGTAAATTGTAGCGCCTCCACCACCAAGTAAAAAGTTAATTGTAATGTATAAATAATAAATACTGCTACCTAAATTCACCACACTAAGTGCTTGTAAATCTATTAGATTTGCAACTAAAATACCATCTACAAATTCATTTAGGGCAGCCCCTAACTCTGTTGCCAATGCCGGAAGTAAAAAGGCTATAAACTTGCTTTTGATATTGTTGTAATTACGATTTTTTAACCCAATATTTAACGTGTTCTCCATATTTTTCCTCCCATAATAATATTATAAATTGATTATACCATAAGATTTTTAATAATACAATTACAAATTAGTTAAAAAAGAAAAGCTATATTAACGACATATACAATCAATCTTGATAAAATCAAACATCAATGTTTTGACAACAAAACTTCAAAAAAATACACCGTGAAAATTTCACGATGTATTCTTGTATTAGTAATTTATCTGCCTTTATGCTTTTCTTTTTTCTTTTGTTGCCTTAACTCAAACAGTCTTTGTTTTTCGACTTCCTTCATATCTTTGGTGATTACCTTTCGTTTCAGTTTATTTTCTTCCCTTTGTTTTTGTAATGCTTGCTGTGATTTTGTACCAATTCCACTATCTTGGCATTGCCTTCGCACCACTCTAAGTCGTCTTTTAGGGTTTGAAATTTCAGGTTTTGTTGCCACAGCAATATGTGGGCTAAAACTAAGCCTGTAATAATTGCTTAAAATAAATTCCCACACCTCATAATCCTTTGGTTCTGCACCAAATACTATTTTAGCAACTGACAATTTATTATTTTCAACCCGTTCAAAAACTCCGACATAAAAAGGGTCCTCAAAATAAACTGTTAATTTTGCCGATACGTAATTCATATTAAAATATTTGTTCCGGAAGCCTTAGCTTTTCCTTTGGTGGAAAACCTTTGTCAAATTTCTCTGCTTCCTCCTCCTTTACAAAATAGCCTTTTGGCGTTGAATATTCGCCCTCTACACCGTCAAGATAGCCATCAATTAGTTCCTTGCACAAAAAGAAGGAAGCATCTTCCCCCTCCGGAAGTCCGTGATAACGAATGCCAAACTTACTTGCATAATCAAATCCACTTTTACCGTAAAAGTCTATATTCCCCTCAAAGCATATTGCCCCACAGCCTAATTTCTTTGCTTTTTCAAGGGAAAAATCCAGCAACATTTTGCCATAGCCTTGCCTTTTAAATTTAGGTGCAATACATATAGGCCCCATAGTCATTATCGGAATATCCCTACCATCGTCAGCCTTGATGTTAGCCTTCATAAATATGTTTTGTCCTATTATTTCTCCGTCCTTTATCATAACGAAGTCAAGCTCTGACATAAAATCCGGGTCATTTCTCAAACAATGAAGAACATGGTGTTCTAAACAGCCCGGTCTGTACACATTCCAAAAGCTTTCCCTAACTAAGTTTTCAACCTTGCGATATTCGTTCTCTTGTTCCAAACGAATTATTATATTATTCTTTTTCATTTTTTCCTCCTAAACCGTGTTTTATCTAATAATAAATCACCGGGAGGTTGATTAAATTGTATACGCAACCTCTCGGCTACGCTACAATATCCATTGTGTTATGCTTAATCAAAAAGCACTTCTCCTTAAAAAATATTTATTATTCAGTAACAATAACTGCTTGATTTACTTCGTCCCAATCAACTACTGCTCCAAATGATTCAGCAATAGCACGAACAGGAACCATCGTCCTGCTGTTTATTATCTGTGGCGATACATCAAGTTCAATTATAGTACCGTTTTTAATTAACTCCTTACTGCCAATAGTGAGGCTTATTACAACATCGTCCTTTGTGCTTGTTACTGTTTTGGTTAGATTATTCCAATCAACCTCTGCATTCATTGCTTCAAATATAGCACGAAGTGGCACTAATGTACGGTCATCAACAATAACAGGTGGTTGGTCTGACAAAATACGCTTGCCGTTAACCTCTACAACAATATCACCCTCTACGGAATATGTACCTATTTCAGGTAATTGTTTAAGGTAATCTAAATATTTTGATTGAGAATGAGAGTCATTATATATCAATTCTTCAATTTGTTTAAACTTCAACAAAACATTATCGTTATATGTTTCCTTTATAATGCCTTGGTTAAACCATAATGTTTGACCGTTTTTATACCATTTATTTGAAACTGCTGCTTCCAACACATCAGTTGGCATGCTTTCGTCGTCAGGTATTTCTGTATAAAATGAAACTTCTTCCAAAATATCAACAAATTGTTTTATATCACGAGGTACTTGGGTTACCAAGTCTGCATAATTACAAATATTAAATATGTTTGAATAAGTTTTTCTGTTAGTCGTTGTATCAGGACAAGCAAAATTGTAATTATAAACAGATTTCTTGTTAATTCCTTTTTCCAATAATAATGTTGATGCCAGGTTAGCCACTGCTGCTCCACGACTATGCCCTGTAACAACATAAACACAGTCTGTTAAATTGTTACTTTCCAAATACTCAAAAATACCACTTGTAACCTTTGATGCAGCATCTTCAAAGCCTTTGTGATTGCCCAAACCTGTTAGAATACAATTAAAATTACTGTTCCAGTCGGAAGATTCTGTTATTTCACCAAATGAACCTCTTATTACAACTGCAACTAAGTTTTTACCGTTATCCATTTCCCTATAACCGATTGTGTATGCACAGTTATCTTCGCCATAATTTTCATCTAACGGGTCCTCGTAGTAATTATTCATCTTTATGTCTTGCATACCAAACGATTGAAAAGATTTATAAATTGGAGTGTTTTGAGCATTATTTTCATCAACATTGTTATATGCAGACCAAGACAACCCCATAAGCATATAAGCCAAGCCCTTTGAGTATGTGCTTGAATCTATATTCTGCACATAATAATCCAAATTATGCTCACATTCTATATAATCATTTTTCCCATTTTTGTAATAAATAATTGGTGCATTGTCATCAGCAAATGCCATTAACGGCACCAGCATACACAAAACCATAATACAACAAATTATCTTCTTCATAATTTACCCCCTAAATAATTATTTTTTGGTTCTGAACCTAATATTAAAGTATTGATTACAGGAATTCTTTTAATGCCCTCTGTTAACAAAGGAAGAACTGCTATTGTTCCCACCAATACCAATAAATAGTTTAATATGAAATTATCAAGCCTTACATACTCTGCCAAGGCAAAGGCAATTGTTATTTCAACCGTGTAATGCAAAACATAGAATGCAAAGTTGTTTTTATTCATATAATCTGTAAATTTATTGCTAAAATTTAAAAACCTCTTTCCAATTGCAAATGCAGATAAAATAACAAACCACAAATATACATTTGTAAAAATGTTAGTCAAAAATTCATCTGAGCCAAAATTACTGCCATACATTACAAAGGTAAATACCAAGCCCATAATCAAAGTAATTATTCCAAGTGGCATAGCGATTTTTTCTAATTTCCCAATGATATTTTCGTTAGAAAAAATATAGTACCCAAATAAAAACATAAGTGTATATATTCCAAACCTAAAAACCGTTACCACCGGCATATTTAGTATATGAGAAGAACCCCAAACCAATATACAAAGTAAAAATAAAACAGGCAGGTTTATTTTACTGAATAATTTGTCTAATTTTTCATTTTTATCAATCCTTCTTATTAAAACCAAAAGAAGTGAAAATATAAATAATGTCTGTGCATACCATAGTATCCCCGTACCAACAAAGGACAAGATTATATATTTTACAACACCGGGAACTGTATTTGCTGACCGGCCAAAAATATTTCCATAATAATTTGTAATTAGCCCTGTTATCCATCCGTATGCAAATATTCCTGCTATGCTTGGTATCAAAATTCTTTTTGTCCTATCCTTTAAAAACTCCTTGTTTGATTTTAATTTTAAGGCATATTTTGCAGAAACTCCCGAAACAACAAACAACAAGCACATAATCCAAGGATATACAAACACACATACGCTATCTAATTGCTTTATGCCGGTTACTCCTAAATTTGAAATCACTCCACTTGAATTAAACAAATAAAATATATGGTACAAAATAACCACAGCCAAGGTTATCCATCTTATGTTGTCCAAATAATTCTTTCTTTCATTCATTTTAATTCTCCGATTATATTTCAAATTTTTTACCGTTAATCATAGTATAAATAACATTTAAGTCCTTATCAAGAATATTTATATCGGCATAATAGCCCGGTGCTATTGCACCGATATTTTTTTCGCCAATAACCTTTGCAGGGGTAAGAGTCAACATTTTAACAGCTTCGCAAAGACTAAGGTTTGCCTTGTTCACCAAAACACGAAGCTCTACATCATTTGTTGTTACAGAACCATAAAATGCTGATTTATCCGGAAGCATTCCCACACCGTCTTCAACCAAAATATCGCATCCCCAAAGCTTATTATGTCCACCGGGAGCACCTGCCATTATAGCGTCTGTTATTGCATGAATTTTCTCCGGTCCCTTAACCTTGTGCATAAGCCTAATTAGTTCAGGTGGTATATGCTTTCCGTCGCAAATTGCTTCAACAGTTATTTCGTCCTGCAAAAGTGCTGCTTCTGACGCTCCGATTTTCGGATAGAAATAGCAATTTGAAAGGAAAGAAATTGCATTAAATATATGAGTAATATGTGTAAATCCTGCATCTATTGCCCTTAAAACATCTTGATAGTCGGCTCCGGAATGAGCAATAGACATAGTAACCCCTCTTTTTGAAAGGTTGCGTGCCATATCTAACACTCCGTCAATTTCAGGGGATGCGTCAACCCTTTTCACAACCCCTGTGTCGTAAAATGACATATATTCCTTTTCCTTTGGAGAGTATATAAATTCCGGATTTTGTGCACCTACAAATTTTGGATTGAAATAATTAGACTCAATATGTGCCCCAAGTATTTTACTACCTTTATTTTTGCCTTTAAGGTTTACTATGGTTTTTAAAAACGACATAATATCTTCGTATGACGAGGAAAGAGATGTGGGCAACACAGCCGTTGTTCCGTGTTTTGCCATAAAAATTGAAGCTTTTTCCATTTCATCGGCATTTGATGTATAAAAACTTCCCATAACAGTTCCGTGATTATGTATGTCAACAAATCCCGGGCAAAGATAATTCCCTTGGCAATCTATAACCTCATCAGCGTCCAACAAAATATTGTTGTCCACAATATCCGTAATAAACTCATTTTCAACAATTACATTTCCGTGTTTTAATATATTTGGTGTAACAATATTTGCATTTTTAAATAATGTTTTCAATTTAATCACCGTATCTTTCCTTTAAAAACCATATATTTGACGGTCAAAAAGTCAGACAAATATACTCACCTCTAAAATCATATAATCCTAAATTATAGGCTTTCCTTTTGCCGATAATCAATCTCAACTTTATTCATATATTATCATATTTCATCAAAAAAGTAAATAGATTTCAATAATTACCCAACCCAAATTAGCAAAATTAAGCATTTTTTTCATCAAAAACACTAAAAGCAAGCCTTTTACATAAAAAAGCAACCTATTGCATTCACAATAGGTTGCTTTCAAATATATTGTTTATATAAAATATAATAAATGCTCTCAGAATGTAAACCTATAATGCGATTATCTAGCCTCTTTTAAATATACATCCATTAACTTTCCGGCCCATTCTTGATATGTTTCGTACTGTCCGTCTTTTCCCTGTGCTTTTAACATATATTTAGCCATTTTTCCAATACCTTCATTTGAAATTTCTGCTAGTTCTGAAATACCAACATTAGGTGCTGCGTCCTTAATTTTCTTTGAATACTCGTTATAAATTTGCTCATATCCTAAACTTGCCGTTGTTTGTCCTTCTGATTGGTATATATCACTAGAAGCAACATTCTTATACAACTTTACACTTTGGGTTGCTTCATCCCACTCAACTTGACAGCCAAGTGCACTTGCGACTCCACGAACCGGTAAATATGTTGTTCCATCACAAATGAAAGGCTCAACAGTTGACCCATTTGCGTCCTTTAAATCTACAAGAACATTATCAATATAAACTTTAATATTACTGAATTCTGCTTGTATTGTTTTTGTTGTTGAAGCATACACCACTATTCCGACAGTTAATAATATTGCTGTAAGAAATCCTGATACATAGCTTAAAATTGATTTTTTAGATAACTTCTTCATTTTGTCAAAATCTCCATTCTATTATAGTAATATTGCATTTTTTGTAAGGACCCCCTCCTTTAAAAGAATCCTCTTAAATTTAAAAATGCGCCAACCGAAGCTGACGCACGAAAAACGCAAGCTCCGAATTGTCGCCAAACAAAATCTACATTAGCACAAATAGTATGCAGAAATAGAGCCTGTATTTTTACCAAAGGCATAAAAACACACACTATTGTGCTAAAATATTCGATTTTGTTTGGCAAAATTATTATATCATAAATTTTCTAAAAATACAATACTTATTTATACACATTTTTTAAAACAAAAAACAACCTATTGCATTCACAATAGGTTGTTTGCAAAAGCCGAACAATAAAGATATCCGAATAAGTCGCAAAAAGTTGGTAGCGACAGTTTGACGTTGTGAGTGCGTTTACAAACGAACAGGCAAACCGAGCGTGACTTTTTGCGAAAAAGGAGGAACAGCGGTTTAGGTGAGTTCCGATTTTATACAAAAAAATCGGAACGAGCGATTTTCCGCTTGTTCCGACGTGCAAAAGCCGACCAATAAAGATATCCGAACTATCAACCTGATTTGCAAATTATTTTTTGCTTATTTATCTTTATTATGCCAATCTTCCAAAACTGCTTCCACCTGTTTTATTAACAGTTCTTTATCCGGAATGTACGAAATATATCTTGAAGCAAATATGTTATTCGACAAGCCTCCTAAAGCATATTCAGCAGCAATACTATCTTTATCGGTACAAAGAATTATACCTATTGGTGGATTGTCATGCTCATCATTAACCTCTTCTGCATAATAATTGAGATACATATTTAACTGTCCGACAGCTTCGGGCATTAGTTTTACCGTTTTTAATTCAACAAGCACATAGGCGTGCAATATTTTATTATAGAAAACCATATCAACATAGTAGTGTGTATTATTCAAAGTCACTCTTTGTTGCGTTCCAACAAACATAAAGCCTCTGCCGAGTTCAAGAAGGAATTTTTCAATCTGTGCCACAAGTGCTTTTTCTAGGTCACTTTCAAGCATTGGTTTATTTTCCGGAAACCCCAAAAATTCAAACACATAAGGATCCTTTATCATATCACTCGGCTCTGCCATTTCAATACCTTTTTTCGAAAGTGCAATAACCGTTTCTTTGTTTCCTTTTCCGTCAGATAACAACAAACGTTCATATAAAGATGTTGCAATCTGTCTTCTTAGTTCCCTGATAGACCAACCTGCATTCTCGGCTTCCTTTTCGTAAAAGCTCCTTTTATCTTTATCAGAAATACATAAAAGCTCACAATAATGCGACCATGATAATTTGCCAGACACTGTCTGGCATTTTTCATAATTCAAATAAAAAGCTCTCATATTTTGAAGATTTGATCTCGAAAAACCTTTGCCGAATTCAGCTGTAAGTGATTGTGACATTTCTTTTAATGTCTGCTTTCCATATTCTGCTTTGTTATTATCTTTTTGCTCATACTTTACAATAATTTCACCAATATTCCAATACGTAGATAATAGTTCTGTATTAACAGAAACAGCCACCCTTTCACGAGCAAGCTTTAACAGTTCCTTAATTTCTGAAATCATATTATTACTAATCAAATCACTCATATCAAACACTCCAAAGAATTATTTATAAATATTATACCATAAATTTTTTTAAAATACAATTCATATTATGTACAATTTTTTAATCCATTCTACATTGTTGTTCTATATTTTATATTATTCACTAAGATACTCTATAATTATTCTCCTGAAGAATCCCAAAACATATACTCTTTTAATATGCTCATCAATTACAGTATATATTCCGGGTTTACGCTCATGATAAAGCACTACATCATAAAAGTATAACTTAAATAATGTTCGAATATCTCGTTCATCATTTCTTGTATCCGGAATATATCTTTCCATTTCATGTCGTAGGTATTCTTTATCCATTTTTGTTCTAAGCACATCATATAAAATTAAACCCAATTCTTCAGCGATATATTGTTTATGATCAAAAGACTTATCAATTTTCGGGAGAATTTCACAAATAGAGTTATTTCTAATTCTCATAGAAAACTCACGATATTTATTTTCCATATCAGCCTCTGTCAAAATAATTGTATTCTCTCTTTCAATACAAGATTTAACTGCACATTTCTCCTCACATTCGTCCAAAACCTCTTCAAATTCCTGCTTTGTGACTTGCATTGTATTTTCTTCGGTTGTTTTTTCAAACCCACTACAATTGCTTACAAATTCGTATAATGCATCAATCACTTCGTCTTTATCTTCGCATACGCACAAGTATGCCGAAAGCAAAGAATGAATATCACTTTCATATTTTTCATCAACTTCGTTTTTTAATCGAATGCAAATCTCATCATCTTCAAATTTATATGACTCTTTACAGAATTCCTCTATTGCAGAAAGTATTTCGGACAGGCTTGTGGCATTTAATATTTTTTCAGTGCACATAAGTTGGTCTCCTTTCAAATTTCAAAACAAAACCGCCCATTGGACGGCTATCATTTCATTTTATATATTCATATTCATATTCTGATACAGCTCTTGCAATTATCACATGTTTGCGATTTTCATTTCCTATAAAGCCTTGTCTAATTGCTTCATTTACGATATCATTAGAATCATTTACAAAGCCATTTATTTTAAAGCTTATAAGGTCACTTATATTTCTGTCATATCTGATTATTATTTCATAGTAACTCATATCAGAGTTTTTGTTCTACATCTATGCTTCCACAGAATGTAATTATTATTGTATTTCTATCCATTACCTTGATTTTGCTTATAAGTCTTCTGACTATTGTGTCATCGTATTCCTCAAATTCCATTTTCATATCATCCAAGGCATCACATATTTCTCTTAGTTTCTTGGTTCCTGTTTGTGATGACTGTTTCTTTATTTCAAGTTTTTTCAATTTTTCTTTATAAGCAGCAATCTTTTCATATATTTCTTTGCATTTTTCTTCTATTTCATCTGAATCAGCTCTCTTGCTGACCTCCCTCTGTATTACATCGAATATTTGATGATTTAACCTCCTCATTTTACAGGTTTAGCATATTTTCAGTAATATGAACATCCGATGCATTATTTTCTATTGCATATTTAAGTATTTGCTCCATTTGCTTTCTCCTTTCACATCATCGTCATATCAAAATCGTCTTTCAAATCTTCCTCTTGTTCAATCTGTCCTCCTATAATTTCAGTCAGTGTTTGTCCCTTTAATACTACAGCACCATTCATTGTAAACTTGAGGTCATAATCTCTCATCACATCTTCTGCATACTGCTCGTACATAAAATAGTCAGAAATATCTTCGTGGATAAGATATTCATCTTCTTGTGCTATCAAAGCTCTACCCAATTCATCCATATCATTTACATCGGGAAAATAATCAAACTCCGAAATATTTTTGATAAGCTTTATTATTGTTTCTCCATCAGACCTGTTTGCAAATTCTGTTAGTGATTTTAATTTTTCGATGTCATAGTTTGAAAGTTCATCAAAATAATCAAGAACTCTGTTTGCTTCTTTTAAGCCTTCTGTATATGTTATTCCCTTGATCTTTTCAAACCATTCATAATCGGATAAATCACCGTATTCAATATCAATCAAACAATCTTTTAACGATTCTGCACCGAGCCTTTTTACTGCCTTGTCAATGACAATATCATCATCCGGCATATATACATATTCTGTATTATCACCATAAGTTATTTCTGCAAGAAAAGAATATGTGCTGTATCCGTATGCCGGGAATGTCTTTCCGTTATATACCTCTTCAAAATCAACATCATTATTATTTATAAGCATTCCATACGGAGTAAGTTTAGTATTTCCTGATGCAATTACTTGTTTGCCGATTTTGTCAAAATCAGTTTCCAAAAGTTCTTTTTCGGAAGCCATAAGGTTCTTTGCTAAATAATATCGTTTTCCAATAGATTCCGGATTACTTAGATTTTTAATCAAAATGTACTTGTTTGGGTTAAATGTTAAGTTTATTAAATCCTTCATATCCTCCACATGTCCGTTTATAACGCCTGCTTTAAATGTATCAAGTTCCATTTTATCAAACGATACAAGCCTCTTTGCCAGATAATTTAGTTCATCCAAATTAACAAACTTATCTTTAAGCGTGTTCAACTCATCAAAGTTATCAATATCCGTAACGATTATCTCAGGCTTTAGGATTATATTCTCAGGAACATGCATGCTTTCTAAAACTCTTTTTAAGTAAATTTCATCACAAGGAAATTCTATACCTCCAAGGTATTGGTTGAATCTTATATTTACTTTTATCATTTTCTTCACTCCTCACATACTTAAACCCATTTCGGAATTATCTTGTTCATCTAACGAAATACATCTTTCGTTGTAATCAGGTATTGACGATTTGATTCTTTCAAGCAAGTCATTCAAAATCTCTTGTTCATCATAATCTAATTTGTAAGCTCCGTTTAATGTATCTTCCAGACATCTGCTTATAGAAAATAATTCGTCATTGGTAAAAATCTTATCTTCGTTTATCAGAGTACTTCGTGTTGCAAAATCTTCTTTTGCCCCAACATAGTCGTTTCCATAATAATGACCATAGTATAAATTATCATTTTCATAGTTCCATGTTACAAATTCAAAACCTCTTCCATCATCAACTTCCTTTGCCGCTAAAACGCAATTGTTAAATTCAGCGAGCTTTTTATATCTTTCCGACAAATCCGGCACTATTAATTCCGTAGCTTTTTCATATGCACTTAAGTATTCTATGATTTCTCTAACCTCATCTGCAACAATGTTTTCTGTTTTATTAAACTTTTCATTGAAAACCGTATCAGCATAAGTTGTTATTCCTCCTGATTGCCTTACATCAAATCATCCGTTGTCTTTAATGTAAACTCGAAGCTTATCATCTTTGAGTTCATAGAAGACATCTTCCATTTCCGGAAGTTTTCTAAGCAGTTCCGTAAGTATAATGTTTTTGTTCATTTCGATTCCTTCTTTCATATTATTTTTGGCTATAAAAAAAGAGGATAACTTCATTTTTTGAAATTATCCTCTAAATCTATCTATTTAGTTGTCGTTGGTTCAAACCTCCTAAAAAGGTAAGAATATCTTTTTTATATTCCATGTAATTCGAGTATCTCTGTTGATGCTGTTTCAATTGATTTTTCCTTGCCAAATCATCAATTTTTCTTGTTCGTTGGTTCGTATCCTCTAAATCTCAGGTGGATATCCTTGATTTTAATGTGAAAAAAGGATTTGCGAAAATCTCCGCAAACCCTTGATTTCACTGAGAAAAAAGACATGATATCTTTTTTCTATTCCTTTGTGGCTCCTCAAGTTGGACTTGAACC
>DCGP01000012.1:0-190 GCA_002314595.1 Clostridiales bacterium UBA1775 | reverse complement strand
GACTGAGCTATTGAGGAATATTTAATTATATTGTTTTTCGTTTCTTCCCTCGTTGAAGGCATTCAAACTATGTGCTATCGATGAGCAACAAAGAAATATTTAATATATTTCAAAAAGGGATTTAAAAAAACAAGCCGCCGTTAAAAACGACGGCCTGCTCTTTAATTACTCCGGCAACGTCCTACTCTCC
>DCGP01000016.1 GCA_002314595.1 Clostridiales bacterium UBA1775 | reverse complement strand
ACAACGGCAGAGAATAACAAATATAGCATGTACGCCGGTCCCGAAAAAGCATAGAACGCAAGACTTGAAACAAGAAGCACGACCCATTGTGCCTTTTTCGGAACAATATAGAATATTAAAATTACAGCTATAAGAAAAGCAAAAAATTCAATAGATAAAATCGACATTAAACCACCAAGAAGAAACTAAATTTAAACTCCGCTGAATGCGTTCCAGTATTTTAACAGCAAATAACAGAATACCGACATAACAGCAATAATTACAACTGTGATTTTCCAGCCCTCTTTAAACATATATTTAGGCTGTAATCCGTAGCCGATAGGAATTGCTCGAATTGAAGTCGGAAGCATATAAGAAAGGTTTACACCGACACTTGCAATATAAATATACGGAATCGGATTTTTACCGAGACCTTCAATTATTGAAATAACAATCGGAATTGCAACCGCCGCTGTTGCGGTATTTGATGTTACATCCGAAAGAAGAATTGTTACAGTAATAATTATCAGTACCGTAATATATCCACCGTCAAGATTGAGCGTTGAAATGTATGCACCCAAATCTTCTGCGGCCCCCGATGAATTTATCAAAGAGCCGACTGCAAGACCACCTGCAAATATATAAATCATTTCCCATATAATTTTTGTTTGCACATTCTTCCAGAGCATAAGTCTTTCACCGTTTTTGTTCGTAATCAGGAAAGAAATAATTGCACAAATAATAAAAACATACGCAGGCTTCAATCCGGGCAAAAGGTCTTCGTAAAACTGTCTTGTAAACGAAAGAACGGTTGCGATAACGAACAATGACAACGAAATTTTTTCTTCAAAGTTCATTTTGTTAAGACTTTTGTACTGCTCGATTAGATATTCCTTTGAGCCACCGAGTGAATCTGTTTTCTTAACATCTCTTAACATGAAAATTATATTGATAACGAGAAGCACAAGGACAATCGGTAAAAATCTTATTACCCACGAGGAATACATATATTCTTCGCCGATAATCTGCTGAATGTAGTCAACTGTTACAAGGTTCATCGCTCCGCCAAGCGGTGAAGCAAGTCCGCCAAGTCCCGTTGCATACGCAATCGTGATAAGAATTTTTGAAGCATACTTGCTCTTTTTAACATCCCCGTGACCGATATTTGAAAGCATTGCCACTGCAATCGGTGTAATTGTTGCACAAACAACCGCATTCGGCAATATCGCCGAAAGTAAGAACGACAGCATAAACCAGAACAAAAGCTGTGTCCTGAAATTGTTGCCGATAAAACGCAAAAATGTGATTGCAATTCGTTTATCAAGTCCCGTTTTCTCCCACGAAACCGTTAAAATTGAAGCTCCGAGCAACAAAAGTATTGTTTCGGATGCATAGTTTGAGATTATCGTGCTCATATCGGTAATTTGCAAAATTGCATTTACTGCAATGGGCAAAAATCCCGTTATTGCATAATCAACGGGTGCGGTCAGCCACCAATAAGCCATCCACAAAACCGTACCGACTGCCGCCTTGCTTCCAAATGATGAAAATATAAAATCCGGCAGAAGTGTTGCACATAATACTAAAAGCAACGGGCCGATTAAAATGTTAATAACCCTACTTTTTTTCATGCTTTTTACCTTGCTTTTTCTTGATTATGTTTAAACAATATAATTCTGTTTCTTCGGGAATTGTATTAGGTCGGTTTTTTTCCAATAACGAAGCGACCTTGTCAATAGTTAAAACATTTTCGGGCAATTCCCTGCTCAGTTCAATGCTTGCACAATTATAATAGTATCTCGCAACGGCATCTCTTTGCTTGATGATTGTACCGATTTCCTTGAAAGAAAAATCACAAGCCTCCACTGAAACAAAGACAAATCGTTGTTTGGAATTTAATTTGTTTAATGCTTTGTTTAAGCAAATAAATCCGCTGTCAACATTTCCCGTAAACTCTGTTCTTTCAGAACCAAGTATATCAACAGCAGTTGTTTTGTTAACTTTAAAAATGTTTACATCCTTGCCGAAAATATGCTGGCGACACGTTTTGCAGGTCACGGAGTAAAGCAAAGACTTAAAGTCATCAGCATCTTGAATTGACTTTGCTTCAGCCTTTTTCCATATGCTTTCAAACACCTTTCCCATTACCGCATTCACCGATTTTTCATCATCAATCAGTAATTCACAAAGATAGAATAAATCAACTTTGTATGTGTCAAAAATAATCTTTTTCTGTTTGCGTTTACCCTTAATCGCCTTTCTTATTGCCTTGTCGGAAACTGATTTCATATTATCAGTCCTTTCCACATTAGCATAATTTCTCCATAGCCACTATAATTTTTATACTTTAACTAAACCTTAAAATCAATGTAAACAGAATGTAAACAATATGTTAAAAGTATGTGTATGTATTTTTGAATTTCAAATTATCTATCGCTTGACGAAATCACCACTGCGAAAATTGCCCGTAAACGCCATTGTCTATGACTTAATGGGGTGGCATTTTCTATGTCAAAAACTCGATTTGAGGACATTTTGAGGACACGAAATCAAAATGATACCATGAAAAAGCTCTGCTTCGAATTATCGAAACAGAGCTGAAAATGTTGATATGTCAACGATTTTATTCTTATTACGAACGCAGTGAGTAACAAGGTTCTAAACGCTTGCGTTCAGGTTCTTATTTCATACACTCTTCAACAGCAACTGCACAAGCAAGTGTTGCACTGCTTAGGCTGTATTAAATTATATCATCTTTTTAACCAGCTATAATCTTGCCTGCAATCAATAACATAATCCACATACACAGTATCGTCCTTAATTTGATACAATACAAGATACCAATTTTCAACAAACATCTTATGGTATTTGTTTTTCGGAATCAGGTCTTCGTTAAAAAAAGGAAATCGTTCCGGCATCTCTGATAACGAATGAAGTGCTTTAACGATTTTGTTTTTTGTTTCACGGGCTGCAGTTTTATTTACATTTGCAATAAACGAAATATGTGTTGCGAGTTGTCTTTTTGCGGTGTCGGAAACGATTACATTATATTTCATAATCAATCTCCTATTACCTCATCAAGATAGTTATCAAGTTCGTCAACCGTAACACCTGTTCTGCCGGCAAGTCTTTCTTCTTCGACCGCAAGAAGATTTTCACGAAGCTCAAGCATTTTTTCTCTCTGCTCAAAAGCATTGATGTCCATAACCACCAAGTCACCCTCACCATTTTTGGTAAGATAAACAGGTTGCATAGAAGAACGGCAAAGCTCCGCTATTTCATTATAGTTCTGTCTTATTGTTGCAGAAGGTCTGATTGTCATAGAATCATCTCCATATAGTAACATTCTACTATAATTATATATTGATTATACTATATTGTCAATGATGATTTAATATTTCAATGCGTTTGATTTCGCTTTCATAGATTTCAATTGAATCTATTGTAATGCTTGCTTCTTCTGGTTCGTTATCCTGAGGAGGAATATAGTCATAAGCTAATCCTTCAAATACATTTCCTGTTTTACATATAATACGGATTTTATGACCGCTATATTTATATAACTCCATATTTTTTCCTTTCCGCAGGAACTACATAAATCCCACGCTTACAATATGAATTGAAAACTGGTTGGCCAGTATATATTCCTTACCATCCCAAGCTTTACCATTCAGGTATAATCTATCGTTGCTCTGTTATTTCGTCTGCAAGAGTACAAGTGTACTTATTATTTTTAAATAGTTTATTGAAAAAATAAGCATCAATGTTCCAATTTTTCATGTTGTCTTCAATATATTCGTCTTCACTCATATCTTTTTTGTCACCGATATATACAAAAAGGCTCATTAGATAAACGTACTTTTCATTGGACATTGGTCTAACCTTTTCCTGAACATCATTTGTAATAGCAAAGCAAATAATTGAATTTTTCTCGGCATCAGAAATATAACTATCGTAAAGAGTGTAGTCAAGTAAGCTTGAATTGTTCATGTCAGCATATATAGTTATTTCTCTATAATCATCTGCATTTTTCGATGGGAATCTATTATCATGTCTAAGATATAAAAATTGCTCGTCATTTAAGTCGGAACACGTTTTTATATAATCATCCAAAGTTATTTGTTCAACTTCTTTTGTGAGATATGTAAAGTTGTCCATCTTAATGCCATGCTTGGTTTGTTGAAAAAATATGCCGACCAACAATGCAACCACAGCTACAATAACAATAATCTTAATGCCTAATTTGTTGTGCTTTTTTATCATTACAGTATTTCCTCCATATTAGTCAAAATGTATTACATAAACCGATTTCGACCATTTCATTGTACAAAAAATCGGACGCATTACATTTCTATAAAGTGTCCGAAAGTCTGTAAACCCTTGATATTACTGGTTATTTCATGCACTCTTCAACAGCAACTGCACAAGCAACTGTTGCGCCTACCATTGGGTTGTTACCCGTTCCGAGATGTATAACGGAACTATGATTTATTGTACTCTATTATGACGAGCGGTTGTTGTGGCACAACGCTTAACCCAGATGGCTGTTGATTTATAGTGCCTTACATTGACTATGATTTACTACTCTTGCTTCAACAAATGTTGAAGAATTGTTGAATGTTGAAGCGAGAAATACATACTCACCTAACGCAATTTATTATATCACGTTTGCTCCGAAAATGCAATACTTTTAATGCTTATTATTATATACAAAAGGTTTGTGTTTGTCTATAATAATAAACACTAAAACAGAAAAAGAAGGCTGGCTGAACTCACTTGTTCAACCAGCCCATAGTATGTAGCAGGAGCCTCAGAATGGCTCTCTGCCGTGGTTTTACGCTCGCCCAATGTCTTTATATACCAATTATAATGCGAACACT
>DCGP01000036.1 GCA_002314595.1 Clostridiales bacterium UBA1775 | reverse complement strand
GCAACTGCAGGAGCACGTCCGTGAGCTGCCTCTGCCATATCACATGCAAAGTAGTTGTATGCCATTACTGCACACCCTACCGGTGCAACACCGATTGTCTTACCTTCAATGCCAAGCTCGTCAATTGCTTCTGCAACCAAACGATGTACTATACCATGTGTACAGCCGGGGCAATAGTGCAAGGGTACATCTGTTAATGATTTTGGTTTGTCGAATACTACCATTATTTAGCACCTCCGTTTGCTTTTTTGATTTCTTCTAATACTTGTTCAGGTGTTGGTATCATACCACCGGCACGATTACATAGTGTAACCGGCTTTTTGCACTCTGTTGCAAGCTTAATATCTTCAATCATTTGTCCCATTGAAAGTTCAACTGAAATGAATGATTTTACCTTGTCTGATGCCTTTAAAAGAGGTTTTTTAGGGAATGGCCACAATGTAATTGGTCTTATTAAACCAACCTTGATGCCTTGCTTTCTTGCCTCTGTAACAGCATTTTGTGAAACACGTGCAGCTATACCAAATGCTACTACGCAAATTTCTGCATCGTCCATCATATACTCTTCGTACATTACTTCGTTTTCTTCGATATATTTATATCTTTCATAACGTTCAAAGTTTGTCTTTTCAAGCTCTTCCGGAACCAAGAATAGTGAGTTTGCAATGTTGTGCTGACGCTTACATTCTGTGCCTGTTAATGCCCATGGCTTTTCAAAGGTCTTTGTTTCCTTGTCTGTAATTTCAACAGGCTCCATCATTTGTCCGATTGTACCATCTGCTAAAATCATTGATGTCATTCTGTATTGGTCTGCAAGCTCAAAGCCTTTAATTGTAAGGTCTGCCATTTCTTGAACAGATGCAGGTGCTAAAACTATCATATGATAGTCTCCGTGTCCACCACCCTTTGTAGCTTGGAAGTAGTCTGACTGTGATGGTTGGATACCACCAAGACCTGGGCCACCACGTTCAACATTTACTATAAATGCCGGCAGGTCGCTTCCTGCAAGGTATGACAAGCCTTCACTTTTTAGTGAGATACCCGGGCTTGATGATGAAGTCATAACTCTCTTACCTGCTGAGGATACTCCATATACCATATTGATTGCAGCTATTTCGCTTTCTGCTTGTAAGAATGTTCCACCGATTTTTGGCATTCTCTTTGCCATATATGCTGCTATTTCTGTCTGTGGTGTGATTGGATAGCCGAAGTAGTGCAAGCACCCTGCTTTGATTGCAGCCTCTGCAATTGCTTCGTTACCTTTCATTAGTACTTTTTCTGCCATTTTATTCACCTTACCTTTCAACTGTAATTATGCAATCAGGACACATTGTTGCACAAAATGCACAACCGATACATTGACTTTCGTCTGTCATTTCAACAGGTGAATGTCCTTTTTGATTGATTTTGTCTGTTGCAATTTTAAGTAGATTTTTCGGACATGCGTTTACACATAGTCCACAACCTTTACATAGGTCTGTTTTGAAGGTTAATTTTGCCATAATTTTTACCCCTTTCAAATTAGTATTTATTTTTTTGTAATTGTAATGCAAATAGGCTTGATATTTCGCCTTTTAATTCATCAAACAACCTTTCGTCAACTGTTGTCATATAGATTGGTAGGTTTGAAATTTTTGATAATTTTTCGGCATATTCCAAAGAGTTTAAAACAGTTTCTTTGGTTGTTGCCACTCCTAAGTTAGAATTATTAACTATTGCCGTAAATGGCAAGGAGGAAGAAGCTTCGATTTCCTTTATTATTTCTAATGTGTCCTCCGGAGTTTTGGAAAGTGGTCTGTAACAATTTGCTACATATAACATATTGTAATTGTTTTCCTCTTTGATTTGTGGAACATATCTGCCAAGTGCAACTGCACCAACATCGTCTCCACCAATATCCATTACAAGCTTGGAGAATTTGTCTGCAACTGCTCCGTATATCTCCTTTGGAAGTGCAGGAATGTCAAGGTTAGTGTTTGCGTAGGCAGAACATACAAGCTCGATACCTAACTTTTTGAAATCCTCTGCGCTGTCCTTAGTACGAAAGTATGGATTTACAATGTCTAAATCCACGATGGATACCTTGTCAAATTGGCTTTTTAAATGTTTTGCATAATTTACTGCAATATTTGTTTTACCACTGCCGTAATGCCCTGCAAACAGCGTAACCCTTTTAATATCCATTTTTGCCTCCTATTACAGCTTGCTTCTAATTATTTTGCCACTTACTGTCTTTGGTAGTTCGTCCTTAAATACAACAATTCTCGGATATTTATATGGTGCAGTATGCTCTTTAACGTAGGTTTGAATTTCCTTTTTAAGCTCTTCGCTTGGAACTGTACCCTTTGTTAAAACGATACTTGCCTTTACAACCTGACCTCTTACCTCGTCAGGTGCTGCCGATACACCACATTCTAAAACGTATGGCAATTCCATAATTACGTTTTCAATTTCAAATGGTCCTATGCGATAGCCTGAAGATTTAATAACATCATCAGTTCTGCCAACGTACCAATAAAATCCGTCTTCGTCCTTGGTTGCAACGTCTCCGGTGTGATATAGTCCGTCATACCAAACTTCGTCTGTCTTTTCCTTATCTAAATAGTAGCCCTTAAATAGACCACATGGCTTTCTTTCGCTTGTTTTAATAACGATTTCACCACTTTTACCGATGCCTACATCGTTTCCGTCTGCATCAACAAGTGTTACATCGTAGCCCGGTACCGGTTTACCCATTGAGCCGATTTTATGCGTTCCACCAAACAAGTTACCGATTACAAGCGATGTTTCTGACTGTCCAAAGCCCTCCATAACCTGCAAGCCTGTTAACTTTTCAAGTTGCTTGAATACCTCCGGATTAAGTGCCTCACCTGCAATAGTCGCATGTTCAACTGAGGATAAATCGTACTTTGTTAAATCTTCTTTAATTAACATTCTATACATTGTAGGTGGTGCACAGAATGTTGTAATATGGTATTTGCTAAACAGAGGAAGAATGTCTGCTGCATTAAACCTGTCAAAGTTATAAACGAATGTTGCAGCCTCACATAACCATTGACCGTAAAGCTTTCCCCACATTGCCTTTGCCCAGCCGGTGTCGGAAATTGTAAGATGCAATCCGTCAGGGTTTACACAGTGCCAATAATTCGCTGTAACAAAGTGTCCAAGTGGATATTTGTAGCTATGAGCCGCGATTTTTGGATATCCTGTTGTTCCTGATGTGAAGAACATAAGCATTGTATCTTCACCACAAGGTGTTTCTTCTGTTCTGTCAAATGTATCGCTAAACAGTGTATATTCTTCGTTAAAATTGTGCCAACCGTCCCTGTTGCCTTCAACAATAATTTTGGTTGTAAGAGTTTTAGAATCCTTTTGAGCAAGGTCAACTTGATGTGCTACATCATCATTTGCTGTGCATACGATTGCTGAAACACCTGCTGCGTTAAATCTGTATGTAAAGTCGTGTTCTTGCAATTGATTTGTTGCAGGGATTGCAACAGCACCAAGCTTATGAAGTGCAAGTATTGAGAACCAGAACTGATAGTGGCGTTTTAGTACAAGCATTACTCTGTCGCCCTTTTTTATTCCTAATGATTTGAAGTAGTTTGCAGTTCTGTTTGATTCCCTTTTTATATCTGCAAATGTAAAGCGTCTTTCTGTTTTGTCAACATCAAGGTGCAACATTGCAAGCTTGTCAGGGCTTCTGTCAGCAAGTTTATCAACAACATCATAGGCAAAGTTAAATTTGTCTTCATTTTCAAAACGTAAATCAACCAATCTGCCTTGTTCGTCCTCTTTGGTATGAATAAAGTCATGGTAAATTCTGCGATATGATTGATGAATTTTACTTTCCTTAGGATTTGCAAGCTCAACTGTCTTTTCTGTTTTTCCTTCGTCGTTTGATGAAAGTACGATTGCATAGAACTTACAATCTTCACCGTCAATTGCAATCATACCATGAGGAGTTGAACTATCATAATAAATTGAATCACCTGCATGTAAAATCTCTTTGTGTGTGCCGATTTGGATTTTTAGGCTGCCACTGATTACAATATCACATTCTTGACCTTCGTGAGTAGTAAGCTCAATATCCTTTTGCTCTGCCTCTGCACTATACATACAGTTAACATATAGAGGCTCTGAAACACGTTTTTTAAAGTCAGGCGCAAGGTTGTAGTAAATCATACCGTGTGCTTGTTCGATTTTTTGACCTTTGCCATTTCTTGTAACTGTGTAGGATTTAAGTGTTGGGCTGATACCTTCAATAATATCGGTAACGTCAACATTAAATGCTAATGCACATCTGTAAATAAATGCAAAGGAAAGGTCGTGTTGACCATTTTCACAAGCAATGTATTCCTCAACAGAAACCCCTGTAAGTTTGGACATTGTGCTTTCGGAAATGCCTTCGATTTCACGAAGTTCCTTTATTCTGGTTGCCATTTCCATAATTTTTAAGTCAAGTCCTTTGATTTGATTTTCCATTTTTATCTCCCCTTTTATTGGGCAAACAAAAAAGCTCGCCCAAAGATATAATAAAATCTTTGAGACGAGCTAATAATTAAATATTATGCACCCGCGGTACCACTCAAATTGTATTGAATAATCAATACCACTTCAAGGTCTATCAACCTCTATGCACTAACGTAGCAAACACGAAAGGGTTCTACTAAAACAATTGTTTTTTCTTCCCTTCAGCTCAGGAGCTACAAACATTATCATAAACTCAATGACTTGCACCAACCGTCATCTCTCTTTTTTGAGTTACCTTTGAAAATGTCCTCTCCTTCAAAGCTTTTAATATTAAATTTGTACTTATTTTATCATATCTTTATATTGTTGTCAAGTGTTTTTTTAAAGTTTGTTTCTTTGAATTTTTCCACTAATTGTTTTTGGAAGCTCATCTTTAAAGACAATTACTCTTGGATATTTATACGGAGCAGTTTTGCTCTTAACATAATTTTGAATTTCTTTTATAAGCTCATCAGATGGCTTTTTGTCCTTTGTAAGTACGATGCTTGCCTTTACAATTTGTCCCCTGATTTCATCAGGAACAGCCGAAACACCACATTCTAAAACGTATGGCAGCTCCATAATTACGTTTTCAATTTCAAATGGGCCAATTCGATAGCCTGATGACTTAATAACATCATCTATTCTGCCTACATACCAGAAGTAGCCGTCTTCATCTCTCCAAGCAACATCTCCTGTGTGATACAGACCGTCGTGCCAAACCTCGTCTGTTTTTTCTTTGTCTTTATAATAACCTTTAAACAATCCACATGGGATTTTTTTGTCTGTATGGATAACGATTTCTCCGTTTTCACCAACACCACATTTTTTGCCTTCGCTGTTTACAATGTCAATATCGTAAATGGGAATTGGTTTACCCATTGAGCCAAGTTTACACGTTGTGCCAACAATGTTTGCAACTGTAAGTGTGGTTTCTGTTTGTCCAAAGCCCTCCATAATTGACAGACCTGTTGCTTTTTTAAATTGCTTAAATACCTCAGGGTTTAATGCTTCGCCTGCTGTGGTTGCGTATTTAATGGAAGAAAGGTCGTATTTTGATAAATCTTCTTTAATTAACATTCTATACATTGTAGGGGGTGCGCAGAATGTTGTAATGTTGTATTCTTTAAACATTGGTAAAATTTCCGATGCGTTAAATCTGTCAAAATTATATACAAAGACTGCACCCTCGCACATCCATTGACCATATAGTTTGG
>DCGP01000022.1:182-3842 GCA_002314595.1 Clostridiales bacterium UBA1775 | reverse complement strand
AACCAACTGAACTACTCGGCCACATTCTATAAATACTACGGGATAAACACTCTTTTCAGCCCGTCAGCAGATACTATTATACTGTATTATAGGGCAGTTGTCAAGAGTTTTTTTAAATTTTTTTATTTTTTTATTTTATCTGGTGCATTTTTTAAGCAATTCTGCAACATCAGCTTTGTTAAATTTATATATTTTATCGCAAAAATTACAGTTTACCTCTGTGCCATTTTCGTCCTCTGCAAGGGATTTTAAATCCTTTTCGCCAATGGAAATCAAAGCCTTTTCAACACGTCTTCTGCTACAAGTGCATTTGTATTTAGGTGTTTCCGTGCTTAAAATATGATATTCCGTAACGCCGTCTAACAGTTCTTTTATAATATCCTCTGCAGAGTATCCGTTGGCAACCATTGTGCTTACAGGCAAAATCGTTTTTAACTTGTTTTCTATTGCAGAAATGATTTTTTCATCATCAGGGCTCCACCCCGGCATCATTTGGATAATAAATCCACCTGCCGACTTTGGAGTAAAATCTCTGTCAACCAATACACCTAAGGAAACTGCCGTAGGAGTTTGTTCGCTTATGGCGTAGTAATATGTAATATCTTCGGCAACTTCACCTGTTTGAAGCTCAACCTGACCAACATAGGGCTGTGTACCGTTGCCAAGGTCTCTAATAATATTTAAGTATCCATTTTTACCGATGCCGTTACCTACATCAATTTTACCGTCCGGTCGGAGTGGTAAATCTGCCTGAGGGTTGGCAGTGTATCCCCTAACTGCACCCTTTGGGTCGGCAACTACCACCAAAGTTCCAAGTGGTCCGTTTCCTTTAAATTGAATGGTTATAGATGTGTTTTCATCTTTTTGCATTACACTCATCATAGCACCTGCAGTTAGTGTTCTGCCTAATGCAGCAGTTGCAAGAGGCAAGGATTTGTGCATCTTCTGAGCTTCCTTAACCAATTCTGTTGTAGTTGCTGCATAAATGCGAAGTGCAGCATTGTCAGTTATTGCAATAGCGATTTTATCAGCCATTTTATCTTCCTTCCTGAACAAGTTCGTTTCCTAATTCACTTAACTTTTTAAGCTCGTAAAATTCGCCCTTTTTCTCCATAAGTTCGTCATAAGTACCAAATTCCGTCATTTCACCGTGATTTAGCACAACAATTTTATCTGCATCACGAATGGTAGAAAGCCTGTGAGCAACAATAAATGTTGTACGTCCCTTTATAAGCTCGTTCATAGCCTTTTGAACGTGATATTCCGAAATGTTGTCAAGTGCAGATGTTGCCTCGTCCAAAATAATAATTTTAGGGTCTCGTATCAATGCACGAGCAATAGAAATACGTTGCTTTTGACCACCTGAAAGGTTACCACCATGCTCTGCCACAGGAGTATCCAAGCCAAGTGGTAATTCGTTGATAAATTCAGTAATATTTGCTTGCTCAATTACCTTTTGTAATTGCTCGTCGGAAATATCGTGAGTACCAAACAAAATATTTTCCTTAATTGTTCCTGAAAATAGAATACAGTTTTGAGGAACAACGGAAACATAGTGCCTATAACTTGGCAAATCCAAGTATTCAATAGGCTTACCATCAATGGCAACTACGCCATTTGTGGCACGTAAAAAGCCAATAATCATATTCATAATTGTAGATTTACCTGAACCTGATGCACCAACAAAGGCAATACATTGGCCGGGCTCTACATCTAATGAAAAGTTTTTAATAACGTTAATATTTGTGCCGGGATATTTATATGAAACATTTCTAAATTGAACAGTACCATGTAAATATTTAAGTTTGATTTTATGCTCGTTATTTTCAATTCTGCTTGAAATCATAATTTCGGAAACAGATTTTATAGATTCTGTACCTTTTACAAATTCCGGATAAATCGTTAATATAGATTGCACATTGTTTAAAAGAGTGTTGAAATAGGATTGGAACAACACAACAGAACCAACGGAAATAATGTTGTTGTATGCAAGTGTACTTGTAAAAATAAGGCATACAGCAGACATTATTTGAAAAACAACCCAGCTTACAGAGCCAAACCATGCGTTAACCATATCCACGCTGTATCCAACCTTGCGAACGCTTTTTATTCCTTCTTCAAGTTTGCTGATTTCGTCCTCTTCAAGACCATGAGCCTTTGTAACAGGTACCATTTCAATCATTTCAGAAATATCTGATGACAAGCTTTCTGTTTCCTTACGAAGCTCGTGGTTGGAGGATTGAATTTTCTTGCTGAATATTTTACGTAAGAATATTGTAATTGGAATAATCACAGCAAAGCAAGCCGTTACCAATGGGCTTTTGTATATTGCAATAGAAAGTGTAATAATAAAGCTTAAAATTACAGGAATAATTGATGTCATTATTCTTTCTAAAAACACTTCAATACACTCAATATCACGTAGGAATTTAGATTGCAATTTACCACTTTGAAGCTCCTTGTGGTATGTAATAGAAATTTGTTGTAGCTTTTTAACAAGGGAGTTCCTAAGGCCTGCACTAATATTACGCAGCATTTTACTTTTGTAATTGATGAACAAGGTATGCGTAAAAATATTTTGCACAATAACAACAAGCAATATTGCACTGTAAACATAAATCATTGAAAAGTTGTTCTTTTCAGGTGCAGAAATAATATCAATAATTGCCGCAAGAATAATTGGAGTTAAATATGCAGCAGAGTTCTTGATTAAAAACAATAAAACAGAAATCCAAAACTGCTTTTTGTTTGTTTTGTATAGGCTTTTAAGTATCTTCCAAGCTATTCCGTCGTCGTCCTTATAGCCTTTAAAAAGGGACTCATAATCAGGAATAACATTGCTCATTTTCTCACTTGGTGTTAACATAAAATCAACTCCTAATTGCTTTGAAAATTTAAACTTCTACAACATTATACCATAATAAAACAGTATGTCAATATCATTTAAAAATAAAATCTCGATTTTTAAAAATCGAGGTTTATTTATGATAATTTTCGTTATTTATTATTTTAAAAGCTCTGTAAATTTGTTCGGCTAAAACAACCCTCATAAGCTGGTGAGGGAATGTCATTTTTGAAAATGAAAGTTTGTATTTGCCCATAGCCTTTATCCTGTCATCAAGTCCGTTTGAACCACCAATTATGAAGCATATATGTGAAACACCCAAAACAGTAAGGTCAGAAATGTACTTTGCCAATTCTTCACTTGACATTTGTTTACCCTCTACACACAATGGGATACAATGACCTTTTATTTTGGGCAGTATAAGCTCTGCCTCACGCTTTGCTTCGTCAATATCATCAGGGTAGTCTGCAACCTGTGTTATTTTAAAATTACAGTACCTGCCAAGTCGCTTTGAATATTCTTTTAAGGCATCTGTAAAATATTTTTCTTTAATTTTTCCCACTGCAATTATTTCAATTGTTAACATATTAGCCTCTTTTTGTAAATATTTTAAAATATTATACTAAAAATTAAAAAAGTTGTCAACGATATAAATAACCGGTTTTTGTGATTTTTTTGACAAATTCACAACAAATTTTATACACTTTGTATAATTTAACTATTGAATTTTTTGTAAAATGTGATAAAATGGAATAGTATTAAAAATAAGGAGTGAAAAAAATGCCATTAGTAACAACAAAAGAAATGTTTGAAAA
>DCGP01000022.1:0-141 GCA_002314595.1 Clostridiales bacterium UBA1775 | reverse complement strand
CTTTCAACGTAAACAACATGGAAATAATCCAAGGTATCACAGAAGCTGCAAAAGAAGTTAACGCACCATTGATTTTGCAAGTTTCAGCAGGTGCAAGAAAGTATGCTAACCATACTTATCTTGTTAAGTTAGTAGAAGCAG
>DCGP01000006.1:20512-61824 GCA_002314595.1 Clostridiales bacterium UBA1775 | reverse complement strand
CAAAACTTTGAGTATTCAAAGTTTCCTGCGGATGAAGGGACTCGAACCCCCACGGTCTCCAACTAGATCCTAAGTCTAGCGCGTCTGCCAATTCCGCCACGCCCGCAAGTGCTTTTATATTATAACAACAAAATCGGCATTTGTCAAGGGTTTTTAAGAAAAATATTGAATTTATTTGAAAATCTTGTATTTATAACCTATATATGTCCAGTTCTGGGCAAATGGCCTCATTAAATTCCAATACCCTCCTCCTTTTAAATTGTATTCTTCGATTAGCTGATATTTTGCCACTATGCTTCTAATATCCTCAAACCAAACTATGTGATTGTTACCACTTTCTGAAATATACTCAAAATATGGTGATTTGGCATCTTCGTCAAATTTTATTGTTGCTCCGTTTTGCAAGGCTATTTGTATTGCCTCTTGGTTGCCAATGCTCTTTGCCTTGGTTGTGCCCATTTCGTAAGGAAGCCTCCAATCGTACCCATAGTTTGGAATACCCATAATAATTTTACTGTTTTCAATTTGACTTACTGCATAATTTACTACACGTCTGACGCCGGGAAGTGGAGCAACTGCCATTGGAGGCCCATAGGTATAGCCCCATTCGTAAGTCATTAAAAATACTGTATCGGCAATGTTGCCAAGTTTAGCATAGTTATGCCCCTCATACAACGTTCCTTGCTGAGCTGTGGAGGTTTTAGGTGCTAAATCCACATTAACAGTAATGCCGTTGTTGTTAGCTTTTTCCTTTACATTTCCCACAAATTCTACGTACGCATTGCTATCCTCTGCACCTATGAATTCAAAGTCCAAATCTATTCCTAAATACCCTTTTTCCAATGCTTCACTTATTAAATTATCAATAACTGTTGTTTGTAAATTTTTATTATTTAAAAGTTCATTTGTTTTTTTATTATCAAAGCCTCCATTTTCCGTAATTGAGGAAACAAGCATAATGGGTGCTGTGTTAAATCTATTTATATATGGCAAAACTCGTTGGTCGTTTGGGTAAATGAGATTGCCATCATAATTAAACCCATAACTGAAAACAGCACAGCTTGAAAGGTACGGAAGCTCTTTTTGAAACAAATTAAGGTTAATATACGGATATACGTAGCCTGTTACAGCCATTGGTTTGTTGCCCTCGTTTTGAAACCTTATTGATAATACTTCACCTGCTTTTAGTCCGTCTGTAATGATATTTGGATTTTTTTGATACAATTCATTTTGGGAAATTTCATACATATTTGAAATAGAAAACACAGTTTCGCCTATACTTACAGTATGTGAAACCTCTGTAATTAAAATCAAAAGTGCTTGCCCTACCACTAAAAATGGTTGATTAGTTAATCCGTTGTCTATAATAATCCTTCTTACCGTTACATTATATTGCCTTGCAATGCTCCACAAGGTTTCGTTAGCCTTTACTATATGAATATACATTTTATCACCTCATAAAAATATATGAACAAAAACCGTAATAAAAAACATAGTATGTATAAAAAGGAGGATATTATGGCAATTAAAATATTTATAGACCAAGGGCACAACCCAAAGGATGTAAACACAGGTGCAGAGGGCAATGGACTATATGAACAAGATATTACATACCAGGTTGGTAATTACTTGTTTGATTTGTTAGACCAAAACCCTAATTTTGAAGCTAAACTTTCCAGAACAGAGCCCGACCAAGTTTTAGGCACAAGCAATACTTCAAGCCTTCGTTCAAGAGTCGATAGTGCAAATAACTGGGGTGCTGACTACTTTATTAGCATACACACAAACGCATCTGTAAACCCGAACATTAAAGGCACAGAGGTTTATGTTTACAGGCTTGGCACATCTGCATATTATTTAGGCAAAAACATTTTAAATGCTATTGTAAACCGTATGGAAACCGAAAACAGAGGGGTTAAAGCAAACCCGTCCTTATACGTATTAAGGCGTACAAAAATGCCTGCCGTACTTGTAGAGCTTGCCTTTATTTCAAACTACGAGGACGCAATGAAGTTAAGAGATGACCCCTACGGATTTGCATACGCCATATACAGAGGAATACTTAGGTATTTTGGATTGATTATTTAGTAGGAGGCAACAATGAAATTTGTAGAATATAACAGGTCAAAGGCTGTACGATATGCTAACATTTGGGCATTGTCAAGAAACCCAAGATACTATGATTACAACAACATTGGTGGAGATTGCACAAACTATGCTTCCCAATGTGTGTATGCAGGTTGTGATGTAATGAATTACAACAAAAATATAGGCTGGTATTACAAAAATGCCAATGATAAAAGCCCATCTTGGACAGGAGTCAGCTTCTTTTATGACTTTATGGTAAACAACAACGGAATCGGCCCTTATGGTGAAGAAGAGGACTTGCAAAATTTAATGGTTGGGGATATTATTCAGCTTGGGGATTATTCGGACGTATTTTATCACACTCTGGTGTTAACAAAGATACTCAGGACTCCCTTTGGCAAAAAATACTATGTTTGCTCACATTCTATGGATGCATTTCAACGAAATTTATTTAGTTATGACTTTGCGTCATTAAGGTGCATTCATATAATAGGTGGCAGGAAAAATTAGAATTGAATTTATGTGTTTTAAAAAAATAAACAATACCTTTTTGATATGCGCTATTTTCTACAATCTAAAAAGGAACTGTCGCATTTTGCGACAGTTCCTTTTAATATTATATTATGCTTTCAGCATATCTGACTGTTTCCATTGCGTCCTTGGAATATTTATCTGCGCCAATCATATCGGCATATTCCTGAGTAAGCACTGCTCCACCTACAACAACCTTACAATTTGGCACTTTTGCCCTTAATTGCTTAATTGTTTCCTCCATAGAAGGAACTGTTGTGGTCATAAGTGCGCTTAAACCAACAAGGGGTACATTTTCTTCCACCACTTTATTAACAATCGTTTCCGGTGGTACGTCCTTACCTAAATCAATTACATCAAAATCGTAATTTTCAAGCAATGTCTTAACAATATTTTTGCCAATATCGTGTATATCGTCCTTGACGGTTGCAAGTACAATTTTGCATTTTTTATTCCTTGTGCCACCATCAGCAAGCATTTTTTGCTTAATTACATCAAATGCACATTTGGCAGATTCTGCACTCATTAAAAGCTGAGGCAAAAACGCCTGTTGCTTTTCAAACCTTTCGCCCATCTCGTTAAGTGCCGGTATAATGCAAAGGTCTATTATTTCAAGTGGATTTATCTCATTAAGAAGTCCGGTTGAATAGGTTGTTGCATCATCCTTTAAACCTTTTAAAATTGCATTTTTAAGTGCAGTTTTTGGTGAAACATCTTCCTGCTTTGTTTCCTTTACAGGCTCTGCATTGTCTGTGGAATATTTAATATATTCAGCACATTGGCTGTCTAAATTAGACAAAGCACAAAAACCGTAATAAACGTCCATCATCTTTTTGGAATAGGGGTTCATAATTGCCCCTGAAAGTCCGTTTTGCAAAGCGATTGCAAAGAAGGTTGATGTAATTGTGTCCCTATTTGGCAAGCCAAAGGAAACATTTGAAACACCAAGGCAAGTTTTGATACCCTTTTGGTGCAATATTTTGACACTTTCTAAGGTTACAAGTGCAGAGGACGTGTCGGAGCTTACCGTCATAGCAAGTGGGTCTACCACTATATTCTTTTTGGAAATACCGTATTTTTTTGCCTCTGCAATTATTTTTTCTGCAATTTCAACTCTGCCCTTTGCAGTGTTGGGAATGCCATTTTCATCTAATGTAAGTGCTATTAGTACACCACCATATTTTGAAGCAATAGGCAATATTTCGTCCATACTCTCTTGTTTGCCATTCACAGAATTTATAAGAGGTTTGCCGTTATATTCCCTAACTGCCCTTTCCATAGCAACAGGGTTTGATGTGTCAATTTGAAGTGGTAAATTTGAAACTCCCTGCACCTCTTTTACAGTACGAACAAGCACCTCTGCCTCGTCTATTTCAGGCAAGCCTACGTTTATATCTAAAATATCTGCACCTTGCTCCTGCTGAGAAATTGCTTCTTTTAAAGAATAGTCATAATCACCATTTCGCAATGCCTCTTTAAATAGCTTTTTGCCTGTTGGGTTTATCCTTTCCCCAATCAGCACCGGCTTTGTGCCAAACTCTACTGCCATTGTGTATGACGACACGGCAGTTATATTTTTATCAGTAGGATAATTATACGGGATGTCCTTTGTTGCATCATAAAGCTTTGCAATATATTCAGGGTTTGTACCACAACAGCCTCCCATAATTGCAACTCCCTTTGATGCAAAGTTTTTCATATATTTTGCAAACTCTTCCGGAGATAAATCATAACAGGTTTTACCGTTCTTTAAGGTTGGTAAGCCTGCATTTGGTGAAACTATTACAGGAACTGAGGCATACTTTACAAGGTCGTCTACAACCTTTGACATTTTGTCAGGGCCTACACTGCAATTTACACCTATCGCATCTGCCCCTAACCCCTCTAACATTGTTACCATTGCAAAGGGTGAAGCGCCGGTCATAAGCTTGTTGCTTTCGTCATAGGCATTGGTTACAAAAACAGGCAAATCACAGTTTTCTTTTACTGCTAAAAGTGCTGATTTTGTTTCGTAGCTGTCATTCATAGTTTCGATAATTACAAGGTCTGCACCATACTTTTGTCCAAGCCTTGCAACCTCTGCAAATCCTACAACTGCATCATTAAATTCTAAATCCCCAAGTGGCTTTAAAAGCTTACCACTTGGCCCTATGTCAAGTGCCACATACTTATCTTCCTTGCCGTATTCTTCTACGGCGTCCTTGGCGCATTTTATGGCGCATTTTATTATGTTTTCAAGCGAATATTTGCCTTCGCCTTGATACTTAATTCCGTTTGCACCAAAGGTGTTGGTTGTAATAATATCGCTGCCTGATTTTAAATATTCTAAATGTATTTGTTTAATATCATTTGGTCTGTCAACATTCCAATGCTCCGGAAGGTCCCCTGATTTTAGCCCTCTTGCTTGCAACATTGTACCCATACCACCGTCAAAATACAATCTTGAAGTTTTTAATTTTTCTAAAATATTTATTGTTAACCCCTCCTATACAAGCAATTTTTGTTATCACAAGCCTCACAACCTTTAAGGTTGCACCTTTGGTCTATGTTACTTATACCCACAATAGCTGAAACTGACTTGGTTGGTATCATCAACATTCCATCTGTTAGTGATACGCCAATTCTTCTGCTACAATCTAACACTCTAAAAATATCCTTTTGTAAATCAAGTGGCAAGTCCCCATAGCCCGGGCTAAACCTTGGCCTTAAAAACTTGCCTTCTTTTTTTAGATGGTCTGCAAACCTTTTGCACAATTCATTACACCACTGTTCAATTAGTGCTCCTCCGATTGCTTGAAAAGTTAGTGCAGACGAGCTTGATACCTTTGAATATTTTTGTATTAACCTGTCAATTTCTATGCCTATTGTTGCAGTAAACAAAACAATTTCACTGCAACCCTGCAAATTCTTTTTTAAGGATTTTGAAGTAGTTTTAGCAAAGCCTAAATCTATTTCATCCTCTATATTTATAGCAAATCTTTCATAGCAGCATTTGTATGTAATAATATTCTCGGCTTCTAAAAGGCACCTTTGCACTAAATCTGCAACCTCTTTGGTAGCATCCTTACAGCCCATATACCTATATACTTCGTTTATATCTATTTTGGCATCTAATGCTTTTTCAATTATTATCATTTTAACTTAATTGACGGAATAACGTCCGAAAGATTTTCTTGTATCTTTTTTGCAACGTCAGGATTATTCATAGAATAAACGTGGATTGCATTAACTCCGTTTGCAAGTAAGTCAATAATTTGCTCTGTTGCATAGGCAATGCCTGCCTGCTTCATAGCGTCGGGATTTTCGCCGAATTTATCAACAATAGATATAAATTTGCGTGGCATATGTGAGCCTGAAAGGTTGATTGCTCTTTTAACCTGTTTGCCGTTTGTAATAGGCATAATACCGGCAACTATGGGAATTGTAATGCCTGCCTCCCTGATTTTATACAAAAAGTTATATAGCAAATTGTTATCAAAAAACATCTGTGTTGTTAAAAATGAGCAACCGGCATCTGCCTTTTCCTTTAAATATTTAATATCTTCCTTTTGGTTTTCACTTTCCGGATGCACCTCCGGATAACAAGCACCACCAATACAGAAATCATTATCAAATTCTTTGATTTCTCTGATTAAATCTACTGCATTGTGATAATACCATTTAGACCTATCATCGTCCATCATATCCTTTGGAATATCTCCACGCAGTGCCATTATGTTGTGAATGCCTGCCTCTTTCATTTCGGCAATTCGCTCCATAACCATTTCCTTAGTTGAGGACACACAGGTAAGATGTGCAATTACAGGCACATTAAATTTGTCCTCAATGTCCTTTGCAATATCTATTGTATATCTGCTTGTTCCACCACCTGCACCATAGGTAACACTCATAAAATCAGGCTTTAACATTGCTATTTTCTCTGATGTTTTCTTCACATTTTCATATACCTCGGAGGTTTTGGGAGGAAACACCTCAAATGATAATGTAGGCTCTTTTTTTTCAAATAATTCGGATATTTTCATAAAGTTAATCCCCTTTTTTAAATCTTATTTTAATTATGACATAAAAATCGAATAAAATCAACTGTTTTTATTGACAAATTAAAACTTTTGATGTAAAATGATACTATGATATAGAGATTTGGAGACGTATCAAAACCGACATCGGTCTGTTTTGGTGCGTCTTTTTTTCTGCTTTTACAGAATTTTCACAAGAAAGGAACTTAAAAAATGTATGATGCAATAATAATCGGTGCAGGTGTAACAGGTGGCTTAACTGCTATGACACTTGCAAGGTACAACATGGATATTTGTATTATCGAAAGAGAAAACGACATTGCCATGGGCTCTACAAAGGCAAACTCTGCCATTGTCCATGCAGGGTTTGATGCAAAATGTGGTAGTTTAAAAGCCATATTAAATGTAAAAGGCTCTAAAATGATGCCTCAAATTTGCAAGGACTTAAATGTTGACTATCAAAACAATGGTTCATTGGTAATCGGTTTTGGTGATGAGGACAAAGCAAAACTTGAAGAGCTAAAAGAAAACGGGATTAAAAACGGAGTTGAAGGTTTAAGCATAATCGGCAGAGATGAGCTTTTAAAATTAGAACCTAACATCGGTGATGAAGCAACCTGTGCTTTATACGCCCCTACCGGTGCCATTGTTTGCCCTTACGAACTAACAGAAGCGTCTATCGGTAACGCTATGGACAACGGAGCAAAGTTAGAGCTTAATTTTGAAGTTGAAGCAATTACCGAAAACAACGGAATTTACACAGTAAAATCCAAGGACGGCAAAGTTGTAGAAGGAAAAATTGTAATAAATGCAGCAGGGCTTTATGCTGATAAAATTGCATCTATGGTTGGGGACAACTCCTTTAAAATACACCCAAGACGTGGGGAATATTTACTAATGGACAAAGAATGTGGCAACCTTGTTTCTAACACAATATTTACTGTTCCTACTAAAATGGGCAAAGGTATTTTGGTTTCCCCTACTGTTGACCACAACTTGATTTTAGGCCCAACATCTGAGGACAGAATTGACAAGGAGGACAAAAACACTACTCCTAACGGCATTGCATCAGTTACAGAAAGTGCTAAAAAAAGCGTTAATGGAATTGATTTTAGAATGGTTATTACTTCCTTCTGTGGACTACGTGCAGTTGGTGATAAAGGTGATTTTATTATAAATATGCCAAAACGTGGCTTTGTAAATGCTGCTGCCATTGAGTCCCCGGGGCTTTCATCATCACCTGCTATTGCAGAATACATTGTTGATTTACTTAAAGAAAATGGATTTGAATATACAAAAAAGCAAAACCCTGTTACAACAAGGGAATCCTTTAAGCATTTTACAGAATTACCAATAGAAAAGAAAAATGAAATAATTGCAAAAGACCCTACATTTGGTAATATTATTTGCAGATGTGAATGTGTTTCGGAAGGTGAAATATTACACGCCCTACGTACAAACCCAAAGCCTACGGATTTAGACGGAATTAAAAGACGTACAAGGGCACAAATGGGCAGATGTCAAGGTGGTTTTTGCTCACCGTACATTATGAAGATAATTTCCGACGAGCTTGGTATACCTATGGAAGAAATCACTAAAAAGGGTAACCAATCTACTGTTATTGTATCAAAGACAAAGGAGGGCGTAACCAATGCGTAATGTAGATTTAGTAATTATCGGTGGTGGCCCTGCCGGAATGTGTGCTGCCGTAAAGGCATACAACTGTGGTACAAAGGACATTTTACTTTTAGAACGTGATAAAAACCCGGGTGGTATTTTGCAACAATGTATCCACAACGGATTTGGTTTACACAGATTTAAAGAAGAGCTTACAGGCCCTGAATATGCATATAAATGCGAACAAGAGCTTGTAAAATTGCCAATTAAGGTACAGTGTGAGACTACTGTTACAGAAATCAGTCCTGAAAAAGTAATAACCTGCATTTCCAAAACAGGTGTTGAACAAATTAAGGCAAAAGCAGTTATTTTAGCAATGGGTTGCAGAGAGCGTCCAAGAGGTGCTTTAAACATTTGTGGGTCTCGCCCATCAGGTATTTTTAGCGCAGGCACTGCCCAAAAATATGTTAATATGATGGGATATATGCCGGGTAAAAACGTTGTTATTTTAGGCTCAGGGGATATTGGACTTATAATGGCAAGACGTATGACATTAGAGGGTGCAAAGGTTCATGCAGTGTGTGAGGTTATGCCATACTCAGGTGGTCTTGAAAGGAATATACAACAATGCCTAAGAGATTTTAACATACCTCTTATGCTTAGCCATACTGTTACGGAAATTCACGGAGACAGCAGAATTACAGGTGTTACAATTTCCGAGGTTGATAATAAAATGAAGCCTATTGCCGGCACAGAGCAATATATAGAATGTGATACTTTACTGCTTTCTGTTGGTCTTATCCCTGAAAATGAGCTTTCTAAAACTGCAAATGTTAGCCTAAGCTCCATTACAAAGGGTGCAGTTGTTGACCAAAATCGTCAAACAAATATTGACGGAATATTTGCCTGTGGTAACGTTTTACACGTTCACGATTTGGCTGACTTTGTTTCCGAAGAGGCAGAAATTGCAGCAGAAAGTGCATCTAAATATATTAGAAACGAAATAAACAACAATGCTGAAATTCAAGTTGTTACAGACGGAAAGGTTCGTTATACAGTTCCTCAAATAATTACTGACACAACCGAAGATGTTAAGTTGTTCTTCCGTGTTGGCAACATTTACAAAAACGTAAAAATCACTATTAAAAACGGTGATGAAGTTATTTACAGTTGTAAAAAAGAAAAGGTTGCACCTGGGGAAATGCAAACTGCAACCATTAAAGCAAATTCACTTAATCAAAATATAAAAGAAATAAAAATCAGTATTGACGAAGCGTAAAAATAAATATATAATAAACGGAGAGATATTATGACAAAAGATATTATATGTATTGTATGTCCAAAGGGTTGTCAAATTAAAGTTAACATTGACGAAAACGGCAACATTACAACAACCGGCAACACTTGCAAACGAGGTGAAGTGTATGCAATGGCTGAATGCACCAACCCTGTTAGAGTTATTACTACAACTGTTGTTGCACAAAACGGCAAGGTTATACCTGTTAAAACTACAACTGCAGTTGCAAAGGAAAGTGTTGTAGATTGTATGAAGGCTATCAACAACATTCACCCAACAATTGAACAATGCAAATTTGGTAACATAATTTGCCAAAACATTTTAAATACAGGGGCAGATATTATTATTACTGCACCAATCAGATAATTAAAGGATTGTGAGTATATGAGCAAATCTACGGTAATTGCCGCAGTTAAAACTAAAGAGATGTTTGATTTGGCTTGTTCGTCTAAACCCGGCATTATATTTGACCTTTTGCCGAACATTGATACCATTGAGGAAAATGTTTTAAAAGCATCTGAAAATGGCAAAATTTTGTTTGTGCATATTGACCTTGCAGAGGGTATCGGCAAGGATAAGGCAGGGTTGAAGTTTTTAAAGCGTATGGGGGTTAATGGTATTATTTCCACTCGTGCCTCTATGATTAAATCTGCCATGGAAATTGGGCTTAAAACTGTCCAAAGAATATTTATTTTGGACTCACAATCAATTAAATCTGCAGAGGCTGTCTTGCAGTACAAGCCTGATATGATTGAAATACTGCCGGGCATTATGCCAAGTGTAATTAAAGAAATTGCAGGTGTTGTTAATATGCCTATTATTGCAGGTGGGTTAATTAAGACCACCGACGATATTCTAAGTGCAGTAAATGCAGGTGCTACAACAGTTTCTACAAGCCTGCCAAAGCTTTGGGAATTTGAAATATAACTTGGAGGAAATAATGGAAAAGCTACGTAATAAAAAGTTGTTCCTACTTGATATGGACGGAACAATTTATCTTGATAATGACCTATTTGAAGGCACTATTTCTTTTTTGGAATACATTAAAAGCATTGGAGGAAGGTATTTGTTTTTAACAAACAACTCCTCAAAAAGCGCCTTAAAATATGTTGAAAAACTAAAAAGTTTAGGAATAGAATCTACCATTGATGACTTTTTAACATCTGTTAATGCCACAACTGCTTATTTAAAAACTAAAAATTATAAAAAGATTTATGTTTTGGGTACAACTTCCTTAAAGGAGGAATTAAGCTGTTTCCCTATAACAGACAAGTTAGAAGATAACATTGACTGCTTGGTAATGGGCTTTGACACAGAGCTAACATTCCAAAAGTTAGAGGACGCTTCAATCTTGCTTGGCAGAGGTGTGGACTACATTGCCACAAACCCCGACTATGTTTGCCCTACTTGGTATGGATATGTTCCGGATTGTGGAAGTGTAAGCGATATGCTTTACAATGCTACAAAACGCAGACCAAAATTTATCGGCAAGCCAAGGCCGGATATGGTATATCTTGCACTTGAAAAGACAGGGTTTTCTGCTGACGAAACTGCAATAATTGGCGACAGATTATACACCGATATTGCCTGTGGTGTAAATGCAGGGATTTCCTCCATCTTTGTTTTAAGTGGTGAAGGTACTATGGAAGATGTGGAAAACGGAGAAACAAAGCCTACATATATTTTTGAAAATATAAATGAATTGTACAAATTTTTATCTGACAAATAGGAAAAAGGGTTGTAAAAAATTACAACCCTTTTATTATATTTCCTTTTTAACTTTGTCGTAAAAGTATTTAATGACGTCCTTTCGTGTAACAATGCCAATAAACACGTTGTTATCATCTACAACAGGCACAAAGTTTTGTGCAAGTGCCTTGTCTACAATATCGTCCATTGTAGCATTGGCGTTAACAGGCATTATTTCCACCCTTCTTGGAATATCCTTAACCAACACATTTTGTGCAAGCTCAAAATTCATTTTAAATTCATTTTTGATTATTCTTAAAATATCACCCTCAGCAACAGTGCCCATATACTGCCCTTCGTGGTTAATAATAGGTATGGCTGTATATTTGTGATAATCTATCTTTTCTAATAATTGACGCAAATTAGAGTCGTCATATATGTTTGCAACTTGGTTTTTAGGTGTCAAAAAATATAATACATTCATAGATGCAACATCCTTTCTCACATTCATTATAATACATTTTAGATTAAAATGTTGTGAATAAAATGTTAAGTTTTCTATAATTATATTTTATTACATTATTAGACCAAAATCAAGATAAATTTCCCTTGTATTTGTTTTTTGTTGCAAGTCCTCCTCTTATGTGCCTTTCGGACTTGTTTTCATCTAAAACAATCCTTACACCCTTTGCAAGGTTGGAGTTAATCTTTTTAAGCCTTTCCGTTACGTCCTTGTGGACTGTGGATTTTGAAATATCAAAAACCTTCGCCGTGTCCCTAACCGTTGCTTTGTTTTTAATTATATATTCTGCCAAATCCACAACTCTTTGCTCTATGTAGCCTTTCACATACTTCACCTCAAAATTCTTTTTGTAAAGTATATGAATATTTTTTACAATAAATGAAAAGAGATGCAAAAGTTTCCTTTTACATCTCTAAAAATCATTCTTTTTCTAAAACGTCTGCAATTCTCTTGCAAGCAAACCCGTCCCCATAAGGATTGCACGCATGAGCCATTTTGTTGTATGCCTCTTGGTTTTCCAAAAGTTCTTTAAAGTTGTTATAAATTTCTTCTTCGTCAGAGCCTACTAATTTAAGTGTACCTGCCTTGATACCCTCCGGTCTTTCGGTTGTATCACGCATAACCAATACAGGCTTGCCAAGTGATGGTGCTTCCTCTTGGATACCACCACTGTCTGTTAGGATTAGACAGCTTCTTGCAAGGAAGTTGTGAAAGTCTAAAACTTCAAGTGGCTCAATAATATGAATTCTGTCGCAACTACCTAATTCTTCATCTGCAATTTGACGAACAACAGGGTTCATATGAATTGGGTAAACTGCCTTAACGTCCGGATGCTCGTCCATAATTCTGCGAATGGCACGGAACATATGCTTCATAGGTTCTCCTAAATTTTCACGCCTGTGAGCTGTAATGACTATAAGCCTGCTACCCTCTGCCCAGTCAAGCTCAGGGTGTTTATAGGTTTCCTTTACAGTTGTTTTTAAAGCATCTATTGCTGTGTTACCTGTAACATAAATAGAGCTTGGGTCCTTGCCCTCTTTAATAAGATTAGCCTTTGAAAGCTCTGTTGGTGAGAAATTATATTTTGCAATTATGCCAACTGCTTGTCTGTTAAATTCCTCCGGAAACGGAGAATAGATATTGTATGTTCTAAGTCCTGCTTCAACGTGTCCAACAGGAATTTGCAAATAAAAGCACGCAAGCGATGTTACAAAGGATGTTGATGTGTCCCCATGTACTAAAACAACATCAGGTTTAACCTCTTCCAAAACGCCCTTAATATTGTTAAGTACATTTGTTGTTATATCAAAAAGTGTTTGCTTGTCCTTCATAATTGAAAGGTCGTAATCCGGCTTTACATCAAATGCCTCTAAAACTTGGTCAAGCATTTGACGATGCTGACCCGTAACGCAAACTACTGTGTTAATGCTTTTTCTTGTTTTAAGTTCGTTTACAAGTGGGCACATTTTAATTGCCTCCGGTCTTGTTCCGAACACAACCATAACTGTTTTCATTTTCTGCCTCCAAAATTAAATCTAAAAATATTATATCATCACAACCCAATATCGTCAAGGTTTACCGGTGAATAAACATAGCGTCGCCAAAGCTGAAAAATCTGTACTCTTCCTTAATTGCTGTGTTGTACGCATTTAAAATATTTTCTCTGCCTGCAAGGGAGCTTACAAGCATTAGCAAGGTGGATTCAGGCAAGTGGAAGTTTGTAATCAGGCTATCCACTACCTTGAATTTATATGGTGGGTAAATAAAAATATCCGTCCAACCTGTTGATGGCTTTAAATAGCCGGTATCATCTGCAATTGTTTCTAATGTTCTTGTAGATGTAGTACCTACTGCAACAACCTTTCCTCCGTTTTTGCGAGTATTGTTTATCTTATCTGCATTTGCTTGGTCTAGCACATAAAATTCACTGTGCATTTTATGTTCTTCAATTACATCAACCTTTACCGGACGAAATGTTCCCAACCCAACGTGCAAGGTAACATAAGCAATATTTACACCCTTGTCCTCTATTTGCTTTAACAAATCCTTGGTAAAATGCAGCCCCGCTGTTGGTGCAGCTGCAGAACCGTTATTTTTAGAATATACAGTTTGGTACCTTTCTCTATCCTGTAATTTTTCGGTTATATATGGTGGCAACGGCATTTCCCCAAGCCTATCCAATACGCTTTCAAAAAGTCCTTCATATTCAAATTTAACAAGTCTGTTGCCGTCATTTATAATGTCTATAACCTCAGCGTGAAGCTCGTTACCAAACACAAATTTTCTGCCTATTTTGGCGCGTTTACCGGGCCTAACAATTACTTCCCAAATGTCCTTTTCCTTTCTGTTTAAAAGCAAAAATTCCATCGGTGAGCCTGTGTCCTCACGAACTCCTAAAAGCCTTGCAGGTAACACCCTGCTATCATTTAAAACAAGGCAATCGCCCTTGTTTAAATAGTTAATAATGTTGTGAAATATCTCGTGCTTGATTTCCCCGGTGTTTTTGTCTAACATCAAAAGCCTTGAAGAATCTCTATTTTCAAGTGGTGTCTGTGCTATTAGCCTTTCGGGTAAATCGTAATAAAAATCCTTTAAATTCAATTTATGTCAATTCCTTTATAATAATGTTTTAAAATTTCTTCATAGTCAAAGCCTGCCTCTGCCATACCATTTGCACCGTTTTGGCTCATTCCTACAAGGTGGCCGTAACCTCTGCCCTCTAATTTATATGTGGTTGGCACACCATCGGTTTGAGAATCAAACTGTATCTGTGTACTTCCCTTAATAAACAAGCCTTCCAAGGACACAGTTGATTTTCCCTTTGCAGTTATTACAGTAACCTTTTTAGGCAAAGCCCTGCCTCCGTATGCAAATAGTGATTGTAACTTTTTCTTCTCAGCATACTGTGGTGTAACTGTATAGGCTTGGCTGTTTGTGTTTAAAGCCCAACGGCAAGATTCCTTTTTAAATACCTTTTCTCCGTTTGTTCCTACAATTTTAAGTTCTAAAACAGCACCATGTTCCGAGGTTGAAACAACTTGAATATCTGTTACATTACCTATGTTATAGCCTCTATCATTCATAAGCTTTGTAACCTCATCTGCTGTAAGCTCTTTTTCCCACGTGCTTCCGTATACGGATTTACTTTCGTACGTGTCCTCTACTGCCTTTAAATACGGAATATCAGAACCCCACACATTTTCAACATCTTCCGTATAACCACCACTTGTTGCAGAATATACAGCCTCAACATAAGCACCCTTATAGGTCATTACTACACCTTTTGTTTCCTCTGTTGCCCGGGTACATTTTTCGCTTTCGCCGGATATTCCTTTATAGGTTTGGCAATCTGTTGATGTGCATAAGTCAAAGCCATAAGCACTGTGTTTTCCTTTGTTTCTTAAAGCATAAGTTCTGGCACATACTGCCTGTGCCTTTAACGCCTCCACATTAAATGACGGAGACATTTCGGAAGCTATTACCGATGCTACATAGTCCTCAATATCTACCCTATTTATAACTGTAAGCAAGCCGGAACTGTTTTTGTTAACAACAATACTTCCTCTGTATTTTGTTCCGTTTACGGACACTATTTCGTTATCAGATTCAAATTCTTCGGAATTCTCTATATCCTCTGCGTTAACTGTTTTAGTTTCTTCATCACAGGTAATTTCCACAGAAGTCTTGGCAGAATTACCGTAGTACAGCCCTATATTTATGTAAGTTTTTTCGTCTTTTTCGTCGGTATCTGCATAAGCAACCACAAATATTAGTGATATTGCAAGCATAATAGATATAAATCTTTTCATAATCATACCTCTACATTACAAAAATCTACATCTTAATTATATCACTATGTTTTAGGTTTGTAAACAAGAAAAATAAGGTTGTAACAAACTTGATACACACATAAAAATAGGGGTTGTATATATTTACAACCCCATTTTACTAACTGAATTTTAACCAAATTATTTTGCAATATCCACTGAACGAACTTCACGAATAACGTTGACTTTAATCTGTCCCGGATATTCCATTTCATCTTCAATTTTCTTAACAATATCCCTTGCCATTAAAACTGTTGCTTCGTCATTTACAACGTCAGGCTTAACCATAATTCTGACTTCACGACCTGCTTGGATAGCAAATGACTTTTCAACACCCTTAAATGAATTAGCAATTTCTTCAAGCTTTTCAAGACGTTTTATGTAAGTTTCCAAGTTTTCTCTTCTTGCACCCGGACGAGCTGCTGAAATAGAGTCAGCTGCTTGAACAAGGCAATCGATAACTGAAACCGGTTGAACATCACCATGATGTGCTGCAATAGCATGAACAACAGTTTCGTTTTCCTTGTACTTCTTAGCAAAATCTGCACCGATAGTTGCATGTGAGCCCTCAACCTCGTGGTCTATTGACTTACCAAGGTCGTGTAGCAAACCTGCACGCTTTGCAAGTGCAATATCTTCGCCTAATTCCCCTGCCATAATACCTGCTAAATGAGATACCTCTATGCTATGCTTTAACACATTTTGACCGTAACTTGTACGATATTTTAAACGACCTAAAAGCTTAACAACCTCAGGATGCAAACCATGAACACCTGTTTCAAATGTAGCGTGTTCACCCTCTTGTTTAATAATTGCCTCAACTTCCTTACGGCTTCTTTCAACAGTTTCCTCAATCCTTGCAGGGTGAATACGACCATCTGTAATAAGCTTTTCCAAAGTCATTCTTGCAATTTCACGTCTTACCGGGTCAAAGCCTGATAGGATAACTGCCTCCGGAGTATCGTCAATGATAAGGTCAACACCTGTCAATGTTTCAATAGCACGAATGTTTCTACCCTCACGACCGATAATTCTACCTTTCATATCGTCGTTTGGTAGGTTAACAACTGAAACAGTTGTTTCGGCAGAGTGGTCTGCGGCACATCTTTGAATAGCTCCTGCAACAATTTCGTGTGCCTTTTTATCGGCCTCTTCCTTGGCTTTATCTTGAATTTCCTTAGCCATAATTGCTGCCTCGTGTCTAATTTCACTTTCAAGGCTATTAAGTAGTTGAGCCTTTGCTTCCTCTTGAGACATACCTGAAATCTTGCGTAATTCGTCAAGCTGTTGCTCACGAACCTTGTCAAGCTCTTCAAGTTTTTTCTCTTCTTCCTTCATCTTTTGAGCAAGTTGTTCTTCCTTTTGTTCCATTTGCTCTGTTTTTTTATCCAATGATTCTTCTTTTTGCTGAATTCTGCGTTCCAATCTATTTTGTTCTGCACGTTGTTCTTTTATTTCTTTATCCAGCTCCATACGCATTTTGTGAGCTTCTTCTTTTGCTTCAAGCAAAACTTCACGCTTTTTATTTTCAGCTTCTACTGCTGCTTCGCTGACAATTTTTTTAGCTTCTTGTTCTGCTCCGCCAATTTCGGCTTCGGCAATTTTCTTTCTATATGAAACACCCATACGGAATGTGATAATACCCACAATAATTGCAAATACGAAGGCTGAGATTATAGTAATAATTAATCCCGTTTCTATGGAAAACACCTCCTTATTAAGTTTATTCAGTTAATTTAAAAATTATTTTGAATCATATTTGGTTAAAATAAATAATCCAGTACCTTTATATTTTAATATTTTTTTAACATATTGTCAAGATTTTTTTACTTTTTTCTATAAAAAATGGCGAAGGAAAATTTTCCTCCACCATATTTTCTTATAAAATTCCACAAATAATTTTTGCAACTTCTGCTCTTGTTGCATTATTTTGAGGGTTAACATTTGAATTTTCGTCCCCACCGATAACGCCTGCACCGATTAGAACTATCATATTTTCATAAGCCCAGTCGGATACCTTTGCCATATCACCAATTTTAACCTCTGTTTCCTTTGCAACAAGCTTAGAAGCGTCAACACCACGAACAATCATAGTAGCAAGCTCTTCACGTGTTACAAACGCATCAGGCTTAAATGTTCCGTCCTCGTAACCCTTTGCAATGCCCTTACCTGCAACAGTTGCAACATAAGGTGCATACCATTGGTTAGCATCTACATCAACAAAGGTTGCATCGCCTTCATCTTGAAGGTTTAAGGCAAGTGTTAATATCTTTGCAAATTCTGCCCTTGTAACGTTGCCGTCCGGGTCAAAATATCCATCGCCCTTACCTGATAGGATATTTAATTCTTTAAGCTTCTTTATGTAGCTTGCGCCCCAAAAACTATTTGGAACATCTTTAAAAACCGATGTAACAGGGTTAATACCCGTCATAATTTCGTCATAAGTTTTACCTGCAAAAACCGTTGTGCTGATACACGTTACCAATAGCATTGTAACAAGCACCAATGATATTACTTTTTTCATTTTTCCCTCTCCAATTCACAAATTTTATGTAAATATTTTAACATTTTAATCAAAAAAAGTCAATATAATAATTATTGAAAAACAGGCAAATGATAATTAAAATACCATTTGCCGTAAATTCATTTATACATATCCATTACTTTGTCTGCCACAGAGCCAATAGAAGTAAACACCTGGGAAGTGTTTTTCTTTATTCTCTTTTTATCCTTTGAATCCATAGGGTTAATAACCATTGTTGCGCCTACTCCTACTGCAACTCCTGTTACCATTCCTGTTATAAATCCGGCTTTTGACATATTATCACTCCTTTTAAATTTATCAGTATTATAGTTACCAAAAAATCATATTTTAACAAGAAAATTAAGGTATTATTGACAATTTTTTTGCATAGTGATATAATAACTATGTCTTCGGGGCGAGGTGAAATTCCTCACCGGTGGTTACAGCCCACAAGCCATTTAGGTGGTTGATTCGGTGAAATTCCGATGCCGACGGTACAGTCCGGATGGTAGGAGATAACTATACGCAATTTCTATGCAACCCCGTTTAAGTTATGGGGTTGCTTTTTTTAGGAGATTTTACTATGAAAAAAACAAACATTAAAAAATATGTTGTAACTGCAATGTTAAGTGCCGTTGCGTTTGTATTGATGTTTATTGACTTCCCTACACCATTGATGCCAAGCTTTATCAAAATGGACATCAGCGAAATGCCCGCCTTAATTGCTTCATTTGCATTAGGCCCTTGGTGGGGAGTAATTGTTTGCTTTGTTAAAAATTTGCTTAATTTATTTTTACATGGTCAAACAGGTGGCATTGGTGAGCTGTGTAACTTTTTAATGGGTATTAGCTTTGTGTTGCCTGCCGGTTACATATACAAGGTAAACAAAACCAAGAAAAATGCTATGGTTGCCTCCTTAATAGGCTCTGTAATTATGGCAGTTTGCAGTTTGCCCATTAACTACTTTATATCATACCCAATTTATGAAAGGATAATGTCATTAGATGCAATTATCGGTATGTATAGGGTGATTTTGCCAACTGTTAAAAATTTGTTTGAATGTTTGCTTATTTTTAACGCTCCGTTTACGTTAGTTAAGGGTATTTTATGCTCTGTAATAACCTTCTTGGTTTACAAAAAAATATCAGGATTTATCAAAAATTAGAGGTGATTTTATGGAAAAGGGATTAGTACATATCTACACCGGGGACGGCAAAGGCAAAACTACTGCCTCCTTTGGCCTTGCAATGAGATGCGCAGGGTACGGAAAATCAATTAAAATATTTCAATTTTTAAAAGGTATCCCATCAGGTGAGGTTACATCTTGCAACATTTTAGGCATTTCCATAAGTAGAGTATCCTCCTCCGACAAGTTCTATTTTCAAATGAACCACCAAGAAAAAGAAATTGCTAAAAATGAAAGCATTACAGCCCTTAAAGACATATACAAGCACAATTGGGATATGATAATTTTAGACGAAGTGTTAGGCTTAATTGAAAACGACATAATTACAGAAGGTTACTTAATTGACATAATAAATGCCAAACCCAAAAATACAGAGCTTGTTATTACCGGCAGAAATATGCCCCAAAGTTTGACAAAATATGCAGATTACATCTCGGAAATCAAAGAAATTAAACACCCGTTCCAGAACAATATCCCTGCCAGAAAATCTATTGATTTTTGATAAAATTTTTAATTAAGTATACATAATATTCCTGTGGATAAGTGGGATAAGTTTGTGGAAAAGTGGTTTTTACTGACTTATTTATCCACAATTTAGGTGCATTTTATGGTGAAATTGTGTTATGTAAACTAATTTGTCAAAAAAACTTGCATTTTTAAAAGAAAGTATGTAATATATAGGTATACAAAAAACACAGTTAAATGAGGTAAATATTGTGGAAGAAAGATATAAAAAAATACTTGAATTTAATAAGATACAGGATATGCTTGCAGACTGCACAACAAATGAGATAAGTCGTGAGATTGTATATAGGTTAGAACCAGCAACGGACATTGGTGAGGTTGAAGTTTTACAAGCAAAGCTTGGCTGCGCCATGGAATTGATATTTAAAAAGGGTAACCCGGACATAAGTGGACTACATGACATTACCTCCTCCTTAAAGCGTGGTGAAAAAGGCGGTATGTTAAACCCAAAGGAGCTTTTAGCCATTGCCACAGTTTTTAAAATTGCAAGAAATATTTTAGCGTACAACGATGAAGAAAATATTTTAACGGAATATACTCGGCAGTTAACTGAGGACAGAAGGTTTGAAAAGTCAATATTTAATGCTATAATTTCCGAGGAAGAAATTGCAGACTCTGCAAGTACGGAGCTTGCCAACATAAGACGAAAAATTGTAAACACTCACAGTAAAATTCGTGAGCATTTAAACGGAATAATTCACAGCACAAAATATCAAAAATATTTGCAGGAAGCAATAATCACAATCCGAGACGGCAGATATGTTGTGCCTGTTAAGGCAGAGCATAGGTCTGACGTAGGTGGTATTGTTCACGATATGTCTGCAACCGGTTCAACCTTGTTTATAGAGCCAAATGCAGTTGTTAGTGAAAACAACAACCTACGAGAGCTTGCCTCTGCAGAAAAGACAGAAATTGAAAAGATACTGTTTACATTTACTGCCGAAGCTGTTGAAAGGTCTCACCAGCTATTTGTAAACCAAAGGATTATTTGCGACCTTGACTTTATATTTGCCAAGGCAAAGTTGGCAGTAAAAATGAATGCAATTACTCCTAAAATCAACAACAAGGGCTATGTTGTTATTGAAAAGGGACGGCACCCACTTTTAGACCAAAAAAAGGTCGTGCCAATTTCCCTAAACATTGGCAAGGACTTTAAAACATTGGTTATTACAGGCCCAAATACAGGTGGTAAAACCGTTACTTTAAAGACTCTTGGTCTGTTTTGCCTAATGGCAGAATGTGGCCTTGGTGTGCCGGCGTCGGACGGTACGGATATTTGCATTTTTGACAATATTTTTGCAGATATCGGGGACGAACAGAGTATAGAACAGGATTTAAGTACATTTTCTGCACATATGACTAATATTGTTAGTATTATTTCTAAAATTACTCCTGATTCCTTGGTGCTATTTGACGAATTAGGTGCAGGAACAGACCCAACGGAAGGTGCTGCCCTTGCAGTATCAATTTTGCAATATGTTAAAGGCTTTGGAGCATTAAGCGTTGCCACAACTCATTACAGTGAGATTAAGCTTTATGCACTTACAACAGATGGTGTGGAAAATGCCTGTTGTGAATTTGATGTTAATTCCTTGCGTCCTACCTATCGTCTGTTAATTGGTGTGCCGGGCAAAAGTAATGCCTTTGCAATTTCAAAGCGCCTTGGGTTGCCTGAGTATATTATTCAAGGTGCAGTTGAAAGAATTAGCGAGGAAAATATTAAATTTGAAGATGTTATTTCTAATTTGGAAAAGAGCAGACAAGAGGCAGAAAACGAACGTCAACTGATTGAAAAATATAAAAATGATGCAAAGCGTTTAAAAGACGAGCTTGAAAATGAAAAAGAAAAGGTAAAAATCACCAAGCAAAAGCTTACCGAAAACGCTAACAGAGAAGCTAAAAAGATATTGGAGCAAGCCAAAAAAGAGGCAGAACAGATTATTGATGAAATTAAAAAGGCACGAAAATTAAAGTCAGAGCAAGAAATGAACAAGGCATTGAATATGGCTAAAACAAGTATAAATACTAACATTAAAAATCGTGATAAATCCCAAGTGGCTACCCCAATTGAAAACAGGCACATTCCTAAAAAGTTAATACCGGGCAACACTGTTGAGATTTTGGACATTGACCAAGTCGGTACGGTTATTGCTCCTCCTGATGCAGATGGAAATGTTATGTTGCAAGTTGGAATAATGAAGATAAATTCCAACATTAAAAACTTGCGTCTTAAAGAGGAAAAGCAAACAGGCAACCACGTTTCCAAACAGCGTACAAGCAAGTTAAAGCTTTCAAATATCAAGCCTGAAATAGATTTACGAGGTATGATGCTTGAAGATGCACTATATGCCACAGAAAAATATTTAGACGATGCCTATTTAGGTGGTCTTAACACTGTAACTGTAATACACGGCAAAGGTACAGGGGTTTTACGAAAGGGCATACACGATATGCTAAAAACTAACCCTTGTGTAAAATCCTACAGACTTGGCGTATATGGTGAAGGTGAAACCGGCGTTACTGTTGTGGAGTTAAAAAACTCCTAAACCTTGACAAAAGCATATAAAATATAGTATATTATATAGGATAGCTATTAGTAATCGGAGGTAATTGATTTGAAAATATTCGAAGAGCTTGAGGCAAGAGGTCTAATTGCCCAAGTAACAGACAGACAAGAAATCAGAGAGCTTATTAACAATGGTGGCGCAAGGTTTTACATAGGCTTTGACCCAACTGCCGACTCTTTGCATGTTGGTCATTTTATGGCACTTTGTCTTATGAAGAGGCTTCAGCTTGCAGGCAACAAGCCTGTTGTGCTTTTAGGTGGTGGTACAGGCTATGTTGGAGACCCATCAGGCAGAACTGATATGCGCTCTATGATGAGCCCTGAAACTATTGAAAAAAACTGTCAATGCTTCTTAAAGCAAATTGGTAAATTTATTGAATTTGGCGAGGATAAGGCTATTGTTGTAAATAATGCAGACTGGCTTTTAAAGCTTAACTATATTGAACTTCTTCGTGATGTTGGGGCTTGTTTTTCTGTAAACAATATGCTAAGGGCAGAATGCTACAAGCAAAGAATGGAAAAAGGTTTAAGCTTCCTTGAATTTAACTATATGATTATGCAATCATACGATTTTTATTACCTAAATAAAAATTACGGTTGCAATATGCAATTCGGTGGAGATGACCAATGGAGCAATATGCTTTTCGGTACTGACCTTATTCGTAAAAAGTCAGGTAAAGATGCGTATGCTATGACTATTACTCTTTTGCTTAACAGCCAAGGCAAAAAAATGGGTAAAACAGCAAATGGCGCTGTATGGCTTGACCCTGAAAAGACTTCTCCTTTTGATTTCTATCAATATTGGAGAAATGTTGACGATGAAGACGTTTACAAATGCTTGAAAATGCTAACCTTCCTACCTGTTGAAGAAATCAACGCTATGGAAGAAAAATTTGCAAACAGCAAGGACGCCAAGGACGTTAATGAAGCAAAGGTTACACTGGCTTACGAGCTTACAAAGTTAGTTCACGGTGAAGAGGAAGCAGACAAGGCAAAGGCTGCTGCACAAGCACTATTTGAAAACGGTGGCGTTTCTGCTAATATGCCTACAACAGAAATTGACAAGGCTGAAATTGAAGCAGGTATGGGCATTTTGGACGTAATGAGCAAGGCAGGTCTTATCCCTTCAAAGGGTGAGGGCAGACGTCTTATTACACAAGGTGGTGTTTCTGTAAATGATGAAAAGATTGCAGACCCTGCACTTGTTATTAACCTTGATTCATTTAAGGATGGCGAAATGATTATTAAAAAGGGTAAGAAAACATATCACAAAATTGTTGTTAAATAATATGTAAAGGGCTGTTATACAGCCCTTTATTTGTATAAAACAAAGCTATAACAGAACTATAAAATCGTACAACTTTATTTTATGTGTTCAGGACGTATTATGGAGACGTATAAAAAACGTTCCGAGTGAACCAAACTGAACCGTAGGCTTGCCCGATGGCGTATGTGTATACGCCGAGTGGTGAAGTTTGTTCGCAACATAAAGTTTCTTTTCTGCTTTTAGAATAGATACTCTTCAAGTTAACAATATAACTATGAAAATCGTACAACACAAACTCGTTTATTCTTGCTTTATGTGTTCGGGGCGTTTTTTATAGTCTCTAAAAAAATATGTGCCCGTAGCTCAGCTGGATAGAGCCCCGGCCTCCGACGCCGGTTGTCGTGCGTTCAAATCGCATCGGGCATACCAAAACCCTCGTTCTAATGAACGAGGGTTTTAACTTATTCACTATTCACTAAAACACTTTTAAGGTTTATTATATTTACTTAACTATAAACTCATTATATTTTTGTACTTGATAAGATAATATTAATATGTTATAATGAATACACAATATTTAAGGAGTGGAAAATATGAAGAAAATAATTTTTGGCTTTATTATTGGAGTTATTACATGTTCTGTAATTGGAGTGGTTGCTTCTTACGTGTGTGATGTTGCCGACTTTAAGGTTATTGTCAACGGAAGTGAATTTGTTTCAGAGCAGCCAATTCTCGATGTAGACGGACGAACATATTTACCATTAAAAGCTATAGGAGATGTTTTGGATATTCCCGTATATTGGAATGAAGAAAAGTATCAAGTTGAAATCGGAACACCAAGTAATAACAAAAAAACCGAAAGCATTTCAACGCCAACAATTCAAAGCAATACATTCTCTCCAACAGTTGCGGAACAAAATGCAGTAAAGAAAGCTCAAAGTTACCTAAAATTTACATCCTTTTCATATAGTGGATTAATTGACCAATTGAAATTTGAGGGTTTTACAACGTCCGAGGCTACATTTGGTGTTAATAACTGTGGAGCAGATTGGAACGAACAAGCAGTAAAAAAAGCAGAAAGCTACTTGAGTTATTCAAGTTTTTCTAAAAAAGGGTTAATTGAGCAATTAGAATTTGAGGGATTCACACATGCACAGGCGGTATATGGCGTTGAGCAAAACGGATTTAATTAAATCACGAAAGGAAAGATAAATATGGGTGCTTACGGTTCTCCGGAGTTGTCTGTCAACTCATCTGTTCGACAAAACATAAACAAATACACAAGATATTGTCATAGATGTGGAAACAAATTAAACATCACACAAAAGCGTTGTCCTTACTGTCATACAAAGCAATTAGATATTTTCTATAACAAATGGTGGTTTTGGATTTTGGTTGCATTTATTGGCTTCTGCTTAATTTGTACGATTCCTAACTATAACAGAACTATAAATACAGCTACTCAAAACGAACAGGAAACAATAATTTCCGAAGAAGAATTTAAAAACTCTTGTACTACTTTTGATTATAACGAATTAGAAAGAAACCCAAACGAATACATAAATAAAAATGCTGTTTTTACCGGTAAGGTCGTTCAAGTTATGGAATACGGTAATGACATTTCGTACAGAGTAAACATAACAAAGGATAATTATGGTCTTTGGGTCAATACAATATATGTTGATTATACAAAGAAAGATGAAAATGAACGCAGAATACTTGAAGGAGATATTATCACAATATATGGTACATTAAATGGAATCAAACATTATACATCCATTCAAGATGCTCAAGTATCAATTCCTCATTTGATTGCGAAATATGTAGAAACAAATCAATAACTTAATATTCATACAAAGTTTTTGCTACGCCGTTTAGGGTAGCAAGTGAAAAGGGAATCAGGTGAAAGCCCTGAACGATTAACAGTCGCTGTATATACTAAAGTCTGCTTTTTTAGACGAAAGTCAGTCATTGGGAAACCGAGAAGGCTTAAAGGCATGACGTTCAGCTTTTGAATATGGTATGAGTCAGAAGACCTGCTTTGGTATTGTTTTGTAAAGTATTTTATACAGAAACAATATTATTATGTAATAATCACAGGAAAATCTGCTGTGGTAAACTATATAGTTTACCACAGTTTTTTGTTTTTGGAGGTAATATGGACGAATTTTCAAAATTCCATCCTGTTGTTAATTTAATATATTTTATATCGGTAATCGGCATTGCAACAATTAGCCTAAACCCTGTTTTATTAGGTATTGGGTTGGTTTGCTCTGTTGCATATTCCATTATGCTATGCAGTACAAATTCTATTAAGTTAAATTTAACCTTTGTACTTCCTTTAATGATATTTTCAATAATTATTAACCCAATTTTAAATCACAGAGGCATTACAATTGTAGGATATTTACCAACAAATACACCCGTTACAATGGAATCAATACTATATGGAATTGCATCTGCTGTAATGATTGGTGAAATAATCAACTGGTTTATGTGCTTTAACAAAATAATCACAGAGGACAAATTTATATATTTATTTGGCAAGGCTGCTCCTTCCTTAGCAATTATTATTTCTATGATTTTTAGGTTTGTGCCAAGGTTATGCAGACAATTTAAAGAAGTATATAAAGCCACAGGCAGTAAAAGGAATTTTAAAGATATTGGGGATGTAATATCAATAGTATTAACCAAGAGCTTGGAAGACGCCGTTGACACCTCAACAAGTATGAAAAGCAGAGGATATGGCATAAAAAACCGAAAATCATATTACAAAGTCAAATTTGACACAAGAGATTTAATTACCTTAATATCAATTATATTGCTTTTTGGAATTGTTATATCAGGGTTTAAAATAGGAATAATTACTGTTTTGTATTTTCCTAAATTTGTTTTTGATTTAAAAATCAACATTTTTTATATAGTATATTTTGCACTATGTGTTTTGCCTATATTTATTGAAGTAAAGGAGGTATTGGTGTGGAAAAGATTACGGTCAAAAATCTGACATTTGCATATCCTAATCAAACATCAAGGGCACTTGATAACATTAGCCTTACCATTAACGATGGGGAGTTTGTGGTTGTTTGTGGTATGTCGGGCAGTGGTAAATCCACGCTACTCCGAAAGTTGAAGCCAATAATTGCTCCAAAGGGCGAAACAAGAGGTGAAATATTATTTGACGGTATGGACATAAATAAGATGTCAAACACAGAACAAGCACAAAAAATCGGTTTTGTTTTGCAAAATCCGGAAAGTCAAATGGTCTGTGATGATGTATGGCACGAGCTTACATTTGCCCTTGAAAACTTTGGAATAAACCAAACTATTGCCAAGTCCAAAATTGCCGAAATTGCTACATATTTTGGGATACAAAACCTAATGGATTCTAAAACCTACACACTTTCAGGTGGTCAAAAGCAGTTGGTAAATTTGGCATCTGTTATGATTACAGACCCTAAAATACTGATTTTGGACGAGCCAACATGTATGTTAGACCCTATAAGTTCCAAAGAATTTTTAAATCATTTAAAGGAAATAAATACAGAATTTGGTACTACCGTTATTCTTTCCGAGCATCGATTGGAAGAGGTTGTGCCTATTGCAGATAGAATTATCGTTTTGGAGAATGGCAAAGTAATCGCAAACGACAAGCCCTTTGAGGTTTGTAAAATTCTGTTTGAAGGTAAAAACCCTATGTTTGAATCAATGCCTACACCAATGAAGGTGTTTTTTGAAACTGATAGCAAAGGTAAATGTCCCATAACCGTAAAAGAGGGCAGAAGTTGGTTAAGCAAATTAGGAATTATTACTGATTTTGTAAATCAAGAATTGAATAGTACGAACAGTCAAACTATTCTTGAATGCAAAAATATATGGTTTAGATATGAAAAAAACAGTGATGATATTTTAAAAGGTTTAACCTTTAAAGTAAACAAAGGTGAATTTTACGGAATAGTAGGTGGCAATGGAGCAGGTAAAACAACAGCGCTTTCTGTAATATTTGGGCTTGAAAAGCAATACAGAGGTAAGGTTAAATGTAGGTGCAAAATTGCAATGCTTCCACAGTATCCTGAAATATTATTTACCAAAAAAACTGTTTTGGAATGTTTAAAAAGTGTTTCGGAAAATGTTGATGAAATTATTGATTTTTGTGAAATAAGGCACTTGCTTGCCCGCCACCCATATGACCTATCCGGTGGAGAACAGCAAAGGCTGGCGCTGGGTATAACATTACTTGGAAAACCGGATATTTTACTTTTAGACGAGCCTACAAAAGGGCTTGAGGGCAAATTTAAAGTAAAGCTTGCCAACATGATAAATGAACTATGCAAAAGTGGTGTTACTGTAATTGCAGTTTCTCACGATATAGAATTTTGTTGCAAATACGCACATAGATGTGGAATGTTTTTTGACGGAGGCATTGTAGCAGAGGGTACGCCAAAGGAAGTATTTACAAGCAGCAGCTTTTACACAACATCTGCACACAAATTAACAAAAGGCATAATTTCAAATGTCGTTTTAGACACCGAATTGATAAAAGAAATAAAGGAGCATAAGAAAAATGAAAAATAAAGTAATAAGAACTATTATTAGTTTGTTGTTTTTTTCTCTGTTTATTTACATAGAATTTTGGCTATGTAGAAATTTTGAGGATTTAATGTTATATCTGTTACAAAGCCTTGGAATTTTATCGTTAGCAATTTCAATAGGCGTAATATGGAAAGACAAAAACAAAAGGTTAAAAGACGACAGCATAAAAAAATGGTCAAAGCATCAAACTTTTTCAACAATTATTGTTGTGTTTGCAATACCAATCACAATTCTTTTGGGCATTTATTTACTTAAAGACAGTAGATATTATTTAATAAGCTTGCTTGTAATTGCTGAAATTTTTGTGCCTATAACAGTTAAGTTTGAAAAGAAAAAACCAAGTGCAAACAGATTGGTAATAATTAGTATTATGTGTGCTATTGCAATAGCAGGGCGTACGGCATTTTCATTTTTACCACAGTTTAAGCCTGTTTTGGCACTTGTAATAATTTCCGGAATATGCTTAGATGAAGAAGCCGGATTTTTAGTTGGTGCAATTACCGGACTTGTAAGTAATTTTTACTTTGGACAAGGGCCTTGGACCCCTTGGCAGATGTTTTGCTTTGGTATAGTCGGTTTTATAGCAGGCGTTTTTTATAAATTTGGAATTGTAAGAAAGTCCAAAATCAACCTTTGTGTTTTTGGATTTTTAGCCACAATAATAATATATGGCGGCATTATGAACCCTGCTTCCGTACTGATGTGGCAACCATATCCATCTTTTGAAATAATTATTTCTTCCTTTGTTATGGGATTTCCGTTAGATGTGGTTCACGGTATATCAACTGTATTTTTCCTATGGTTTACTGCTATACCAATATGTGAAAAAATCGACAGAATTAAAACCAAATATGAGATATAGAAAAGGCTTGGACATACTAAACTATGTTCAAGCCTTCTGCATTTATATCTATAATATTTTCTATCTTTATCTTTGTACCGTCATCAAACACAAATTCTCGATTTACCTCGTCTATAAGCCTGATGTTTCCTGAAAAATTCACATATTTTCCACCTGATTTACGTTTGTCCGGCACAAAATAGGTAACTGTTATAAGAGGACGTTCTGCAATACTTTCCTTAATAAATTGAGTTTTGCGATTTAATGTTTCCATAGTGTAGTCGTCAAGCTCGATTTTTGCTTCGGTCAACCGACCTGTTTCCTCAACTGCCGAATAATACCCTGTCAGTGCTGCAAATGGTGCAAACTGTGCTGCACGATTTGACCTTGGCATAGGAGGATGTGTGGAGGACCTATGGTGTGAAAGGTTAATAATTTCATCATATTTGCTCATGCCTTATGCCCTCCTATTTGGTTGTTTCTCTTTATCGTCATTGCGTCCTCTTCAAGATTCATTCCCTTTAAAATTGCATTTTTGCCAAATTTTTTCTTGATTTTTAAAATTGCCTTTTGAATGTCTTTTTCCTTTCTTAACTTTTCTGCCTGCTCTTCCTTTTCCTTTATCATTTTATTATAATCTGTAAACAAATCAAGCTGTTGATAAGGCTTTTGGCTTTGAGCAACTGATTCAGGCAACAGCTTGCACGCTGTAACGTTTATACGCCTTACAAACAGATTTTCGTCAATTATACGGTCAAAAAGTGCCATTGTTGCATCAATTATTGTTTTAGTTGACGATGTATAAAATTCAAGATTTGCAGTGCCGTGGGCGTGTTTTGGGACTTCCCTGCCATAGAAATCCTTTGTAATTTCACCCTTGTAATTTTGCCTTATGGTATGGTCGTTTAAGTTTTCCATATCATAGCCTATCGTTACAACTATTTGATTTGTAACCACATCATTGTCTGCAAGGTCTAAGGTTAAAAGCTCTGTCATTTCCTTTAAAATCAGCTTTGCCTTTTGGCAGGTGTACGGGTGTTGCAAAACCTGTCCTGAGCTTAAACTTGTGTTATTTGGTCTGTACGCCTTTACATCTTCCATTGTACAAGGCTCCCAACCCCATGCGTGGTCTATTAAAAGCTCTGCATTTACTCCAAACAATTTATATAACAAATCTTCATTTTTACGATGATGCTTTTTGCCAACTGAACATAATGCAATGTCTCCCATTGTATACATTCCGTTCTTTTCTAATTTTGAAGCATAGCCTTTACCTACCATCCAAAAGTCCGTTATTGGCCGGTGTTCCCACATTTCCTTACGATACAGCGCTTCATCAAGATATGCCATACGCACGCCATTTTCGTCAGGCTTCATCTTTTTAGCCTTTATATCCATTGCAATTTTGCACAAATACATATTTGTGCCAATGCCTGCCGTTGCCGTAATTCCTGTATTTTCCAGCACGTCGGTTATCATTGCCATTACAAGCTCTTTTGCAGTCATTTTATATAAATCAAGGTATTTGGTTGCATCTATAAACACCTCGTCAATAGAATATACAAAAATATCCTCAGGTGCCACATACTTTAAATATATTGCGTAAATATCTGTACTGTACTTGGTATAAAGTGCCATTCTTGGAGTTGCTGTAATATATGAAAGTTCCAAATTTTTATCCCTTTCAAGCTCTGACGCAACATAGGACTCCCCTGTAAAATCCCGACCATTTATTTTGTATCTTCTTCCCCTGTTAATATCCTCAACCTTTTTTATAACCTCAAAAAGTCGAGGTCTGCCGGGAACACCCTGCTCCTTTAAGGAGGGGGAAACTGCAAGACAAATAGTCTTTGGCGTACGGCTTGCATCTGCTACAACAAGGTTTGTGTTTAGTGGGTCAAGTCCCCTTTCTACACACTCAACTGAGGCATAGAAGCTCTTTAAATCTATTGCTATATATACTTTTTCCATACCCTCAGCTCCTTTTGTTTTATAATCTTACTTCAACAAAATCATTTATTTTTAGTTCATTTTCCGTTACAATGCAATTAACTGCAACTATTTTAACTCCATTTTTATGTGCGTTTTTAAGTGCATCTGCAAACTGTTTATGAGTAGCAACATTAGGCGTAAAATATTTTGCTCTGTCCATTTGTATTACAAAAAATATATATCCTTCGTATCCGTTTTTAACACAGTCTACAAGCTCGTTTAAATGCTTTATGCCCCTTTCGGTAGGTGCATCGGGAAACATCAATACACCATCTTTTTCTAATGTAACTCCTTTAATCTCTGCAAAAATCTTTTTGTTATCTGCCTCTATATAAAAGTCAAAACGTGAATTTTTATACTTGCATTCAGGCTTGATAAGTGTAATATTTTTAAAGTAAGATTTTGCCCACTCATAAAAGACTTTGTTAGGTGCTTGGCTGTCCATATTTATTAGCAAATCACCTTTATATACTGCCACAAGGTCATATTTGGTTCTTCTGTTTGGGTTGTCGCTTTCCTCTAAAATAACTGTTGCATTTTCTGTTAAAAGTTCCTTGCACCTACCTGTATTTTTAACATGACAGGTTTCTTCCTTGCCGTCAATATTCACTTGTGCTATAAATCTGTTGGGTCTACATATAAATTGTCCCTTTTTTATTTTATTATACTTCATATCAGTAATAGTTCCTATTATTATTTTATATTATACAAAAGGGATAAAGATTAACTTTACCCCTTTTTGATTAAAATTCTTTTTGCTTTTTACACTTTATTGCAAATAAAATGCAGATAACAGATGTTATAATCAAACCAAATGTAATTGATACAATTGGTAAATATGAACCTAATAAATTGCCGATTAACGCACCTAAACATTCCGGTGATTGCACAAAGTATGTGAAAAACATTGCTGTAATAAATGTTGCCGGAACGGAGCATATAAAGTGATTTTTCTTGTTTTTAACCAAATACATAGCACCTGTCCACAGCACAATCATTGCTATAAATTGGTTAATCCATTGAGCGTATCTCCAAACAACTGAATAATCTAATAATGATATTGCAACGCCTATACCCAAAATTATTACAGTTAGTAAAAGGCGTTTTTTCCAATCCTTTTGGTCAAATTTCAACCAATCTGCAACAGAAAGCCTTGCAGAACGGTATGAAGTATCCCCTGATGTAATAGGACATACAATAACACCAAGCATAGCAATAATACCACCGATTTTGCCCATTGTAGATGTACAAATTTCATACACAACAGTATTAACTCCTCCACCTGCTTGCAGAAGCGCTTGAGAATTTTCATAAAATGAAACCCCTGCTGCCGCCCATACAAGTGCAATAATTGACTCGGCAATCATAGCACCGTAGAACGCTTTATGCCCTTGCTTTTCACTGGCACAGCACCTTGCTATCATGGGAGATTGTGTTGAGTGAAAGCCTGAAATTGCCCCACATGTAATTGTTACAAACAAGAATGGCCAAACCGATAAATTATTTGGATGAACATTGGTAAAATTGTTCCAGAGTTCAGGCATTTGGTATTTGCCACTAAACATTATCACACTGCCAACCCCAAGCGCCATAGCTATTAGGCATATACCAAATATAGGATAAATTCTGCCTATTACCTTATCCACCGGAACAAATGTTGCAATAAAATAATATGCTACAATAATTACAAACCAAAATGTTTCCCCGTATTTTTCAGGTGTTAATAGAGCAATTAGCCCTGCCGGGCCTTTGGAAAATACAACACCAAACATAATAAGCAAAAATATTGAAAACAATCTCATTACTTTTCTAACGCCGTCGCCAAGATATTCTCCTGAAATTTCTGCTACACTCATACCATTATGGCGCATAGAAATCATACCGGACATATAGTCGTGAACTGCACCGGCAAAAATTGCACCAAGTACAATCCAAACGTATGCTATCGGCCCAAACAATGCACCGTTTAACGCCCCAAATATAGGCCCTAAGCCTGCTATGTTCAAAAGCTGGACAAGGAATAACTTCCAAGGCTTCATAACAACATAGTCTACACCGTCATTTATTTTTACTGCCGGGGTAATATTGTCTGCCGAAGAGCCAAATACACGGTCAATATATTTGCCGTAAAATATGTATCCAAAAATCAAAGCTAATACGCATATAATAAATGTAATCAAATTATCCCCTCGCTATTTATCGCCAAAATATTTTAGCATAAGCATTGTGATATCGTCAAATTGTTCTGCATCACCAACAAATTTATCAACATCAGCCTTAATCTGTTCTAAAGTATCCTTAGCCTCCAATTTGGTATTTGCGTTCAAGAAGTTAAGAAGTCTGTCCTCGCCATAAAGCTCGTTGTTACTATCGGTTGCTTCTGTTACACCATCTGTATATAAGTAAATTTTATCACTTGGTACAAGGTCAAGCTCTTGAAGTTTGTATTTTACACCCTCCATACCTGCAAGGACAAAACCTGCCTTGCAAGTTAAGTATGAATACTTATCCTCTGCGCTGTTGTAAATAAGTGGTGGATTGTGGCCCGCATTCGCATAGGTCATATGTCCTGTTTTAATATCTAAAATACCAATCCAAGCCGTTACAAACATACCTGCATCGTTACCCTCACATAGCTTGTCATTTGCTTGCGTAAAGATTTCATCTGCCGGCAACCCTTCCTCTGCAAGAGTTTTAATCATTGTCTTTGCACGCATCATAAACATTGCCGCAGGAATTCCTTTGCCTGATACATCTGCCATTAGTATTATTATTTTGTTATCTCCAAGCATATAGAAATCATAGAAATCGCCACCGACTTCCTTGGCTGTGTCCATTGTTGCATAAATATCAAACTGTGAAGCGTTTGGATATGCCGGGAAAATTGAAGGCAAAGCTGATGCCTGAATATTTTTAGCAAATTGTAGTTCTGCATCAATTCGAGCAGCTGCCTCTTCAATATATCTGTTAAGAGTTGTAACTGTGGAGTTAATGTCATCGGAAAGTGATGAAAATTCGGAACTTGTACGAACATCTACCGTAACCTGTAAATCTCCACCTATAATCTTTTCAAGGTCGGCATTTACCGAACGAATATTATCTACAACCAATCGTTTAATTAGGAAATAAATAAGTGCAAACAGTGCCGCAAATACCAATATTTCCATAAACGAGTTAATATAAACTGCGTCATCACGAGATTTGAAAACTGACGCTTCCGGAATAAATGCAATTATGTAATAGTTGCCAAGCTTGCTATATTCCCAAAAATATTCGACACCGTCTATTTTTATTTCCGTCATTTCCATTTCCTTAACATCGCTGGTATAAATATTTATATTCATATCAATTAGCGAATCTGCCTTAACCTTTGACGGTTTGCTAAGTATACCACCACCAATATTTGCAATCAAAACATAACCGTCCTCACCAATATGGCGATTATATGTTAAATTAGCAATTCTGTTTATGCCTGCTAAGGCGATTTCAGTCTTTACATCGGCGATATTTAGTTCCATAGATTTTTGTGCATCTGTCTGAGCTGTTCCTGTTTGAAGCATATATACAAACGAGGTTGTTACCAAATATGCTAAAACTACGCATATAAGCATACGAGCCTGAACCTTTTGAGCAATATTTTTGATTTTCTTTTCCCCAATATTTTTGCCTTTTCCTAAAAATGTAATAATTAAAATAGGCACTGAAACTGCAATACCATTATACAAAACCATTGGGCCTGTAACAATTTTTACAATTTCGTATGCACGAACAGAGTCTGAAAGATGAGTTAGGAATAGTATTAACAGATGAAGAGTTTCCATAACTGCCGCAGTTGCAAAGCCAAATGCCCATGACGGACGCTTGTCATCAAACATATACTTACGCAAAAGACCTGCATAAATACCGGCAAGGATAGTTGATACAGAGCAAGCCACCTGTGAGTATGCGCCGGCACCCCAATATGCTGCAAACCAACGTTCTACACCACCGATTACACCGGCAATAATACCTGCGGGAGCACCAAATAACAAGCCTGCACACATTGGGCCTGCATCACGAACATTAACTGTTGCCCCGTTAATTTGAGCCCCAAATTCTGTGCCGAATACAGCAACTCCACCAAAGGCAATACCAATAATTATTTGCTTTGCCCATTTAGTTAAGTTGCTAAACTTAGTCTTCTTTTCTAAAAAATAAAATAATATAGATACCACAATCGGTAAAATTAAAGAGCTTATTAACTTCACGTAAATGTCCATTAAACCCCCACCTTTCCTATTATTCTCATTATATCAAATATGACAAAAAAAATCAACCATTTTAATATAAAATGGTTGACTAAAATGAGGGGATTATTTTAGCATATTATTTTCCACCATAGTGTTAATTATGGCAAGTCCTCCGGCTAAAAACGACATAAGAACTATTACAAACACTGCACCTTTGTCGTATAAAAACTTTTTATCCTTACAATTAAAAATCAACATTTCAATGCCAAGCATAATAAAAATCAAAGGCCAAAGCTTGAAAATCAGGCTGTAACTAAAAATATTAAAGAAATTTTTTAATAAAAACAATATTCCAAATACTATTAGAAAAACGCCTGCTGTCAGTGTGCCTGTACGATGAATTTTTTTATTATCTTCCATCTTGATTTTCCACCTTTTTTCCTTTAATTAGTTTAACTCCTAATCCAATAATAATCACAGTAAATACAACCTTTGGAACTGCCTTTAAAATAGGCATAATCATATTCCAAATATACTTTGGAATAAATGGTAGCAATAAATTCATTGCAATATTCCAAAAAGCCAATATTCCTATAATAATTAGAAAAATTGCCACCCATTTACGCATTTTCTGTGAAGAAACCCTTAAATATTTGCCGGAAACAAATTCTTCCCACACATAAATATCATCTTTTTCTTCAAGTTCAGACTGAGAGTAACAAGCAACATTTCGAGCATGGAAAAATCCAAAAAACCACACTAATGTTGAAATGCTGAGCATACTTTCCATACGTAATTCGTAAGATACAAAAAGGGACAGGAAAAACATTCCCATAATACTGACGCCGGATTTCATAAAGCCGGAATACATTTCCACAAGTCCCGGAAAAAAGGAAAAAATAAATGTAAAAAATCCGTTTCTTTTAATTTTTTTCATAATTGATATCTCCTATCTTGTCAAATATTTTTGTAACAAAGTCCAATTTGCCGTCAAAAAAGCTCTTATTATTGGTATCAATGATTTCCGTCATTGAGTAATTGCCCCTATGAGTAAATAAACTCCCTTTTGGAACAAATAAAATTGCAATACACGCAACCATTGCCACAGCTACCTTGAAATAATACAAATGCAAATTTTCCTTTGTTTGCATTTTAGAAATTGCAAGCATAACCCTTTGTTCAACCTCCGGAGGAGATTTAACAACATCTTCTTTTTCCGTTTTTTCAATTAAATCGTTAAGTTGTTGGTCGGTTAAATAATCTAATTTATTCACTGTTTTTAATCTCCTTTCCAAATGATATTTTTAATTTTTCCCTTGCTCTAAATATTTGAGTTTGAACAGTTTTGATTTTTGTACCTGTTTCTGTTGCAATTTCATTTGCTGTTTTAGACTGGGCAAAATATTTAATCGCCACAGATTTATATGGCTCGTCCAACCTATTACAACATTTTAAGAACCGTTCTAAAACATCCTTTGCAAGAACTTCATCGCAAGGATTGTCATTTGACTTTATTTCCTTATAATCCTCTAAAACGTCTTCTTGCCTACGGTCAATCTTGCGAAGGTAGTCAATGGATTTGTTGGTTGCAATTCTGCAAAGCCAAGCCTTTTCATTGATATTGTAAAAACTATCAAGGTTTTTATATGCAGAAATAAACGTTTCTTGTGTAATATCCTCTGCCATAAAATAGTCCTTGGTTATTTTGAGGCACACGGAAAAAACAAGATTTTTATACTTTTCCATCAATTCTGCTATAATTATTTTAGAATCTATTTTTTCCACCTCCTAAAAGTACTTTCATTTATTACAACGAATAAAAAACAAAAATGTATTCAAAAAAATCCTCGTACAATACGAGGATTTTTTGATTATATTAAATTTATATATTTTACAATGGTTATAATACCCGAAACTGCAACAAAGCCATAAATAATTGTCTTAATAATTTTAGAATCTGCTTTGTTTGTAAATTTACCACCAAAATATTGACCTATTAACACGCCTGCAATACCAATAAGGCTGTATGGTATTAGGTTAACAGTATAAACATTATTAATAACTCTCCCCAACAATGCCATTACACTACCAAACAAAAATGTTAACTGAATGGAGCTCATATATTCGCTGTGGTTGTCGTATTTTTGGGAAAAGCAAACTGCCAAAAGAGGGCCTCCGATACTAAAAATGCCGGCTCCAATACCTGAAAACAGTGCACTTAATATGCAAAATACCATTCCAACATTTTTGACTTTTTTGTCAAACAAGAAGAAATATAACGCCATAAGTATCATAAATACGCCATATAAAATACCCATCAATTCAACATTTATATACTTTATGAACATAATACTAATGTAGTTAAATGCAGTATATATGACTATCATAAGCCAATTTTCTTTTATAGATTTTAGCTTACCGTATTTAACAACAAGAATAATATTCAGTACCATACAAATTGCAGTTGAAACAGATGCTGAATCGCCGATACTTAATAAATAAGGCAACCCAAGCATCATTAAAACTGCACAACCAAAACCACTTATTGTTTGAACAAATCCGGAAACAGCCGAAATCAATAGTATTAAAAAATATATAGTCATTTTATCTCCTACTTAATATCGTCAATATAAACAGTTTGAGTATTATCATCCCAAGTTACCAATTTGCCTAATGTTTCGGACACTGCACGAATTGGAACTAATGTTCTGTCGTTAACAATTTGTGGTGGAACATCTATTGTAACAGTATCACTTTTGCCTAAAACTACATCTGTTACACTAATTGACGACAACCCTATTTCCATAGTAATGATTTTAGAGCCCTTTGTAGCAATAATAGTTTCGCTCTCTTCAAACCATTTTACATTTGCCCCCAAGGTTTCAAAAATCTTGCGCATTGGAACCATTGTTCTGTCGTTAATTAACATTGGCGAAACGTCAAATTCTATTTGCTCTCCATAAATTACAACCTTTATATCGTCCTGTGCAAAGCAGGTCATACAAGTGAAAATGTTACACAAAACAAGTAGCATTATTAAAAATCTTTTCATATTTATCACCTCAATGATATTTTATCATAAATTTACATATAATGCAACAAAAAAACACTCTTGAATAATCAAGAGTGTTTTAAATAATTATTTGTTCAAATTATTCTGGTTTTGAAAGTAAAGATGTGTATGAAACAGAAGCTTTATTTTCTAATGAAGATGTTCCGGTTTTAATTGAACCAACAAAGCCAGATGTCTTAATGATATCTTTAGAGTTAAGCTTAACAATTTGAACTTCAGGTTTAATATATTTCATATTGTTTATCCTCCCTCTTATTAATTGTCTGAAATAAGTCTAGCACTTATTATATTCAAACTACTTGGAATGTCTGTTAAATCAATACCGAAAGAAATAATACCTTCAAGAGTACCATAGTCAGAAATCATCTCACTGATTGTATCCTGTGTTACTAAAACTGATGAATCGTCAAATGTAAATTCAACTAAACGATTTGCTACATCGTCAGCATCTTCTTCAAATTCAACACATTCTGTGTGTGTAGCTGAACCGGCAGCATTTACATAGTATGTTGTATTTAAAGCAGGTGTAACTACTGTTGTTTCTGTGCTTGTATTAGCAAACATACTTAATGACCAGTTTGTCTTTGTTTCTACATTAGGTGTAACAAAAGTTGCAGAACCTGCACCCGGGTCTTCTGATACGCAAATTAGATTTGAGCATCCGTTAAACATTAATTTAAAGCAACCTACTGAAATAGATGTAAATGTGAAGCTTGGAACACCTTCAAGTGCTGTACAACCATTAAACATAGATTCACAAGCATAACTACCTACTGATTCAAATGCAAGGCTTGGAGCACTTTTCAAGCTTGAACATTTAGAGAACATTTCCTTGTACGCACTGTCGCCAATTGTTGTAGCAGGAAGTGTTGGTGCACTAACAATGTTGTTGTTATTGTTGTTTGTATCTGTTGATAGGTAAGCAAACAAACCGGTAAATGCATTATTACCAACTGTTTTGTTTGTTGCAGCTGTTGCGTAGTCAAGCAAAGTCATGATATTACCGCTAATATCAAATGTGCCTGTACCCTTTAATCTAATTCCATTGTTTGAACCGGCTGCACCTGTAACCACAGTATTGCCTGTACCTCTTAGGTAAACCACATACTTTCCACCAACCAAAGCGGCATTTGGCTTAGTTAAAATGTTTGGAATTGTTGTCCAACCATCGCCTGTACTGTATTCCATAGTACCATTCCAACCCTTTGATTTGAATGATAATTGGAATGCTGCGTCACTTGTAATTTTGATACAAGAGTTTGCCCCAAATTCATCGGTTGCAAATGATACAGTTGCAAATACAGTTGTTAGCATCATTACAGCTAACAAAATACTTAAAAACTTTTTCATTTTTAAGTCCCCTTTCATATTTCTATCCTATATTAGTATAGTTAAGTTTGTTATACTCCCATGTCTTATTTTTGTCAATAGATATTTTAAAAATTTTTTACTTTTTTTCTAATAAATTCCATACAAAAAACGCCCTTTTTTAACAAGAGCGTTTTAGTCGATTTAACATTGATTATAATTTGATTTTTCCAAGGTCAATTTTGCAATTTGTCTTGGTTTTATCTGAATAGATTTTTCCTTTTGAGCCGTCCTTTGTTTCCTTGATTTGAACATTACCCAAAATGATTTTGGTGTTGTCCTCAACTGCACGAACCCAACCAAATGTACCTGAAACCTTACAGCTACCTCCACGGATAACCACACGTTCTGCTGTTGTATTTTCTACAACAGTTGTGCCTGTAACTGCATCGGCAATGTAAATATCTCCTGTTGTGCTTGCAGAGCTGATTGTTACCCCTTCACACTTAATTACTACGTTACCATTTGGCAATGTATTATATGTGCCCGGTTGTGTAATATACTCCTTTACCATATTGTCCATTAGGATTGCAAATTCTGCCCTTGTAATAGGCTTTTGAGGATTTAGATTGCCTGTTGCTTCCCAATATCCACCGAACACGATTTTATTGATGCTATCCTTTGCCCAATCGGAAATTTTACTTGCATCTGCAAAGCCATTTGAAGCATCATCCTTTTTATATTGCAAATCAAACACCCTTGCAACCACCGTAAAGGCTTGTTCTACTGTAATTTCTGTGTCCGGAAGCATTTTGCCATCACTGCCATTTAATGCACCGATTGCAACTGCCTTTTGAATAGAATCGTAGTACCATTCTGTCTTTACAAGGTCCGGAAACGCTGAAACGTCTGCTGTTTTTGTTACACCCAAGCACCTGGTGATGATTGCTGCCATTTGCGCCCTTGTTAGGGAGTCATTAGGAGCAATAGATGTTTCCGAAACACCATTTAGCAACCCATTTTTAACTGCATTTTCCATTGCAGTTGCACTCTTTTGGTCTGTCGGCATATCCGTAAACGCGTAAACTGTTGATATTGACAACAACATGACAATTACCATTGCCATTGAAATAATTTTTTTCATTTTATTCACTCCTTTTATGAGATTATTATACTATAAACATAAAATATAGTCAATAACCTATCATTTTATAACCAATAAGTTTTTAAAATTTCAATAAAGATATCCGTTTGTTGCATACCTTTATTACATTGATACAAGCTGTTTGAGTTTAACACGTAATGAGCTGTCCATTTTTCACTATTTTATACGTCCGATAATCTTTAAAAGTTTCAATAAAAATCGACAAGCACCTTCGTACTTGTCGATTTTTGGTCGGAGTGACTGGAGTTGAACCAGCGGCCTCTTGAACCCCATTCANNCCAAACTGAGCCACACCCCGATATTAAATTTAAAGAATATATAGAAAGCCGAACGGGTAATAATGTCCGGCTTTCATATTATTTATTATACTAATTCGATAATACACATTTCTGCAGCATCTCCACGGCGTGGACCTATTTTAATAATTCTTGTATATCCGCCGTTTCTGTCAGCAT
>DCGP01000006.1:20115-20403 GCA_002314595.1 Clostridiales bacterium UBA1775 | reverse complement strand
TTTACCAAGCGTAATCATTTTTTCTGCTGTGCTTCTTACTTCCTTTGCTCTTGTAACAGTTGTTTCGATTTTACCGTTTTCAAGCAATGATGTTGTAAGATTTCTAAGCATTGCAATACGCTGGTCAGTTGGTCTTCCCAATTTTCTTTGAACTGCCATTGTAGTTGCCGCCTCCTATCATAAATTAATCTTCTTCAGTCTTAAAATCCATTTCTAACTCGTGAAGTTTTTCTCTAACTTCTTCTAAAGACTTTCTTCCCAAATTTCTAACCTTCATCATATCATCTT
>DCGP01000006.1:0-20056 GCA_002314595.1 Clostridiales bacterium UBA1775 | reverse complement strand
TCTTTAAGCAGTTGTATGAACGTACTGAAAGGTCAAGTTCTTCAATAGTCATTTCACGAACCTTTTCCTTCTTAACGTCGTCCTTTTCAACCATAATTTCAGTATTTCTAACGCCTTCTGTAAGATCAATGAATAAGTTAAGATGTTCACTTAATATTTTTGCACCTAATGAAATTGCTTCGTCAGGAGAAATTGAAGCATCTGTCCAAACCTCTAATGTAAGCTTGTCAAAGTCGGTTACCTGTCCTACACGTGTATTTTCAACAGTATAGTTCACCTTGCGCACCGGTGAGAACAATGAGTCTACCGGTATGGTACCGATGATGCCTTGATTTGTAACACGGTTTTTATCCTGTGATACATAACCTCTTCCCTTATTAAGTGTTATTTCCATATAAAGTTTTGCATCTTTGTTTAATGTTGCAATGTGTAAATCTCCGTTTAGGATTTCTACATCTGCATCTGCCTTAATATGTCTTGCGCATACTTCGCCAGGGCCTTCGGCTTCGATATATACAACCTTTGGACCATCGCTATATAATTTTGCACACAAGTCCTTAATGTTAAGAACGATTTCTGTAACATCTTCCTTAACACCCGGAATTGTTGAAAATTCGTGTAACACCCCATCAATTTTAATTGATGATACTGCAACACCCGGTAATGATGATAGCAAAATTCTTCTTAAAGAGTTGCCTAATGTCATACCATAACCACGTTCTAATGGTTCTACCTCAAATTTACCGTAATCCCCACGTTCACTAAGTTCTATGCACTCGATTTTCGGCTTTTCTATTCCGATCATTTATAAAACCCTCCTTACCAAATATATTATATTTTGCTTACTGTAATGCCATATCCAATAACCCGGATATTCATTACGAGGGTAATCCTTACTTAGAATACAATTCGACAATAAGATGTTCTTCCAATGGAAGGTCGATGTCATCTCTTTCCGGAACTGCAACTACTTTACCTGTAAGTGTGTTGTTATCAAGGTCAAGCCACTTCGGAACAACTCTTGATGAAGTAGTTTCGATTACACTCTTGATCTTTTCTGATGATTTGCTTTCTTCTTTAATAGCAATAACATCACCAACTTTTACTAAGTATGAAGGAATATTTACCTTCTTACCGTTAACTGTAAAATGTCCATGTCTTACAAGCTGTCTTGATTCAGGACGTGATGTACCAAAACCAAGACGATATATTACGTTATCAAGTCTGCTTTCTAAGATGAATAACAAGTTATCACCTGTAACACCTGACTTTTTGTTAGCCATTTCAAAATATTTAGCGAACTGACTTTCTAATACGCCATAATAACGACGAGCTTTCTGCTTTTCTCTTAACTGCAAACCATATTCTGAAAGCTTCTTTCTGCCCTGACCGTGTTGGCCCGGAGCATAAGCACGACGTTGAAGTCCGCATTTATCTGTATAGCATCTTTCACCTTTAAGGAATAATTTTTCACCTTCACGTCTGCACAATCTGCAAACGGCTCCTGTATATCTTGCCATAATCTAACACCTCCTATATTTAAAAATCATACACGACGTCTCTTTGGTGGACGACAACCGTTATGTGGGATAGGAGTAACATCTTTAATCAATGTTACGTCCAAGCCTGTTGCTTGCAATGCTCTGATTGCAGCTTCACGACCTGCCCCAGGACCCTTAACATAAACCTCTACTGTTTTCATACCATGTTCCATTGCTGCTTTTGCAGCTGTTTCTGCAGCCATTTGTGCTGCAAAAGGTGTGCTTTTCTTTGAACCTCTAAAACCTAAACCACCTGCACTTGCCCATGAAACTGCGTTTCCTGCAAGGTCTGTGATTGTTACTAAAGTATTGTTAAAGGTACTACGAATATGTGCAGCGCCTTTTTCTATGTTCTTACGTTCACGTCTTTTACCGGTTCTTCTTCTTGTGGCAACTTTTGCCATAGCAAAATCCCTCCTTCATTTAATTGTGAGTTATTTTATTATTTCTTTTTATTTGCAATAGTACGCTTTGGACCCTTGCGAGTTCTTGCGTTGTTCTTTGTGTTTTGTCCACGTACAGGAAGGCCTCTTCTGTGTCTGATGCCACGGTAACAACCGATTTCCTGTAAACGCTTAATATTAAGAGCTACTTCTCTGTGCAAATCACCTTCAACAGTATATTCTTCATCGATAATATCTCTTAATTTTGCTAAATCGTCCTCTGTTAAATCTTTGACTCTTGTATCAGGATTTATTCCTGCCTTTGCCAAAATCTTTCTTGAACTGCTTACGCCAATACCGTAAACGTATGTCAAACCGATTTCAACACGTTTTTCTCTTGGTAAGTCAACACCTGCTATTCTTGCCATTGATATATTCACCTCCGTAATTTGGTTAATATGTTTTTATTGTTAAAATTTCAAGATTTTTGCTGTTCCATTCAATCTACAATTACGTAGCGAGGCACAAACTCCTGCACAAGGATAAATGTTTCTGCCATGCTATGCATTGTCAGCCGCAATTAAATGTATAAAACTGCATTAACCTTGTCTTTGCTTGTGCTTTGGATTTTCGCAAATTACCATAATCTTGCCTTTTCTCTTGATAATTTTGCATTTTTCACACATCTTTTTTACTGATGGTCTTACCTTCATTTAAATACACCTCCGATACGGCATTTCTGCCGACTTCAAAAAGTTTTATTTTGCACGCCATGTAATTCTTCCCTTTGTAAGGTCGTATGTTGACATTTCAACTGTAACCTTATCTCCCGGTAAAATTCTAATGTAATGCACCCTTAACTTTCCTGAAATATGTGCCAAAATTTGATGGCCATTTTCAAGTTCTACTTTGAACATTGCATTTGGCAAAGCCTCTACAACTGTTCCTTCTAATTCTACAACGTCGTCTTTAGCCATAATATATCTCCTCCCTGCCTACGTTCGGCCTATTTTGCTTCCCGCATAAGAGATTACTGCTCTGCATACGGACTAAGCTCTCTTCGAAGTTCTGTGTTGGTTACCTTCGTACCTGATACAAGCTTGTTGCTTATATATTCCGAATGACCAATACCCAATTTTAGATGCTTAATCTTTTTCTTTTTGGGTTTATCAGTTTTTCTATTTCTTCCGTCGCAAATATACGCAAAGGTTTCGTCTGCAGTAATTACTACAAAGTAGCTTCCTGCATCTCTACCTGCTATTGAATATACTATATCACCGGCAGAAACTTTCATATTTTCACCTCGTTAACTATCTACAAACAGTTAATAATACAGGTTCGTTTTTAGTTATTGCTATTGAATGTTCGTAGTGTGCTGATAACGAACCGTCCTCAGTAACTACTGTCCAATCGTCGTCAAGAAGCAAGACGTTTCGTCTGCCTGCATTAACCATAGGTTCAACAGCAATTGTCATTCCACTGCAAAGCCTTGGCCCATGCCCTGCCTTGCCATAGTTCGGAACTTCCGGGTCCTCGTGCATCTTTTCGCCTACACCATGACCGACGAACTCTCTAACTATCGAATAGCCCTTGCTTTCAACATACTTTTGAATTGCTGATGAAATATCTCCAATTCGGTTTCCCTCAACAGCCATTTTAATTCCCTCTTCAAAGCCACCCTTTGTAGCCTCTATAAGGTCAGCTGCTTCCTTAGAAATATCGCCAACACCGTATGTGTTTGCACTGTCTCCATGGTAGCCGTCAATGTACGCGCCTATATCTATACCGACTATATCTCCGTTTTTAAGCTTGGTATTTCCCGGTATGCCATGTATTACCACATCGTTAATTGATGCACAAATACTGGCGGGATAACCATTGTAATTCTTAAAAGACGGGATAGCTCCTTTTGACCTGATAAACTCTTCTGCAATTTTGTCAAGTTCCTTTGTTGTAACACCATCACACACGTTTTTCTTCATAAGCTCGTGTGTTAGGGCAACAATTTCACCTGCACGTTTCATTTTGTCAATTTGAGCAACTGATTTTATGCTAATCATATTATTTACCCAACGCCTTTAATACAAGCTCAGTTGTTGCTTCAACACCACTAACGGCTTTAACTGAAACAAGTTTACCAAGCTTTTCGTAATAATCAATTACCGGGGCTGTAACTTCGTGATATGTTTTAAGTCTGCTTACAACAGTTTCAGGAGCATCGTCTGCCCTAATTTCAAGTTTAGCACCACATTGGTCGCACAAGTCGCCCTTTGCTGATGGTTTAAACTGAACGTGGAATGTTGCGCCACACTTTGAACATACTCTTCTGCCACCGATACGATCAATAATATCTTGGTCCGGAACATCTATCATAAGTGCACAGTCAATATCAATGCCTGCATTAGTCATTGCTTCTGCTTGTGCAAGTGTTCTTGGGAAACCGTCTAAGATGTAACCATCTTTACAATCTTCCTTTGAAATCCTGTCTAAAACAAGGTTAATCATAACTGAATCCGGAACAAGCTTTCCATCGTTAATATATTTCTTTGCTTCTATTCCTACCTCCGTACCTTCGGCAATTGCTGCTCTAAGCATTGCCCCTGTTGAGATTGTAGGAATACCTAATTTTTGGACTAAAATCTCGGATTGAGTACCTTTACCGCTTCCGGGAGCTCCCATTATTAACATTTTCATCGGGTTAACCTCCCAAATATTTCGTGCTTGTGGGGATAATCCCCACAAATCACGTTATTTTTATTCCAAGAATCCTTTATAATGTCTCATTACCATCTGTGATTCCATTTGTTTAACAGTTTCAAGTGCAACACCTACAACGATTAGAAGTGATGTACCACCGATACTGATGTTAATTCCTGCAAATTGTGATAGGAATATTGGGAATACAGCGATAACTCCAAGGAATATTGCACCTGCCAAAGTAATCTTTGACATACTCTTATTTATAAAATCTGATGTGGTTTTACCAGGACGAATACCCGGGATAAAGCCACCGTTCTTCTTCATTTGATTTGCCATTTCAATAGGATTATATTGAATAGCTGTATAGAAATATGTGAAGAACAATATCAATAAGAAGTAGAATATTCCGTAGAACCAATGTGATGATGACATTATGTTCAAGAAGAACTTACCAACAACATTTTGTGTGTTAGAAGCTGTCTTACCGAAGAAGCCTGCGATTGTTGAAGGGAATGCCATAATACTCATCGCAAAGATGATTGGCATAACGCCTGCAGCTGCAACCTTAATCGGAATATGTGTACTTTGACCGCCGTAAACTTTTCTGCCTACGACTCTCTTTGAGTACTGAACCGGAATTCTTCTTTCAGCGTCGTTCATTAGAACTACTAATGCAACAACAGCTAATGCAACTACAACAAGTAGGATTGTTGTTACCCAATTAAGTTTACCCATTTCAAGGTAGCTCTTAATTGCAAGAACAAGTTGTGGGCCTCTTGAAACGATACCTGCGAAGATAATGATTGAAATACCGTTACCGATACCCTTATCATTGATTTGTTCGCCAAGCCACATCAAGAATGCTGTACCTGCTGTAAATGTTAGAATAATTGTTACTGAAACTAAGAATTTTGGAATTCCTGTTGGAACATTGATTGAATTTCTAAGTGCCATATACAAGCCCCAAGCTTGGATTAAACCAAGAATGATAGTTACATAACGTGAATATTGAGCAATTTTCTTTCTGCCTTCCATTCCCTCTTTTGACAATCTTTCAAGAGCCGGTATTGCAACTGTTAACAACTGCATAATAATTGATGCGTTGATGTAAGGTGTAATACTCATAGCAAAGATTGTTGCGTTACTAAACGCATTACCTGAGAATGTGTTTAAAAGGTTAAGAAGTGAATCTTCTCCCATACCTTCCATAAACTTTGAAATAGCTTCCGCACTTAAAAACGGAACCGGTATTACTGAGCCGAATCTGAAAATGACAATCATTAACAAAGTAAAGATTATCTTCTTTCTAAGATCCGGAATTTTCCATGCATTTTTAATTGTTTGTAACAATTAGATCACCTGCACCTTTCCTCCGGCAGCAACGATTTTCTCTTCCGCTGATTTTGAGAATTTCTTTGCCTTAATAGTAAGAGCTTTGTCGATTTCGCCATTTCCTAAAACTACAATACCATCGCAAATCTTTGAAATAACGCCAGCTTCCTTTAAGAATTCAGCAGTAATTTCTGTATTTGCATCGAATTTATTAAGATCAGCAACATTAACTTCTACGAAGTTGTTGGCAAATCTGTTATAAAAACCACGTTTTGGCAAACGTCTGTATAAAGGCATTTGTCCACCTTCAAAACCCGGACGAACACCACCGCCACTACGAGCGTTTTGACCCTTATGACCTTTGCCGGCAGTTTTACCTTGACCTGAACCATGTCCTCTGCCTATACGCTTTGATGCTTTTGTTGCACCAACAGCCGGTGACAATTCACATAATTTCATTATGTCACACCTCCTTATTTATTATCTTTGCATTATTTCTCTTCAACACTAACCAAATGACTAACTTTGTTTATCATTCCTCTAATCTGAGGATTATCGGGATGTTCCACTGTGCTGCGAATTTTATGCAAACCCAACGCTGCAACGGTAGCTATTTGATCGTCTTTACGACCGATTGTGCTTTTAACAAGTGTTACTTTTAATGTCTTAGCCACTTTTTATCCCTCCTTACGCTTCAACTTCGTCAGTTTTTCCACGGAATACTTGTTTTTCTGATATTCCTCTTACCTTTGCTACGCCTTCTGCATTACGCAATGAAGCCAAGCCTTGAATTGTAGCGCATACTACATTCTTTGGATTGTTTGAACGCAAAGATTTTGTTCTGATATCTCTAATACCTGCAAGTTCGATTACTGCACGTGCAGCACCACCTGCGATAACGCCTGTACCTTCTGTAGCCGGTTTTAATAATACTTCACCAGCACAGTGCTTACCAATTATTTGATGAGGAATTGTTGTTCCTACCATTGCAACTTCTACCATATTTTTCTTTGCATCTTCGATACCCTTACGGATAGCGTCCGGTATTTCAGCTGCTTTACCCATACCGCAACCAACGTGGCCGTTTTCGTCTCCAACAACAACCAAAGCGCTGAAACGGAATGTTCTACCACCTTTTACAACCTTTGCAACACGGTTTAATGAAACAACCTTTTCCTTTATATCTAATGCTCCTGCATCGATTTTACTAGCCATTATCTCACCTTCTTTTCTGGATAAATGTTTATTTGTTACAATATTAGAAGTTTAGACCGCCCTCACGAGCACCTTCTGCTAACTCCATTACACGTCCGTGATATACATAACCACCACGGTCAAATACTACATCTTTAATACCTGCTGCCAAAGCCTTTTCAGCAACTAATTTACCAACAGCACGAGCTGCATCTTTGTTGCCACCATAAGTTTTTTTAAGGCTTTCATCAAGTGTTGATGCTGAAACAAGAGTTTTTCCTGTTGTGTCATCTATAATTTGAGCATAGATGTTTTTAAGGCTTCTGAATACGTTAAGTCTTGGGCATTCAGCTGTGCCTGTGATTTTTTTACGAACACGAATATGACGTCTTGTTCTGGCAACATTACTGCCTATCTTCTTAATCATACAAGTTTACTCCTTTCGTAAAACTTAATAACACTGTAAAAACTGTGTAGGAAGAAATAAAGTACATTATTATTTCTTCTTTGCACCAGCCTTACCTTCTTTTTTGCGAATAACTTCGTCCACGTATTTGATACCCTTACCCTTATATGGTTCCGGTGGTCTCTTTTCGCGGATTAAAGCTGCTACATGGCCTACCAATTGCTTGTCAGCACCCTTAACAAAAATTTGTGTTGGTTGTGGCACTTCAATTTTAATACCTTCAATTGGTTCCATTTCTACCGGATGTGAATATCCAAGTGTTAGGCAAAGCTTATTGCCTTGCATAGCTGCACGGTAACCTACACCATTGATTTGAAGTTCTTTTGTGTAACCATTTGCTACACCTTCAACCATATTAGCAATCAATGTTCTTGTAAGACCATGTAATGACCTATGCTCTTTGTTGTCTGATGGACGGCTAACTGTAACTTCACCGTTTTCAAACTTAATAATCATATCTTTATGCAATTCCCTGCTAAGTGTTCCGTTAGGACCCTTAACTGTAACTACGTTACCTTCAAGCTTAAAGTCTACACCGCTTGGTACAGGGATTGGCATTTTTCCTATTCTGGACATTTAATATACCTCCTATTTATTACCAAACAAATGCTAATACTTCGCCGCCAACATTTTCGCGACGAGCTTGCTTGTCAGTCATAATACCTTTTGATGTTGATACTATTGCGATACCCAAGCCTTTTAGTACTCTTGGCATATCTTCTTTGTTTGCATATACCCTAAGTCCCGGCTTTGACACTCTCTTAATACCGGAAATAACTTCCTTTTTGCCTTCGCCGTACTTTAACCATATCTTAATTGAACCCTGTCTTCCATCTTCAGTTACTTCATACTTTTTAAGGTAACCTTCTTCAAAAAGGATTTCTACAATCGCCTTTTTCATATTAGAAGCAGGAACTTCAACTGTTTCGTGCTTTGCATTACTTGCATTTCTGATTCTTGTTAACAAATCTGCAATTGGATCTGTAATTTGCATTGTGTAACCTCCTTCCGACTGTTATTATAACAATCTGTCTTTTACCAGCTTGCTTTCTTCACACCTGGGATAGCACCCTGATGTGCAAGGTCTCTAAAGCAAATTCTGCAAACCCCATATTTACGAAGATATGCGTGTGGTCTGCCGCAAATTTTGCAACGGTTATATTCACGCACCTTGTATTTTTGAGGTCCCTGTTGCTTTAATATCATTGCTTTTCTAGCCACTTATATCCCTCCTCGATTAACTGCGTGCAAATGGTGCACCCATTAAAGTTAGTAATTCTTTTGCTTCTTCATCAGTCTTTGCTGTTGTTACGAATATAATATCCATACCTCTGATTTTATCAACTTTATCGTAATCGATTTCAGGGAAAATCAACTGTTCTTTGATACCGAATGAATAATTGCCTCTACCATCAAAGGAATTTGCGTTTATTCCACGGAAGTCTCTTACTCGAGGCAATGCAACATTGAATAATCTGTCGATAAATTCATACATTCTGTCGCCTCTTAAAGTTGCCTTACAGCCGATATTCATTCCTTCACGAATCTTGTATGCAGCAACTGACTTCCTTGCCTTTGTAACGATAGGCTTTTGACCTACGATCTTTTCCATATCGCCTGCTGCAGAATCTAAAGCTTTTGAATTATCCTTAGCTTCGCCAACGCCCATATTTACAACGATTTTTTCAATCTTTGGAATTTGCATTGGACTTTTATATTCAAACTTTTTCATTAATGCTGGGGCTACTTCTTTATCATATAGCTCTTTCATTCTTGTCATAGGATATTGTCTCCTCCTTCCCTATAATAATGATATTATAGAATTTCATTACATTTTTTACAAACACGAACGATTGTACCATCATCTAAAACCTTACGAGCGATTCTTGTAGGTTCTCCGCATTTATCGCAAATGTGCATTACCTTGCATGCGTAAATTGGAGTTTCTTGATGAACGATACCACCAACATCTGTTTGTGATCTTGGTTTTTTATGCTTTGTAGCCATAGCTACGCCTTCAACAATAATCTTTCCGCTCTTTGGAAATGTTGACAAAACCTTGCCCTTCTTTCCCTTGTCTTTACCGGAAAGAACTATAACGTTATCGCCTTTTTTAACGTGTAGTTTCTTATTCAAGCTACTTACCTCCCTTTTAGAGTGATAACAAAAACTTACAATACTTCAGGTGCAAGAGACAATATCTTCATGTATTCTTTATCTCTTAATTCTCTAGCAACAGGGCCAAAGATACGTGTACCTCTTGGGTTTTTATCATCTCTTATTATAACTGCTGCGTTCTCATCAAACTTGATATATGAACCGTCCTGTCTTCTTACGCCCTTAACTGAACGTACGATAACAGCCTTTACAACGTCACCTTTTTTTACAACTCCACCGGGTGTTGCTTTTTTTACAGAAGCAATGATTACATCACCGATGTTTCCGAATTTTCTAACTGAGCCACCCATAACACGGATACACATAATTTCCTTTGCACCTGTGTTATCTGCAACTTTTAGAAGTGTTTGCTGTTGTATCACAACGACGTCCTCCTTTCAAATTGACTGATATTATTTTGCTTTTTCGATAATTTCAACAAGTCTCCATCTCTTGTCCTTTGATAGTCTTCTTGTTTCCATTACTTTTACTCTATCGCCTATACCACATTCATTATTTTCATCATGTGCTTTAAGCTTGTATGTTCTTTTAATAACCTTGTTATAAAGCGGATGCTTTACGCTGTCTTCAATTGCAACAACGATTGTTTTTTCCATTTTATCGCTTACAACCTTGCCAACTCTGGTTTTTCTGTAATTACGCTCTGTCAACTACAATACCTCCTTTGACTATTAGTCTATTTTAACTCTTCTTCTCTCAAAAGAGTGTTAACTCTTGCAATTGTCTTTTTAACTTCAACAATACGCATTGGGTTATCGAGCTGATTTGTTGCTTGTTGGAATCTTAAATTGAAAAGTTCTGTTTTAAGTTCCTTTAATTTTGCTGTCAATTCATCAACTGACAAATCTCTAAGTTGACCAATTTTCATCATTTGCTCTCACCCTCCTCTTCCTTAATTACAAACTTACATTTAACAGGAAGTTTGTTTGCAGCAAGACGCAATGCTTCACGAGCAACTTCTTCTGATACGCCACCAATTTCAAACATTACTCTTCCGGGTTTTACAACTGCTACCCAATATTCCGGTGAACCTTTACCACTACCCATACGAGTTTCAGCAGGTTTCTTTGTTACTGGTTTATGTGGGAAGATGTCTGTCCATACTTGTCCGCCACGTTTGATATATCTTGTCATAGCGACACGGGCTGCTTCAATTTGGTTTGATGTAATCCAGCCTGGTTCCATAGCCATAAGACCATATTCACCGTAAGCTACTACATTACCCTTATGTGCTGCGCCTTTCATTCTACCACGCATTTGACGACGTCTTTTAACACGTTTAGGCATTAACATTATCGATTTCCTCCTTCAAGTGGATTTTTTCCAAGGACTTCGCCCTTGTAGATCCACACTTTGACACCAATGGCACCAAATGTGGTATTTGCTGTTGCTACACCGTAATCGATGTCTGCACGCAATGTTTGAAGTGGAATAGAACCTTCTCTATATTGTTCGCTTCTAGCAATTTCTGCTCCATCTAATCTTCCGCTAACCATAGTTTTGATACCTTTTGCGCCAGCTTTCATTGATTTAGACATTGCTTGTTTCATTGCACGACGGAAAGATGCTCTTTGTTCTAATTGCTTTGCAATCCATTCTGCTGTAAGTTGTGCATCAATGTCAGGATGTTTAACTTCCATGATGTTGATGTTTACTTTCTTTCCTGCTGCAACAATCTTTTCTACTTCTTTCTTAATTGTTTCAACGCCTTCTCCTGATTTACCGATTAAAACTGCTGGACGTGATGTATGAATGTTTACTGATACCTTGTCTACAGCTCTTTCAATAACGATATTAGAGATTGACATTTCATAATATTTCTTCTTAATGAACTTACGAATCTTGTTATCCTCGACTAAACTATCTGCAAAATGATCTTTGTCTGCGATCCATGTGGAATTCCAAGGTTTAATAACGCCAGTTCTAAGTCCGTTTGGATTAACTTTTTGTCCCATGATATTCCTCCTATTATGCTTTTACTGTGTCGAGAACTACTGTGATGTGGCTTGTTCTCTTATTGATACGATATGCTCTTCCTTTTGATACAGGTTGTACACGTTTAAGTGTTGGACCTTCATTTGCAAAACATTCTGCTACGAACATATCATTTCTTGCTAAGTTTTGGTTATTTTCGCCGTTTGCTGCTGCGCTGTTAACTAATTTTACTAATACTTCGCTTGCTGCCTTTGGTGTATTTTCCAAAATTGCAATTGCTTCATTAACTGATTTACCTTTGATGATATCTAATACGACTCTTACCTTGAATGGAGAAATTCTTACGAATTTAGCAGTTGCTCTTGGTCTTGTATCTGCATTAGCTTGACGGTTTAAAGCTTTTTGTTTACTTCTTGTTGCCATAACTAACCTCCTTATTTAGCTGCTGTAGTTTTGTCACCACCGTGACCTCTGAAGGTACGTGTAGGTGCAAATTCACCGAGCTTATATCCGATCATATCTTCTGTGATATATACTGGGATATGTTTTTGACCATTATGGATTGCGATCGTATGACCAACCATCTCTGGAGAAATCATTGAACTACGTGACCAAGTTTTTACAACTTTCTTTTCGCCAGATTCGTTCATTGCTTTGATTCTATTTTCAAGGCGTTCTTCGATGAACATACCTTTCTTTAAACTTCTACTCATGTTCTCCTCCGATTAGTTAACACGCTTAATAATGAACTTATTAGTGCTATTCTTCTTCTTTCTTGTCTTNNACCCATACGAGTTTCAGCTGGCTTTTCTGTTACCGGCTTGTCAGGGAATATTTTAATCCAAACCTTACCGCCTCTTTTGATATAACGTGTCATAGCAACACGGGCTGCTTCGATTTGGTTAGCTGTAATCCAACATGGTTCCAAAGATTGAATACCAAAATCACCGTATGTTACCTTGTTACCACGAAGAGCCTTACCTGTCATTCTGCCTCTCATTACTCTACGATATTTAACTCTTTTTGGAGATAGCATGTGATTTGCCTCCTTCCGCCTTTGGTGCTTTCTTAGTTTCAGGAAGAACTTCACCTTTATAAATCCAAACTTTTACGCCGATTTTACCGTATGTTGTATCTGCTTCTGCAAATCCATAATCGATGTCAGCTCTGATTGTTTGAAGTGGGATAGTTCCTTCGTGATATGTTTCTGAACGAGCAATTTCAGCACCGCCCAATCTACCGGAACACATAGCCTTGATACCTCTTGCACCAAGCTTCATTGTTCTGCCCATAGCACCTTTCATAGCTTTTCTGTAAGGGATACGTCTTTCAAGTTGTGCGGCAATGTTTTCCGCAACTAATTGAGCGTTTGTATCCGCTTGTTTAACTTCTACGATGTTAACGAAAACATCTTTGTTAATAAGCTTTGAGATATCAGCTTTAAGCTTTTCAATACCTGCACCGCCTTTACCGATGATAATACCCGGCTTTGCAGCGTGAACAAATACTGTAACTTTGTTAGCTTTCTTCTCGATTTCAATCTTAGCTACGCCAGCTTGGAATAAAGCTTTTTTAACAAATTTTCTAATTTTATTATCTTCCACAATACTGTCGCCAAATTCGCTGTCATTTACGAACCAACGTGAATCCCAGTCCTTAATGATACCGACTCTAAGACCGTGTGGATGTACTTTCTGTCCCATATTCTACCTCCTTACCTTATGCTTCTTCAGTTTTAGCTGCTTCTGCTTTTTTAGTAGTAGTTTTCTTAGTTGTTGTCTTTTTTGCAGCCGGCTTCTTTTCAGCAGTTTCTTTCTTTGTTGTTGTCTTTTTAGCAGCCGGTTTCTTTTCAGCAGTTTCTTTCTTTGCTGTTGCCTTTTTAGCAGCCGGTTTTTTAGCTGTTGTCTTCTTTTCAGCCGGTTTCTTTTCCTCAACCTTTGCTTCCTCAACAGGAGCAGCTGCCTTAGGAGCAACCTCCAAAGCTTCACGTTCTTTTAAAACGATTGTTGTATGACTTGTACGCTTTAAGATTCTGAATGCTCTGCCTTGTGCTCTTGCTCTAATGCGTTTAAGCATTGGGCCTGCATTTGAATATATTTCAGCAACATACAACTTTTCAACATCCATACCATGGTTGTTTTCTGCATTTGCCATTGCTGACAAAAGTAGTTTTTCTACAACTTCGCTAGCAGCTTTTGGTGTAAGCTTTAAGATTGCCAAAGCTTCGCCAACTGATTTACCGCGAATTAAATCTATAACGATTTTCACTTTACGTGGTGAAATTCTTACGTATTTAACTTCCGCTTTTGCGTAGTTTTGCATAAATATTGCCTCCTTTCAACAGACTTAACTGTTTGAATAAAACTTTCAAAATTAGTAATTATTTAGATGTTTTAGCGCCTGCATGACCTTTAAAAGTTCTTGTTGGTGCAAATTCACCTAACTTGTGTCCTACCATATCCTCTGTAACATATACCGGCACATGCTTTCTGCCGTCGTGAACCGCGATTGTATGGCCTACCATTTCAGGATATATTGTTGAAGGACGCGACCAGGTTTGAAGAACTTTCTTTTCCCCTGATTCGTTTAATTCGTTTACTCTCTTAAGAAGCTTTTCGCTTACATAAGGTGCTTTCTTTAATGAACGACTCATTCCGTTTCCTCCTTTCGGTAATTAATCACGATCTTATCTACTGTTACGATGTTTAACAATAAACTTTTCTGATGCTTTCTTCTTGCTTCTTGTTTTAAGACCAAGAGCAGGCTTACCCCATGGAGTAACCGGAGATTTACGTCCGACCGGTGATTTACCTTCACCACCACCATGTGGATGGTCGCAAGGGTTCATTACGCTACCACGGACTGTTGGTCTCCAACCCATGTGACGTTTTCTACCGGCTTTACCGATTGAAATGTTTTCATGATCGTGGTTACCTACTTCGCCGATTGTTGCTTTACAATCAAGTCTTATCATTCTAACTTCGTTTGAAGGAAGTCTTACTTGTGCATATCCGTTTTCCTTAGCCATAAGCTGAGCTGAGTTACCGGCACTTCTAACTAATTGAGCGCCTTTACCCGGATAAAGTTCAATGTTGTGGATTAGAGTACCAACCGGAATATTTGCAATTGTCATTGCGTTACCCGGAATAATATCTGCTCCGTCGCCTGACAATACCTTATCGCCTCTTTTAAGACCAAGTGGAGCAATAATGTATCTCTTTTCTCCATCTTCGTATTGTAAAAGTGCAATGTTTGCAGAACGGTTTGGATCGTATTCGATTGAAACTACTTCTGCTTTAATTCCATCTTTATCTCTCTTGAAGTCGATAATTCTGTACTTTCTTTTAACACCGCCGCCACGATGACGAACAGTGATTCTACCGTAGCTGTTTCTGCCGGCAGTATTTTTAATAGGTGCTAACAGAGATTTCTCCGGAGCAACCTTATCAAGTTCTTCAAATGTTGACACTGTCATAAATCTTCTTGACGGGGTCGTTGGTTTGAATTTTTTAATTGCCACTGTTTTCACTCCTTTTTAAGTTTTTGAGTATATGACCGGAAATTAGTTCATTCCGTCGAAAAATTCGATTGTTTTGCTGTCTTCGGTAAGTTTAACGATAGCTTTTTTCCAGTCCGGACGCTTACCTATGTGTACACCCATTCTCTTAAACTTTCCAAGAACGTTCATTGTGCTAACCTTTGCAACCTTAACGCCAAAGATTGTTTCAACTGCATTCTTGATTTCAATTTTATTTGCGTCTGCGTCTACTTTAAAGGTGTACTTCTTTTCTGCTGTTGCATTCATTGACTTTTCAGTAATGATTGGCTTGCGAATAATGTCATATGCTGTCTTAGCCATTATGCATACACCTCCTCGATTTTGGAAACTGCATCTTTTGTAACGATGAACTTGTTATATTTAAGTACATCATAAACATTAAGATTTGTTGCCATAGATGTTTTAATTCCGGGAATGTTTGCAGCACTTCTTACTACGTTTTCATCCCTACCTGCTGTAACTACCAAGGCATTTTCAACTTCAAATGCTTTTAAGATTGCAGCCATTTCTTTTGTCTTGAATGTATCAAGCTTAATTTCGTCAATAACAATAATGTCGTTTTCAGCAACCTTTGCAGAAAGAGCAGATTTAAACGCCAATCTACGAAGTTTCTTGTTAACTGTGAAACGATAACTTCTTGGTTTTGGTCCAAGGGCAACGCCACCGCCTGTCCATTGTGGAGCACGGATACTACCCTGTCTTGCACGACCTGTACCCTTTTGTCTCCAAGGTTTCTTACCACCGCCACGAACTTCTGTACGTGTCTTTGTGCTTTGTGTACCTTGTCTTTGGTTTGCAAGATAATTAACAACCATTGTGTGCATAGCTTCTTTGTTTACTTCAACACCGAAAATCAAATCGTTAAGTTCGATATCGCCAACTTTTTCAGCTTTTGTGTTATATAATGTTGTTTTTGGCATTCTGATTTCCTCCTTCCCGACTACTTATGGTTTTTAACCGTATTTTTGATGATTAAAAGACCGCCTTTAGGTCCAGGTACTCCGCCTTTGATAAGAATAAGATTCTTTTCAGCGTCTACCTTTACAACCGCAAGGTTCTGAATTGTTACTTTGTCAACACCCATGTGTCCCGGTAATCTCTTACCCTTAAACACACGACCAGGGTCTGAACACATACCCATTGAACCCGGTCCTCTGTGATAACCTGAACCGTGAGTCATAGGACCTCTGTGTTGTCCCCATCTTTTAATTGTACCTGCGTAACCCTTACCTTTTGTAATACCGGCTACGTCTACTTTGTCGCCTTCTGCGAATACGTCAGCTTTGATTTCGTCCCCGACATTTAAGCCTGAAACATCATCAAGTCTGAATTCTCTGACAAATTTCTTTGGTGTAACACCAGCTTTTGCAAAATGTCCCTTTACAGGCTTATTTGCTTTTTTGTCTTTTAGGTCGATAAATCCAACCTGTACGGCATCATAGCCGTCGTTTTCCACTGTCTTCTTTTGAACAACAGCGTTTGGTCCGGCTTCAACAACTGTTACAGGAATAACTTTACCCATCTCATCAAAGATTTGAGTCATTCCAAGTTTCTTAGCCAAGATTGCTTTTTGCATACTATTCTTCCTTTCTATATGGTTATTGGTTTACGGTGTTTCCGCAAACATGACCTTAATCCCAAGGCATCTGAGAGATTATAATTTAATCTCTATATCAACGCCTGCAGGCAAGTCCAATCTCATCAATGTCTCTACTGTTTTCTGAGACGGTGTTAGGATGTCGATAAGTCTCTTGTGAGTTCTCATTTCGAACTGTTCACGAGAATCTTTGTACTTGTGAACTGCACGAAGAATTGTAACGACTTCCTTTTTTGTAGGCAACGGAATAGGTCCTGAAACTGTTGCCCCTGTTCTCTTAGCTGTTTCCACGATTTTTTCGGCTGATTGGTCGATTAGAACGTGGTCATACGCCTTAAGTCTGATTCTGATTTTTTCTTTTACTGCTGCCATTTTGCATTTCCTCCTTAATTCTTACACTCACCCGGGCGTATCGAGTGGGCCATTTTAAAAACCCAGCGTTCGCCTTTAGGGGAAAACTGGGCCTAAACTACCTAAAATTACGCAAAGTTACCCTAATAGAATGTTAAGATAACATAGAAATATTATTGTAGTTTGTGATTGGCGCCCGGCTTTCAAAACTGGACAATCTCCGCGGAAAAACCCGATTTTTCGCTAATCGGCAACCTCCCGCATCATCGTAATGTCATATCACACTCAACTATTATACTACATAAATACTGTAAATGCAAGTGTTTTTTGGAATTTTTTTAAGAATTTTAAATTTGTAACATAATTGTAATATTTCTGTTTTTTCAACGTATATTTATTGTGTATTTCAAATTTTTACACACAATATATTGATTTTAAGTTTACATAACAACACAGCCTTTGTTAACAAATCTTTTTGTTTTAAATAATTTTCTTTTATGTATTATATATTAGGAAGAAACTCCTTTTTTATATAAAATTTTCTTAAAAGTAACTACACTTATATTTCTGATAAACAGTGATATAAACTGCTAATAATACTATATTTCATTTTGACGCCATATTAGGTTCCTGTTTCTTTAAGGTCTAATAATGGCAGTTTACCGTGATTATACATACAAAAAAGCGGTATGGATAATCCATACCGCTTTATGTTTAGTTTAATAAGATTTCAACCGAAGTTTAATTCTTATTCTTCAACAGCTTCTTCAACTGCTTCAGTTACTAAGTTAAGTGATTGAAGTCTGTCGAATAATACTGCAGCTTCTGCTCTTGTTAAGTTTGCTTCTGCATTGAACTTGTTAGCGTCATCGCCCTTGAAGATTCCAAGTGCAACAAGCTTTTTAACATTTGCCTTAGCCCAATCTGCGATTGAAGCTTCGTCTGCAAAAGCCTTAACTGCTGATGTATCAACTGCTGAAAGAACTTCGTCGCCTAATGTTCTTGCAATCAATGTTGCAATTTCTTGACGGCTGATAGCTGCTTCAGGTCTAATTGTACCATCTTCGTAGCCACCCATAATGCCTAAGCTTGAAACTGTGTCAATGTATGTCTTGTACCAAGCACCTGCATCAACGTCCTTAGCTGTTACAGCCTTTTCACCGGCTGATAGTTTGAATACTAATGTTAATAGTTTAGATGTTTCTGCACGAGTAACTGTACCTGCCGGATCAAAGATGTTGCCACCCTTACCGTTGATAATACCCATTTCAGCTAACTTATTGATACTTTCTTTAGCCCAACCAAATTCAGCTGTTACATCTGTAAAGCCTTTAATTGTTTGGTCTTCTGTGTTTGTATCTTCTGTTGTATCCTCTGTTGTATCTTCATCAGTAGTTTTTTCGTCTTCTGTAGATGGTTCATCTTCAGTCTTTTTGCCATTTCCTGATCTTACTACTCCTGTAGAACCACCACCTGATGATGTCTTTTCGTATACAACAATTACATCCATATCTTTTGATACTTTTACATCTTCATCGTATTCTGTCTTACCATCGGCTTTGTCAACTAATGTCAATTCATAGCCAAGTTTAGATAATTTAGATTCAGTAGCTGCTGCATATAGATATGAGTCTATTACAACCTCTGCTGTTTTAAGAAGAGTTGTACCGTCTTCATCATAGAAATTAACTGTTACTTTGTCGTCTGATGTGTATATAGCATATTCTGAGAAGTGTGATAGTGTTGCTGTAATTGTTTTTGCTGTTGTGTCGTATGTAACATCTTCAATATCTTCAACTTCGCCATCTTTTGCAAGATATGCCATCTTAACGATACCGTCGTTCTTCTTGTCGTAGTTAGCTGTTACTGTAACCTTACCTATACCAAAGCTTGTGAATGTGTTTCCGCCAACTTTTAGTTCAAATTTAACGATTACAACATCATCCAATTCGCTAATAGCATTTTGTTGATCTAAGTTAAGTGTTGTTGGAGCAATGTTACCAACTACAAGTTCAACATCTTCACCTGTAGCACCTGCGATTGCTGCTAAAGCGTTCTTATCAAATACTACGCTGATTTTACCGCCTTCGCCGTCGTCAAGTTTAACTTCAAGGTCAGTTGTTGCAGACAATGTGCCTAAGTTATCCTTATCAAACTTAGCTTCTGTAATTTCCTTACCTTCGATATCAGAGAAGTCAAGTGATGCAATCTCTGTACCAGGTTCAACTGTGATGTTGTCAACTGTTACGTCGTTTGTACCAACTTCAACCTCAACATCAACGTCCGGATTACCACTATATTTTGATGTTGCTATGTATGATGCCTTAACTGAATAACTTTCTGCAACATTTGTTAGTACTGCATCTGCTGTACCATCCATTGTTACCCATTTATCAAATGCATATGTGTAATCTGCATCTGCGTCCTTTGTTGGTGTATTACCTGTGTATGTTGCTGTACCATTGTATAGAATGTTAGAAGCTGTACCTAATACTGTTGTACCGTTTTCATCATAGAATGTAACTGTAAACTTCTTAGGTGTTGTTGCATATTTAGCTTTTACACTAAAGCTTGATGTAACATTTGTAAGTGTAGCACTTGCACCTGTCATTGTTACCCACTTATCAAATGCGTATGTATTTGCAGCATCTTCATTCTTTGATGGTGTATTACCTGAATATGTTGCTGTACCATTGTATGCGATGCCTGAAGCAGTATCAAGTAATGTTGTACCGTCTTCATCATAGAATGTTACTGTAAATGTCTTAGGTGTAGCTGAATATTTAGCCTTTACACCAAAGCTTGATGTAACATTTGTTA
>DCGP01000037.1:8220-21366 GCA_002314595.1 Clostridiales bacterium UBA1775 | reverse complement strand
TTGACAATTCTTAGCTGGACTTATTTTCAACATCAATTTTTGTATATATTTCGTAAACAATATCTTCTAAAATTTTATATTTTTCTTGGGATATACAATTTTTTAAATGTTTATCTCCAATATCTTTAAATTGCATAATTTCATCGTATTTTTCAATACCCTCTTTTGACAATTTAACAATTCTGCTTCGTCTGTCGTTAGGATTTACTTCAATTGTTACGTAATTCTTAATCGACATTCTTTTTAACAGGCCTATTATACTTTCATGACTAATATCAAAATATTTTTCAATATCTTTTTGTGAAGACGAATACGCTTCCTGTTCGTATAAATAAGTCATAATATTTAATTGATGTAATGTAACATCATATTTTTTTAAAAAATAATTAACTTTTTTAAATATACATTCGTGTATTTTTCGTGCATAAAATAATAAATCCTTATTATTTGTCATTTACTCACCTCCATATTATGTAACACATTACATATTTTATCATATTCTTAATAATCAGTCAATATTACATATAAATATTAACACATTGTTAACAAGTGTCAAAAATTTTAATATATGAATATATTATATTGTAGAAAAAAGGGGGATTTTGTATGAATCAAGAATCAAACAAAATGTTGGCACATGCCTACATTCCAATTCAAGTTTGGTCGGAAAGCCTGTATGATTTAGAACAAGGCTTGTTGGCAGGAACAATATTTCCGTGCCTAAACCAACCAATAACAGATTATGAATGGAGTGGAATAAATGACCAGAAATAATGATGTAATGCTAAATCAGGTTATGCAATTATCTTTTAAATTATATGATTTACAGCTATATTTAGACACTCATCCAACAGAAAATTCAGCATTACAAGAATACAATAACACTTTAAATAAATACAAGGCAAGTGTTGAACATTATGAAAAATTATATGGTCCATTAAATGTTATAAACATTAACGAAAGTCAAAAGGAATGGATGTGGACAAAAGGCCCTTGGCCTTGGGAAAAGCAAAATGAAAAGGACGGTGATAAATAATGTGGGATTATTCAAAAAAATTACAGTACCCTATCAACATTAAAAATCCAAATCCAAGGATGGCAAAATACATTATTAGCCAATATGGTGGGCCTGATGGTGAATTGGGTGCATCGTTAAGATACCTCTCTCAAAGATATTCAATGCCAACAGATATGGCAAAGGGAACCTTAACTGATATTGGAACAGAAGAGCTTGGACATCTTGAAATGATTGGAACAATAGTTCATCAATTAACTAAAAACCTAACAATTAAGCAAATTAAGGATATGGGATTTGGTGAATATTATACCGACCATGGAATAAGCGTTTACCCTCAAAGTGCAGGCGGTACTCCGTGGAGTGCGTCTACTATGGCTGTAAAAGGAGACCCTATTGCAGATATGGTAGAAAACCTTGCAGCAGAACAAAAGGCAAGAGCAACATACGAAAATATTTTAAGAATGGCAGACGACCCAGACGTTATTGAGCCAATAAAATTCCTACGTGAAAGAGAAATAGTCCACTTTCAAAGATTTGGTGAAGCAATCCATACTAATTTAAGGAGAATTTACCCATATATAAAGTGCTTGGACAGTTGTTTGTCCAAGCACTTTATATATTCCAAACGATTTCGGCATTGCCGTTTTTGTCTATAATAATACGGTTTATTAAGATTTGACATACACCTCGTTTTTCCTCAAAAGAAGCGGTTTTCCACTTTTTTGACAAATCGACCACCTTTTTTGCATCAATTTTGTTATTTTCAAGCTCATCTATCCTTATAAGAAGGCTTGTTTTCTCTGATTTAAGCTTTGAAGCTTTTTGATTCATTATTTCAAGCAAATCTGCATTGGCATCAGGAGAAAGCAACATATCCGCTATTTTACTTTGAGAAAGCTCTATCGCTTTTATCTTGTTACGAAGCTCATTGATTTCAGGGTTAATATTCTTTTTTTCGGTCGCCCTGACATTCTTCAAGGTATCAAGCTTTTCTGCAATTTTTTCATAAACCATATCCTCCAAGCTCTCGGCATATAGCGTAACCTTTGCACCTTTGCAATCCCTGAAATGAGTTTTTCCGGTGCAGGAAAAATATCTGCGTATTTCGCCGCTTCCCGTTTTGCCTTTAATTGTTGTCATAGTTCTTCCGCATCTGCCGCAAATTATTTTACCACCAAGCCAAGATGTTTTGTTAGATACGGCATTTCTTATTTGCTTATTAGCGGCTAATTTTTGATTGTTTTTTATCCATGTTCCCGAATCTATAACACCTTCGTGCGTCATAACAACCACTTTAATATCAGACCAATCGCTACTACCCGATTCGTGTTTGGTTTTGCCGTAAATCTGAACTCCGTGAATACCGTCAAAGGCTTCGGGCGGACTTATAATTTGTGCATTGTGTATTTGAAAGTATTCATAAATACGATTATCGGCTTTAACGTAAATAGGATTCTTTATTATTGTTGATAGCTTTGCCGTAGTCCATTTACCGCCCGATAAGCTTTGCATATCATTTTCAAGTAAGTTTTTCAAAAGCCTTCCCAGTGTTACTTGTTCTACGGCATATGTATCATAAATATATTTAATCTGCTCTATCTCGTTTGGGATAGGCTTTAATTTTTTCGTCTTAATATTGTTAATAACGGTAGGTTCAAGTTCAAACCCGTAAGGCTGTCTGCCGCCCATATAAAAGCCCATTTCGCTTCTGTGTTCGTAGGCTTGGGTTACTCTTGAAATTATACTCTCTCTTTCAAACTCCGCAAATACAGCTAAAATTTTAACGATTAACTCACCGTATGGACTTGAAGTGTCAAACGCTTCCTGAGTTGATACAAATTCCACTCCATATTCCTTAAAGGTATTAAGAATGCCGACGAAATCTGCCAAAGACCTTGAAATTCTGTCAAGGCGATATACAAGTACTTTTGTTATTTTGCCTTGCTCAATTTTACGCATCATATTCTGAAAACCTTCTCGGTTGACATTTCCGCCGGAAAATCCGTTGTCAACAAAAGTTAAAACTTTTTCTTGCCTTTCATCCGGCTTAATCATTGCTTTGCAATATTCAATTTGAGTATCACAGGAAATACTGTTCTCTTTCTCAACAGACTTTCGTGCATAAAGGGCGATTGCCATAGCAACACTCCTTTCTTATGGCGGAACGGGAAATTTCCGCTCCGCCATATAATCAACTGACCTTATGTGTAAATATCCTAACTAATTCTTCTACAACGGCTTCTTCCAAAGCCGCTTTTTCTTTATCATTAAGTAAAACGCTCTGTTTTACAGTTCTTGTATTATTTAATACATCTGTATAATTTGCTAAAACCCCTACGGGCATTGTTGTAATTGCTTGCTGCATATAACGACCTCCAAAGTAATATTCTCGCTAAATACTAAATAATAATATGCTCACGAGTATTGCAATATTATTTATACTGACACACGAAGTTCAGCGTATTAAATATTGCCGCACAGGGCAATATTGTCCTCAATACTAATACCGCTATCTCTATGTCGGGCTTTTTGATACAAGTAATTACTGTTTGCTTGAAGAAAAAGTAAATAAGCTGTTAAAGAATAAAAGTAGCAATTTCCCTAAACTCAAAAACTGCAAGCTTAAAAGAATTGATTTTTGTATAAACGCTGTTCTTGATAATCAAGAGCAGGTTAAAGCATACATAAAGACTGCTAAAAGGGCAAAGCTTCCCGGAAGCCTTTCGGAATACAAAATATATGATAAAACATCCAAAAGAACCAAACCGACAAAAGATGATTTTACAGCATATTCAAGTGAATATATTGCCGTTTCGATATATAACAAATATGCGGAAATGAAGAAACAGAAAAAGAGTGTATTTCCTAAGTCAGAAATTGACAGAGCGAAAAACATAGTGCGTATTGAAATACGGTGTATGGAAGACAAAGTTAAAGCTTTGAAGAAAAAGTACGATATAGACACAATTCAGGATTTTATGGAATATGGCGATATTATCGGCACATCATTATATCAGTATTATCTTCCCAAGATGTTTGGTGAAGGTGAAATCTGTACTTTAAAAAGAGCTTTGGACAGAATAGAAATGAGCGGCTTGAAGCAAGAAAACAAAGAACTTATGCGTGAATTTATTGAGCAAGCCAATAATGACAGAAGTGCATCCGCAGCTTATTCTGCATTTAAGTCAGCTTTCGGCAAGAAAGAAACCAAACGCATCCTGTATATGTTAGATTTAATTGCAACAAATTATGTTACAGTAACAAACAGCGACGCAAAGTTATTTGACTGCGGTTATATTCCGACACCGATAGAGCTTTTTGAGGAATTTAAAAATCAAATTTAATAACAATTAAATAATAAAAATCGTAAAGGAGCGATGCTAATGTTAGAAAATCCATATGATATATTAACGCCCGAAGATGTAACGGAGGAACTCATGATAGGAAAAAACGCAATATATAATCTGCTTAATTCAGGTGAATTAAAAGGCTTTCGTGTAGGACGAAACTGGAAGATACCACGAAAAGCGTTAGACGAATATATTGACAGAAAAATCGAATAAACAGTACAGTTTGATTTTATCGGCAAAAAAACAAGAATTTTTGAAAATGTATTGATTTTATTCCTGTAATGTGGTATAATATTTACAGGAAGTGATAGTATGAAGTATTTAACGGTATCTCAAATGGCGAAAAATTGGAATATGTCAGAGCGTGCAGTCAGAAAATACTGTGCCGATGGCAAAATAGAAGGTGCGTTTATAACGGGTAAAACTTGGAACATTCCCGAAACCGCCCAAAAGCCGGAGAGAATAAACAAAAAAATAACCGAGCCTCAAACTCTGCTTGAAAGGTTAAAAGCAGAGAAAAAATCAGCTGTAAAAGGCGGAATTTATCACAAGGTACAGATTGAGCTTACCTATAATTCAAATCATATTGAGGGAAGTAAGCTGACACACGACCAGACAAGATACATCTTTGAAACAAATACTGTCGGAGTGGAAAACAACGCCTTAAATGTTGATGATATTATCGAAACGGCAAACCATTTTAAATGTATTGATATTATCATTGACAGGGCAAACAACAAGCTTTCGGAAAATTTACTCAAAGAGCTTCATTTAATTTTAAAATCCGGCACATCTGATTCGAGAAAAGATTGGTTTAATGTGGGCGAATATAAAAAGCTTCCTAATGAAGTTGGCGGAAAAGAAACCGCAAGTCCCGAAATAGTTGGTAAAAAAATAAGAGAACTACTTTGCGAATATAACAAAAAAGATAAACATTCACTTGATGAAATACTTGAATTTCATTATCTGTTTGAAACAATACACCCATTTCAGGACGGCAACGGTCGTATCGGAAGGCTTATAATGTTTAAAGAGTGCCTCAAAAATAATATAGTGCCGTTTATTATTGATGATAGTCTTAAAATGTTCTATTACAGAGGTCTGTCCGAATGGCAAACGGAAAGAGGATATTTAACTGATACCTGTCTTTCGGCACAGGATAAATTTAAGGCTTATTTGGATTATTTTAAAGTGCCGTATCAGAAATAATCAATGCCGGAGGCAAACTCCGCAAATTCGCATAAAATCAGGCTTCACGGCAGTTTCCTTAAATTACCCATTTCGGTGAAATATTAGACGATTTAAACTTCAAAAAAAATCAAAAAAATACTTTTACAGTTTGTAAGTAAAGTAAAGCAAGCCACTAATGTGGCTTGCTTTATATTAAATATTAGTTGTGTGTTGAAAATTACAATTTAACCATAGCTTCTTTACCTGATGCCATCATTAGTTTGATTCTGTTTTCTTGATTAACCTTTGATGCACTTGCATCATAATCTATTGGTACAATATTAACATCAGGGTTGTTTTCCTTAATTATTTTTATCATACCCTTTCCGACTATGTGATTTGGCAGACAACCAAAAGGTTGTGTACATACAATACACTTAACACCCTGTTCAATAAGTTCTAACATTTCTGCTGTTAAAAGCCACCCTTCGCCCATTTTAACACCAAGACTTATGTATCCTTTTACAGCTTTAATTGTATTTGAAAAATCAGAAGGTGGAGTAAAATTACTATGTTTTTTTATAATTTTTATTAAGAACCTTTGCCTACTCAAAACAAATCTATATGCAATTTTAAACATAAATGCTTTGAGTTTTCTTATTCCATACAATTTTGCATCTACAACTGCATTATAGATACAATACATACAAAAATCCAGAAGTCCTCCCATTACAACCTCTCCGCCGTTTTCAACAAGAAGATTTTCAAGGTTGTTATTCCCAAGCGGAGAAAACTTTACGAAAATTTCGCCCACTATTCCTACCTTTAATTTTTGTTTTTTATCAAGAGGTATTGATTTGAATTTGTCAATAATTTCGATATATAATTTCTTGATTTTTATAATATTGATATGCTTTTCTGTAAGCGTTTTAATAACTTTTTGTGTAAAAGATTCTGATATTGTTTCAGTAACCTTTTCGGTTTCATAAGGCAAACATTGATTTTTAAGGCACATTATTAAATCGCCAAACATAAGTGCATACCCTGACCTAACAGCCATTGGTAACGGAACATCTATCGCCCATTCGTCAAGCCCTGAAAAATTTAGAGATAAAACTGGAATATATCCATAACCGGCATTTTCAAGTGCTTTGCGAAGTAAGGATATGTAGTTTGAAGCTCGACAACCTCCTCCTGTTTGAGTAATCATCAAAGCAATTTTATTCTTATCATATCCGCCATTTTCTATTGCATCAATAAGTTGCCCTATTACAACCTGTGCAGGATAGCAAGTGTCGTTATGTACATATTTTAGCCCATATTCCTTAATACCGTCATGGTTAGTTTTTAAAAGTTCTGCATCATATCCATACTTTTTAAATACACCGAGCATCATTTCAAAATGGATTGGTAGCATTGTCGGTACAAGTATTTTATATGTCTTCTTCATTTCCTCGGTAAAATTACTTTTACTCACCCTTTAATTCTCCCTTTCATTTATAGCTGAAACCAAACTGCGTAGTCTGATTTTAACTGCCCCCAAATTGTTAATTTCATCAATTTTAAGTTGGGTATATATCTTTCCTCCACCCTCAATAATTGATTTAACCTCATCTGTTGTTATAGCATCAATACCACAACCGAAGGATACAAGCTGAACAAGTTCGGTATTTTTATGATTTATTACGTAATTTGCTGAATTGTATAGTCTTGAATGGTATGTCCATTGATTTAAAACATTAACATCAGGCTTGCCATTATTATATTCTATACAATCTTCACTAATCACAACAAAACCTAATGAAACTGCAAGTTTATCGATTAAATGACATATTTCGTGGTCGGTATGATATGGTCTGCCTGCAATAACTAACACACGTTTGTTATTTTTTTCGGCGTATTCTATTGCTTTTTTCCCTTCTTTTATAATACAGTTTTTCCATTCCTTATACTGTATATAACCTTCATTTACAGCAGACTGAACCTTAATAAAGCTAATATGTTTAAAGTTTTTATTTAGTTCTCTGTAAAGACCTTTTGCAAACTCAAAAGGATTGTTAATATTAAGATATGGAGACATAAACTTAACTCGTTTTAGCCTTTTAACATTAGCATTTAAAAGTTCGGAATAATACGCTACAACAGGACAATTATAATGATTATCACTATTTTTTTCATCAAAATTATATGTTAAACAGGGATAGAAAATTGCATCTACGCTACTATCTAATAGTTCTTCAATATGTCCGTGCATAAGCTTAGCAGGATAACATACAGTATCCGAAGGAATAGTGTGTTGCCCTTTTGTGTATGTTTTGTGTGTAGAAAAGCCGGTTATTTTTGTATTGAAACCAAGTGATGTAAATATAGCGTTCCAAAATGGAGCCATTTCGTACATACCAAGTGCCAATGGTATACCAATGGTTTCTTTGTATCCATCGGTTTTTAAGCTTGACAAATAATTTCTTTTAAATTCAAATAAGTTTGGAATATCATTATTGATTTCAGCATTTCCTGCGCCCTTATCACATTTATTGCCCAACACAAATTTCTTGTTATCGTTAAAAATGTTTATTGTAAGGTTGCAGTGATTTTCGCACCCGTTGCAATTAACTGCTTTAACCGTTTGTTTAAAGGAAAGTAAGTCATTCTTGTTAATAAGTGTCGATTTACCTTTGCTTACAGATTTTGCATAAAGTGCCGAGCCATAAGCTCCCATTAGTCCGGCAATGGCAGGACGAATAACACTATGTCCTAATTCCTTTTCAAAGCTACGAAGTACAGCATCATTTAAAAATGTTCCGCCCTGAACAACAATATTTTCACCAAGTTCTGTTGCTTTTGAAGCTCTAATTACTTTATAAATAGCATTTTTAACAACACTAATAGACAAGCCGGCAGAAATATCCGAAACATCTGCACCGTCCTTTTGTGCCTGTTTAACTGAAGAATTCATAAAAACAGTGCATCTTGAACCAAGGTCAACAGGTGCTTTTGATTTTAATGCTATTTTTGAAAACTCCTCTGCAGAATAGCCTGCGATATTTGCAAAAGTTTCAATAAACGAACCACAACCCGATGAACACGCTTCGTTAAGCATAATATTATCAATAGCATTATTTCTTATTTTAAAACACTTAATATCTTGACCGCCAATATCCAAAATAAAATCAACATTAGGATTAAAGTGCCTTGCAGCATAAAAATGAGCCATCGTTTCAACTATTCCGTTATCAATTCCAAATGCGTGTTTCATAAGTTCCTCACCGTAGCCGGTTACCGCACTTGAAACAATATTGATTTTATTACTGCATAGGTCATAAATTTCAATCAGTTTGGATTTGATTATATCCAAAGGATTGCCTTTATTAGAGTTGTAATACTCATATAGTATTTCATCATTTTCGTTTAACAAAACTAATTTTGTAGTTGTACTGCCACAATCAATGCCTAAATATGCGTTGCCTTGATAATTTGAAATATCACATTTAGGAACATTTGCTTTACTATGTCTTTCAATAAATTCTTTATATTCATCGTCATTATTAAATAATGCCTCTACTCTTCCTCTACTGTCTTTAATTTCATTTGCCTTTGATAAATTATTTATTAAATCATTAAAATTTGTTAATTCTGTATTGAATGCACCATAAATAGCACACCCAAGTGCAACAGATACAAGAGCATATTCAGGAAAAATTGCCTCCTCATTTGCAAGATTTAAGGTTTTAACAAATCGTTCACGTAATCCTTTGCAATAATATAAAGGACCTCCTAAAAACATTACTTTACCTGTAATATCATACCCTTGAACAAGACCTGAAATTGTTTGATTTACAACTGCTTGATATATACTTGCGGCAATATCTTCTTTTTTTGCACCTTGGTTGATAAGTGGTTGAATATCAGACTTTGCAAAAACACCACACCTTGAAGCAATAGAATATATTTTTTCATAATTTAAGCTTAGTTTGTCAAGCGTTTCATTATCAACGTTTAACAGGCTTGCCATTTGGTCTATAAATGCACCTGTGCCACCTGCACAAGTACCATTCATTCTTTCATCTGTAACGCCTTTTAAAAATATAGCCTTAGCGTCTTCACCACCAAGTTCTATAACAACACTTGTATCCGGTGCAAGCTCTTTAACAGTTTCACTTGTTGCAAAAACCTCTTGAACAAATGGAATACCGGCATTTTTTGCGAGTCCTAAACCTGCAGAACCTGAAATGCAAACGTGAAATTGTTCATTATTCAATATTTCTTTCAAACCACTAACAAGCTCAAGGGTTTTCTTGCGAACCTCTGCCATGTGTCTTTCGTAGCAAGAATATATAATTTTGCAATCCTTTATTAAAACAAGCTTGACAGTTGTTGAGCCAACATCAATGCCTAATGTCATATCTTTAATTTTATTAAATTCTATATTATCAAACATATTATCACCATTAACATCATTTCGACATAACTTACCATATTATCTTATATTATACATCTAATTTTTTAAAAAATCAATATTTTAAAAGAATTTTTAGACACTATTAAAGTATTATTTATTACATAAAAAAATGCACAAAGGATAAAATCCCTTGTGCATTTTAAAGTTTAAAAATTATTCAAATAATTTGCCAAACTTTGTCCAATGTTCATATTTTTCCTTAGCTTGTTCTTCAGCTACAGCAAATAATTTTTCTGCTTTTTCAGGGAATTTACGAGCAAGTGAACTGTAACGAACTTCGTTCATAATGAAGTCGTTGTATGATGCTGACGGTTCTTTTGAATCTAATTGGAATGGATTCTTTCCATCTGCAGCAAGAGTTGGGTCAAATCTGAATGTATGCCAGTAACCTGCAAGAACAGCGTTCTTGATTACCTTTTGAGTATCTGTCATACCACCCTTAATACCATGGTTAATACATGGAGCATAACCAATAACAAGTGATGGACCATTGTATGCAACAGCTTCTTTAATAGCCTTTACAACTTGGTTAGCATCGTAACCCATAGCAACCTGTGCTACATATACATAGCCATAAGACATAGCAATTTCTGCAAGATTCTTCTTCTTAATTGGTTTACCACCTGCAGCAAATTGAGCAACAGCACCTGTAGGAGTTGACTTAGAAGCTTGACCACCTGTGTTTGAATATACTTCTGTATCAAATACCATTACGTTAATATCTTCACCTGAAGCAAGTACATGGTCAAGACCACCGAAACCGATATCATAAGCCCAACCGTCGCCACCGAATATCCATACTGCTTTCTTAGCAAGATATTCTTTCATATCAAGAATTTCCTTTGCAGCATCGCAACCACAAGCTTCTAATTCAGCAACAAGCTTCTTTGTAGCTTCTGTGTTTGCGCTGATGTCTTCGTATGTTGCTTTCCATTCAGCAACAGCAGCCTTTACTTCCGGTTTTTCAAGTTTTTCAAGCTTTTCAGCAAGTCTTTGTCTTAGTTGTTTTGCAGCAACTGCCATACCTAAGCCGTGTTCTGCATTGTCTTCAAACAATGAGTTTGCCCAAGCCGGACCATGACCTTCAGCATTAACTGTGTATGGAGTTGAAGGAGCAGAACCACCCCAGATTGAAGAACAACCTGTTGCATTTGAAATGTAAGTTCTGTCGCCACAAATTTGTGTAATTAGCTTAGCATAAGGAGTTTCACCACATCCGGCACAAGCACCTGAGAATTCAAGTAATGGTTGACGGAATTGTGAGTTTTTAACATTCAATGCACCCGAAACAACATCTTCCTTAACTGATGTCTTAACTGCATAGTTATATACAGCTTGTTGTTCAAGTTGTGTATCAAGAGGCTTCATTGATAAAGCTTGAACTTTTTCAGGACAAACCTTTACGCAGTTACCACATCCACTACAATCAAGTGGAGATACAACCATTGCAAACTTGTATTGAGCTTTGCCTGTCATAGGCTTCATCTTTGTGTTAGCAGGAGCATTAGCTGCTTCTTCTTCTGAAAGAACGATTGGACGAATTGCAGCGTGTGGACATACGATAGCACATTGATTACATTGGATACACTTTGTAACATCCCATTCAGGAACATCTACTGCGATACCACGTTTTTCGTAAGCTGCCATACCTTGTGGAAGATGACCGTCTACCATACCCATAAATGTTGAAACAGGAAGTTTGTTACCACTTTGTGAGTTACATGGTTCCAAAATATTCTTAACGAAATCAGGAACATCTCTTTCAGGCTTAGCTTCATCAACTGCATCTTTCCAATCAGCAGGAACTTTAACTTCTTTAACATTTTCAGCACCAAGTGTAATTGCTTGATGGTTCATATTAACAATCTTTTCGCCCTTCTTGCTGAATTTCTTAACAACGGCAGCTTTCATATATTCGATAGCTTGTTCAAAAGGAATTACATTAGCAAGTTTAAAGAATGCTGATTGCAATACGATTGATGTCTTGTTACCAAGACCGATTTCTCTTGCAATACCGATAGCGTCAATTGTGTAAAGCGAAATATTATTTTCGGCAATATATTTCTTCATCTTTGCAGGTAAGTGAGCTGAAAGTTCAGCATCGTCCCAAGCGCAATTTAGAAGGAATTTACCACCCGGCATTAAGTCGTCAACCATATCATACTTATTAACATAAGATGGGTTATGGCAAGCAACAAAGTCAGCCTTGTTGATAAGGTATGTTGACTTAATTGGGTTCTTACCAAATCTTAAATGTGATACTGTAATACCACCTGATTTTTTAGAGTCATAATCAAAATATGCTTGAGCATACATATCTGTATGGTCGCCGATGATTTTGATTGAATCCTTGTTGGCACCAACAGTACCATCTGAACCAAGACCCCAGAACTTACATGAAGTAATACCTTCAGCAGCTGTGTGTGGGTTTTCAACTCTTGGAAGTGAAAGGTTGGTAACATCATCTTCAATTGATAATGTAAAACCTTTAACAGGCTTGTCAGCATCAAGGTTTCTGTATGCAGCGATGATATCAGCAGGAATTGTATCCTTTGAACCAAGACCATATCTACCACCAATAATCATTGGAGCTTTATCGTTGCCAAGATAGCAAGCACATACATCAAGATATAAAGGTTCGCCAATTGAACCGGGTTCTTTTGTTCTGTCTAAAACAGCAATCTTCTTACATGTTGCAGGAACTGCCTTTAAGAAAGCTTCTACCGGGAAAGGTCTGTATAGATGAACTTTAATTAAGCCAACTTTTTCGCCTTTCTTTGTTAAATAATCTATTGTTTCTTCGATTGTTTCACAAACTGAACCCATAGCAACTAATACTTTATCAGCATCAGGAGCACCATAGTAGTTTACTAAACCATAGTTTGTACCAATTTTAGCATTAACTTTATTCATATATTCTTCAACAATTGTAGGAACATTGTTGTAATATGAGTTACAAGCTTCTCTGTTTTGGAAGAATATATCAGGGTTTTGAGCTGAACCACGAAGTACAGGATGTTCAGGGTTAAGAGCATTATTTCTAAATTTCTTAACTGCGTCCATATCTACCATTTCTTTTAGGTCTTCATAATCCCAACATTCAATCTTATCAATTTCGTGAGATGTTCTAAAACCATCAAAGAAGTGTA
>DCGP01000037.1:7977-8097 GCA_002314595.1 Clostridiales bacterium UBA1775 | reverse complement strand
CCATAACGTCTGAATGATCACCAAAGATGTTAAGTGCGTGTGAAGCTACGCAACGAGCACTTACATGGATAACTGATGGCAATAATTCACCTGCCATTTTATACATATTAGGAATCATAA
>DCGP01000037.1:0-7890 GCA_002314595.1 Clostridiales bacterium UBA1775 | reverse complement strand
GCACCTGCTTCTGATTGCATTTCTACAACCTTTACCGGTTGTCCGAAGATGTTTTCTTTTTTGTCAACGGCCCATTCATCTGTTACTTCGGCCATAACTGATGATGGAGTAATTGGGTAAATACATGCTACGTCTGTAAAAGCGTATGAAGCCCATGCAGCAGCATTATTACCGTCCATTGTTTTCATTTTTCTTGCCATGAAACGTTTCCTCCTTACAAATATATAATATCTTTTAGATATCAAGAATTTATGGGTGCATAATACACCATTAATTATTATAACAACAATTTGTTATTATGTCAAGGTGATAAAATGTATAAAAATACAAATATTTTCCTTTATTGACAAGTAAATTTATACTAAATTTATTTGACATAATTATAAAAAGGTTGTAAAATAATAAAAGTATAAATTTTACGGAGGAAAATATAATGAGTGAAAATTGCACACATAATTGTGAAACTTGCAGTGAGAATTGTTCAAGCAGAGACCCTAAAAGTTTTCTTGAAAAGCCTCATGCACAATCAAATATCAAAAAAGTTATTGCTGTTGTTAGCGGTAAAGGTGGCGTTGGCAAATCAATGGTTACATCACTTTTAGCAACTGCAATGAATAATAAGAATTATAGTACAGCTATTTTAGATGCTGATATTACAGGGCCTTCAATTCCAAAGTCCTTTGGAATTACTCAAAAGGCTTACGGAACCGACGATGGTATTATTCCTGCAAAATCAGAGTGTGGCATTGATATAATGTCATTAAATTTACTTCTACCTGACGAAACAGACCCTGTGGTTTGGCGTGGTCCTGTTATTGCAGGAACTGTTAAACAATTTTGGACAGATGTAATTTGGGGTGATATTGATTATATGTTTGTTGATATGCCTCCCGGAACAGGTGATGTTCCGTTAACTGTCTTCCAATCAATTCCGATTAACGGAATAGTAATTGTTACATCACCACAAGACCTTGTTTCAATGATTGTTGAAAAGGCTGTTAAAATGGCTAAAATGATGAATATTCCTATTTTGGGAATTGTTGAAAATATGTCTTATTTTGTATGCCCAAATTGCAATGAAAAGCATTATATTTACGGTGAAAGCCACATTAACTCTATTGCAGAAAGATTTGAAATTCCGGCAATAGGTACTTTGCCTATTAACCCTGAGCTTTCAAAATTATGCGACAACGGAATGATTGAAAAGGCAGACACAAATTTATTAAAAGAAATTGTTAATAAATTCGAAGAGTTATAAACAAAAAACGGTAGGCATAAATTTATAATATGCTTACCGTTTTTTTGATTGTATAACTGAAAAATCGAAAAGAACAGATGGTCTTTCAAAAAGTTATCTCATATTATTTTCGTATGATTCAATCATCTTTTTAACCATTTGACCGCCGATGCTACCTGCTTGACGCGAAGTTAAGTCGCCATTATAACCGTCTTTTAGGTTAACACCTACTTCATTTGCTGCTTCCATCTTAAATCTGTTAAGCGCTTGTTTAGCTTCAGGAACAACATTCTTCTTTGTTGACATATTAAACATCTCCTTTGTTTTATATTGTAATTTTCATTACAAGAATATTTTTAACAAAGGAATGTTTTATATACTGTTAATATTTGGTTTAGAAATAATTTCAATTTTTGAAACTGATACTTCGTATGCAGTTTTAGTAACCACATCTTCCTCTATCTTTTTTTGATATTCACGACTTTGCATTCTGCCTGTAACAACGATATTATCACCAACAGATAGCTTACTTGCAAATTTAGCATTTCTGCCCCATGCAATACACGGAATATAGTCCGATTTATTATGAGTTCTGTTCACAGCAAGCAAAATGTCTGTAATTTCCCTGCCAAAAGGCGTAGTTCTGTAAATTGGCTCTTTACACAAAAATCCATTAAGTTCAACTTCATTTAGAAACTTTGAAGCATTATCGTGTTCTATTGTTTTAGCAAACAAAGTTAATATCAATTTGTTTCCGTTTTCTCCATAGTTATTATAGGAACGAAACTGACCTACTACCTTAATCTTGTCCCCAACCGAATATTCTTCATCACAAATTATTCTTTCCGATGCGGTTATAATTATTGTGTCAAAGCTGCCTGAAAGCCTTGGAATTTTAACAGAAAAATTATAAAAACATTCCCCATAGCTTTCGTGGCTATAAGAAAATTCACTATGTAATTCCCCAACAATCGATGCATAATTTGTAACTAAAATATTCTCCAAAAGTCCCACTCTCCTGTTTGTTCAAATGTATATCTAATCATATTACAGAGCAGGAATAATTAGAACTAATATTTATAGATTATCAATAAAATCTAGCAAAATTTCAATGGTTACATCTGCTGCTTTCTTTGCAAATGTGGGAAAGTCCATTGTACTGTCCGAATTTGCTCCGTCAGAAATAGAGCGTAATACTGCAAATTTCTTTTTATTCATTGCACAAACTTGACCAATACATGCACCTTCCATTTCTGTTGCTATTGCATTAAAATCTTTAATAATTCTTTCTCTTTGTTCGTTTGTTGCAATAAATTGGTCTCCTGACGCAATTATACCTTTTAAAATTTTAGATTTGCTTACACGTTTTGCAGACTCTTCAATTTTATTTGTAATTTCAGCATCTGTATCGATATAAACTGTATCAAGACCAAATACATATCCCTTTGGCATACCGATTGGTGTTGTATCACTGTCGTGATGACAAACCTTTTGTGCAAGGGCTATATCCATAATTCCTAAGTCCGGGTGTAAACCACCTGCAACTCCTGTATTTATAATAATATCAGGGTTATATTTTAAAATCATTGTTTGTGTTGTTACTGATGAATTTACCTTACCTTCACCACATTTTGCAACTACAACATCTTTGCCCAAAATCTTGCCGTAGCAAAATGTATTGTTGGATATGGTTTCTGTTTGCATATTTTCAATTTTTGCTTTTAATCCATCAACTTCGCAATCCATTGCGCCTATAATGCCTATTTTCATAATTACACCCCTTTATCAAACGTTAATACGGAAGAAAACAACGTCTCCGTCTTTCATAACATAATCTTTTCCTTCTGAACGTACCAAACCTTTTTCCTTAGCAGCAACCATATTTCCACATTCAATTAAATCTGTATATGAAACAACCTCTGCACGAATAAAACCTCTTTCAAAATCTGTATGTATTTTACCTGCTGCCTGAGGTGCTTTTGTACCTTTTACAATAGTCCATGCCCTTGTTTCCGGTTCACCACTTGTTAAATAACTAATTAAGCCAAGTAGCTTATAGCTTGCTCTGACAAGTCTGTCCAGCCCTGATTCTTCAATACCCAATTCTTTTAGATACTCCATTTTTTCTACATCGTCAAGTTGAGAAATTTCTTCTTCAATTTGTGCAGATACCGGAATAATTTCACAACCTTGCTCGGTTGCAAATTGTGATAGTTTAACATAATTTTCATTGTTATTATAGCCACCTGAAAGTTCATCTTCGGAAACATTTGCAGCAAAAATAACAGGCTTTGTTGTTAACAGGAATACATCCTTCATCAATTCGTGTTCTTCATCATTTAGTTCCATTGTTCTGACAGGTTTTCCATCTTCAAGATGCTTTTTTACTCTTTCAAAGAACTCTGCCTCTGCAAGAAATTTTTTATCCCCACCCTTGGCACTTTTCTTTGCTCTGTCAATTCGTTTATCTACAGATTCAATATCTGCAAATATAAGCTCTAAATCAATTGTTTCAACATCACGAATTGAATCAACACTACCATCCACGTGGACAATGTTTTTATCCTCAAAGCACCTTACAACGTGAACTATTGCGTCGACCTCACGAATATGAGATAAAAACTTATTACCCAAGCCTTCCCCTCTGCTTGCTCCTTTTACCAATCCTGCAATATCAACAAATTCTATTATTGCCGGAACAATTTTTGCAGAGTTATTCATTTTTGACAATACTTCTAACCTTTCGTCAGGCACACTAACAATGCCTACATTTGGTTCTATTGTACAAAACGGATAATTAGCTGATTCTGCACCTGCTTTTGTGATTGCATTAAACAATGTGCTCTTTCCTACATTTGGCAAACCTACTATTCCTAATTTCATTTTTTATCACCTTTCAAAAAATATCTTACCTTAATATTATAATATAAAAAAATATTTTTGGCAATATCTTTATTTTTTTTATATTATGTAGTATAATATAATTATTATATTATTTTTTTAAAATAAAAGGAGTGTAAATTATGCAAGAATACTTAGAAAATGCAAAGAAAACAATATCTTCTATTACAAAGAAGGCAGTAAAAAAATCATCAGAGGTTTATGAAAACACAAAAATTTCTTTTAAAATTTCAGGTATAAAGTCTGATATTGAAGATGAATATGTAAAAATCGGCAGAATTGTATACCAAAAATATAAAGGAAATGACATTTCTACAGATGATGCTGAATCAATTTGTGCTAAAATTGACAGCTTATTTGCTGAAATTGAAGAGCTTAATGCTCAACTTGCTCAAAACAAGAATATTAATGTTTGCCCAACTTGTGGTGCTGAAAATCTATCAGGAAATACATTTTGTGCAAACTGTGGCGAAAAACTATAATTTTTAATTAGGAGAATTGGTGTGGATTTAGATATACAAGTTGAAAACAATCAATATGTAGGTGGTAATATTTATGATTGTCCAATTCCAAGTGAAGTTATTGATTTTAGTGATAATTCTAATATTATCAAGCCACCAAAAAACATTTTAAAAGCTTTAAAAAAATGCAAAAACAATATTTATGCAGATTTATCCTACAAAAATGCTATTTCTAAATTGGCAGAAATTAACGAAGTTAATGAAAGCAACATATATGTTGATGGCGGATTTTATCAGTTATTATCCAATATAATAAACGGTTTAAAATCAAGGTCTATGACCATTGTTATGCCTTGTGAGCCTATTTTAAAGGATATATGCAGAAAAAACATTTGTGATGTATATAAATATATTATTCCACAAAATCATAATTTTAAATTTGATTGTGCTTCTTTTATTGAAGAAGTAAACGAAAAGTCAGATATGATATATTTGAGCAATCCAAGCAACACTACAGGAAGAATTATATCCAAAAATGATATAATTGACATTTTGGATTTTTGTCAACCAAAAGGAATTTATCTTGTAGTTGACGAAACCTATATGGACTTTGCCTTTGATAATTTTAGTTGTATTGAGTTAATTAAAGAATACAACAACATCATTGTTATTAAAGACCCTACTTTGTTTTATAATGTTAAGGGACTTAATGCTTCTTATGCCATTGCATCAAATGATATTATTGATTTATTAAATGCAAATGCACTTCCATATAGAATTGATTCATATTCTAATGCCTTTTTGGAAAATATTGATACTGATAACAAATTTTTTGGTTTGTATAAGAAAAATATGTTTAAAGAAAAAAATCAATTACTTAGAAAATTAGACAGCATTAAAGGGATTAAAAAAATACAAAGTGATTGCCACATTATATTGTTAAGAATTGATGATACATTATCTGCAACAATATACGAAAGACTTTTAAAGAAAAACATTCTAATTAGAGACGCCTCTACCTTTGATGGTTTGGACAGTTCATATATTAGAATATGTGTAAAAGATGAAAAATCAAACAATCAACTTATTGATGGATTAGTTTATTGTATGGTTTAATATAATTGGAGGAAAAATAAATGAGTAACAAAAGACCAGAAACTATGGAAAGAATTGTTAACGATTCGTTAGCTCAAAAATTTATCGATGAACAAGTTAAGGAAATTAAAGAGGTTGTGGGAAACAGAAAAGTTTTACTTGCGCTTTCAGGCGGTGTAGATTCTTCTGTTGTTGCAGCACTTTTAATTAAGGCTATCGGAAAGCAACTTGTTTGCGTGCACGTAAACCACGGTTTACTTCGCAAGGGCGAACCAGAGCAAGTTATTAAGGTTTTTAGAGATGAAATGAATGCTAACCTTGTTTATGTTGATGCAGTAGACAGATTTTTAGATAAATTAGCAGGTGTTGCCGAACCTGAAAAGAAACGTAAAATCATTGGTGCTGAATTTATCAGAGTTTTTGAAGAAGAGGCTCGTAAGCTTGACGGAATAGACTTTTTAGCACAAGGCACAATTTACCCTGACATTTTAGAAAGTGGTCCTGTAAAAGCTCATCACAATGTTGGTGGTCTTCCTGAGGACTTGAAATTTGAATTGGTTGAACCACTTAAATTCTTGTTCAAAGACGAAGTTAGAGTTGTTGGCAAAGCATTAGGCTTACCTGACAATATGGTTTATCGTCAACCATTCCCCGGACCGGGTTTGGGTGTTCGTTGCCTTGGTGCAATTACTCGTGATAGATTGGAAGCTGTTAGAGAATCTGACGCTATATTACGTGAAGAATTTGAAAATAATGGTCTTGCCGGAAAGGTATGGCAATACTTTACTGCTATCCCGGATTTTAAATCAGTAGGTGTAAAGGACGATGCCCGTACTTACGCATATCCTGTAATCATTAGAGCAGTAAATACAGTTGATGCAATGACTGCAACTATTGAACCAATTCCTTATGATTTGTTGCAACGCATTACAAATAGAATTACAACTGAGGTTGAAGGTGTAAACAGAGTATTATACGACCTTACACCAAAGCCAAGCGGAACAATAGAATGGGAATAACAGACAAAACCCCGAAATCCTTGAAAATACAAGGTTTCGGGGTTTATCTTTTTGGTCTGTGGTACTATTTTGGTACTTTGAGGCATAATTTTTTCAATTCTATGTGTTATCTTGTGATATATTATTTATGTCGTTGTAGTTAATTTTATCAAGTTCGGAAGCGAGTGCCTGTTGCTTGTTCGGGTATAGATGTCCGTACACATTCATAGTAGTGTCAACTTTTTCGTGTCCGAGCCTTTCGGAAATAAGAAATATATTATATCCCATTTCGATTAAAAGCGAAGCGTGGGAATGCCGCAGGTCGTGCGTTCGTATTCTTTTTACACCGCCAGATGATGCGAATTTGAACACCACAAGAATTTACTTTTTCGCCGGTATGCTTGTGGCGGTTACAAATTTGTAAAACAAAAAGGATTTAGACGTTGATTCGTCTAAGTCCTTTTTGTGTTTTCTGCATTGCCAAAAATAACGCATTTCGTTATAATCTAACAATTTGCAGACAAAATTGTAGAATATTGTTAGAATAATACGAAAAGGAGTTATGGCCAATGATTAGAATTTTATTGTCAACCCGTCTCGGCGAAAGACGGTGGACACAGGCTGACCTTGCAAGAGCGACCGGCATAAGACCGTCAACAATAAACGAGCTTTACCACGAACTTTCTGACAGGGTAAACCTCGAACACCTTGACCTTATCTGTGAGGCACTCGGGTGTGATTTGTCTGACTTGATTATTCGGACGGAAAATGCAGACATTAGAGTGAATAGTCGCACCGGTATTCCGCTACATAAAGGTTAGACAAACTCCTGGCTCGGACGGATTTTATTCGTCCGGGCTTTTTATATTTCTTCCTTTGTTTCTTTATCTACAAATTTAACGACAAGCTCCAAATCAAGAGCCTTTGCGATTTTTTCTAACTCACTAATTCTGAAATCGTCCCTCTTCATTTTGTTGTTCAAATTCTGTGGAGTATCTCCCATTTTTGTAGCCAACTCTCGTTCGGATAAATTTCCTCTTTTAACTCTCAAAATTCGTATCGTTTCTGCTAATGACATTTAAAGATGCCTCCCTTCCGTTTTTTATCATTCACTATTATACACTTGTTTTTTTATTTTGTCAATTATTTTTTGAAAATTTCAAAAAAATTTTTATTTTTTATCAAAAAACACTTGACA
>DCGP01000023.1:28623-62929 GCA_002314595.1 Clostridiales bacterium UBA1775 | reverse complement strand
GTTTGCCCCAAAGTGCCTTGCCCCAACCGGTATCGGAAATTGTTAGGTGTAGCCCGTCAGGTCTTACATTGTGCCAATATCTTGCAGTTAGGTAATGACCAAGTGGGTACTTATAACTATGTGTTGCAATTTTAGGATAACCTGTTGTGCCTGATGTAAAGAACATAATCATTGAATCGTCCCCACAAGGAGAGTCGTCTGTTCTTTCAAATTTTCTGCTAAATAGCCCGTATTCTTCGTTAAAATTGTGCCAACCATCACGTTTGCCACCAACTAAGATTTTTGTTTTTACGGTATTTGTTTTTAAAATTGCTTCGTCAACCTGATTTGCAGTTTCCCCATCGGCAGTGCATAGGATTGCTGAAACACCTGCTGCATCAAATCTATAAGTAAAGTCGTGCTCTTGAAGTTGGTTTGTTGCAGGAATTGCAATAGCCCCAAGCTTATGGAGTGCAAGTATTGAGAACCAGAACTGATAGTGGCGTTTTAGTACAAGCATTACTCTATCGCCTTTTTTTATTCCCAATGATTTAAAGTAGTTTGCAGTTTGGCTTGATGCGTCCTTAATATCCTTAAAGGTAAATTTGCGTTCTGTCATATCACTGTCAATATGAATCATTGCAGTTTTGTCAGGATACTTTCTTGCGATTGCATCAACTACATCAAATGCAAAGTTGAATTTATCCTCATTTTTAAAGTCTAAACTTTTTAAAACACCATTATCAAATTTTTCACTTTTAATAAATTTCTTAAATACAAGCTCTTCGGTTTTGCCTGCTAAAACAAGTGATTGATGGGAGTGGATTTTATTGATTTCTTCTTCGCCTGATACAACAACTGCACAGAAGGTACAGCTTTTACCACCAACGGCAATCATACCGTGTGGAGTTGAACTATTATAGAAAATACTGTCGCCCTTTTCAAGTATTTCGGTATGTTCACCGATTTGCACCTTTAATTTACCACTTACAATAAAGTCAAATTCTTGACCTGAATGTTTTGTTAGGTGGATTGGTTGGTTTTGCTGTTCTGGGACATAGTCATAAGTAACATAATAGGGCTCTGCAAGTTTGTTTTTAAACATTGGTGCCATATTCTTGATTTCAATTCCGTTTTCTTTAGCAGTTGTTTGCCCTTGACCCTTTCGTGTAACAGTATAGGAAGAAAGATGTGCGCTGACACCCTCTAAAATATCTGTTATTTCAATATTAAAGGCAAGTGCACACTTGTGAATAAAGGTAAAGGGAAAATCTACAAGACCTGCTTCGTAGGTTTTGTATTGTTCAACTGAAACTTCTGTCTTTTGTGCCATTTCTTCAACTGAATACCCTGAAATTTCACGCATTTCTAATATTCTGTTTGCAATTTCCGATAATTTGATTGATGTCTCTGACATTAAATATCACTCCCCAAATATTAAATATGTTTGAGACGAAATATAAAAACCCGTCTCAAAGAAACCTTTGAGACGGGTTATAAATAATCCGCGGTACCACTCAAATTGCATCGTGTTAACGATACCCCTTTAGGCTCTAACAAGCCCTATGCACTAACGTAGCATACACGTAAGACATTACTGCTGTTTCACGTCTTAAGCTCGGAAGTGATGGGCCATTGGTAAACATCATTTATCAGCTTTCACCAACCGCTGACTCTCTAAAAACTCTATTTACCGACCGTCTTCGTCATCGCTTTTGTTTATTAAATTAAGATTATAATATCACTATTTTTTGTAAATGTCAACAGTTTTTTGTTTATTTTTTGTGTCAGTTGTGTTACAATATAAAAAAGGAGTGTTTTATATGAAAGCATTAGTTACAGGAGCAAGTTCCGGAATTGGCAGAGATATGGCATACCTGCTGGATAAATTAGGATATGATTTAATATTAACAGCAAGGCGCAAGGATAGGTTAGAGGAAGTTAAAGCTAAGGTTAAGCATAGTTGCAAAATAATTGTTTGTGATTTGTCTGTTGAGCAAAATTGCTTTGATTTATACAACCGGGTTAAGAATGAAGATATTGATATTTTAATAAACTGTGCAGGTTATGGGATTTTTGGTGAGTTTTTAGGTACGGATTTAGATAAAGAACTTAAAATGCTGAATACAAATATTTATGCTTTGCATATTTTAACAAAATTATTTTTATCGGATTTTATGAAGAAGAATAAGGGATATATATTAAATGTAGCTTCTACTGCAGCCTTTGCGCCGGGGCCGTTACTTTCTTCGTACTATGCTTCAAAATCTTACGTGTTAAGGTTAACTGAGGCAATATGGGAAGAACTAAAAAGTGCAGGAAGTAAGGTTGTGGTTTCGGCACTTTGCCCGGGCCCTGTGGATACAGAGTTTAATGATGTTGCAAATGTTAGGTTTACAGTTGGAAGCTTGACAAGTGAATATGTTGCAAGTTACGCAATAAAAGGACTGTTTAAGGGAAAAAGAATTATTGTACCCGGCTTTAAAATGAAAATGGCAAGGTTTGGAAGTAAGCTGTTACCAAATAAAATCCTTGCAAAAATAACTTATAATTTTCAAAAGAAGAAGATATAGAAGTTTACTTGGTAAATTTGCACAAAAGATTTTAAAATGATTTGTTAAATTTTCGACAATATTTTCATTTGATAAAGGATTAAAGTGTGATATAATAGATAAAGTGTATAAAAATGCCCCTATGTCCGGGCAAAATTATGAATAGAAGGGTGAATATAATGGAACAGAAAAAACGTGGCAGTTTTACCGGCAGTATAGGATTTGTTCTTGCTGCGGCAGGTTCTGCAGTTGGTCTTGGTAATCTTTGGAGATTTCCTTACCTTGCAGCTAAGGACGGAGGAGGTCTCTTTTTAGTAGTTTATATCATTTTGGCATTAACATTTGGTTTTGCCTTAATGACAACAGAAATTGCTATTGGTAGAAAAACAGGAAAAAGTTGTATTGATGCTTATGGAATGATTGATAAGGATTTTAAATTCTTAGGGCCGATTGCTTTTATTATTCCTTTTGTTATCTTCCCATATTACTGTGTAATCGGTGGTTGGGTTATGAAGTACGCATATGCATTTGTTACAGGGGCAGGAATGTCAACTGTTGCTGATGGATATTTCGGTAGCTTTATTACTGCTCAATGGTCTCCAATTTTTTGGTGTGCAGTATTTATGTTTATCAGTGCGTTAGTTGTATTTTTTGGCGTGGAAAAGGGTATTGAAAAGTTCTCAAAGGTTTTAATGCCTTTACTTTGCGTTATTATCGTTGGTATTGCTGTTTTTTCATGCACTGTTAGCGACCCTGAAAGCGGACGTTCTGCTATTGATGGTCTTAAAATTTATTTAATACCTAATTTTGATGGACTTACAATAGGTAAATTCTTTAGAATTTTGCTTGATGCTATGGGACAATTATTCTACTCAATGTCTCTTGCAATGGGTATTATGATTACTTATGGTTCATATTCAAGAAAGGATACTAACCTTGTAAAATCGGTTAATCAAATTGAAATTTTTGATACTGCAATTGCTGTTATTGCCGGTTTTATTATGATTCCTACTGTATTTACATTTATGGGCAGTAAAGGTCTTGAATCAGCAGGTCCAAGCTTGCTATTCGTTTCAATGCCTCAGGTATTTAAGGCAATGGGCCCTGTAGTTGGTGGCATAGTTGGTTCTTTCTTCTTTGTACTTGTTATCTTTGCTGCTTTAACATCATCGGTTTCACTTATGGAAACTATTGCATCAATGGTTATGGACAAGTTTGGGTTAAAAAGAAAGCTTACAACTTTAATTGTTCTAATTGCTTCAGCGATTATTGCACTTGTTACTTGCCTTGGATATAATGTATGGTATTTTGAGGTTACATTACCGAATGGCTCTACTGCTCAAATTCTTGACATTTTAGACTATTTTACAAACAATCTACTAATGCCAATTGTTGCTTTGATTACATGTATTCTTATTGGTTGGGTTGCAGGTTCTAAGTCAGTTATTGATGAAGTTAAGCTTAATGGTGAAAAGTTTGGCCGTGAAGGGCTATACAAAGTTATGGTTAAGTATATTGCTCCAATTTGCTTAATCTTAATCTTGATTTCATCGTTTGGCGTATTTTCAAAACTATAATGTTTAATAAATTACAGCGTTGGATAAGCTCCAACGCTGTTTTTGCTATTTAGATATTGTTTTTACATTTTTAAAATCTTTATCCTTCATTACATAATTTTTTCGCTGTTCTTCAAGCATAGATTTAACTTGACTATATGTTAAATCGCTCCAATCTTTTTGCTGAAATAACAATTTAATCACCTCGTATTTGTTGTTTCAATATTATAATATGTTATTATTTTATATTTGTGATTGTTGACTTTTACAGTGGATTGTTGTATAATAATATCCGTTGTTATGAGAATATTTGCTGGTATAGCTCAGTTGGTAGAGCAGCTCATTCGTAATGAGCAGGTCGCAAGTTCAAGTCTTGTTACCAGCTCCAAAAAAACACTTTGCATATGGCAAGGTGTTTTTTGATGTTGAAATAATTTTTTTATTATGTTATAATCATAAAAAAGTGATAAGTTACTTAAAGGACAAAGATATGATAGTTAAATTTGCAGATGTTATTATAAAAGTTAATAATAAATATTCCTATGTGGAGGAAATGTATAAGAATTATGTTACAGATGAAAAAAGCATTGATTTTGAAGTATCTGTAAACGATGAGGAAATTTCTGCCGAGGACGATTACGGATATGACAAAGGATATTTAGAAAGCCTTGCAATCTATCGTAAAATTGCTGAAATGATGCCTAAATATAATGGATTTTTACTTCACGGCGTGCTAATGAATGTGGATGGAACAGGTATAATGCTCCTTGCAAAAAGCGGTGTTGGTAAAACAACCCATACAATGCTTTGGAAAGAGCTTTTAGGTGATAAGTGCAAAATAGTAAACGGAGATAAGCCTATTGTTAGAATTATTGATGGAAAAATATACGGATATGGCACTCCGTACGGTGGTAAAGAGGGCTTTAATCTAAATGAAAAGGTTGAAATTTCTCACATTTGCTTTATAGAAAGAAGTAGGGATAATGTTGTTACAGAGTGCAATAAACCATTAGAAGGGTTGTTAACGCAAATTTATATGTCAAAAGTAAGCGGATATTTGAATGTTTTACCTATTTTAAGCGAGTTTATAAGGAAGGTGGATTTTCATATTATTGGGTGTAATATGGAAAAAGAGGCAGCTATTGTTGCAAAAAAGGCAATTTTAGGTTAGAGGAATAGTATTTATGAATAAAGTTGACCAAGTAATCAACGAACTTAATAGTGGTAAAATTGTTGCAACCGGCTTTGAGGGAGATAGTATGATGCCTATGCTTCGTCAAGGAAGGGACAGCGTTTTAATCAGCAAGCCTACAAACCCATTGATTGTAGGAGATGTTGTCTTGTATAAAAGACTTGACCATTTAACATTGCATAGAATTATTAAGATTAAAAAGAACGGCAAGCTGATTATCAGAGGGGATAACAGATTTACTAACGAAAAGGACATTAGCATTAACGATGTTGTGGGTGTTATGGTTGGTGCAATAAGGGACGGCAAAACCTATGATGCCGGTGAACTTTTTGGCTATATGGAGCTTGCAAATAAGAAGTACTTTAAACGGAAAATAGTCGGAACAATTAGGCTTATTGTTGATAAAATCAAAAGAAAGATTGGTCTAAAATAATATGAAAAAAGTTAAAATTACAGTTATGAAAATTGCGTGCTATAAGGATTTGATTGAAAGGTATGAAAACCCTATTGAACACGCTTGTGATATGAAAGAGGGACAAACATTTATTGCAAATGGTTGGCAGATGCCTGATGGCTTTTGTCAGAGTGCATGGGAGGTTATTTCACCATTTGTAATGACTCTTTCTCATGGTGGAGAGGATTTATACGATGGTTGGATGAAAAACAAGAAATCTGCTATGATTTCTTGTAACGATGGTTTTAGACCGGTATCTTTTTTACTTGAAGCAATGGAAGAAGTGAAATAGCATTAAAATGAGGAGGGAAAAAATGAAGTATTTTAAAAAAGTGATTGTTGCAGCAGTGCTTGCAATGTTGGTGGTTATAACAACATTAAGTGCATTTGCTAACGGAACAGAAGAATTTAACTCAAAGGAGTTTGATGGAAAGACCGTTGCAATACAAACAGGGACGATTTATTCTAATATGGTTGGAGAGGTGTTCCCTAACAGCAAAGTTCTGTACTATGCTAATGTGCCGGATTGTATAACTGCGTTAAGAAGCGGAAAGGTTGAATTTGTTTATTCCGATGCACCGGTTGTTAGGTATGCTAAGTCAGGTATGGACGAAATTAAACAAATTGATTTTGGTGAAGGGGATAATATGGCGATTTTATCTTCTAAAACCGAAAAAGGTCAAAAATTGATTGATGAATTTAATTCTTTTTTTAAGAAATTTACAGAAAGCGGGGAAAAGGATAAGCTTATCAGTAAGTGGTTTGACGGCAAGGAGGAAGATAGAAAGCCGATAGATTACTCGTCGTTAACCGGTGAGAATGGTACTCTTGTTGGAGCAACTGACCCGGCATTTCCTCCTTTTGAGTATACAAAAGATAATGTTGTCGTAGGATACGAACCGGAAGTTATGTATTTGTTCTGCAAGGAGTATGGATACGGTCTTGACATAAAAACAGTGGGTTTTGATGGAATAATTGCCGGTGTTACATCAGGAAAATTTGATATTGGTATGAGTGGATTTTCCGTTACAGAGGAACGAAAAAAGCAAGTATTGTTTAGTGATGTTATTTATGTAAGCAGGTCTTGCGTTGCATATGTTGATGGTGCTTCAAATAGTGGATTGCTTAATAACATAACAGAAAGGTTCAAGACTACGTTTTTTGAGGAAAAAAGATATGAAATGTTTGTCTCGGGCGTTATTGTAACATTAGAAATCGTTGTATTATCTATATTGTTTGGGCTTATTTTAGGATTTATTCTGCATCTGTTATGCAGAAGGAAAAATAAAGTTGCAAATATTATTGTTGGATTTTTTAGGTGGTTAATCCACGGAATGCCTGTTGTGGTTTTTCTTATGATTTTGTTCTATATTATATTTGGAAAATCCAACATAGATGGCAAGTGGATTGCTGTATTTGGTTTTACACTTATTTTTGGATTTTCAGTTTTGGGTATGCTTCAAACAGCAGAAAATGCCATTGACCAAGGACAATATGATGCATCAACTGCGTTGGGGTATTCTAATTTAAAGGCATTTTTCAAAATAATTTTACCACAGATGATTAAGCATTTTATGCCAAGCTTACAAGCAGAGATTGTTAGTCATATTAAAGCTACATCAATTGTAGGTTATATTGCTGTTGTTGACGTTACAAAGGTTGGCGATATCATAAGAGGCACAACCTATGATGCTTTCGTTCCACTAATTGCAGTTGCTATTATGTACTTTGTTATTTCATGGATATTTAGAATGATTTTTAGTTTTATCAATAAAAAAATAGAACCAACAAATCGTTCAACCAAGTCTATTTTTAAGGGGGTTGAAATCAGATGATAGAACTTAAAAATATTACTAAAAAGTATTTCGATGATAATGTTATTGAAAATGTTAGCGTAAAAATCAATAAAGGCGATGTTATAGCAGTAATTGGTCCCTCAGGCACAGGCAAATCAACATTTTTAAATTGTATTAACCTGCTTGTCACTCCAACAAGCGGGCAGGTATTCTTTAATAATGTGGAACTTACAGACCCAAATTGTAACTTGAATTTATACAGACGTAAAATAGGTATGGTTTTTCAACAATTTAATTTGTTTGGACATATGACGGTTTTGGAAAACGTAATGGCTCCACAAATAGACCTTTTGGGAACATCAAAGCAAGATGCTTGTGATAATGCAATGAAATATTTAAGGCTGGTTGGTATGGCAGATGCTAAATTTAAATATCCAAGTAGTCTTTCCGGTGGTCAAAAGCAAAGGGTTGCTATTGCAAGGACTTTGGCAATGGAGCCGGAGGTTATTTTGTTTGATGAACCTACATCAGCCCTTGACCCAACAATGGTTGGGGAGGTTGAATATGTTATTAAAAAGCTTGCTAAAACAGGACGAACAATGGTTATTGTTACTCATGAAATGGATTTTGCAAGAGAAGTTTCTAACAGGGTATTTTATATGGACCAAAAAGGAATTTATGAAGACGCTTCAACTGAAGAAATCTTTACAAATCCTAAAAAAGACAGGACAAGACGATTTATTAACGGACTAAAATTCCTTGAACTTGACATAAACTCTGCTGATACGGACTATATTAAAATGATTCGAAAAATTGATGAGTTTTGCAATAAACTTGATTATACTTCAAAGCAAACAAAAAAGGTTGAATTGTTATTTGAAGAATTTTGTATTCAAGGGTTGCTACATACAGTTGATAGAAATTCAAGCATTAAAGCAGTTTTTGAATACGATGAAAATAAAAACAAACTTTGCTTGACAGTACATCATAAGGGTGAAAAGCTAATTGGAACAGGCAAGCTTGATGAAATTACAAATATTTTAATAAATTCAATTTCAAAAGATATTGAGCTAAGAGAAGAAGTACTATGATAAAAAAAGACAGTCAAATAATTGACTGTCTTAATTATTATACTATGATAAATGCTTTTTGACAAATTGGTTGATGACCTTGCCATCTGCTCTACCTTTTGTCTTTGGCATTATTGCCGACATAACTTTACCGATATCTTTCATTGTTTTTGCTGAGGTTTCTTCAATAGCTTCAATAACTAACTTTTCAACCTCGTCCTCAGACAACTGCTGAGGTAAATACGCCATAAGAACTTCGATTTCTTTTTTTAAATCGGAAATCAAATCATCTCTGCCGCTTTTTTCGTACTCAGGAAGAACGTCTTTGCGCTTTTTTACTTCTTTTGCAACAACTTCGATAACGCCTTCGTCATCAAGTGTTACTTTGTTATCCTTTTCAACCTGCAATACTGATGCACGAACCATTTGAACAGCATTTTTACGAACTGTATCTTTGTCCTTCATTGCTGATTTTAAGTCGTCCATCAACTTATCTTTAAGAGACATTTTGTTCACTACCTTTTAATTAGAATTTACGCTTTCTTGCTGCCTCTGATTTCTTTTTGCGTTTTACGCTTGGCTTTTCATAATGTTCTCTTTTACGAATTTCGGATAAAACACCTGCTTTTGAGCATTGTCTTTTAAATCTGCGAAGTGCGCTGTCAAGAGATTCATTTTCTTTAACTCTGATTTCTGACACAAATTTTCCCTCCCTCCGCTACCGGATGTAGTATGCGGCTGTGTTTTGAATTAAATAATTTTTGCCTTATCAATAACACTCATTATATTATACTTTAATGTTGCTCTGTTGTCAAGCATAAAAATTCGGATTTTTTGAAAATATTAGAAAATTTTTGTAAATAATTTATTAAATGTATGATTTTTGCAAAAAATGTAGTGTATAAAGGTTGTATTTTTTTAAATATTATGGTAAAATATTCATAATGGATATTATAGGGTTATTTTATCCGTACTAATTGATTTAAGTGAGGGAATAACAATGAGTTTTCTTGATAAATTGTTCGGTTCACATAGTGAACGTGAAGTTAAAATAATTAAACCTATTGCTCAAAAAGTTTTGGCATTGGAGGAGGAATATTCCAAGCTTACTGATGCAGAGCTTAAAAATAAAACTGTTGAGTTTAAAAATCGTCTTGCAAATGGTGAAACACTGGACGATATTTTACCTGAGGCTTTTGCAACTGCAAGAGAAGGTGCTTGGCGTGTTTTGGGCATGAAGCACTTTGAAGTGCAAATTATTGGTGGTATTGTTTTACATCAAGGCAGAATTGCAGAAATGAAAACAGGTGAAGGTAAAACATTGGTTGCTACATTGCCTGCTTACTTAAATGCTTTAAGCGGGAAAGGTGTCCACATTGTAACGGTAAATGATTACCTTGCAAAACGTGATAGCGAATGGATGGGCAAGGTTTATTCCTTCTTGGGCTTAAAGGTTGGCCTTGTTTTACACGATATGGACAACGAAGCAAGGCGTGAGGCTTATAATGCTGATATTACCTATGTTACAAACAACGAGCTTGGCTTTGACTATTTAAGAGATAATATGGTTATCTATGCAAGTCAAAAGGTTCAAAGAGGTCATAACTATGCTATTGTAGACGAAGTGGATAGTATTTTGATTGATGAAGCAAGGACACCTCTTATTATTTCAGGTATGGGGGATAAATCCACACAACTATACGATATTGTAGACAAATTTGCTCGTACTCTTAAAATGTTTAAAATTAAAGAAAGTGATGATAAAAAGTCCGACGAGGACATTGATGCAGATTATATAGTTGATGAAAAGGCTAACACTGCAACATTAACTGTTCAAGGCGTTAAAAAGGCAGAGGCTGCATTTAATATTGAAAACCTAACAGACCCTGAAAATATGCTTTTACATCATCATATTAACCAAGCAATTAAGGCACACGGTACAATGCACCGTGATAAAAATTATGTTGTCAAAGATGGGCAAGTTATTATTGTTGATGAATTTACAGGCCGTATGATGGCAGGCAGAAGATACAGTGATGGTCTTCACCAGGCTATTGAGGCTAAGGAGCATGTTAAGGTTGAAAGAGAAAGCAAGACCTTGGCAACTATTACATTCCAAAATTTCTTCCGTCTATATACCAAGCTTTCAGGTATGACAGGTACTGCTGAAACAGAGGAAGAGGAATTTAGAGAAATCTACAAGCTTGATGTTGTTGTTATTCCAACCAACAAGCCACTAATGAGAATTGATGAAAATGATGTGGTATATAAAAACGAAAAGGGCAAGCTTGATGCAGTTGTTAATCAAATAGTTGAATGCCATGAAAAAGGACAGCCGGTTTTGGTTGGTACAATTACTATTGACAAGTCCGAAGAGCTTTCTAATTTGTTAAAGCGTAAAGGTATTAAACATAATGTTTTAAATGCAAAATTCCATGATAAAGAAGCTGAAATTGTTGCACAGGCAGGTAAGTTTGGTGCTGTTACTATTGCTACTAATATGGCAGGTCGTGGTACTGATATTATGCTTGGCGGTAACCCTGAATTTATGGCAAAGGATAAAATGCGTAAAATGGAATATTCCGAAGAGCTTATCAGTGAAGCAACAGGATATGCTGATACAGATGATGAGGAAATTCTTGACGCAAGAAAGACTTATACTGATTTATATAACGAATTTAAAAAGGAAACAGATGCAGAACGTGAAAAAGTTGTTAGTGTCGGCGGTCTGTATATTATTGGTACGGAAAGACATGAAAGCAGACGTATTGATAATCAGCTAAGAGGTCGAAGTGGTCGTCAGGGTGATGTTGGTGCGTCAAGGTTCTTTATTTCATTACAGGACGATTTAATGAGGTTGTTTGGCTCTGACAGATTATATATGATTGTTGACCGTATGGGACTTCAAGACAACGAGCCTATTGATGCAAAGATTTTGTCAAATACTATTGAAAATGCTCAAAAGAAAATTGAAGGCAGAAACTTTGATATTCGTAAGCACGTGCTTAACTATGACGATGTAATGAATTCTCAAAGAGAAATTATTTACGGCGAAAGACAAAAGGTGTTGGAAGGCGCAGATTTTGCCGAAAATATTATGAATATGGTTGAGGGTGTTGTTGACAATATTGTTGCAACTATCGTTGGTGGCAGACAATATGCTGAGGACTGGACTTGGGAAAGCTATGAAAGCTTGATGCTTCAACATTTTGGCATCGTTCCGGAATTTGGCGACAAGAAGTTGGAATTTGATGAAATTGACTTTAAGGAAGCAATTTTAGAAGAGGTTAAAAAGTATTATGCCCGGAGAGAACAAGAGTTTGGCGTTGATGAAAACGGTGAACTTCGTATGCGTGAAATTGAAAGGGTTATACTTTTAAGAGTAGTTGATAACAAGTGGATGGACCATATTGATGCTATGGACCAACTTAAAAATGGTATCGGTTTAAGGGCGTATGGTCAGCACGACCCTGTTATTGAGTATAAAATTGAAGGTATGGATATGTTTGATGAAATGATTAACTCTATTAAGGAGGATACTGTTTCGTTGTTATTCCATGCAAAAACTAACGAGGAAATTAAAAGAGAAAAGGTTGCAGAGCCTATTAACGCTTCACACGATGATAGCCTTAAAAAACAACCTGTTAAGAAGGATTCTAAGGTTGGCAGAAATGACCCATGCCCATGCGGAAGTGGTTTAAAATATAAAAAATGCTGCGGTAAAGACGCATAATAAACTATAACAAATTTACAAACTGAAAGGGTTGATAACGTGATAGAGTTTGAAGAATATCGTCTTTCTTTGGACGGACTTGAAAATGACATCAAAGAATTGAGGGATTCACTTTAACATATCTGCAACTGAAAAGGAAATCGCAGAACTTGAAGAGTTAACCGGTGCTGTGGATTTTTATGATGATATGGAAAATGCCCAAAAGGTTTTGCAAAAGACCAAGCAATTAAAAGATAAAATCGAAAGATATAATAATTTGTTTGGTGAATGGGAAGACCTTGTTACATTGGTGTCCCTTGGAAACGAAATGGAAGATTTATCTGTATTGGACGAGGTTAAAGAAGGCTACGATGCTTTAATTAAAAACCTTGAAGATATGCGACTTGAAACATTACTTTCCGAACCTTATGACAAAAATAATGCAATTTTAACATTACACCCCGGTGCCGGAGGTACAGAGGCTCAGGATTGGGCAGAAATGTTGCTTCGTATGTATACAAGATGGGGTGAACGCAGAGGCTTTAAGGTTGAAGTTTTAGACTATCTTGAAGGCGATGAAGCGGGGCTTAAAAGTGTTACTATTATGATTGAGGGTCTTAATGCCTTTGGTTATGCTAAATGTGAAAGAGGTATACACAGGCTTGTTAGAATTTCACCATTTGATGCGTCAGGCAGACGTCATACTTCATTTGCATCTTGTGATGTAATGCCGGAAATTAACGATGATATTCAAATAGATATTAACCCTGAGGATTTAAGAGTTGATACCTATCGTTCAAGTGGTGCAGGCGGTCAGCACATTAACAAAACAGACAGTGCTATTCGTATTACTCACATTCCAACCGGTGTTGTGGTTTCTTGCCAACAAGAAAGGTCTCAACACAAAAACAGAGAAACTGCAATGAAAATGTTAAAATCTAAACTGTTTGAAATAAAAGAGCGTGAGCAAAAGGACAAAATTGAGGATTTAAAGGGCGAACACAAGGACATTGCTTGGGGCAGTCAAATTCGCTCTTATGTATTCCACCCCTACAATCTTGTTAAAGACCACAGAACTAATTTTGAAACAGGTAATATAAATGCAGTTATGGACGGGGATATTGATGGTTTTATTAACGAATATCTAAAACAAGCATCTCTTGGTAATTTGAATTTAAAATAATAAAGGAAATGGTGAAATAAAGTGTTTGAGAAACTTTCATTTTTACAACAAAGATATGATGAGCTTGCAAGAGACATCAGTAACCCTGAGGTTATTGCAGATCAAGCCAAGTTTACAAAATTGTGCAAGGAACATTCGGATTTAACACCGATTGTTGAAAAATTTAACGAGTACAAAAGTGCAAAGGAATCCTTTGAAGAAGCAAAGGAAATGCTTGAAGAAAATCTTGATAAGGATTTTAGAGAGCTTGTTCAAGCAGAATTTGACGAAGCTAAGGAAAAAATTGCTACCTGTGAGGAAGAACTTAAAATCTTACTAATTCCAAAAGACCCTAACGATGATAAGAATGTTATTGTTGAAATTCGTGGTGGTGCAGGTGGTGATGAGGCTGCGCTATTTGCTGCAGATTTGCTTAGAATGTATACTATGTATGCAGAAAATCACAGATGGAAAACAGAAACATTAAGCATAAACGAAACAGAGCTTGGTGGCATTAAGGAAGTGTCCTTTGGTATTAGTGGTCAAGGTGCTTACAGCAGATTAAAATACGAAAGTGGTGTTCACAGAGTACAAAGAATTCCGTCTACTGAAAGTGGTGGCAGAATTCACACATCAACCGTTACAGTTGCCGTATTGCCTGAGGTTGAGGAAGTAGAAGTTGAAATTAACCAAAATGATTTAAGAATAGATGTATTCCGTGCAGGTGGCCCGGGTGGTCAGTGTGTAAATACAACAGACTCTGCAGTTAGAATTACACATATTCCAACAGGACTTGTTGTGTCTTGCCAAGACGAAAAATCACAGCTTAAAAACAAGGAAAAGGGTATGAAAATCTTGCGTTCAAGACTGTATGACTTATTACAAAGTCAACAGCACGATGAGATTGCAGAGCAACGCAAAAGTCAGGTTGGTACAGGGGACAGAAGTGAAAGAATTCGTACCTATAACTTCCCTGAAAGACGTGTCAGCGACCATAGAATTGGCTTGACATTATATAAGCTTGATGCTATTTTAAATGGGGAAATTGACGAAATAATTGATGCCTTAACAACTTATTATCAGGCTGAAAAGCTAAAAGGTGAGGAAGAATAATGAACACATTATTGTTAAATGATAATGATGAGGATATAAGCATTGCTTGTAAAATTTTAAATGATGGTGGTTTGGTTGCAATTCCAACGGAAACCGTATATGGTTTAGGTGCAAATGCCTTTGATAAAAACGCTTCTAAAAACATTTTTGCGGCAAAGGGCAGACCGGCTGACAACCCTTTAATTGTTCATATTGCTCATTTAAGTCAACTTGATGAAATTGTTGTTGACGTTAACGAAAATGCTAAAAAGTTAATGAAGGCTTTTTGGCCGGGACCTTTGACTATTGTAATGAAAAAGTCCGATAACATTCCAATGGAGGTTAGCGCAGGTCTTGACACCGTTGCAGTCAGAATGCCGAGTCATTCAGTTGCACGAAAGATTTTAGATAGATGTAAATTGCCTATTGCAGCCCCATCTGCTAACACATCAGGTAAGCCAAGCCCTACAACTGCAAAGCACGTTATGGACGATATGAATGGTAAAATTGATGCCGTATTAGATGGAGGAAATTGTGTGGTTGGCCTTGAATCAACAGTTGTTGATGTAACTGATGAGGTGCCGAGATTACTTCGCCCCGGTGGTGTTACATACGAACAGTTATGTGAAGTTTTAGGTGATGTAATAAAAAATTACGAATTTAAAGACGGAGAAATTCCAAGGTCGCCGGGTGTAAAGTATAAGCACTATGCACCAAAGGCACAGGTTATTGTTGTAAAGGGCGATTTTGGAAAATATATAAATGATAATGCAAATAAATATAACAAAGTGGGTATACTTTGCCATAGTGATTTTAATGCACCTAAAAATTGCATTGTAAAATCTATGGGACGTAATCCTAAGGAGTATGCAAATACTTTGTTTGCTCATCTTCGTGGATTTGATGATGAGGGAGTAGATATTATTTTTGCAGAAGATATTGACGATAAAGGAATTAACCTTGCAGTAAGTAACAGGTTGTATAAGGCGGCAGGATATAAATTTGCAAAATAAATAAGAAGTGGACTGATTATTATTCAAAGGATTGAAAAAGCATCGGTAATTCACATAGACGGGCTTTTGGCACTTGAAAACAAGTGCTTTAAAACCCCATGGACAAAAGGTATGTTTGTTAGTGATATTAACAATGAACATACCTGTTATTTTGTTGCAGTTGTTGATGATGTAGTGGTTGGGTACTGTGGTATGTGGTTGGCAGTTGACCAAGGGCAGATTACCAACGTTGCCGTTGACCCAAGTTACAGAAATCAAGGAATAGCAACAAGCTTAATAAATAATTTAATAGAAGTTTGTATTGATAATAATTTAGAATCTATTACGTTGGAGGTTAGGGAAAGTAATGTTTCTGCTATAAATTTATATACAAAGCTTGGATTTACAAATGTAGGTTGCAGAAATAATTATTATAAAAACCCAACAGAAAATGGAATTTTGATGACTAAATTCTTAAATTTTGAAAGGAATGACTAAAATGACCAGAATTCTTGCAATTGAAAGCTCTTGCGATGAAACATCGGCAGCCGTCGTAGAATATGACGGAAGGTTTGATGTTAAGTCAGATATAATTGCATCTCAAATAGAAAAGCATAAATTGTTTGGTGGTGTTGTGCCTGAGGTTGCATCACGAATGCACATTGAGTGTATTTCAAACGTTATTGATGAAGCAATGGAGGAAGCAAAGGTAAGGTTTGAAGATTTAGACGCTGTTGCAGTAACTTACGCTCCCGGTCTTGTAGGTGCATTATTGGTTGGTGTTAATTATGCAAAATCTCTTGCACTTGCAATAAATAAGCCTTTAATTGCAGTTCATCACATTGAAGGTCATATAAGCGCTAATTATATATCATCACCTGATTTAAAGCCACCTTATGTGTGCTTGGTTGCCTCAGGTGGACATTCTACAATCGCTTATGTTGAGGATTATGATTCTTATAAGGTAATTGCTAAAACTCGTGATGATGCAGCAGGTGAAGCGTTTGATAAGATTTCAAGAGTTTTAGGCTTAGGTTACCCGGGTGGCCCACAAATTCAAAAATGTGCAGAAGCCGGAAACCAACACAGATTTGAATTTCCAAAGGTTAATTTTGAAAATTCTTATGATTTTAGTTTTAGTGGTGTAAAGACAAATGTAATAAATATGATTCACAATATGGAACAAAAGGGTGAAGAAATACCTACAAATGACATTGCAGCATCTTTTCAATACTGTGTATGTGATGTTTTGGCATCACGTCTTGTTGAAATAGCAAAGGAAAAGGGTGTAAAGGACGTTTGCTTGGCAGGTGGTGTTGCAGCAAATAAAAAACTACGTGAGCTTGCAGAAAAATATGCTAATGATGCCGGAATTCAGCTACATTACCCACCAATTATACTGTGTACAGACAACGGAGCAATGATTGGTGCTAGGGCATATTTTGAGTATAAAAAAGGCAATTTTGCAGATTCTTCTTTAAATGCTGTTGCAACAAAAAATATGTAAATAATGTAAACTTTTATATTATGTAAAGTTTACAAAATGTGATATTTTGCATATAAATTTTATTAAAAACCTGTGGATAATGTGGATAAAACTGTTTATAACTATTAAATCAAGGTAGTTTGTGTGGATAACTATATACTTTTTAAAAATATAATATTCATTTATACATAAGACAAAATGATATTATGTAAAGTTGGAAAATGAAAAATTTTTGATTATGAAATAAAAATGAAAAATTGTTGTTAAAATCTGTGAACGGAGTATTAAAATGAATATGAATGGATTTGCAAATTTGCTTTGTAAATCAAAGGAATTTGCAGAAATAGCAAACGGAATAAAGAAAGGTATGTCCCCTATTAACATTAGCGGTGTGTCTGAGGCTGTGGCTTCACACTTCGCTTTTTCTGCATTGTCGTATCTTGATAGGTCTGCTATTATTGTAACTGCCGACTCGGTTACAGCTGTTAGGATTTTTGAAGATTTAAAGACATACAACGATGATGCCTTGTTATATTTGGACAGAGAGCTTATTTTTTATGATGTAGACGTTTCGGCAAATGATATTTCTTCCAAAAGACTTTCTGTGCTTGATTATATGCTTCATAATGATAATTTTATGGTTGTTACTACTGTTTCAGCACTTTTAAGTGCCGTTGTTGACAGTAATACATACAAGAATAATATTATAAATTTTAAAGTTGGAGAAGATGTTGCTGAAAACATTGAAGAAAAATTTAATGTATTAGGATATAAAAGGGAAGAAATTGTGGAAGGAAAAGGGCAGTATTGCATAAGAGGCGGTATTATTGACTTTTTCCCTTTAAATTCAGATATTCCTTATAGAATTGAGCTTTTTGATACGGAAATTGATACAGTTCGTTCTTTTGACCCATTAACACAAAGGACTGTTGACAAGGTTGATGAAATATCTGTAACGCCGGCTTCGGAATATATTTTTACTAATACAGAAAAGCAGAGAATTATTGATGAATTAAAGGACTTTTATGAACAAGCTATTGATAAAACTCAGCTTGCAAAGGATATTGAAAAGTTTGAAAATAGTGGTGTTTTTCCGTCAATTGATAAATATATTCCTATTATTTACAAGGATTATATTCCTACAATTTTAGACTATGCCAAGGCTGATACAATGTTCTTTTTATTTGAGCCGTTTTTAATCAGCAATGCCTTTGACAGTATGGCAGTAAGAATAGGTGAAACTGTTTCGGCATTTGAAGAAAAGTGCATTATTCCATCAAATATGGGTGGGGAGTGGTTCTGCGACTATAACAATGCACTTTTAAAAATGGAAAAGTCGTCGTTAATTGGTATGTATGACATTTTAACCTCTTGCCCTGACTATCACCCTGTTAGTAATTTTAAACTTACTACAAAGGAACAAATTACATTTCATGGAAAGATGGACTTTTTCTATGACTGTGTAAGAAGATACAAAAAAGACGGTTATTCTGTTTTGATTTTAGCCGGTACAGAAACCAAAGCTATTAACATTGCCGAGGCGCTTGATGATATTAACATAAAAGCATCTTATGTAGAAAATATCGAAAATGTTACTGAAATAAGTGGAGTAATTGTAACAACAGGTGTTTTGAATGAAGGGTTTGAATATCCCTTAGTTAAGGTTGCAGTAATTAGTGATAAAGAGATTTTTGGCAGTGCAAAGCATAAATTTAGGAAAAAGACTAACACAAACCAAGAGCGCATAAAAAGCTTTACAGACCTTAATGTTGGTGATTATGTTGTCCATCAAAACCATGGTATCGGTATGTTTACAGGCATTAAGACTATGACTGTTGAGGGTGCTACCACAGACTATTTACAAATTAAGTTTAGTGGTGATGATAGCTTATATGTTCCTGCAAATCAACTTGACGTTTTATACAAATATGTTGGCAAGGAAGGTGCTACACTTAAACTTAACAAGCTTGGCGGCACAAAGTGGGCACAGACAAAGGCAAAGGTTAAAAGTAACTGTGCAGATATGGCTCAGGAGCTTATTAACCTATATGCCGGCAGACAAAAATGTATGGGTATCCAATATTCAAAACAATCTGATATGCACCGAAGCTTTGATGCAACATTCCCATTTGAAGAAACTGATGACCAACTATTAGCACTTGAAGATGTTTACAAAGATATGGAAAACCCTGTGCCTATGGACAGACTTTTGTGTGGTGATGTTGGTTACGGTAAGACGGAAATTGCCTTACGTGCTGCATTTAAGGCAGCATACGATGGCTATCAGGTTGCTTATTTAGTGCCAACAACCATTTTGGCAGACCAACACTTTCATACATTTGCAGAGCGTATGAAGGACTTTGGCATAAATGTAGGTTTACTTTCAAGGTTTAGAACTAAAAAGCAACAGGAAGATACACTTAAAAAGCTTGCACGTGGTGAGGTTGACATAGTTATTGGCACTCACAGAGTTATTCAAAAAGATGTTAAGTTTAAAAAGCTGGGCTTGTTAATAATTGACGAAGAACAACGCTTTGGGGTTGCTCATAAGGAAAAATTAAAGGAATTAAAAAATAATGTAGATGTACTGACACTTTCTGCAACGCCTATTCCAAGAACCTTGCATATGAGTATGGTTGGAATTAGGGATATGAGTGTTCTTGAAAATCCACCAAAGGACAGGTATCCTGTTTCCACATTTGTAATGGAGTACAACACAGAAATAATTAAGGAAGCAATTTTAAGGGAGGTTGGCAGAGAAGGTCAAGTATATTACCTGCATAACAGAACTGACAATATTGTTAGCACTGCACAGAAAATTCAGGCGATGTCTCCTCATTTAAGGGTTGCTTATGCTCATGGTAAAATGTCTGAACGAGAGCTTGAAAATATTATGCAACAGGTTATAGACCATGAAATTGACGTGTTGGTATGTACTACAATTATTGAAACCGGTCTTGACATTTCGAACGTTAATACAATAATAGTGGAAGATGCTGACAGAATGGGACTTTCACAGCTATATCAGTTAAGAGGAAGAGTAGGTCGCTCCAACAGACTTGCTTATGCTTATTTGCTTTATCGTCCGGACAGGGTTTTGACTGAGGTTGCCAACAAAAGATTAAGGGCGATTAAGGACTTTACAGAGTTTGGAAGTGGATTTAAAATAGCATTAAGAGACCTTGAAATTAGAGGTGCAGGTAATGTGATAGGCTCACAACAGCACGGATTTATGGACAGTGTAGGATATGATATGTACTGTAAATTGTTAGAGGAAGCAGTTGCCGAAATTAAAGGGATTGAGCTTGAAGAAAATGCAGAGGCAACAGTTTCATTAAATATTAGCGGATATATTCCAAAGGATTATATTAAGGGCGAAAATTACAGAATTGAAATGTATAAAAAGATTTCTATGATTTATAACCAGCAAGACGCCTATGATGTATATGAGGAATTTGAGGACAGATACGGAACTGTTCCTCAAAGTGTAGAGAATTTAATTGAAATATCACTACTTCGCAGTTTTGCTTCAAAATGCGGTATAAAAGAGGTAAAACAAAAGGAAAAGAATGTTATCTTAGTATTTGATGAAAATATGAAGCTAAATCTTGAAATTGTTTCAAAGCTGATTGCACAGTTTAAGGATAATTTATTATTTTCCCCAACCGGTGCACCATACTTAACAATTAGAAATATATCAAAAGATATGCTTAAAAATATTAAGATTGTGTTACAGTCCTTTATTCAGTTGAAAGATGAGATAAAATGAGTTATAATTTAAGTATATAAAACTAATTAAAATGAGGTGAGCTATATGTTTAAACGAATATTGGCAATATTACTTTGTGTTTCATTGATTTTTGCACTTACTGCTTGTGGAAGCGAATACATTGCTACTGTTGATGGTGAAAAAATCGAAAAAGGGTATTTTGAGTATTATTTTAATCAATTAAAGGAACAATTTAAACAGCAGATGGGTGAAGATACGTGGGAAACTGCTGAATATGAGGGCAAGTCTGCTTTGGAATATGTTAAGGAACGTGCTATGCAATCTGCTATTGAAGATTACATAATTACCAAAAAGGCAAAGGAACAAAATATTTCCTTTACTAATGATGAAATTAAGCAAATGGCAGATATTAAAAGTCAATGGATTTCACATTATGGGGATGAAGGCAAGTTTGAGGACGAGCTTAAAAATATGGGCATTAACTCAAAAATGTTTGATTATATGCTAAATGCGGCATTTTATAAAAATCGCTTAATTGAAAGTAACACAAAAGTAAGTGATAGTGATGTTAGCAATTTTTATAATGAGAAAATCGTTAAGGTTAAGCATATTTTGATTATGACTATTGATAAGACTACAAATGCAAAACTTAGCGATGCTGAAATTTTAAAGGCAAAAGCAAAGGCTGATGATTTGTTGGCACAAGCAAAAGGTGGGGCAGATTTTGACACACTTGTTGCACAAAATACAGAAGATAATGATACATTCTATTATGTAGGTGAAGGCTTCTCATTAAGCAATGACGGTAGTGAAGGTAGTGGTATGGTTAGCGAATTTGAAACTGTTTCATTGGCGCTTAACCCCGGTGAAATTAGTGATATTGTTGAAACACAGTATGGCTATCACATAATTAAAAGATATGAAAATGACCAAGAAATGTTTGAAAAGTCTAAAAATACTTTGCTTACAAAAGTTCGTACAGTTAAGTTTGCTGATGTTGTTAATGACTGGAAAGCTAATATGAAAATTGAAAAAAACGACAAGGTTTATAATGAATATAAATAATTTCCTATAATGATTTTCAGGAGGTGAGTACATGACTGTTTTGGCGATATTATCAACTGCATTAAAGTACATATTTATTGTTATAATTTATGTTTTTATCTTTGCAATAATAAGAATGATTTATTTGGATATTAAAAATTTAAACGTCAGAAAGTCGCGTATGGCACCTAAAAATTGTGCTTATTTGGAAGTGTTAAACGATACAAGTACGTTGTATTTTGATGTTAAACAGTTTTACCCAATGACAAGTGAAATTATTGTTATTGGCAGAAGCACAGACTGTAATATACACATTGATGACTTTTATATGTCTGCTCATCACACACGCTTGTGGTATGAGGACGAGGAGTGGCATATTGAGGATATGAAAAGTACAAACGGAACGTACATCAACGATAAAAAAATGAACAAAAAAGAAATGATTTTGGACAACGGAGATAAAATTCGTGTCGGTCAGGTTGAATTTTTGGTGGTGTTATAATGAAAGCTAAAGCCCTTAGGAACCCTGCTTTTTTATTGATTATCATAAATTTAATAGCTTTTTGGATGTTACATTCTTGTGTGGGTGCAGACGACTATAAAATACTATATACAGGCGGTATTTTGGTGTCTGTTTCTGTTGTTACGTATTTGATAATTTATTTTTGCAGAATGGGGGATACATATTTATTCCCCATTGTGTATTTGCTTGTTACACTTGGTGTTGTAATGATATGCAGAATTGATTACGAAAAGGGTATGAAACAAGTCCTTTGGTTTTTAATATCAACTGTTGCATTTTATATATCTTATTTTTGTTACAAAAAAATAAAAGTGCTTTGGATGTTAAAGAAATTTTACTACATTTCAGGCATTGTTCTTTTTATTGTTACCATTATTTTAGGTAGCACTGTTAACGGTGCAAAAAACTGGATTTCATTAGGCGAGATTTCTATACAGCCATCTGAAATCATAAAAATATTTTTTGTACTGTTTTTATCCTGTTATTATTCCACCAGAGAAGGTCTTTTTAAAGGTAAAATTAAAGAAAGATATATCGTTATGGTATGTGTATATTCATACCTTGCTTTTTTGGTGCTTCAAAGAGAATGGGGCATTATGCTTTTATTCTTTTTTACATATATAATTATGGAATATGTATTTGAAGGAGACAAGCTTATACTTGTGGGCAATGTTATTTTTACTGCACTTTTAAGCTATGTTGGATATTTATTTATGAACCACATTCAAGTTCGTGTTTCTGTATGGTTAGACCCTTGGAAGGATATTACCGGTGGTGGATATCAAATTGCTCAATCTTTATTTGCCATTGCGTCAGGTGGCTTCTTTGGTGCAGGTTTAGGCAATGGTAGACCTGACTACATACCGGAAGTACATTCCGACTTTATATTTTCTGCAATTTGTGAGGAATTTGGATTGTTTGGCGGAGTAGCAATTGTAATGTTGTTTTTCATATTTACATACAGAGGAATAAAGATTGCTTTAAAATTACCTGACGGATTTGACAAGTGTGTTGCAACCGGCATAACAGTAATTTTCGGCTTGCAAACATTTATCATTATAGGTGGAGTAATAAAGATGATACCTTTAACAGGTATTACACTACCATTTATCAGTTACGGTGGTAGTTCTTTGTTATCAAGCTTTATTTCCTTGGGAATATTACAAGCAATATCAGCAAAGGAGAGTAGATGATGGCAAATAAAAGAATAGTCAGAGTTTTAATTCTCCTTTCAATTATGTTTTTATCGTTAATCGGATATTTAAGCTATGTTGAACTTTTTGAAGGAGATAAGTTGGCGGCAAATCCTTATAATCAACGGCAATGGGACGATGAAAACGACACTAACAGAGGCAAAATCTATGATTGCGATGGCGTTGTTTTGGCAAGCACAGAAAATGGTGTAAGGCGTTATCCATATAATAATATGTATTCGCATATTATTGGCTATAATTCTAAAACTTATGGCAGAATAAACCTTGAAAATACATTTAATAATCAGTTGTTAGGTAAGGATACTTTTAGCGAGGTAATTGGTAAAAAGTCCGATTCTTTCGGATATGATTTACATTTGACTATTGACCATGATATTCAGACATTAGCATACAATTTAATGGGTAACAGAAATGGAAGTGTTATTGCTATCAATCCTCAAACAGGTGAGATTATTGCAATGGTTAGTAAGCCTGATTTTAACCCTAATGATGATATGTTGGTTAAAAACTGGACGACATTGACAGAAAATGAAAATTCACCATTTTTAGCAAGAGCTACAAGCGGACTTTATGCGCCGGGTTCTACGTTTAAAATAATCACTTCAATAAGTGCTATTGATAATGGATACGAAAATGATGAATATGATGACGAAGGAAAGGTTGAAATTGGTGGTTCGATATTTGAAAATCAAAAGACAAAGGCTTACGGACATATTGATTTGACAAGAGGCTTTGCAGTTTCAAGTAATGTTGTTTTCTGCACGTTAGGAGCAAAACTTGGTGGTGAGAAAATAAGGGAAGTAGCCGAAAATTTTGGCTTTAATAAGTCTTTTGAATTTGATATTTCTCATGGCAAAAGCATATTCCCAACAGATGAAGAAAACAAGGAAAAATCTGCTGCACTTGGCATTGGTCAAGGTGATATTCAGGCAACACCTTTACAAATGGCGTTAGTAACTTGTGGTATAGCAAATGGGGGCAAAATTATGAAGCCATACATTGTAGATAGTGTTACTGACAGAAACGGAAAGACTATTGAAAGTTCAAGGCAATCCGTACTATATAATTGTTGCTCTAAAATTGATGCAGATAAGGTAAAGGATATGATGATTGAAACTGTAAAAAGCGGTACGGGTAGTTCAGCTTCAATTTATGGTATAACCGTTGCCGGTAAGACAGGTACTGCAGAAAATGAAAAAACTGTTACTGACGGCAACAAGGAACATACTTGGTTTGTTGGGTTTGCACCTGCTGAAAATCCAACTATTGCCGTTGTTGTAATGATGGAATATAGCGGTGGGTCAGGAAGTGGAAATTGTGCACCAATAGCAAGGAGTATAATTCAAAAACATCTTAAATAGAGGACGGTTTAGAAAAATGCGCAGAACACATAAAGCAAGCTTGGTTCACTTTGTCCATTCTGCATCATTTTTCTACAACCTTTGGAGTGTAAATGCGCAGAACGCATAAAGCAAAAGAGTAATTATGTTTATTTATCAAATTCCTTTTTAATATGCTTTATGCTATGAACAAAGTAAAATGGAGTGGCAACTAAATAAAGTTGACCACTCCATTTTTGGGGAATATATGAGAAAAAACTACTGTCTATTTTATTTTGAGGACTTTTCTTCACCTAATTTAACGCCAACTGTGGTTGTATTACCACTTCTAACGATGGTAAGATTTATTGTGTCCCCTGCCTTATAGGAATTCTTAATTTTGTTAAGCTCTTCGGTTGTAGTAACTGTTTTATCATCAGCCTTAATAATTACATCACCGACTTTAAGACCGGCTGCTTCGGCACCACTACCCTCAGCAACTGTTGCAATGTATACACCTACCGGCATATTGTAATATTTCGCCATATTTTCTGAAATATCACGTGTTCCAACACCTATTTGAGGTCTGCCTGTAACATATCCGTTGTTGATAAGCTCTTGAACTATTGGAGTTACAATATCAATGGGAATTGCAAAACCCATTCCCTCACATTCGGAGCTTGAAATTTTAACTGTATTTATACCGATAACTTGACCATATTTGTTTACTAACGGGCCACCACTGTTACCGGGGTTAATTGCTGCGTCTGTTTGAACAAGTGTGTATGTCCTACCATCAACAGTCATTGTTCTGTTAAGTGCACTTATGATACCTGCTGTAACGGAACCTTGGAACTCAATACCAAGAGGATTACCTATTGCAACTGCAAGCTCACCAACCTGCAATTCAGATGATTTACCAAGCTCTGCTGCCGGTAAGCCTGTTTTGTCAATTTTAATAACAGCAATATCGGTCTTGTCATCAATTCCGATTACTTTTGCAGCAACCTCTTGACCATCATTTAAAACTACTTTAAGTGAGTTAGCACCTTCAATAACATGGCTGTTTGTAATAATATAGCCGTCTTGACTGATTATAATACCTGAACCACTGCCATTTTGTTGTGCTTGACCATACCAAGTATTGATTGTTTGATTGTTAACAATACCTACCACTGATGGACTAACCTTGTATGCTATTTGAGTAACATTAAGCTCTGTTCCGGAAGGAATGGAAGAGGCATCAGTTGTTATTGCACCTTTGTTTGCGTTAGCACCTGAATTTTGTTGTAACCAAAAGCCACTTGTGCCATTTTTGCTTGTGTATGCAATTGCACCACCAAAGATGATTGCACCTGCAAACATTCCACAAACTACTGCTGCTGTATATCTCCATAGCTTTCCTTTGCTCCTTTTTAATTTTGAAGCAATTGATTCTTTAATATAAGGATTATTAGTGTCAATATCTCTGCTGAATATTAGCGCCTTTTCGTATGGCAACTCATCAACTATTTCCACATCAAATTCCTCGTTTTTTGTTTCGGCTTTCGCATTTAAAGTATCTTCTGTATTGGCGGAAGTGCTTTCAATGTTTTCGTCGGTTGACTTTTCGGTTTCAACAATTGATTCTTTTAGAAAATCGTTGTTTTTAATTTCGTCATTTTCAAACATTTTAAAACCTCCTAATTGATTTTATGGTATTATAATACCACCAAAAAATTAAAAAATGATTAACAAATTATGAATAAAAAACCTAAAAAAGTAAATATTTTGTTAACATCATTTTAAATTTAATGTAAATGTGAATGTAACCGAATTTTCATCACTGGAAATATAAATATCTTGATTGTGTTGGTCAATAATTGATTTAACAATAAACAATCCAAGCCCTGAACCACGTTTGTGAGCGCTTCTTGATTCGTCTGCTTTGTAGTATCTGTCAAATATGAACTTCTGCTCCTCAGCACTTATGGAGCTACCGTAATTTTTAATGCTGCAAATTACCTTTTTCTTATTTTGTTTAATGAAAATTTCAATTTCGGAATTGATTGAAGCAAATTTTAAAGCATTATCAAGCAGGTTTTGAACAACTCTGTATATTGCAGATTCATCTGCTTCAACAATATTTTCAGCCTTTTCGTATTTAAAATCTATGGTAATATTTTTTTCCCTAATTCGTTTTTCCATTGATATTACAATGCTTCTAACAATGTCATTAAGGTTAAAGTCGGACATTGTAAGTTTAAAATTACCACTTTCATATTTTGAAAGGTCTAAATTATTGTTTACCATATCTCGCATACGCTCTGCTTCGGAAAATACCACACCTAAATATTGGTTATTCATTTCCGAAGGAATTGTGCCGTCCATAATTCCACCTACAAAGCCCATAATTGTTGTTAATGGAGTGCGCATATCGTGGGAAACATTTGCAATAAAATCAGACCTTGATTTTTCCTGCTTTTCAATTTCTACGGACATTTTATTAAAGGATTCAACAAGGTTGTTGTATTCCGTAACCTTTGTGTTAGGCTCTAATGTTTCGTAATTGCCCTTTGTAATGTTCCTTGCTGCATTCTCTATTTTGCCAAGAGGCTTTTGAAATCTCTTGGAAATAAAGTATGAAATTAGAAGTGCAAAAAGTAGCGCAATTACAAAAGAAGTAAGAGTCATATATGCAGTTTTGATTGTTTCAGGGAACAGTAAATTGTTTTTGGTAATTACAAAAATAATACCTGAAACAACATTATTATATGAAAATGGTGATGCAACGGAAAATGTACTGTATTTAAATATGTTGTCAAACCCACCTGTTCTGTATGTTGATTTACCACTTAAAACGTCAGAATAATTACTGATATCTATTTTGGACGGAAGGTCAACAGAGGAGGTAGATGCCTTGGAAAATACAGTGCCGTCTGTATTGACAATTATAATAGTACCCTCTGCATATTCTGCAAGCTGGTCTAAGGATAATTGATACAAATAGTTCGCATCTTCGTTATAATACATAGTATATTGTGATGTTAAAACATTAACCCTATCGGATATGTTTTTTAATTCTAAAGCCTTTTCCTTTTTTGCTTGACTGTTAGATAGGAAAAGGTTTATGGCACTCATTAAAATTATACTAATTAAAACCACGGTTATGCTTGAACGCATAACATGGAAGAATATACTTTTATCAGTTCTTGACTTCAAATTTATACCCTACTCCCCATACGGTTTTAAGTTCCCAATTTTCAGAAACACCGTCTATTTTTTCTCTTATTCGCTTAACGTGAACATCAACAGTTCTTGTTGTGTCCCCTGCATATTCAAAGCCCCAAACCTCGTTTAAAAGTTGGTCTCTTGTAAATACCTTGTTTGGATTTGACGCAAGATGATACAAAAGCTCAATTTCCTTGGGAGGAGCTTCAACCTCTGCACCTTTAACAACTAATTTGTAATTTAAAATGTCTAATGATAGGTTTTCGTATTCTAAAATACCGTCATTTGTTTCAACACTGTCAGTACGTCTTAAAATTGCCTTTATTCTTGCAATAAGCTCGTTTGGGTCAAAGGGCTTGCAAACATAGTCGTCTGCACCTGCTTCAAGACCTGTAATTCTGTCTGAAAATTCACCTTTGGCTGTAAGCATAATTATAGGTACATTTGAAAGTTTGCGAATATTCTTGCAAATATCTATTCCGTTTGTACCGGGCAACATTACATCTAAAATAACCAATGAGGGATGTTCTTCGTTAAATATTTGCATTGCTTTAACGGCGTTATATGCGATTAGTGGCTCATATCCGGACTTCATTAGATATAATTTGACTAATTCACAGATGTTAATATCGTCATCTACCATAAGAATTTTCATAATTATGCATCTCCTTAATTTTATATATTTTAATGGCATTTTCGTAGGTCTGCTTTGCCATTTCTTCTAAGGTTACGCCTTTAATTTGTGCTAATTTTTCACAGGTGTATTTAACCTTTGAACTATCATTTCGTTTGCCCCTAAATCCGTCAGGGGAAAGATATGGTGCGTCTGTTTCGATTAGCAGCCTATCCATTGGAACAACCTTTGCAGATTCAACGGATTTGCTGTTGTTTTTGTATGTTATTGGCCCTGCAAATGAAATGTAATATTCACATTTTAGAAATTCGTTAACCATTTCCTTGCTTGCAGAACAACAGTGAATTATGCCCTTTACATTTTTGTATTTTTGGATAATTTTAAGTATATCCTCGTGAGCATCTCTGTTGTGGATAGTAACAGGAAGGTTCAACCTTTCTGCAAGCTCCATTTGCTTTTCAAACCAATATTTTTGTGTGTTGCGTGGTACGTCGTCCCAATGGTAATCAAGACCTATTTCACCAATTGCAACAACTTTTTTGTGATGAGTCATATCTTCAATTGTTTTTAAATCATCATCGGTGATGTTTAGTGTATCGCAAGGGTGAAAGCCTACCGTGGCATAGATAAAGTCATATTTTTCTGCTAAATCTATGGAAATTTGAGAAGTTTTTATATTGCACCCAATATTAACAAGCTTTGAAACACCACTTGAAATTATGTTTTCAATTACTTCTTTACGGTCTGCATCAAATTGACTGTCATCAAGATGAGTGTGAGAATCAAAAAACATCTTATCGTACCTGTGTGCCCGAGGGCATATCCTTGTCAACCTCTGCAACCTTTAACGTTTCGTCATCTGCTGCTGCTAAAATCATACCATTGCTTAAAATACCACGTAGTTTAACAGGCTTTAAGTTTGCAATAACAATAACATTTTTGCCAATCATTTCCTCAGGTGAATAATGCTTTGCAATACCTGAAACCACAACACGTTCTTCGTTGCCTAATTGAACTGTTAGTTTAAGCAATTTATCTGCTTTTTCAACCTTTTCAGCCTTTACAACCTTTGCAACTCGAAGGTCCAATTTTTCAAAATCTTCAATAGTGATTTCAGGTTTGATTGGTTCTGTTTGAATTTCAGGCTCTGAATTTTTTTCGATTTCGTCATAGATTTCTTTCAACATTTTCTCTTCGTCAATTCTTGCAAACATTGGGTGTGCCTCACCAACCTTTACGTTAGTTTTAAGAGCACCAAAGGAGGAAACAGATTCCCAAGTGTCAATGTCTGTATTTATTGAGTCTAAAATCAATTCGCTTGTTTTTGTCATCATTGGTTTTAGCATTACAGCAATAAATCTAATGCTTTCAAGTAAGTTATACAGCACAGTAGCAAGTCTGTCCTTTTGAGCTTCGTCCTTTGCAAGCACCCAAGGCATTGTTTCGTCAATGTATTTGTTACTGCGTCTGACAATTGTCCAAATTTCGTCCATTGCATCTGCAACGTGGAAACTATTCATTAGTTTAAAGTAATTCTCTTTGCATTTAACACAAGTGGATTTTAATTCTTCGTCAAATTCACCATCTGCATTAGGATTTGTAATAACACCATCAAAATATTTATTTATCATGGCAATTGTACGATTTACAAGGTTGCCAAGTGTGTTTGCAAGTTCGGAATTATATCTGCTGATTAGTGTTTCGTATGTGATTGTACCGTCTGCTGCAAAGGGCATTTCGTGAAGTACATAATATCTGACTGCGTCAACACCGAATTTTTCAACTAAATCGTCAGCATACATAACATTGCCTTTGGATTTACTCATTTTGTCTGCACCGTTTAATAGCCAAGGGTGGCCAAACACTTGCTTTGGTAGTGGCTCACCAAGTGCCATAAGCATAATAGGCCAATAAATTGTGTGGAACCTTAAAATGTCCTTGCCGATAATATGGGCATCAGCTGGCCAATATTTGTTGTATAATTCGCCTTTTTCCTCAGGAGTGTATCCAAGTGCAGTAATGTAGTTTGAAAGAGCATCAACCCATACATATACAACGTGCTTTGGGTCAAATTCTACCGGAATACCCCAAGTAAATGATGTTCTTGAAACACAAAGGTCTTGAAGTCCGGGCTTTAAGAAGTTATTAACCATTTCTTTTTTGCGAGATTCAGGTTGAATAAATTCGGGATTTTCTTCAATGTGCTTCATCAATTTGTCTTGATATTTGCTCATTTTAAAGAAGTAAGCTTCTTCCTTAGTCTTTTGAACAGGACGTCCACAGTCTGGGCATAGTCCTTCAGATGTAATTTGAGTATCGGTAAAGAAGCTTTCACAGGGTACACAGTACCAGCCTTCATATTCACTCTTGTATATGTCCCCTTGGTCGTAAAGCTTCTTGAAAATTTGTTGGATTGCCTTAACATGATAGTCGTCAGTTGTTCTAATGAACTTGTCGTAGCTTGTGTTCATTAAGTCCCAAATTTTTCTAACCTCACCTGCAACATTATCAACATATTGTTGAGGGTTTATACATGCTTCTTCTGCAAGCTGTTGAATTTTTTGACCATGTTCGTCAGTACCTGTTAAGAAGAATACGTCATTTCCTATTAGTCTTTTAAATCTTGCAATTGCATCAGTAAGTACAATTTCATAAGTATTGCCGATATGTGGCTTTCTTGAAGTGTATGCAATTGCAGTGGTTATATAAAATTTTTCGCTCATTTTAATACCTCCGATTAGTTATATATTCTTTTAATTTCTTTTTTTAGTAAAATTGGGTTACAATCTAATGTCGCAACGTCGTTTGCAGTAATATTGGAATTTGTAATATCTACAACGATATTGTGCATACTAATTCTTCCGATAATTGGATATTTTTTATTGTTAATTGTAACAAATATTCGCTTTTTAAAGGTTTTAAGGTCTGCATACATATATCTTAAAATATCAATAAATCTAAAAACGTCTTTGGATTTTTCTGCTCCGTAGCCGTCCTTATAGCCGATGGGTATAATTGCAACCTTTGTTTCTTTAACAGTTTTGTAAGTGTTTGCATAGCCTACAACAGAACCTTTGGGAAGTGTCCTAATTTCAGTAATTTGACATTTTAGATTAGCAATTCGCTTTAAACCAAGTGAATTTTCAATAGGTAGCCTTCCTAAAAAGGCGGAGCCTAAACGTACTGCATCAAGCTTTGCATATTCAAACCTTAATGCACCACAGGAATTTGCAAGGTGTCTAATTTTAGGATTGATGCCTATTTCTTTTAATTTGTCTATTGATTTAATAAATAATTCAAATTGCTTTTTTGAATATGAAGTATCTTTGCCAAAGGAATTTGAAAAGTGTGAGAAAACACCTTCGTAAGTAATGTTTTTAAATTCCAATAATTCCTTGGATAATTGATTTTCATAAAATCCGTATCTGCCAAAACCACTGTCAATTTTAATATGTGCAGTAACGGGAATACCAATACTGTTTAAAATTTCAGCATTTTTAAGGCTGCCGATTGTTGCAATGATATTGTTGTCGGCAATAAGCTTTGCTTGGTCAATGTCATTGGTGGGAGTGAGAAGAAGTATGGAGTTTGTAAAACCGGCTTTTCTAAGTTCCAATGCTTCTTCAAGCTCACTAACTGCAAAATAGTCAATGGTATTTTCTAAAAGAATTTTGCCAAATTCTATTGCATCAAGCCCGTATGCGTTACCCTTTAAAACTGCAATTATTTTAGCAGGTGCAGTATGTTCTTTTAATTTGTTAATGTTATAAACAAGGTCATCTTTGTTTATTTCTAACCATTTCATTAGTTTTTACCTTTCAATACAAAAAGTTTTCTTCTAAGTTCTATTGCTAAATGAAGTGATTTGTTTATGATTTTTCCAACCATTGGTTTTATTGGTAATTCGTATTCACCTACAAATTCAACAAAATCACCATTAAAACGTTTTTTAAATCTGTATAGACCGTATAGTGGGTTGTCCTCGCTAATATCACCTGATACTCCACGGAAGTCATAAATTTTGCATTTCTTTTCAATAGACCATCTAATCATTTCCCATTGAAGTAGATAGTTAGGCATTGCCTTTCTGTGTGCGTTTGAGCTTGCACCGTATAAATACCATACCTTGTCCCCATAGTACATCGCTATTGTGCCTGCAATCATTTCACCGTCAAGATATGCACAGTACAGTCTTAAATTTTCAGGGGCGAAGTTATCGTACATTTTTTGGAAATATTCAAGAGTACGGATAACGAATTTGTCCCTTAATCCTGTTTCTAACATTATTTCGTGAAATTTGGGTAAGTCCTCTCTTGTTCCGATTTTGACTTCAACACCCATTTTATCTCTTGCAATTTTAATTTTTCGTCTGTTTTCTGTGTGGAAAAGTGCAAAAACCTCGTCCTCGGTTTTGCCATCAACATTTAGACGGAATACAAACTTTGGTTGAATACCCTCAAAGTTTTTGCCTGTTTTTTGAAGTTTATAACCACATTCCTTCATAATTTGCATAAATTCTTTATCTTCAATGCTAACATCAGGGTCAACCTTCATAACGTAGGCATTATATTTTTTTGCAAGTTCTTTAACCTTTTTGGTAAGTTCTAAAATTGTTTCTTTGTCGTGAATATCACATACAGGGCCACGAGGGGAATACATCATTGTGTATGGTACAACCGGCATTTTACGAATTAAAATGCTCATCATTCCTTTAATGTTGCCATCTTTGTCATTAACTACAACATTTTCGTGTATCCAATTGTCTTTAAGCTTTGCCCATTTTTCGGATTGGCAAAAGTGGCCTTTTGGATGATTTTCTACAAACTGTTCAACTGTCATAATAAGTATACCGTCCAATCATTAAAATTTATTGAAAGTTATTTCTGTATCTGTAATAATAAAGTATCCCTTGTTAGATGGGTTTAGGCACCTAACAGTGCCAAATGTTTGGTCATTAAATATGTGAGTATGACCATATAAAGCTAAATCACAGCCAAAGGAATTGGCACGATATGCTACCATATCAGCACCTTGCCTTACGCCAAACAGATGCCCGTGAGTAGCAAAAATATTGTGTTCGCATAGGTTTAATACAAGAAATTCTCTTTCCGAAGAGCACCAATCGTTATTGCCTTTAACAATGTGGCAAGTGAGATTGGGAAATTCCGATTTAATTTCTTCAGCGTCTGAAACCATATCTCCAAGGTGAATTAGGTTTGTAATATCAGGGTTGTCCCACAATATTTCCTTAACTTTATTAACTTGTCTGTGAGTATCAGAAACAACTAAAATTTTCATACCTATTATTATAACAAATATTGTTAAAAAAATCAATGTTTTACAGAATTTTTCACAAAAAATATACAAATGAATATATTGGTATTGTAAAACCATTTTTTTGGGAGGTATTAGGTATGTGTGGAGGAGCATTTGCAAAGGATTCTAATTTATTGTTTTTTATAATTATTTTCCTATTACTTTTTTACAATTAGAACTTGAATATTTGACTGTTTTGCGCCATACCATATAGTGTGGCGTAATTTTGTATAGGGGTGAAAACGTGAAAGTTCCTTTCCCGTTATGCCTCCG
>DCGP01000023.1:26729-28485 GCA_002314595.1 Clostridiales bacterium UBA1775 | reverse complement strand
GGCGGAATGGAGATTTTTATGAATATAAATGATTTTGTTAAGGGTATAAATAACCCAAAATTGCTTGATGCAGTCAGGAGGTTAGGCAACAGTAGTGAGGGTAAGAAAATCTTAAACAGTTTATCGCCTGAGGACAAGAAAAAGCTGATTGAAAAAATAGGAGATATGAATAGTAATGGAATTTCTCAGGATATGCTTTTAAATCAACTAAATAACAACCCTGATATTTTAAACAAAATAAATTCTGTATTAAAGAAATAGAGGTGTCAAAAAGATGGATAACATTGATAGTGCAATCAGCAAGCTTCAAAGTATGCTTTCAACAGAGGAGGGAAAAAAAGACCTTGAAGGTATGATAAACTCATTTACGGGAGGAGAGCAAAAAAGTGAAAATTTTAGTATTCCAAACATAAATGGCATTGATATGGGAAGTATGATGAAAGTAAAGAAAGTTATTGATACTTTGCAAAATAATAATGACCCAAGGTCTCAACTTTTACTTTCTTTAAAGCCATATTTAAGCCCTGCTCGTGGGGCAAGGCTTGATACAGCCATACGTATCCTGAACATTGGCAAGCTACCTGTGTTAATTAAAAATATTAAAATATAGGGGTGGTTTTTTGATTTATAAAAGATATGAAAGCCCATTTGAAAATAAAGAAACAAAAGAGGCTTTTAAAGATGAATTTAAAAACACCGAACACAAGTCAGACAAACAACAAAGTCCCGATTTATTGGGACTTTTTGAAGGATTTTCAAATGATGATATTTTGCTTATAGGTTTAATAATTATCTTGCTTGCAGAGGATAAAAGCAAAAGAGATACTTCACTTATATTAACATTGGGCTTTTTGTTTTTAATAGGTTACATAGATGCTGAATAATTTTGTTGTTAATATTTTCATTTTGTGATATAATCAAATTAGGTGATTTGATTATGAAAAATATTTTGTTGGTTTTAACCGGCGGTACAATTTGCTGTGATTTGGAAAACGGATACAGAGGGCTTGATACCGAAAATTCAAAAAACAAGTTAATATATAATTTTAAGTCAAGTAATTCTAAGTGCAAAAATGATGTTAATTTTATCGTTGAAAACCCGGTTAATGTACTTAGCGAAAATATGAATTTGGACACTTGGAATATTTTGATTTCTTATTTTAAAAATGTTGATTATAAAAATTATGACGGAATAATTATTGCACACGGAACGGATACATTAGCATATACCTCATCATTATTTGCCACTTTGCTATGTGGGGTAAGCTTGCCTGTTATTTTTGTGTCTGCAAATGCACCTTTAAATGATGCTTCAACAAACGGAAATGATAATTTTAAATATGCAGTTGAGCTTATTTACAATGATAATTTACAAAACGGCGTATGGGTTGCATATAAAAATATCAGCAACGGCAAAATGAACTTGTATGATGGTGGAAAAGTAAAACAAATTGCTGATTTTTCCGAGGATTTATATGCGATAAATCAGGAGTATTGTATGCCTGAAATGTTAATTAAAAAGGTAAATAAATTAAGGGATAATGTTATGATAGCAGAGCCTTATGTTGGCTTAAATTATAACAATTTTGACTTGTCAAATATAAGGGTAGTAATACACGGCGCTTATCATTCTCAAACAGTTGAAACCGATAGCTTTAAGAAGTTTGCTAAAAGGTGTAAGGATAATAATATTTTGATTTTGCTTATACCCTTTGACGTAAATAAGCAAGAAAAGTATAGTTCGGTTGATGGTATT
>DCGP01000023.1:0-26652 GCA_002314595.1 Clostridiales bacterium UBA1775 | reverse complement strand
ATATGAAAATATTGATGATTTAAAAAGGTTTATTGGTTGTTAATTTGCTTGTGCTTTGGGCAATTTTTAATGCAAATACCACATACAGAGCCTCTGCCAATATGTTGAAATTGGCTTTTCATATATTGACTGCAAGCATTGGCATCATACATTTCTTCACGAGTAATTCCTTGGTGATAATTAACTCCGTAAATAGCCATAGCAGGGCATTTTTCCTTGCAAATTGTGCAGCTTCCACAATCTTTATTTAGTGGCGTGCCTACCTCAAAGGGCATATCTGTAAGTATTGTGCCAAGTCTAACTGCCGGGCCGTATTTTTCGGATATAAATAGGCAGCTTTTGCCAATATAACCAAGTCCGGACAGCCTTGCTGCAGTTTTGTGGGGAAAGTAAGATACACAGCCTCCGGTGGACTGTGAAGCGCCTACGCATATATATTTATGACCTTTTTTAGCAATTTCAAGCCCACACCTTAAAAGCACTCTGTCAATGTAAGCATTAACTGTGCGATAGTGGTGAAAGTATTCAAATGTTGGTTGGTCAGTAATTTGGTCAATTACATATCTTGATAGAGGGAATACTATTGAAATTGCATATCCAAGTTCATGGTCAACCTTTGAAAAGCCAACTTGGTCAATGCCTTCACTATTAAAAATTTCTTTGATAAATTCGTTATTATTCATAAAATCACCTTAAATTATAATAACATACTTTTCTTTTTTTGTAAACTGTGATATAATTGTTGTAACAAAACTTTTGGGAGATAAATTTATGTTTTTAGATGATGTTCAAATACGATTGATAATTTTATATACATTAAAGTGTTTTAAGGTTTCTATGAGTGAGGGGGATTTGCAAAAATCACTTGTTTGGAACGATATTATTGACTATTTTACAATGGTGGATTTTTTGTTGGATATGAAAAAAATCGGCCTTGTTACAATAGTAATTGTTGAAGGTACAGAAAGGTACGATATTACTGAAAAGGGCAAGGAAACCTTGGGAATGTTTAGGGACAAAATCCCTATGAGTATCCGTGATAAGATTTACAATATGGCAGACAAGGCACTTTCTGAAATGGAAAGAGGCAGAGAAATCATCGCAGATATTCAACCTATTGATGAAAAGAAATACCTTGCAAAATGTGGAATTTATGAATTTGGTGTTCCTTTGATAGAATTAAGTATCTATGCAGGTTCAAGAAAACACGCCGAAGAAATTGCTAAAAGGTTTGAAAAAACATCAGGTTCACTTTATAAGATAATATTAGAAAATATAATAGAGTAAAAACAAGGGATTGCAGCATTTTTGCTACAATCCCTTTTGAATTTTAAGGCTTTTATTTACCTAATCTTTTTAGTAAGTATGGGAACTTTTCTTCAAAGTTTACTCCGTACCAGTTGCCCTTAGGGTCGTCTAATGTTGCTTGGATAGATTCTGCTGTGTAGTCAGCAGAAATTTCAAGTGCCTTATCAAGGTTTAAACCATTCATTAGTGCACCAACGCAAGTGCTTGCAAAAATATCACCGGTACCATGAAATGATTTTGGAATTTTGTTGTTGTAGTAAGAGAAAAACCTGTCATCTTTTGCATTATAAGACATAACTCCAAGTTTGCCTTCTTCAAAAGAAACGCCGGTAAGAACTGCAGTTTTACAACCAAGCTTGCATAAGTCTTTTAAAATTCCTTTGATGTATGCTTCATCATATCCCGATTCTTTATATTCTGCACCTAACATAAAGCAAGCTTCTGTAAGGTTTGGCACAATTATATCAGCCTTACTGCAAAGCTTTGCCATATTTTTGGCAAAGTCTTGGTCAAAGCCTTTGTATAACTTTCCGTTATCTCCCATTGCCGGGTCAACAAATATGATGTTACCATCTGCTTTGTATCTGTCAAAAAAGCTTGCCATTAGGTCAATTTGCTCTTTTGAACCTAAATAACCGGTATATACTGCATCAAATTTAAAATTTTCTGCATTCCAATGGTCTGAGATTGGTTGAATTTCCTTTGTCAAATCACAGAATGTGAAGTTGTTGAATGCAGTATGTGTGGACAAAACTGCTGTTGGAACTATTGCTGTTTCAACTCCCATTGCTGAAATTATCGGCAATGCAACTGTAAGTGAGCATTTGCCTATACAAGAAATATCTTGTATTGTAACTATTCTTTTCATATATATCACCTCGTAACATTTACTAATTTTAGTACATTTTTAATTGTTTGTCAATGTTAAAATAAACAAATATTTGAAAAATAAAAATATTTAATTGAATTTTAATTGTATATATAGTAAAATGTAGGTAAGTAATAAATTATCATACTTTAAGAGGAGCATTACACATGGATATTTTCTCATTTATTACATTGCTTGGTGGGCTTGCGTTTTTCCTTTACGGAATGAATGTAATGTCCCAAGGTCTTGAAAAAATGGCAGGAGGTAAGCTGGAAGCAATACTTCAAAAAATTACTTCAAGCCCTTTAAAATCACTTTTGTTAGGTATTGTTGTTACTGTAACGGTTCAATCATCTTCTGCTGTAACTGTTATGCTTGTTGGTCTTGTTAACTCCGGAATTATGGAATTTGGACAAACAATCGGCATAATTATGGGTGCTAATATTGGTACTACAATTACATCTTGGTTACTTAGTTTGGTTGGCCTTGAAAGTAGTAATATATTTTTAAGATTATTAAAGCCGGATAGCTTTTCGCTGGTATTTTCTCTTGTTGGGGTTTTGTTGATTTTAGGTTCTAACAAGCAAAAAAAGAAGGATATTGGCTCTATTTTGGTAGGCTTTGCTGTTTTGATGTATGGTATGATTTTAATGAGTGGTGCAGTTAGCCCTCTTGCTGATATGCCTGAGTTTACAGGTATTGTTACTGCCTTTGAAAATCCATTATTAGGCGTTTTAACAGGTACAATTTTAACAGGTATTATTCAATCTTCTGCTGCGTCTGTTTGTATTTTACAGGCATTATCGTTAACAGGCTCGATTAGTTATTCTATTGCCATACCTATAATTATGGGACAAAATATCGGTACGTGTGTAACGGCACTTATTTCAAGCATTGGTGTTAATAAAAATGCAAGAAAAGTCTCGGTAGTTCATATTTTGTTTAACTTAATTGGTACTGTTATCTTTTTGGGAGTATTTTATATTGCTGATTATTTTGTGGATTTTGCCTTTAAAAATGAAGCAATTAGTCCCTTTGGTATTGCTGTTGTTCACAGTATTTTTAATTTGGGAACTTCCTTTATTTTATTCCCATTTACAAAACTGCTTGAAAAGCTCACAAACCTTATTATTAAAGATGACCACAAGGATGTTGATGAAGTTTTCTTGGACTCACGTATTTTTGAAACTCCATCATTGGCAGTTGCAGAATGTGGTAAATTAACTCAAAAAATGGCTTTCGTTTCAATGAATTCAATTATGCAATCACTTAAATTGTTTGAAGATTATGACGAAAATGTTGTTGAAAGCATTATGGAAAAGGAAAATATTTTAGACAGATATGAGGATAAATTAGGAAACTACCTAATTGAAATATCAAGCAAGGGCTTATCTGTTGAGGATAGCAGAGAAAAGTTTAAAATGCTTCACACCATCGGCAATTTTGAACGCCTTGGAGACCATGCTGTTAATTTGGTTAAGGTAGCTGAGGAAATGAAGGACAAGAAAATTGAATTTATGCCTGTTACCAAGAAAGAAATTGCAGTTTTGATTTCTGCAATTAAAGAAATTATCAGGCTTACTGTTGAAGCATATAATTCAACTGATGTTGAGCTTGCATCAAAGGTTGAGCCATTAGAACAGGTAATTGACGGAATTACAGACGATATTAAGTCTGACCACATCTTGCAAATTGAAGCAGGTAACAGTACAATTGAAAAAGGATTTATTCTTGCCGATTTTGTTACAAACTGTGAAAGAATTTCTGACCATTGTTCAAATATTGCAGTTGCTGTTATTGAAGTTAAACGTGGTGGATTTAATACACACAAATACCTTAACAGTATTAAAAATTCCAATAATGAAGATTTTACAAAGATGTTTAATGAATATGCCGAAAAGTATGCTTTATAGTTAATTGGAGGTGTTGGCTTTGCCACTTTACAATGACAATTTTAAGATTACTAATGAACTGTTTAACAAGGTTCAGCGTTATATTGATGAAAATTTGGTAGATTTTGATTTAAGGGTTACACAACCTAAAAATTCAATGCCTGAGCCTTTGATGTATGATGAAATATGCAGTTACGACCGTTCCATTGATGATATAATAAACCGTGATGTTGAAACATTTTCCGAAATGCTTTTAAGGTTAATTGATGAAAAGGAAATGACCGATGTTGAGGTTTATAAAAGGGCAAATATGGACAGAAAGTTATTTTCTAGGCTTAGAAAGAAGGACTATGTTCCCAAAAAAAGCAACGTGATTGCTTTGATTATTTCGTTAAAGCTTAATTTAGATGAAGCAACGGATTTACTTGCAATAGCAGGTTATGCCTTTTCGCAAGCAAGCAAGTTTGATGTAATAATTCAATATTTTATTGAAAACAAAATGTATGATATTTTTGAAATTAACGAAACCCTACTTGCATTTGAACAACAAACAATATAATTTGTCGCATTTTTTGCGACCAAACCTCTCTTTTATGATGATATAATAAGTTCATCAAATGAAAGAGAGGTTTTTATTATGTCAAACAAAAAACTAACAGAAATGGTATTTATCTTGGATAGGTCAGGCTCTATGCACGGTCTTGAAAAGGAAACAATCGGGGGATATAACAGCTTGATTGAAAAACAAATAAAAGAAGAGGGGGAAGCAAAGATTACAACCGTTATTTTTGACGATGCTTGCGAAATGCTTTATGACGGGGCAGATATTAAAAAGGTTGATGAAATGACGGATAAAGTGTATTTTGCAAGGGGCTGCACAGCACTTTTAGACGCAATTGGTAAAACAATTATTCATGTGGGTAACAGGCACAAAATGGCTTGTGATGACGAACTTCCCAATAAAACTATTGTTACTATTATTACTGACGGATATGAAAATTCAAGCCGTGAATTTGATATTCACAAGGTTAAACAATTGATTTCTGAGCAGAAGGAAGAGCATGGCTGGGAATTTATGTTTTTAGGCGCAAACATTGACGCTATTGCTACTGCAAGAAATTTTGGAATAAATGCAGACAGGGCTGTAACATACGAGGCAGATTCGATAGGTACAAAAATGAATTTTGATGCTGTTTGTGATGCGACAGTAAAAATGAGAAAAAATGAACCGGTAGATGATAGTTGGAAAAAGGAAATTGAAAACTATGTAAAAAACAAAAAGTAAGTTGCATACTCCGTTAAAAGATGATATAATATTTTTATTAACGGAGGTGCAATAAAATGAAGAAAATTTTGAGTATTAGTTTAGCAGTTATTATATTTTTAAGTTTAAACATGGCTTTTGCAAGTAATAACATAAATGTGTATGAAATATATAATGCTTACGAAAATTTAAACGATACAACACTTTTAGAGTTTGCAGATTGTTGTGTTAGGTATTTTGGATTAAGTGATATTGAGTTTGCAGAAAATGTTTTTACAGATGTTCAAGATGAAAGTAATATTTTAAAGCTTGTTAAAATGGGTTGTGTCAATGGCAACGGAGACGGTACAGTTGGTGCTAATGATGTTGTTGGCGAACAAAGAGCTTCTGTAATTTTAGGCAGATTAAACAAGCTTGTTAACAGGCAAAAAGAAAGCTCTGACGGTTTAGTTTTGGCAGACAAAACCACTTTGGATATGACAAATGCTGAATATTGGATTTCTAAAACTCCGGACGCGTACGAAAAGTTGCTTGATAAAGAACAAATTGCTAAAATAAACCAAGATATAATTGACGGTGCAGGCACAAAGGTGTTTGATATTAAACAAATGAAAGATGTTATTGATACAAAGAGCCTTGCAAAGAGTATGTCAGAATTTGAAGCACCAAACAATTTGTTTTTAGACGATAAAAAAGCAGACCAATCCTATTGGAAGAAAATAAAAAGAAATATTGCCAATGCTTCTGTAAGTAAAAAAACAAGTGTTAAATATGGCGTTATAGTTAACAGAACAAATGTTAAAGGATACCCAACAAGCGATATTTTAACTGATGATGTAAACGACCCGGAATGGAATGAAATTGCAAGTACATCACTTTTGGTAAACGAGCCTGTTATCGAATATTTTAAAACTGCCGACAATAAGTTTTCCTACGTAATATTTGGCTGTGGCGGAGGTTGGGTAGAAAGTGAAAACATTGCATATTTTACCAACAAGAATGATTGGATAAAGGCTTGGGATTTTGAAGATTTTATTGTTGTAACAGGTAACAGGGTATTTTTAGAGCCAAGCATTTGTGAGCCTGATGTTTCATACAAACAGCTTACAATGGGTACAAAATTAGAGCTTGTAACAGATTACAACGGAACTGACCTTGTTTTAAGCCGTGTTCCCCAAGATAACTACATTGTTAAATTGCCAATGAGAGATAAAAAAGGCAAATACTATTCAGTTAATGTTCCTATTCCCAAAAACAGAGAGGTTAATGTTGGGTATTTAGACTTTACAAGGGCAAATATTTTAAAAACTGCATTTAATTGCCTTGGAGACCACTATGGCTGGGGAGGTATGATGCAATCTGTTGACTGCTCCGAATTTGTGCAAATGGTTTACAGATGTATGGGAGTTTACTTACCAAGAAACACAACATGGCAGGCTAACATACCAAACGATGTTACAAAATTAACAGAACTTTCAGCAGAGGAAAAGGCTGAAATGATTGATAATTTAACCCCCGGTACAATACTTCAATTTACAGGGCACGAAATGTTATATTTGGGCAAGGTTGGAGATGAATACTACACAATTAACACATTAGGTACTATCTATACAAAGGGCATTAAAAAGAGAGTAAGAGGAGTTATTGTAAATACGCTTACTACACAAAGGGCATCAGGAAACACTTGGTACAACGATATTGATACAATAATTGATATTACAAAATAAAATGAAGCTGTCGCAAAATGCGACAGCTTCTATTTTAATTAGAATGACTTGTTCTTGCAATTACATCGTCTTGCATTTCCTCACAAAGCTTAACAAAGTATTCTGAAAAGCCTGAGACTCTAACACGAAGATGATTATATTCATTTGGATTTTCCTTTGCTTTAAGTAAATCCTCACGGCTTACATATGAAAGCTGGTAGTGAACACCACCATTTTCAAAATAAGTTTCAAATAAATCTACAGTTTTGTTAAAGTAATCGTCGTTACGGATTAAAACATCGTCAAGCATAACGTTTGTAACTGTTGCGCCACAGGATATTCCTGTTGGGTCTGCTGTGGCAATAGAGGTTAATAGGTCTGCAAGGTCATTTCTGTCCCTGCCACCTGTTTGACCATTACCAAAGGAAATAGGGTCTCCGTCGTATCTGCCGTCAGGGGTAGCCTTCATTTTGCTACCGTACCATTCGTGATGTGGATTATATCCGTCAAGGTCTCCAAACATAAATTGGTATCCGTATACGCTTTTTTTGCCCTTTAATTTACTGTATATTGAATTATATAGTCTGTATGAAATTTCCTTGGAAATAGGTTCGTTGTTTCCGTAATAGCAACACTTTTTGTATATGATTTTATGAATATCTTCATAGCCCTTCCAGTTGTTTTTAACTGCATCAATCATTTGTTTCATTGTTAAAAGCTTTTCGTCATAAACAAATTGCTTTATACTGATTAAGCAGTCAATTAGGCTTGTCATACCTTGGATTTGTATTGATGCAATTGCAAGCCTGCAACCACCTCTTGTTGCTGTTTTGCCTGATTCTATGCAACCGTTAAATACAAGGTTGGAAATATAGTTTGTGTCCTTGCCTCTAATAAGATTAAATTTGTCATCATAATCACATATTTTTTCAACATCTGAAAATAGTTCCTTTTCAAATACATCATAAAATTCATCAAATGTTTTACAATTAACTATTTTATCGGATTGATTATGAAAAACGGTTTCCATACATTTTAAAATATTTGCATGTGATGTACCACCTGAAATACCACCCATAAATACAGGCTCGTTACAGCCTGTTGTTGTGTAGTTGACTGCATCTTCAAATGAGATATTTAAAACCCTCATAAGCTCTTTAATTCTGCGTTCATCATTAGCAAAGGCAACTCGTTTGTTTGGGTCGTTACGTTCTGCATTCATTACATAACGGAAGTTTTCTTTTGAAAGCTTTTTAGTCCAACGTAAAGTAATTTGAGGACAGTATAGAGGAAGCTCCATTATTGAATCTACAATAAGCTTTGAAAGTTCGTTAAATCCGTCTGTTCCGTCCGGAAGGTATCCACCTATGCAAAAATGTGATTCACCTCCACGTGTAAAGTCCCTGCCTTTGTAATAGGACTTTGCTTGAAGCATAATGAATAATTCTTGTAAATATGTCTTTGCTTGCTCTTTTGTAATAATGTTATTATCAATATCGTGATTGTATAGCTTGATTAAGAACCTATCAATAGCGCCAATACTGTCAGGGTCGGCACTAAACATAAAATAGATTGCTAAAACACCTTCGTAAAATGATGTTGCACCATATTTAGGCACACGATGAAGTGTTTCGGATAATTTTGTAAGATTTGCCTTATATTCAGGGTTGTCAACTGTTTTCGCAAAGTCCAAGGCGTATCCGGAGCATTTTTCTGCAAACTCTATTAAGGTGTTGGAAACTTTAATAAGTTGATTTAAAAATTTGATTTTTTCAGGGTCTGTATGGTTTTTAATTGAAGCCTTAATTTCTTCAATAATCCCTGTAAGCCCTATATTTATTACCTTTGTATAATCTGCTGTGGCGTGTTGCCATTCAAAGGTAGACAAGTTTTCAATAGGCTTTATATATAGTTCGCTAATAGCTTGTTCTGTATGTGTATGGCCCGGCCTGTTGAAAATATCACCTACACAGCTTCCATCAAAGTTGATAAAGCCTGTTAATGCTGTGTATGGGGTAATTTTAGGTTGCTGGTTTAAAATATATTCACACAACCTTTTGACCTCCATATCAGATTGCTCCATTAACAAATCTGCAGGGTCGTACTTTGTTTCGATAGGGTCTACATACATTTTACCATTTAATACTAAATTGACCAATTCCTTGATTCTTTGTTCCATAACTAATCACCTCACTAATCATTATACGCTTTGGTATAATAATGTAAATGTAAAATTTGATACTTTTGTATTTTATAGCACAAAATTATTGACAAAAATTTTATGTTGTGGTATAGTCAAAAAAAGAGGTGATGGTATGCTTGAAAATATTAAATCGGCAAAACTAATATCTGTTATTAACGTCAACAGTTATGAGGGCGAGCACTATCGTTACGGTCATAACCTAAAATGTTATGAGCTTGTTTACAAAATTTCAGGTGAGTGTATCACAAAGCTAAATAAAAAGGTTGTTACAAATAAACCAAATTCAATAGAGTTGTTGCCTAAGGGGGATAACAAGTGTTATCAGGTTGATATTAAGAAAAGTGGGGAGTGTATAGATATATTTTTTGACACAGATGCTAAAATCCCGTTTGAGATAGTAGTACAGGAATTTTCAAAAGACGAAAAATTAAAATCTTTATTTGAAAAAATCAATATTATATGGAATAGTAAAGCAGATGGCTGGTATTATAAATCTATGTCTGTTTTCTATGATATTCTATATTACATATCAAGTAATTCTCAAATGTATATCTCCAATAAAGTTTCTAAAAAGATTGAAATTGGTGTAAATTATTTAAAAGAGCATTATTGTGATTGCAATATTGATTATTTTCAGCCGGCAAAAATTAGTGGTATCAGCTATTCGTACTTTAAAAGAATTTTTACCTCAGTTTTCGGCGTTACACCTGTTAAATATGTGCGTAACCTTAAAATGCAGAGGGCAAAGGAGCTATTAAAAACAAACCACTATTCAATTACAGAGGTTGCAAAGCTATGTGGGTTTGACGATTTATATTTCTTTTCTAAATGCTTTAAGGCGCACTATGGGGTTTCTCCAAAAAATTATATGAAAAATTAACAAATATCTTTTATATTTTATTGACATAATAAAATCATAAGAGTATAATTTAGTGTAATAGAGGAGGTACTGATATGGCTGAAATTATTATAACAAAAGATAATTTTGAAAGTGAAGTTATAAAGTCTAATGTCCCGGTTTTAGTTGATTTTTGGGCAACTTGGTGTGGCCCTTGCAGTATGCTTGCTCCGGTTATTGAGGAGATTGCAAAGGAATATGAGGGCAAAATTAAGGTTGGTAAAGTGGATATTGACCAACAGGTAGAATTGGCTTTAAAGTATAATGTTATGAGTATTCCGACTGTTTTGTTGTTTGAAAACGGTCAAGTGGCAGAAAAGTCAGTTGGTTTTTTACCAAAGGAAGAACTTATCAGCACATTAGGTCTTTAATTGCTTATAATTCGGTATTTACCGATAAAATATTTTTTTAGGAGGGATTTATTATGGCAAACAAATACGCAGGCACACAAACAGAAAAGAATTTGGAGGCAGCTTTTGCAGGAGAATCACAAGCAAGAAATAAATATACTTACTTTGCTTCTAAGGCAAAAAAGGATGGATTTGAACAAATCTCAGCACTATTTTTAAAAACAGCTGATAACGAAAAGGAACACGCTAAAATGTGGTTTAAGGAATTAGAGGGTATCGGTGATACTGCTAAAAACCTTGAAGAAGCTGCAAACGGCGAAAATTATGAATGGACAGATATGTACGAAGGCTTTGCTAAAACAGCAGAGGAAGAAGGCTTTAAAGAATTGGCTGCTAAATTTAGATTAGTTGCAGCAATCGAAAAGAAGCACGAAGAACGTTACAGAGCATTGCTTAAAAATGTTGAAGCTCAGGAAGTATTTAAAAAGAGTGAAGTTAAGGTTTGGGAATGCAGAAACTGTGGACACATAGTAGTGGGAGAAAAAGCTCCGGAAATTTGCCCAACCTGTGCTCATCCTCAAAGTTACTTTGAAATTCATGCAGAAAACTATTAAAATTTAGCATAAAAAAAGGTTGTAGCATTTTGCTACAACCTTTTTTACATATATTACATATATTTTGAAGCGATTTCAGAAATTTCTCCACTTTCCATTAACTTTTTAATAATTGCATTTGCTTGGTCAAGTAATTCTTTGTTGCCTTTTTTAATAGCAATACCATATTTTTCTTCACCAAATGATTCTGTATCTGTTACGATTTTTAGTGTGTCTTTGTTGTCTGAAATGAATTTTTCAGCTGTAGCTGAGTCAATTACAAGTACATCAAGCTTGCCGTTTACAACGTCTAATACAGCGTCAGCACCTTTTTTGTAACCACTGAAATCATAGCCTAAATCTTCAACACATGTTTGACCTGTGTAACCATCGATAACACCGATTTTTAAGTTGGCAATGTCTTTTGCAGACTTAACTGTTGAATCTTTTGGAACAATCATAACCTGAGTTGCAACATAGTATGTGTCAGTAAAGTCAACCTTTTTAAGTCTTTCCTCTGTAACTGTCATACCTGCGATAGCCATATCAATTTGACCATTTTCAAGAGCTAATAGAAGACCATCGAAGTCCATATTGTTAATTACAGGCTTGTAGCCGTTTTCTGTAGCAATTTTGTTTGCGATTTCCATATCGATACCTGCAAATTCATCAATTACACCTTTTTCTGAATCGATAAATTCAAATGGAGGAAATTCTGCATTTGTACCGATTACAAGTTCTTTTGAACCTGTAGATTCTGCAGTGTCCTTTGAGCCACATGCTCCGAAGCATACAACAACTAATGCTAATGCTAATACCAATGATAATACCTTTGTAAACTTTTTCATAATTTTTACTCTCCTTTAAATTAAATAATTTTTTATATTATAATACTTTACTCAAAAAGTCTTGAGTTCTTGGGTTTTGAGGGTTGTCAAAAATATCTTTTGGACTACCCTTTTCGGTAATTACACCATCGTCCATAAATAATATTTTTGTAGCAACTTCTCTTGCAAAGCCCATTTCGTGAGTTACGCAAACCATTGTCATACCTTCGTTTGCCAATGACTTCATAACGTCTAATACTTCGCCGACCATTTCAGGGTCTAAGGCAGAAGTAGGTTCGTCAAACAACATAATTTCCGGGTTCATAGCAAGCGCTCTTGCAATTGCAACCCTTTGCTTTTGACCACCTGATAGTTGTGCAGGATATGCATCTCTTTTGTCTAAAAGACCAACTCTTGTTAAAAGAGCTTCGGCTTTTTCAATTGCATCTTCCTTGCTCATTTTACTTACTAATGTTGGAGCAATAGTAATATTTTCCAAAATAGTAAGATGTGGAAATAAATTAAACTGTTGGAAAACCATACCCATTTTTTGTCGTAACTTATTAACGTTTACCTTTGGGTCGGTGATTTCTTCGTCATCAATGAATACTTGACCGATATCCGGGGTTTCAAGCAAATTTAAGCATCGAAGCAAAGTTGATTTACCACTACCTGATGGACCAATAATACAAACAACTTCACCTTGCTTAATTTCTTCGTCAATACCTTTTAATACTTGAAGGCTTCCAAAATTTTTATGTAAGTTCTTAATCTTAATCATTTTGTAACCTCCTTATCGAACTTCTGATTTGCGAAGATGGTCTTCGATTTTTGCAAACACTATTGTAAGTATCTTAATCATTACAAAATAAATGATTGCTGTACCAACAAGTGGCATAAACGGTTCGTATGTAGCAGACTTGATTTGGTCGCCTGCTTTTGCAATGTCTCTTAAACCAACATATCCCACAATGGCTGTTTCTTTAATAAGTACGATAAATTCGTTGCACAGTGCCGGGAAAATGTTTTTGACGGCTTGTGGAATAATGATACGAAGCATTGTTTGTGCCTGTGTCATACCAAGTGAACGGCCTGCCTCTGTTTGACCTTTGTCAACAGACATTATGCCTGCCCTGATAATTTCGGAAACGTATGCACCTGAATTGATACCAAATGCAATACTTGCAACTATCCATTTGTCTAATGAAGATGATGCAAATATGATAAAGTAAATAATCAACAACTGTGTAACAGAAGGTGTTCCTCTGATAACGTCAGTGTATACCTTGCCAATAACGTTTAAAATTTTTGATTTTGATAAAGTACAAAGTGCAATTACAAGACCGATTAGTAAACCAAGTAAAACTGCAAGTAGTGAAACCTTAACGGTAACACCGATACCTTCAAGTATAAGTTCATATCGGGCCTTTTTTATAAAGCAATCGATAAAGTCTGAAACCATACCGCTATACCATGCACCTGAACTTGCCAAAGCTTCTAATGAGCTCATTTCTTCACCTCCGTTGTAAACATTATAATACACTATTTTTAATTTGTCAACACTTTTTTGCATTTTTATTCAAAAATTTTTTATTTTATGCAAAATTATGTATATTTTGTTATGTTTATATTTATGTTAAATTGCGTTCAAAGTATTGATATTAACATATTTATTGACAAATGATGTAGGATATGATAGAATGTATATATATCATAAATGAATATTTTTGGGGGTTAAAAAATGAGTATAAATATGGTTTGGCCAATAATTTTAATTGTGTTTTCTAATGTTTTTTATAATATTTTTGCAAAATCTCAACCTGTAAATTTAAATCCCTTTGCGTCCTTAACAGTTGTATATGTTGTTGCAGCCATTGTTTCCGGAATTTTTTATTTTGTACAAAATCCGGGGCAAAGTTTAATTGGCGAATATAAAAATTTAAATTGGACAAGCATCGTGCTTGGAATTGCAATTGTTGGGTTGGAAGTTGGTTCATTATATATGTATAAGGTTGGTTGGAATATTAACACAGGTTATTTAGTGCATAGTTCAATTCTTTCAATATGCTTGTTGTTTGTTGGCTTTTTCTTGTATGGTGAAGCAATTTCACTAACAAAGATATTAGGTGCAATAGTTTGTGTTATAGGGTTAATTTTAATAAATAAATAATTTTTTTGCGTGTCAATAGGCAAAATCTACAATTTTGTTTTTTCTGTATACAAAAAGAACATACTATTTGAAGTATGTTCTTTTTTGGTGCAGGTGGTGGGAGTCGAACCCACACGGTATCACTACCACAGGATTTTGAGTCCAGCGCGTCTGCCAGTTCCACCACACCTGCATATTAAATTTGTTTGTTGACAAGCAACATTGATATTATACTATATAATTTAGAAAAAATCAAGTGTTTTTTATAAAAAAGCAGAAAAAAAGGAGAATATTTTAAATATTCTCCTTTTGTATAATTTAATTATTTAGTTGCTACTGCTTTTTCTTTTTTAAGCATTTGCCAAATTGGGCTTGCAATAAAGATAGAAGAGTAAGTACCAACTACGATACCAATAATGATTGGTAATGCAAATTCTTTAATAGAAGCAACACCTACAAAGTAAAGAATAACGATTGTAAGAAGTGTTGTAATTGAAGTGTTGATTGAACGAACAACAGTTTCGTTAACGCCTCTGTTTACAATATCCTTAAACAATGTCTTTCTAACCTTGTGAGTAATTTCTCTAATTCTGTCAAATGTAACGATTGTATCGTTAATTGAGTAACCTACAATAGTAAGAATTGCTGCAATAAATGTTGTGTTGATGTTAAGTTGGAATATTGCATATACACTCATTAGAATAAGAACATTGTGTGCAAGTGATAAAACTGCAGCAATACCTGATAGAAATTCAAATCTAATTGAAATATATACAAGCATCAAAATTAGAGCAAAGATACATGATAAAATTGCGCTCTTTTTAAGTTCTTGTCCAACTGTAGCATCAATACTGTCAAAGTCTGTTAGTGCCTCGTCAGTTAATTTGTACTTATCCTTAATAGCATTAAATAGCTTTGTACGGTCATCAGTTGAAAGAGCAACGTTGTTGTTAATTGTCTTTGGTGTACTGATGCTGATAATAATGCTACCTTCTGATGTTTGAACATTTGATGCACTAAAACCAAGTGTATCTTTAATCAATGCGCTAACATCGTCTGTTGTAAATGACTTACCTTGCATATCGATTGTAAGTGTTGTACCACCTGTAAAGTCGATGTCTAAATTAAAACCACCGTTAACGAAATAGAAAACTATACCTACTAAAATAATTGCAATTGAAATGCCTAAGCATATCCATTTTGATCTAACAACATTAAGCATCTTGCTTGCCTCCCTTCAAAGAAGCACCGTAAAGTTTCGGATTTCTAATGTTAAGTCCGATAAGTGCTTTTAACAGGAACCTTGTTACGAATACGGCAGTAATCATGCTGACGATGATACCAAGACCTAATGTTACAGCAAATCCCTGAATTGTACCTGTACCAAAAATGTATAAGATTACAGCAACTATAAATGTTGTAACGTTACCATCTAAAATAGCTGTAAATGCACGTTTAAAGCCTGCTTCTGTTGCAGCACCAACTGTTTTGCCTGCACTAAGTTCTTCTTTAATACGTTCAAATATAATAACGTTAGCATCAACTGCCATACCAACACCAAGCACGATACCGGCTATACCCGGAAGTGTTAGGTTGATAACTGAGCCTGTGATAGTTTCAAATTCGCAAAGTATCAATGCGATAATTGAAATGTAACCGATAAGAGCGATATCTGCTACAAAGCCCGGTACACGATAGAAGATAAGCATAAATAATAATACTAATGCAATACCGATACCACAAGCTGTCATACTTGAAGATAATGCCTTGTCGCCTAATGTTGGGCTGACACTGCTTGTTGATTTAGTAATCAAGCTAAATGGCATTTGACCTTCTTTAATTGTGTTAGCAAGCCAGCTTGCTTGGTCCGAAGTAAATTTACCTGTAATGATACAAGAATCAGCATCAATAACCTGTTGAACACTTGGATAAGATTGAACTTCTTCATCAAGATAAATATATAATTTGTTATCGCTTGAACCATAAACTGCTTCAGTAGCTTTTTTGAAAGCTGCTTGACCATCTGCAGTAAATTGAAGCTGAACATAATATCCTTCTTCATTATTGAATTGAGGTGAAGCGTCCTTTACAAAGTCGCTTGAACCTTCCATAAGAACTTCGCCGGCACCGTTACGGAATGTAAGTTTACCCGGATTACCTAATTTTTCAAGAGCTTCGTCATTTGAAACGTTAGGAATTTCAATTCTTATTTTCTTGTTACCTTGTCTTGCAACTGTTGCTTCTGTATAACCAAGGTTTGTAAGTCTTGTTTGAAGCATACTGATTGCTGTGTTCATACCCTCGTCTGTAACTGATGTTGCATCAGCCTCATAAGTGATAACTGAACCACCGCTTAGGTCAAAGCCTAATTTAATACCTGATTTTTCCATTTGAAGTGCACCACCGACGAATGTTCCGCCTAATTGCACACCCCATAAAGCCACATAAGCCAATATTGCAATAACGATTACTGCAACCATTAACTTTGTGAGACTTTTAGATTTAGCGTTCATTTGCTATTCCTCCTTAATTTCACATAGTACTATTATATATCTTTTATGTAAAATAGTCAAGTGTTTTAAGGAAATATTTGTATGTTATTTTAAAATATACCACAATATATTGTATATGTAACATATAAATAATATTATTTTTTGGGTTTTTTGGTCTTTCCTTTATTGTTTATACCTATTATTCCACCTAATGCTCCACTAAGTAAACCTACAATAAACATAGTTATCGAATTTGAATTTATACTAAAATTCATAAAAGTAAAGCTTCCTGTGATATATAAAATCAACATATATATTAAGCCTGATATTGTACCGTTTAACCACCCTTTTTCACTTGTTTTTTTCCCGTTTAATATTGATGCAAAAATTATGCTTAATATAGTTACTATAATTGTATATGGCTTTGCAACTGATGAAGAAATATCGGTGTATGTTATTAAAAATGACAGTAATAAAATTAGTAAAATAGTTATTAAAAAGCTTATTAGAACTGTTTTTGTTGTTCCTATTATTATTGATTTTAAGTCAAATCGGTCATTTGATACAATTTTGTATTCCATAAAAATCTCCATTCCGCCGCTGTGCGTCGGCACAAATAGTATTTAAAAATTTCTCTTATCTGCACAGCAAGGAATGATAAGAGATTTTTTGCACATGTGCGTTTCAGACCAAAGGTCTGAAAATTTCGCACGTGCAATTAAATCCGCCGGAGGCATAACGGGAAAGGAAATTTCACGTTAAACCTCCCATAATAATCTGTTTTATTATATGGGAGGAGTTATGCTAATTATTCATAGATGAAGGGACTTCGACCTATAAAATAATAAAAACAAATATTAAGAAATATAAATTCTATCTTTGCATACAAGAGTTTATTCTGCAAAAAAATACTATTTTGATAGAATAGGTTAATGGAGTGCGTATTAGAAGCTGACTATCATTAGATTATTATATTACATTTAGTCCATACGAACGGAGAGTTGATTTAGCATTTTCAATTTCTTTTTCAGTAGGTAATTTCTTTGGCAAAGTGTCTTCATAGTTTAGAGCAAGATATTTTGACTCTGCAAGGTTATGATATGGCAAAACTCTTATTTTTGTAACGTTTTTTAAGCCTTGCAGAAATTTTCCGGCTTCGATTACTTCACCATCATTATGCAAGGGGACAAATGGAATTCGTATCTCTGTATTTTTACCACAACTATCGATATACTTTAAATTTTCAAGTATAAGCTTATTGGATTTACCTGTTAATTGAATATGTAAATTTTCGTCCATTGCCTTTAAATCATACAAGAAAGTATCGGTGTATGGAAGAACGTCGTCAATATTCTTTTTGGAAACATATCCACACGTATCAACAGCTGTATTGATTCCATAGTTTTTCATTTCTTTTAATATTTCCAAACAGGCCTCACTTTGTAAAAGGCATTCTCCTCCGGATAGGGTTATTACACCATTATCCATATCATAGAATGATTTGTCCTTTAACAAAATTTCACAAATTTCATTTGTATCCATTTCTTTTCCGTAGATACATAGTGATTTGGTGGGACATTCATTTGCACATTTTCCGCATTTGATACATTCGTTTCTGTTTATTATATGCTTTCCTTTTTTGAATTGATGATTACTGCAAATTTTAGAACATATACCACAGGATATACATTTATGTTCAAAGAAAGCTATTTGTTTATCGAATTTAATAGTTTCCGGGTTGTGGCACCAAATACATTTAAGAGAACAACCTTTAAAAAATACTGTTGTTCTGACGCCGTCGCCGTCATGTATGGCAAAACGTTTTATGTCTGTTATTAAAGTTTTCATATTAAACACCTTTAAATTATGTTTTCGGCTCTTTTAATGTATGCATCCTGTTCTTTTTTGCTTAGGTTATTCCAAAGGACATTCCAACCACACACACGAACCTGTAAATTTTCGTACTTCTTTGGATTTTTCTGCGCATCCTTTAATGTTTCTGCATTGAATACATTAAATTGTATGCTCATACCAAGGCGATTCATATAGTTTTCTAACAGAATATACATTGCATCTATGCCGTCATCACCCTCTACTGCTGATGAATGAAGCATTACGTCAAGACATGCAGATTCACAGTATAAGTAAGGCTTAATACCTATCATTGAGTTGATAAGTGCAGTAACACCTTCTTTATCAGCACCTATTGATGGAGAACCATTTTTTGAAACCTCTTCACCACTTTTTCTGCCGTCAGGTGTTGCACCTGTTTTGTTACCTTGAAAAACAAACTGCATAGCAGAGTGCAACTGTGCTTTGTAAATGCCACCTCGTGAATTTGGTCTGTTATTTACCTTTGTGCAGAACCATTGTGAAAGCATTTCTGCATATTTATCTGCTTCAAAGTCTCCGTTTCCGTATTTGTGAGGGCTGTTAATTATCTTGCTTCTTAATATTTCATTATTTTCCCAGTTGTTATCAAGTATGTTTTTAAGCTCTTTTAGAGTTACTTCTTTTTTGTCATAAACAAATTCCTTAACTGCCATAATAGAATCTACCAAAGTAGCAAAGCCACAATTTAGCATTGCTGAATTATTGAATTTAACACCACATTGATATGCATCAAGACCCTTTTTTAGACTGTCCTCTATTGTTGCAGAATACATTAACGATGGATTGATATATTCAAAATATTTTTCAAATTGATTTGCACATCTGATGGATTCTTCAATTAAGTATTCCCACTGCTTTATAACTGCAAAATAAAAATCATCAAAGGTTTTAAATTCGGATAATTCACCTGTATGTATTCCAATCTGCTTGTTTATTGTATTATCAAATCCGTTACTTAATACATAGAGAAGTGCTTTGGGCGCATTTACATACCCTGTAGAAGTAGAAACTTCGTTTGCACGGACACGTGTTTCATAGCATCCACTAATATCCAAATTAAGAGCCTCATCGTATGTAGCACCATATCCCATTGCAGCTTTCACCATTGCCGGTTCGCAACAGAATACTACATTTCCGTTTGATTTTCTGGTATTTTTCAAAATGATTTGTATAAAATCCTTAGGTGTATTTGAATTAAACTTAATCTGGATTTTTGGGTTATATATTCCAAGGTCGAAATATACATTTATGATGTCGTAGCTAAGTTGATTTATTTTTGTGCTACCGTCCTTGTTTGTGCCACCTAAATAAAATGGCTGTCCCCAATAGTTGCCTATTGCAGACCATTGCATAAAAAAGTATGCAAGAAACTCTTTTATTTCATCTTGTGTATATCTACCTGAATTTAAATCTTTAATATAAAAGCTGTAAAGAGTACTGTCTAAACCATTTCCCAAGGAACGAACCTGATAAAAGTCTACGCTTTCACTTATCATAAAATAAATATAAATCAATTGAAGTGCTTCGTAAAAATCAGTTGGAGCACCTTCAATTAAATGTCCAAGGCAGGTTTTTATTCTTTGTGCTTTCGGAAATTGCTTGGTTGAAGCATAGTCATAAAGACGCTTAACAAAGTCTATAATAGCACGATATTGTATTTCTATTCCTTGAAAGTGTGCAGACATTTTTGGTGTAAGGCTTCCGTCAAGCTCATGTGCTTTATGATATTTTTCGGCTCTTTTTAACAAACCTGAAAATCCAAGAGTCATAATTGAATCCCAATCAGGTATAACGTGGTCAAAATCGGGCCATATTGCAATAGCACCTGATTTGTTAAAGGAATCATTTTTTTCTTTTATTTCCGGAATAATATTATCAAAGGTTTCATTTCTCCATTTATCAAAGGTTGTTTCTCTAATAAGTCTGTTTACGCTGTAAATCCCAATAAAATAATCGTGTTCATTTGTATCTATTTTTGTATTTTTCAAAACAAATTCTATAGCCTTTGCTTTGGCAATCGGATGAGGTAATGTACCCCATTCTTTAGAGTTGACTCTTAGCCCTTCAAGTATTTCTTCGTCGGAAATTCCCGTGTTTTCAGGATATTCATATCCGTGGTATGCCATTCTGTTGTATGGGTCAAACGGCTTACTTGTATCGTGAAATTTGTTTTCTATAAATGTTCTGTCTTCATTAAAGGTCTTGTACATAATATTGCACCATCCTTATTTTATTATTTTAATTTATTATACGGCATTTTGCAAAATGGTGTTAGAATTATTCGTAACGATTTGACTATTTCATAACAAAATGTTATAATAATATTATATTTTTAATTGGGGTTGACAATTATGTTTGATTTTATGAATTATGATTTTGATATTTCTAAAATTCGTATTGCCTGTCATGTTAAAAAGGGAGACGGAGATTTAGTGCATAGAAACAGGCAAAATCACGGTATTGTATATTTTGTTGAAGGAGAAAAGTTGTATACCTTTGATACAGGGGAAAGAATAAGTGTTGGTGCTACGGATATTTTATATCTTCCCAAAAATTCAAATTACAAGGTTGATATAATAACCGAGGGTGATTGCTATGCAATAAATTTTAACCTTAGTTCAAATGAGGTATTTAAAGAATTTTCGGTTAACACAAAAAACAGCAGTGCTTTTAAAATGCTTTTTGCCGAAGCAACTCAGGTATGGGATAAAAATGATTATGGTGCAGGCTCAAAGATAAAATCAATACTATATAATATAATTTATTTGTTACAAACAGAGTATAATTATAAATATATATCAAAAAGAACGGCAAAATTGATTTTGCCGGCAATGGAATATATACATAATAATTATACAACAGAAAACATTTCAATAACTGAACTTGCAAGGCTTTGCAGTATGAGTGATACTTATTTTAGGAGAATTTTTAAATCAGTATATGGGATAACGCCAATAATGTATATTAACTCTTTAAAATTAAATCGTGCTTCTGAGTTAATTTCATCAGGAATGTATTCTATACATGATGCTGCAACAAATTCAGGATATTTTGACGATAGTTATTTTTGCCGTGAGTTTAAAAAACATTTTGGAGTTATGCCGTCAAAATATGTGGATGCTATTTTAAGCAAAAGTGAATAAGGGAAGGTAAAAAAATAAAAATCCTCATTCTCAAGAATGAGGATTTATGGTGGACCTTCAGGGACTCGAACCCCGGACCAACCGGTTATGAGCCGGTTGCTCTAACCAACTGAGCTAAAGGTCCATAAAATTGGTGACTCATAGGGGATTCGAACCCCTGATGCCGCCGTGAGAGGGCGGAGTCTTAACCACTTGACCAATGAGCCGAATTCTTTGAGTCATTATTCATAGGACTTAAATATTATATCACAAAATTTTAGTAAATGCAAGGCTTTTTTGAAAAAATAACACATATTTTTAGTAAAATAACAGACACATAAATTACTTATGTGCCTGTTTGCATTTTTATTCGGCTATTACTTTAAAGCCTTTGCCGTTACCAAACTTTTCACCTGTTTTATCATATACTATTGTATATTTTTTATCGTCAATATATAAATTTTCAATTTTATACCAATCCCAATCGTTAGGGATAATTGGATTAAATTCAGCTTTGTTATCAATGATTTCAAATCCTGTTAATGCCGAAAGTACAAGGTCTGCAAATGTAGAGTGGTTGTAGTCCTTGCCACGTTCCTTGCCACCTTTGTCAGGGCTCCATTTAAGACTTTCAAGTATTGTTCTGCTTGACCAATCGTCATTAAATGGGTGCCTTACTTCATCAATCCACATTATTTTTTTGCCATCTTGGGTAATTCTGTGGTGCTGTGTTGCATATTGATGTAACAATTCAAAATATTTTTCGGAATATTCATTTTTGTCATAGTGCCTGATAACATTAAGTAAAGCAGTTAATGTTTGAGACGTAGCAAAAGGCCAAACATACCCGTTCCACAAACATTCGTGGTCAACCTCATACAGAAACCTTTCGTCCCTCATATCAGCAGTTGTTAAGCCTTGGGGAGCATAGAAAATTTCTTTATCCCAAAGCATTTCAAACACTTTTTCATCGCCTTTGTTTGGTAGCGAATATATCCAAGGAATAAAACCTAAAAGCTCCTTTGGAACATCTTTTAACATTTCCTTGTTTGCCATTGTAAAATCCTCATTAAGAGGGTGAAATGCTTTGAAAAATTCATCTTGGTACAAATACTTGTACATCAATTCTTTGATTGTTTCTGCTTCTTTTAAATATTTTTCATTTGGCTTGCCAAGCAGTACGGAAATTTCATACAAGCTTTTTGCACCTGCATATATATAACTGTTAAGTGTAGGCCTTAAACCTTTAATTTTTTGGAAATTATGTCTACCACTAATGCTGTATTCCATAGCATCAAGCCCATCTACAGAAAAGTATAGCCCACTGTCTGTTTTATGTAATTCCTTAACTTTTTCAAAATAGCAAACTGCTAAATCGTAAAACTTTTGTAAATCAAAGCAATGTTTTGTTTTGTATAGATTTAATGAAGCATAAATAAGCCAAGAACTATACCTTAAACCACCTTCGTATGTTAAAAAGTGTTTGATGTAATCATTTAGATATTTGCCTGCATTTTTAAGCCACCTGCCTTCGTTAATGTGATGACCACATGTAGCATTGATGGTGTTGTGTTTACCACTCCAAGAAACTTTTGGCAAAAATTCTGTAATCATATATCCGTCTTCGGTTTCTTTAATGTGCTTTCTGTATGTCCACCACCTAAAATAGTATGTCTTTTCAATTTCTTTGTCAGGGCAGTATAAATAAGGTATTTCCTCGTTCATCCATTTTAAAGCATCTTTATTGGAAATTGAATTTACAACTAATTCTTCATCATTTTCGTTAAATTCAGAAACATATTTTTCAACAATGTTCATTTTATCACCTTATTCAAAAAGATTTCTCTTGTCGCATGTGCATAGACCGATAAATTCATATTCATCGTTTCTGCCATTGTACCATAACATCCATTGTTTCTTTTCTTCGTTCCATACAACAGTTGGCTTATAACAAGCTCTGTTGTCCCAACTGTCAGCATCAGGGCATACTAACGGATTGTATTTTGACCTTTTCCAACCGTCAATACCATTTTCAGAATGAGCAACGCAAACTCTTGCAGTGTCAACATCTTCGTAACCAATATAGAACATTACATATCCCATATCATCAGTTTTAATAACTTGGCAACCACCAATTCTGTCTTGTTCGAATACATTTGATTTTTCACATTCCATAACAGGATTGTTTTTATGCTTTGTCCAGTTGATACCATCTTTACTTTCTGCATAGCACATTACATTTGGTTCATAAATTTCACCGGCAGAATACCACATTCTGTATATTCCGTTTTCGTATAAAACGCAAGGGTTCATAACAGCAATTTTTTCACATTCTGTTTCAGGTGAAAGGATAGGCTTGTCGCTGTATCTTTCAAAGTTAATACCATCTTTACTTTCTGCATAACCTATATAGCTTTTTCCGTTTTCCATACCTGTGTACCACATTTTATATACACCATCAATTAAAAGCACACAATCACGACTGATACGTTCCTCCCAACCTGTGTCATTTTTAGGTGGCATAGTAATTTGTGGTTCTTCCCAGTTGATACCATCTTTACTAAAAGTAACGGCACAGGACATCATTTTACGATATGAAAAGTCCATTCTGTACTTTTCACCATCAAATGTTGTGTATGCGTCGTATGCAGTTCCCATAGAAATTGAACCGAAAACAGGATTGTTTTCATATTTTTTGAATATACTCATTTTGTTCACTCCTTAAAGTTTGCAATTTGATTGCATTTATGATATAATAATAACAGATAATACTAATAAATTCAATTACTTTTTGTTAAAAAAATATACATTTTGTTAGGTGATGTTATGAACGTTATAAAAGAAGAATGCTATAAAAGAGATAAATATTTCAGAATAGCAACGGAAACTGCAAAACAGTTGTACTTTTTTGCTTTGTGGGCAGGGGAATTCAAATGTAAAAAGGATTTTTATATAAACAGAAAAGATTTTAAATCATACCTTTTAATATATACATATAATGGCAGTGGCATTTTAAAAACAAAAAGCGGACAATTTGATATAGAAAAAAATTCAATTACCTTTATTGATTGCAAAGAATATCACGAATATTACCCAAAGGAAGAAGAGTGGGATTTTAAATATTTTCATTTTAATGGTAGTAACAGTAAAAATTTTTATAAGTACATAACAAATAACGGAATAACTCCTGTTATAAGTAATTGTGTAAATGAAATTGAAACCCTGTTTGATAAGATAATCGAAAGTGTAAAATCTAAATTACCTGAACATATATGCTCTAAAAACATATATAAAATTCTAACAAATATAGTTTTAGAACAAAGTGAAACTAATATGTTGGAATATATTGATGCTATGAATTATATTGCAGAAAATTATATGGATAATTTTAATGTAGAATCCATTGCAAATATATATGGAATGGGTAGAAGCTCATTTAGTATAAATTTTAAAAAATATGCAGGAATGTCCCCCGGTGAATATATAAGAAAATGTCGAATTGACGCATCAAAATCATTACTTAAAAATTCCACTATGTCAGTCGAAAAAATAGGATATAGCTGTGGATTTTCAGATGTTTCTTCATTTATAAGAACATTTAGGAAGGTTGTGGGTACTTCTCCGTTAAGTTATAGAAAAGGAAAATAAAAAATGTGGTGTTTTAAACACCACATTTTTTATCTTTCGTCTATCGGAATAAATTCAACTCTCTTTTGAACATTTTTGTAAGCAGGTCGAATAATTTTATTATTAGTCATAACTTCTTCAATTCTGTGAGCACACCAGCCTACAATTCGAGCCATTGCAAAAATAGGAGTATATAAATCCTTTGAAATACCAAGCATACTGTAAACAAATCCACTGTAAAAATCTACATTTGCAGCAAGTGATTGCTTTGTATTTTTTATTTCGTGGAAAAGTGCCGGAGTTAATCTTTCAACAGATTTGTATAATTCAAATTCCTTTGAACAACCTTTTACATCAGCAAGCTTTTGCGCATAGTTTTTAAGAAGCACTGCACGAGGGTCGGAAAGCGTATATACTGCATGGCCCATACCATACACCAAACCTGATTTATCGTATGCCTGCTTTGTAAGTATTTTACGAATATAATCGCTTAACTCCTTATCGTCATCCCAATTTTTAACATTTTCCTTTATTTCGTCCATCATACCAATAACTCTGTTGTTGGCACCACCGTGCTTTGGCCCTTTTAACGAACCAACAGAAGCACAAATAGCTGAATACGTATCTGTTCCTGTTGATGAAACGACTTTCGTAACAAATGTAGAGTTGTTACCGGCACCATGTTCGGCGTGTAAAATTAAACACAAATCTAAAATCTTTGCTTCAAGGTCAGTAAATTTGTTATCTTGTCTAATCATATACAAGAAATTCTCTGCCAAAGACAAGTTTTTTTGAGGAGAGTGTAAATATAAACTCTGACCATCATAATAGTGCATTTTAGCACTGTATGCGTGTGCGATTAAAACAGGAAATCTGGAAATTAACTGAACGGACTGCCTAATTAAGTTATCAAGACTTAAATCATCCGGATTTTTGTCGTGAGAATACAGACCTAAAACACATCTTCCAAGCTTATTCATAATATCAGGGGTAGGAGTTTTTAATATCATATCCTCAGTAAAATTTCGAGGCAATTCCATAGAATTAACTACAAACTTTCTAAAATCATCAAGTTGATTTTTTGTAGGCAATTTACCAAAAATAATTAGGAATATTGTTTCTTCAAAACCAAATCTATTTTCTTTTACACAAGCATTTACAAGCTCCGATACATTTACTCCTCTGTAACACAGTCTACCATCAACATCAACTTTTTCGTTTTCATCAAATATGTAACCGTGAACATCACCAATGTTTGTAAGACCGACCAAAACACCGGTACCATTTGGGTTACGTAATCCTCTTTTTACGTTATATGTATGATAGTATTCAGGGTCTATTGAATTACTTGCATCTGCTATATTAACAAGCTCATCAAACCCAATGTCATACATTCTTTCTTCCTTATTCATAGTATCCCTCCCGGATAAGTAAAGGTAGTGTCAAATTAACACTACATT
>DCGP01000014.1 GCA_002314595.1 Clostridiales bacterium UBA1775 | reverse complement strand
GCTATGCGGGTGGATATTTATTTATATTTTACTTGTAAAATGTGTAAAAATAGTATATAATATTATATTAGGTATGTATATTTATTTTGAAAGGGTACTGTTTATATGAAATACACTAAGGTGCATAGCGTTGGTAACGATTATTTAATTGTTAATTGTTATGAAGAACAAGTTAATAAACCTGATGAAATTGCCGTTACATCGTGTCATAGGCACTTTGGAATAGGTGCAGACGGATTGATTTTAATATCATATTCTCAACACGGTGATTTTAAAGTAGAATTATATAATACAGATGGCATTGAATGTAAACCTTCACCAAATGCCTTAATTTGTTGTGTAAAATATATTGTGGATAACGGAATTTCGGATAAATTAACGATTTCATTTGAAACTATTGCAGGTGTAAAGTATGTTACAGTTGATGATATAGATGGTAAAGTTGTGTTTACAGTAAATTGTGGGAAAGCAATTTTTACACCACAGTTAATTCCCATTGACAGCTGTGAGGATACATTTATAGATAAGACAATTACAATTAAAAATGATAATTATGAAATTAGTTGTGTTTTAGTGGAAAATAAGGTAAACACAGTTATATTTGTGGATAACGGTGATGAGCTTAATGAATATGAACTTGCTAAAATTGCACCGTATATTGAAAGACATAATATGTTTCCGATGGGAACAAATATTCAAATAGCAAATATTGTTGAAAAAAATCTTGCCCAAGTACGATGTTGGCAGTTAGATGAAGGTGAAGTTATGGGTTGTGATTTCGGTGCAGCTTCGGTATTTGCCATTGCCAACCATAAAGATATGGTTAACGACAAAATAACTGTTGAACTTTTAGGTGGCGACATTGAATTTTCTATTGATGAAGATGGATACATATACCAAAGCAGCTATGCTGAAATTGTATTTTCTATAGATTTTTAATTTCAGAATGTAGGTGGTTAATATATGTTTAATAATATTAAAGATGATGTTAAAGCAGCTTTAGACCGCGACCCTGCCGCACGTAGCTTTTGGGAAGTATATTTTTTATACTCAGGGGTTAAGGCAATTAGGCATTACAGATGGGCTCATTGGTTTTATGAAAAGAAGCACTATTTTATAGCAAGGTTTATTTCACAAAGGGCAAGGAAAAAGACAGGTATCGAAATACACCCGGGTGCTACAATCGGCAAAGGGGTTTTCATTGACCACGGTATGGGTATTGTAATTGGTGAAACTGCCGTAGTCGGTGATGACTGCACAATATATCAGGGGGTTACATTAGGTGGTACAGGTAAGGACAAAGGTAAGCGCCATCCAACAATTGGAAAGAATGTTGTTATTGGATGTGGTGCAAAGGTGTTAGGACCTTTTACTGTTGGAGATAATTGTAAAATTGCCTCTAATGCAGTGGTTCTTTCAGAAGTGCCTGCAAACTGTACAGTAGTAGGTGTACCCGGTAGAATTGTTAAGAAAAACAATGTTAGAGTTGAACAGACAGTTGACCTTGACCAGGTACATATTCCGGACCCTATTTCTATGGAACTTTGTAAGTTGAACATTAGACTTGAAAAGATTGAAAAGGAGAAAAATAATGAAAATTTATAATACATTAACAAGACAAAAGGAAGAATTTGCTCCATTAGTTCCGGGGGAAGTAAAAATGTATTCCTGTGGGCCTACTGTATACAATTATTTTCACATTGGTAATGCAAGACCGTTTATAATTTTTGATACAGTACGCAGATACCTTGAATTTAATGGATATAACGTAACTTTTGTTCAAAATTTTACAGATATAGACGATAAGATGATTAACAGGGCAAACGATGAAGGCATTACTGTTAAAGAGTTAGGAGAAAGATTTATTGAAGAATACTTTAAAGATGCTGACTCATTAGGTATTAAAAGAGCATCAGTTCACCCTAAGGCAACTGAAAATATTGATTCAATTATTGATATTGTTAAAAAGCTTGAAGATAACGGATATGCTTATAATGTAGATGGTGATGTTTACTTTGCTACAAAGAAGTTTAAAGAATACGGCAAACTATCACATCAACCGTTAGATGATTTAGAAGCCGGCGCAAGAATAGATGTAAACGAGAGTAAAAGAGACCCAATGGATTTTGCTCTTTGGAAAAAGCAAAAACCGGGAGAGCCTGCATGGGAAAGTCCTTGGGGACTTGGCAGACCCGGGTGGCATATTGAATGTTCAGCAATGGCAAACAAATATCTTGGCAAGACAATAGATATTCACAGTGGTGGTCAAGACCTTGTATTTCCTCATCATGAAAATGAAATTGCGCAGAGTGAATGCGCAAATTGTAAACCTTTTGCAAGGTACTGGATGCACAATGGCTATATAAATGTAGATAATAAGAAAATGTCTAAATCACTTGGCAACTTCTTTACAGTAAGGGACGTGTTAAATGAATTCGACGGTGAGGTTATTAGATTTTTTATGCTTTCTGCACATTACAGAAGCCCTATAAACTTTTCAAAGGATTTAATTGAACAAGCAAAGACAGGTCTTGAAAGAATTTATACTTGTGTAGAAAATCTTGAATTTTTAAAGAATACTGCAACAGATGGCAAATTAAGCGATGAAATAAAAAAACTTGTTGAAAATTGTAATAAGGTATTCCGTGATGCAATGGACGACGATTTAAACACAGGGCTTGCAATTGCATCTTTGTTTGATTTTGTAAGAGAAATAAATTCTAAAATAACAACATCTACGGAAAATTCAAAAGAAGACATTGATATTTCCATTAACCTTTTAAAAGAACTTGGTGGAGTGTTAGGCATACTTCAAAAATCAGATAGTAAAAACCTTGACGCTGAAATTGAGGAAATGATTGAAAAGCGTCAGCAGGCAAGAAAGGATAGAAACTTTGCACTTGCAGACGAAATTCGTGATACCTTAAAGGAACAAGGCATTATTCTTGAAGATACACCAAACGGTGTTAAATGGAAAAGAATATAAACGGAGTTGATATTTTGACAGAACCAAAACAATATTCGCCATTGGTACTTGCCTATATTGGAGATGCAGTATATGAACTGTATGTTAGGGAAATGCTTGTTTCTAAGGCAAATACTCAGGTAGATAAATTACATAAATCTGCTGTATCAATTGTTAAGGCAGAAACTCAATGTGAGGCATTTAGAAAAATAGAAGAGGAACTTTCCGAGGAAGAAATGGCTGTGTTTAAACGTGGCAGAAACACAAAATCAAGTGTTCCAAAGCATGCAACTGTTTCCGAATATCGAATTGCAACAGGCTTAGAGGCACTTGTGGGTTATGTTTATTTAACCGGCAATAAAGAAAGACTTGACTATTTAATGAATAAAATTTTATCATAAAACATTCCGACGGTTTAGTCGGCTTAAATATATTTAACCAAAGGAGGGAAGGTAATACTTTAATGTATTACATACACTATGAACAATCAAGAATTAAAAATCATCGCGTGTAAGATTAGACATCATATTATTGATGAAACTCATGCTGCGAAAGCGGGGCACCCTGGTGGTTCGTTATCCTCAACAGATATAATGACAGAATTATATTTTGAACAGATGAACGTAGATCCTAAAAATCCTGATTGGAAGGACAGAGATAGGTTTGTACTTTCAAAAGGGCATTGCTCACCTGCACTATATGGTGCATTGGCTGAAAAAGGCTTCTTCCCTGTTGAAGATTTAATTACATTCAGAAAGACAGGAAGTTACCTGCAAGGCCACCCAAGTATGAAGCATGTACCGGGTGTTGATATGTCAACAGGTTCCTTAGGACAAGGTATTTCTGCTGCAAACGGTATGGCTCTTGCTGCAAAAACATTTGGTGATAATTACAGAGTATATACAATTTTAGGCGATGGAGAAATACAAGAAGGTCAAGTATGGGAAGCAGCAATGTTTGCAGCACAGTATAATCTTGATAATTTGTGTGCAGTTGTTGACTGGAACGGCCTTCAAATTGACGGCAAAATTGAAGATGTTATGTCTCCACTTCCTATTGACGAAAAGTTTAACGCCTTTGGTTGGAATGTTATTTTAGTTGATGCTCACGATTTTGACTCTTTAAGAGATGGCTTTAATAAAGCTAAGGAATGTAAAGGTAAACCAACTGTTTTAATTGCAAAAAGTACAAAGGGTAAGGGCGTTTCCTTTATGGAAAATCAAGCATCGTGGCACGGTGTTGCTCCTAATGATGAACAACATAAACAAGCAATAGAAGAACTTGACAAAGAACTTGCAGAATTAGGAGGTAAAATGTAATGGCTGAAACAATTGCTACCAGAGAAGCTTATGGCAAAACATTGGCAGAGCTTGGTGAAAAATATAATGACTTTATGGTTTTAGATGCAGACCTTTCAGGCTCAACAAAAACAGGTGTGTTTAAAAAGGCATTTCCTGAAAGATTTGCTAACTGTGGTATTGCCGAAGGTAATATGATGGCAACTGCAGCAGGTATTGCTGCAACGGGTAAGAAGGTTTTTGCTTCATCTTTTGCAGTGTTTGCATCAGGCAGAGCATTTGAACAAATTAGAAATTCAATAGCTTATCCTGCATTAAATGTAAAAATCGGTGCTACACACTCAGGTGTTACTGTTGGTGAGGACGGTGCATCTCATCAAGCAGTTTTAGATATGGCTATTATGCGTTCAATTCCAAATATGGTTGTTTTAAATCCGTGTGATGCAGTTGAAGCTCGTGAGGCTGTAATTGCTGCTTACGAATATGATGGCCCTGTATATATTAGACTTGGCAGGCTTGCAGTTCCGGTATTATTTGACGAAAAAACATACAAATTTGAGCTTGGTAAAGGTCAAATGCTTTCGGAGGGTAAGGACATTGCGATTATTTCAACCGGACTTATGACAACAGAAAGTGTTAAAGCAGTTGAAATTTTAAAGGAAGCAGGAATTTCTGCAAGACATATTAACATACATACAATTAAACCTATTGACAAAGATATTATCATTAAGGCATCAAAGGAAATCGGCAATATTGTTACTGTTGAGGAACATTCGATAATCGGTGGCCTTGGTAGTGCAGTTGCAGAAGTATTAGGTGAAAATGCTCCTTGTAAGTTAACAAGAATAGGTATGAATGATGAGTTTGGTCAGTCAGGTAAGCCTTATGAATTACTTGATTTATACGGTCTAACTGCTGAAAAGATTGCAGAGAAAGTTAAAAAAGTTTTAGGTAAATAAAATATAAAAAAGCATCTCGAAAATATCGAGATGCTTTTAATTTTGCTATCTTCTGTCAAGCTCTTCTTTAATCAATTTATTAAGCATTTGTGGGTTACCTTTGCCCTTTGTTGCTCTCATAGTTTGTCCTACTAAAAATCCAATTGCCTTGTCCTTACCACCCTTATAGTCTATAACAGATTGAGGGTTGTTGTTGATGATTTCTACAACTATATTTAAAAGTTCGCTTTCATCATTGATTTGAACAAGACCTTTTTCCTTAACAATAATTTCAGGGTCTCTTGGGTTAACAAATAGTTCTTCAATAACTTTTTTACCTGCTGTGTTACTGATAGTACCACTTTCAATTATTTCAATAAGCTTTGCCAAATATTTAGCTTCAAATGGAATTTGTGATGGTTCTAAATTATTTTCATTTAATAATTTGGAAATATCACTTAAAATCCAGTTGCTTGCAAGCTTAGCCTTTGCACCACATTTAACACATTCGTCAAGGTAATCTGCAAGGTACATACTCATTGTAATTTGACCTGCGTCATATTCTGTTAAGCCATATTCATTAACATATCTTTCCTTACGTTGGTTCGGTAGTTCGGGAATAGATGCTTTAATTTCGTTAATCCATTCATCATCAACTACAATAGGCACAAGGTCAGGCTCCGGGAAGTATCTGTAATCTTGAGCTTCTTCCTTACTTCTCATTGCGTATGACATACCTTTGCTGTCGTCCCAACGCCTTGTTTCTTGTATGATTTCATTACCACAAGTAATTTCTGTAATTTGTCTTTTTGCTTCGTATTCTATTGCTCTAAATGCTGCACTAAATGAATTTACATTTTTCATTTCAGTCCTTGTGCCAAATTCCTTTTGACCTTCAGGACGAACAGAAACGTTTACATCGCAACGAAGTGAGCCCTCTTGCATCTTACAATCAGAAACTTTTGTATATTCCAAAATTGATTTTAATGTTTCTAAAAATTCTCTTGCTTCTTCGGCACTTCTCATATCAGGCTCTGTAACAATTTCAATTAGAGGCACGCCACATCTGTTATAGTCAACAAGAGTGTTGCCTGCAATTGCTTCGTGTAATAATTTACCTGCGTCTTCTTCAATGTGAATACGGGTAATACCGATTGATTTTTTCTTACCGTCAACTGTAATGTCAATATGACCACCTACACAAAGAGGAAGGTCGTATTGAGATGTTTGATATGCCTTTGGAAGGTCAGGATAAAAATAGTTTTTTCTGTCCTGCTTGCCAACTCTTGTAATTTCACAATTTGTTGCAAGTCCGGCTTTGATACCATAATCAACAACCTTTTTATTTAGAACAGGCAAAACACCGGGCATACCTGTGCAGATTGGGCAACAATGAGTATTTGTATTGCCACCAAATTCATTTGCGCAACCGCAATATATTTTAGAGTCTGTTGCAAGCTCTGCGTGAACTTCAAGACCAATAACTGTTTCAAATTTCATTGTTTCCACCTCCTACAATTGTGGACGTGTTTTGTGCACGTCTGTATTCTGTTCAAATGTATATGCTGCTCTTAATAATGTTGATTCGCTGAATGCTTTACCAATAAGTTGCATACCGATTGGCATACCTTCATTATCAAACCCACATGGAATTGAGATAGCAGGAACACTTGCAATGTTAATTGAAACAGTACAAATATCTTCAAGATACATTTGAAGTGGGTCTGTTGTTTTAGAACCAATGTTAAATGCAGTTGTAGGAGCAGTAGGAGTAAGAATGAAATCGTATTTTTCAAATGCGGCATCAAAGTCATTTTTAATAACTGTTCTTACCTGCTGTGCCTTTTTGTAATATGCGTCATAGTAGCCTGAGCTTAACGCATAGGTACCAAGCATAATTCTACGCTTAACCTCTTTGCCGAAGCCCTCACTTCTTGTTTTATTGTAAAGGTCAATTAAGTTTTCATAATTTTCTGTTCTGTAACCATATTTAATACCATCGTATCTTGCAAGGTTTGAGCTTGCTTCTGCAGATGAAATAATATAGTAAGCAGGAAGAGCGTATTTAGATGCAGTCATATTGAAAAATTCAACTTCTGCACCTAATGACTTATAAATTTCAACTGATTTTAAAATTGCATTCTTAACTTCTTCGTTAATACCTTCGCCAATATAGTCGTTAGGAATACCGATTTTCATACCTTTAACATCGTTTACAAGTGCTTTGGTATAATCTTCCTTAGGCACATTGATTGATGTGCTGTCCATACTATCATGACCTGCAATTACATTAAGTACCATAGCAGAGTCAGTAACATCCTTTGTAAGTGGGCCAATTTGGTCAAGTGATGAAGCAAATGCAACAAGACCAAAACGAGAAACAAGACCATAAGTAGGCTTTAAACCAACAACGCCACAAAATGATGCAGGTTGACGGATAGAACCACCTGTATCAGAACCAAGTGAATATATGGCAAGGTCGGCGCCTACACAAGCAGCAGAGCCACCTGATGAACCACCGGGCACTTTGTTTGTATTGTATGGGTTTTTAGTCTTTTTAAAATAGGAATTTTCTGTTGATGAGCCCATAGCAAATTCGTCCATATTAAGCTTGCCTAATATTGGAGCGTTGATTTCTTTGATTTTCTTTGTTACAAAAGCATCGTAAGGGGGAACAAAATTTTCAAGCATTTTTGACGCACAGGTTGTTCTTATATCCTTTGTGCACATATTGTCCTTGATAGCCATAGGGATACCTTCTAATGGTGCAATATTTTCACCCTTTGCAATTTTATTATCAACGATTTTAGCAGTTTCTAAGGCAACATCAGGAGTAGTTGTAATATAACTTTCGATTTTTCCTTCAACCTTTTCTATTCTGTCAATAACAGATTTTGTTATTTCTGTGCTCGAAACTTTCTTATCTTTTAGCATATCGGAAAGTTCGTGAGCAGTAAGTTCAAATAATTCCACTGTAAATTCCTCCTATTCAACAACCTTAGGTACAAGATAACAACCACTATCTTGTGCAGGAGCATTCTTTAAAATGTCCTCTCTGGCATAAGAACCGGTAACCTTGTCTTCTCTAAATACGTTTTGCACCTTCATTGCGTGATTTGTAGGAGCAATGGAGGAAGTGTCAATTTCCGAAAGCATATCTGCAAATGTAATAATACTTTCCATTTCACCGGCAAGTTTAATTGCTTCGTCTTCTGAAACATTTAATCTTGCAAGTTTTGCAACATACTTTACATCATCTGTTGTGATTTTCATATATTTTTCATTCCTTTCTTAGGATAATGTTCTAAAAATTACCTATTTTATTATTATACTACATTTTTATAATAAATTCAAGGCTATTCAATCATATTTTTAAATTCATTTTCATCTATAATTTTAACACCTAATTGCTGGGCTTTTGTAAGCTTGCTGCCTGCTTTTTCACCTGCTAAAACAAAGGTTGTTTTTGCAGAAACGGAGGAAGATGTTTTGCCTCCGAATTTTTCGATAATTTCTGAAGCTTCGTCCCTTGAATATGTTGGTAATGTACCGGTTAATACAAATGTCATTCCATCAAATCGGTTGTCTTTGACAGATTTTTCGTATGATAATTTAACTCCTGCAAATTTAAGTTTGTTAATCATATCAATTGAGCCATCTGATGAAAAAAAGTTTACAATACTTTTAGCCATTATTGGGCCAATATCACCAATCTGTGTTAATTGTTCCTCTGTAGCATTTGATAAATTATCAATGTCTCCGAATTTTTCTGCAAGTATCTTACCGGCTTTACTGCCAATATTCCTTATACCTAATGCAAAAATTACTCTGTCAAGTCCGGCATTTTTAGACTTTTCAATCGCTTTTAATAAATTGTTTGCCGACTTAACACCAAGCCTGTCCATTTCAACTAAATCTTCATATTTTAGATAATATAAATCAGTTGGGTCTTTAATAAGATTATTATCTGCAATTTGTTCAATAATAGCAGGGCCAAGTCCGTCTATATCCATTGCATCTTTGCTTGCAAAATGGATTAGGTTGCGTATTTTTTGAGCAGAACATTGAGGGTTAACACACCTTGTTGCTGCTTCATCTGCTTCACGAACTACCTTTGTACCACATACAGGGCAACATTCAGGCATTTTATATGGAACTTCATTTCCTTTACGCTTTTCTTTAACAACTTCAACAACCTCAGGAATAATATCTCCTGCCTTTTGAATAATTACCGTATCACCAATTCTAATATCCTTTGAAGTTATATTATCAATATTGTGAAGTGTTGCACGACTAACTGTGGAGCCTGCAATTTTAACAGGTTCAAGCTCGGCAGTAGGGGTAAGAACTCCTGTTCTTCCAACTTGTATTGTAATATCCTTTAATATCGTTTGCTTTTGCTCTGCCGGATATTTGTAAGCAATAGCCCACTTTGGAGCCTTTGCAGTACTTCCTAATATTTTTCTGCTTTTAAAATCATTGATTTTTATTACAGCACCATCAATGTCAAAGCCAAGTGTACCTCTGTTATTGCCTATCCTTTGTATTTCGTCGTATGCTTCATTTATTGTATGACATTTTTTGTATGTTGGGCTGACTCTAAATCCTAATGTTTTTAAATAGTCAAGACCTTCACTGTGAGTGCTAATTTCCATACCTTGTATTTGTTGAATATTAAATATAAATATGCTTAAATTTCGTTCTGCAGTAATTTTACTGTTTAACTGTCTTAATGAGCCGGCTGCAGCGTTTCGAGGGTTTGCAAATAAAGGCTGTTCCAATTCTTCACGCTTGTTATTAAGGTCTATAAAGCTTGAAACAGGCATATATACTTCTCCACGAACTTCTATATATGGCAGTTTTTCCGTCAAACGTAAAGGAATTGCCTTTATAGTCTTTAAGTTCTCTGTTACATCTTCACCAACAAATCCGTCCCCACGTGTTGAACCTCTTACAAATTCACCATATTCGTATTCTAATGATACAGAAAGTCCATCAATTTTCATTTCGACAATATATTCAGGGTTTGAAATGGTTTTACGAAGGGTATTATCAAAATCTTCTAATTCACCCTTTGAAAAAGCATCTGTTAAGCTTTCCATTTGAACTGTATGTGTAACAGTTTCAAAACCGTCTAATACTTTACCACCAACACGCTCTGTTGGAGAGTTTTTAAGCTTAAATTCCGGGTATTCTGCTTCCAATTTCATAAGCTCGTGTATTAACTTATCATATTCAAAGTCTGTAATAGTAGGGTTATCTAAAACATAGTAATCATAGCTATGCTGTTCAATTTTTTTTGTTAGTTTTTCGATATATTCCTTCATAAATATTCCTCCAAAAACTTTTTATATATTATACCATATATTTTAGAAAATAACAACTATTTTAGTCCATAAACATTAGGTATATTTCCGACGATTATAGTTTCTGTTATAGGACATTCGGTGCTGACTGTGGTTGCATTTTTTGTACCACTAAAATATATTTCTAATTCCATACCGATTTTTATTGAAATTTTGTGTTTTGTTTGATTTATTCCAACTGCAACAAAGTCATTTATAAATTCAATTTTAGGGTTTCCGTTTGGCTCAATTTTTACAGGAATTTTTGGTCCTATTTCAGAAAGCAACACACTGTTAGTTAAGTTTCCTATGGGAATTGCTGTTTTCGTAACAGATATATCCTCAACACATTTTATTATACTTTCTGACAGTTTTATTTTAATTTTGTTGATTTTATTTGTATTGTACGATATAGATGCTATTTGCCCATTTTCATTTCTTTCAACAATACAAATGTCATTGTAATTTTCGTTTAAAACAGAGTAAATAGACTTGTTAATCATCTTTTCACAATATATACTTGTATCGGACAGAATGTTTCTTATAGCAATTGGTTTTAGTGAACAATCAATGAAATAGTATGTAATCCAAAATGATGAGATAAAGAAAATTGTAATTATTATTACTAATATTTTTTTGATTTTTATGTTAATAAAATATATAAAATGACATTTATGCTTGTTGGATTGCCAATTCATAGTACCACCTCATAATATTATATTATTAAAATTATGATTTTGGACTAATTAAATAAAGAGGTTACATAACAGTAACCTCTTAACTCTAAAACTCAATATATTTTAGCCAATTTAAAAGTAAATTGCTCCATTGACTAACATGTTTTTCAATTGTGTTATTTCCTAATGAAAGACCTAATCCATGTCTTCCGTCAGGGAAAATATGTACCTCTGCAAGTTTTCCTGCATCTCTTATCGCAGCAGCATACTCCAAAGTGTTTTTTATATTTACACTTGTGTCTGCAAATGTATGCCAGATAAAAGCGTTTGGAGCTTTTGGACTGTATAATATATTTGGTGAAAGTGATTTTCTTTCAAAATAATTATCTGTTTCCGAATAATCTGCATTTGTAAAATTATTGCTTGACACAATATGAGTTATATTTTTATTGTATAAATCAATAACCGGATAAGCAAGGATTTGTGCATTTGGAATAAAATCCTCATTGTCGATATCGTCAATATTTTCATTATCAATTTTTTCAAAATATGTAGATGTTAATGCGGCAAGATGTCCACCGGCAGAGGAACCCATTATTGCAATTTTGTTTTTGTTAATGCCAAATTTATCAGCATAATATCTTACATATCTTATTGCACGTCTTGCATCTAATAGTGGTGCAGGGAAGTGATATTTAGGTGAAACTCTGTATTCAACAACAAAAGACGTTATTCCGTTTTGTGCAAAAAATTCTGCATATCCTTTGCCTTCGTGTTCTGCAAGAGAAAAATACGCACCACCCGGTAATATTACAATTGCAGAATCGGTTGTTTTGTTAATCGGTTCATAATATGTGATTGTGGCAATATCTTCGCAACCGTCCGGTGAAACATTCCATAAATTTACCTTTTCCATTTTAAACCTCCTATAATTTTAGATCGAACAATCTATTTGCATTATTAAATAAATATCATCACGTTCTTGCTCGGTCAAATCTATATTCATAAATCTTTCAAGTTCTTGTTTTTGATTCCACATTGGAGTATCTGCTCCAAACATAACTTTGTTTGTTCCGTAAGATTTGATAATGTTTTTTGCTTCATTAGCTGTTAGCGCATATAAAGAAGAAGAACAATCTACATAAAAATTATCATAATTGTGAAGAACTTTACAAGCATCGTTCCAAATAGACCAACCACCAAAATGCGCACCGATTATAGTTAGATTTTTATATATATCAAGTATTGGCTTTAATCTGTTAGGATTTGAAAGGTCAAACCTTGAATCTCCTGTGTGCATTAAAATTGGCACGTTGTTTTTTTCACATATTTCATATATTTTTAGCATTCTGTAGTCGTCAATTTTAAACCCTTGAATATCAGGATGAAGCTTTACACCTTTTAATCCTAAGGATAATAATTCTTCAAAATCTTTATAAATTGTTTCATCATTAGGATATAAAGTTCCAAGTCCGGTCATATATCCGTTACTTTCACTAACGCAGTTTGAAATGAATTTGTTGATGCTGGAAACTTGTTCCGGAGTTGTGGCAACAGAATGTACAATTAAATGAGAAATGCCAGCTGATTTAGAGGCTTCAATAGTAGATGATACCTTGCCGTTAGAAAGCATTTCTAAGTTGTCATAAAAAACGCTAACGTTATTTGCTGCTTTTTCAGCAATTTTATCCGGGTAAATATGACAGTGTATATCAATAATTTTGCGCATATTATCACCTTTATTAGTCCTTTGTAACAATTCCTTCAACTTTTTTTATCCCTAATTTTTCAATAGCGTCCTCACGCATTTTGAATTTAAGAATTTTTCCTGCTGCATTCATAGGGAATTTATCTACAAAATCAATATATTTTGGAACCTTGTGCTTTGCCATATGATCACGAATATATTGTTTCATTTCGTTGGCGTCCATTGTTTCCCCATCTTTTAAAATGATACAAGCCATAATTTCTTCACCAAATTGTTCATCCGGTACCCCAATAACTTGAACATCTTGAACTTTATCATGAGTATAAATAAATTCTTCAATTTCCTTCGGATAAATGTTTTCACCACCACGGATAATCATATCCTTTAATCTGCCGGTAATTCTATAATTACCTTCCGGAGTACGAAGAGCAAGGTCTCCTGTATGTAACCAACCATTTTCATCAATAGCAGAGGAGGTAGCCTTTGGCATTTTATAGTAGCCTTTCATAATGTTATATCCTCTTGCTACAAATTCACCGGTTGTATTGTCAGGTAAATCCTCCCCTGTTTCAGGGTCAACTATTTTACATTCAATTTCAGGCAATGCTTTACCAACAGTTGAAACTCTTACTTGAATTGAATCTTCAGTACTGCTCATTGTACAACCCGGTGAGGCCTCTGTTTGACCATAAGTAATTGTGATTTCTTTCATATTCATTTTATTAACAACTTCGTTCATAATAGGTTCCGGGCAAGGCGAACCTGCCATAATGCCTGTTCTCATATATGAAAAATCTGTTTTTTTAAAGTCCGGGTGTTCAAGTAATGCTATAAACATTGTAGGAACACCGTGAAATGCTGTAATTCTTTCACTGTTAATACAAGCAAGTGCAGGCTTAGGCGTAAAGTATGGAAGTGGTAGAACAGTACCACCATGGGTCATGGTTGCAGTCATAGCAAGTACCATACCAAAGCAATGGAACATCGGTACTTGAATCATCATTCTGTCTGCTGTGGATAAATCCATTCTATCTCCAATACATTTACCGTTGTTAACTACGTTATGATGTGTAAGCATAACGCCTTTCGGAAAGCCTGTTGTTCCTGATGTATATTGCATATTACACACATCGCGAATATCTACTAATGATGCTAATCTGTATACTTCTTCAACAGAAACTTTTGTAGACATTTGGATAGCTTCGTCCCAAGTCAAACAACCTTTTTGATTGTAACCGACTGTAATAATGTTTCTTAAAAACGGCAAGCGTTTGGAATGTAGTTGACAGCCTTGCTTTGTGGTTTCAAGCTCCGGACATAATTCAGCAATAATTTCACTGTAATTAGAGTCTCTATACCCATCAATAGTAATCAAAGTATGGGTGTCGGATTGCTTTAACAAATATTCTGCTTCGTGAATTTTATATGCTGTATTCATTGTAACCAAAACTGCACCAATTTTTGTAACTGCCCAAAAAGCAATGTACCACTGAGGGATATTAGTTGCCCAAACTGCAACGTGAGAGCCCGGCTTTACACCCATAGCAATTAAAGAACGTGCAAAGGTGTCTACGTCATCTCTAAATTGAGAATATGTTCTTGTGTAGTCAAGAGTTGTATACTTAAATGCAAGTTGGTCAGGGAATTCCTCAACCATTTTATCAAGAACCTGTGAAAATGTTTTTTCAATAATTGTATTCTTTTTCCAAGGATACTTACCTGTTTTTCTTTCGTTGTCATACAATGTGTGCTTTGACCTTGAAAGATTTTCAAACCTTGACATATAGCTTACAAAATGTGGAAAAATAATTTCCATATCATCAATTTCATTGTCCCATGATGGGTCCCATTCTATGGAAATAAATCCATCATAGTTAATTGAACGTAGTGCATTCATAATTTCTGAAATGGGTAAAGAGCCTTCGCCAATCAAATTATATGAATTTTCACCGTCAGAGTCCTTAATATGTACGTGTTTTATATATGCACCTAAATTTTCAACAGTATTTTCAGGTGATTCGTCAGCTTCTCGGTATGGGTAGTGTAAATCCCATAAAGCAGCTAAATTATCGCTTGCGTAGTCGTTTAATAAATCACGTAATTTTGACGTGTCGGCATACACGCCAACAGTTTCAATAAGTAAAATAACCTTGCTGTTTTCAACCATTGATAATGCCAAGTCAATAAATTTCTTTGTGTTTTCTTCATTGTCTTTTAAAGCTTTAATACGAATGTATGAGGTGTGTAAAACATTACAAATGTCAATACATTTTTTTAGCTCATCAATACATTTATCGTTTTTATCGTTAGAAATATCGGAAACCATATTGATACAAGGAATTTTAATTTTGTGTTCAATTAGTTTATGATATATTTCCACAGCGTTTGCTCTATTAACTTCGTTTATATCATGTATTTCAATGCCACCAAATTTATATTCGTTGGCAATGTCAATAAATTCTTCAAGTTTAAAACCTGTCCATCGGTTTGTTGAAAATGACAAATTCATTTTTATATCTCCTCAAAATATATTTTGTTAATTGCATTAACATAGGCGTTTATGCTTGCGCCGATAATGTCTGTTGAAATACCCTTACCCGAATATAGCTTACCATTAGAACGAAGCTTTACCAATGCTGAACCAACAGCCTCACGGCCCTCTGTAACTGATTGGATTTGGAAATCATCAAGCTCAAAATGTCTGCCTATAATTTTTTCAATTGTAATAAATGCCGCATCGATAGGGCCATCTCCTAAACAAACTTCTTGTAATTCCTCACCGTTCTTTTCCATAATAATATGAGCAGAGGAAGTGATTACATTACCACTATTTATTAAGTAACTTTTAACATTAAATGTTGGTGCAACTTGCAAAGCAGAGTTTGCAATAATAATATCAAGCTCCCTTAAACTAATGTTTTTCTTGCTGGCAACATTTAAAAATTCACTGTATACATTTGCAAGGTCATCTTCTGAAAGCTCATAACCTAATTGCTTAACCATTGAAGAAATTGTTTTAATGTCATCGTCCTTGCTAAGTTGAATTTCTGACTTGTCATTTGAAAATCCATTATTTGTAATATTTGAAATCATTTTAGTAGAATTTGAAGAATAAATAAGCTTTTCTATGTATGAATCAACTATTGTAAAATTAACATTAGAAGAAACGCCTATTGAATCGCCTCTTGCTGAAATCACCTTTGAAACAGCATTTAAGGTTGGATAGTTTTCCCCTGTAATAACTGTTTTTAAACCGTTAACGCCTGATTTGATTGCAGAAATAATACAAGCAGTAGCCATATTTAATGAATTTGAGCATTCAACGCTTAAATTAACCTTATCAAGTCCGTCAACATTTTTATATAAATCAACAACGAACTCTTCAAATTCATTTGGTAGCATTTCGCCTGCTGTATCGCAAATAGTGATTGTTTTTACACCACAGTTTATAGCAGTTTTAAGTGCAGTGTATAAAAATTCTTTTTCGCTTCTTGTTGCATCAAGTGCAGAAAATTCAACATCATCGCATAGCGAAACACATTTTTTTGAAAGTGTTTCAATCATTTCCAAAACTGCCTTTGGTTTTTTATGACAAATGTACTCCATTTGGACAGTAGATGTTGGAATCATTAAATGTAGTCGCTTTTTAGCAACGTCCTTTAAAATTTCGGCAGTTGTTTCAATTGAATCTTCATCTAACTGCACAGGACACGATAACACACTGTTTTTTAGAAGAGGAGCCAGCGCGTGTATAAATAAGATGTCAGTTTTAGAATTGGTAATTTGTCTTGTTTCGATTGTGTCAACGCATAATTTATCCAAACCTTTTGCAACTTGTAGTTTTTCCTTAAAGCTAAGGTTTGTCTCACATTTTCTTAATGTGGCATCTGTAACATAAATTTTTTTCATGGAATAATCCTCCTCTAAATAAAGCAAGCTTGCAAACCGCTATGGTCGCAAGCTTTTTAAATCATAATAATAGACTTGTATAACAAAATGTAAAAAGCATTTAAACACGACAAATAGCACTATTGTTATCTTTAAGTAATAAGACTAACAGAATAGTGTTGAGAAGAGTATTTAGTTCATTAAATACTTTAAACATAAACTTTCTCCAAATCTTTTTCTCATATTATATCACTCATTTACAAATTTGTCAATTAAAATATGACTTTTTTCTCAAATTAAATATATATTTCTTTACATTTTCGGAAATGTATGATATTATATTAAAGATAGATTAGAAATTTACTTTTGGGGGATATAAAATGGAACAAACAGAAAATGGCCAAAAGTTTACAGATAATAAAAAGAAAATAGTATGGACAATTGTATTTCTTATAATTGCCGCTTCAACAATTTTTGCGATTGTATCCAACAGTAAAACATTTACAGTTGAAAAATTGGTTGAATATATATATAATTCAGACATCAAATGGATGCTTGTATCTATATTATGTATGGTAGGCTTTATCTTTTTTGAAGGGGAAGCAATCTATACTATTACAAAATCTTTTGGCATTAAAACAAAGCACAGACGTGGAATAATATATTCTATGGCAGATATTTATTTTTCGGCAATTACACCTTCTGCAACAGGTGGTCAGCCTGCTTCTGCATACTTTATGGTAAAGGACGGAATGCCGCTTTTATCAGTAACAGCAATATTGCACCTTAACCTCGTACTGTACACCTTTTCAATAATTGTAATAGGTTTTATTGCATTTATTCTCTTTTTTGATGTGTTTATGACATTTGGGGTTTTGTCTAAAATACTAATTGTTGTTGGATATTTGCTTCAAATCGTACTTATGGCATTCTTTATTCTTTTAAAAAAAGAATCATTACTGCAAAAAATAGGTAAATTTATTATTAAATTGCTTTCAAAACTTCATATTATTAAGGATGAAGATAAACACATTGAAAAATTAAATAAAATAACTTCTGATTATTCACAATTTTCCGGCTTAATAGTAAAAAATCGCAAAATGATTTTTAAGGCATTTATTTACAATTTGTTGCAGAGAATTTCAATAATTGCAGTTCCTGTATTTGTGTTTCTTGCAACAGGTGGCGAGGTAATTAAATCTTTAAAGGTATTTGCTGTGCAGAGTTATTCTGTTGTAGGGGCAAACACCATACCAATTCCGGGTGCTATGGGTGTGATGGACGCAATTATGCTTGATGGGTTTAGAAATATAGTATCTACAAATGATGTTATAAACTTTGAGCTTGTAAGTCGTTCGTTGTCATTCTATTTTTGTATGTTGTTATGTGGATTTGTTGTTTTGATTAGATATCTTGTACTAAGGAGAAGGGAAAGATTAAAATGATAGGTTTTTATAATTATACCGTTATATTAACATATTTGTCATTAGCTTCTGCAACAGCCGGAATTTTGGTTACAATGTCCGGCAACGGGCACCCATATATTGGGGTGTTTTTGCTAATGTTTTCAGGGCTTTGTGATGCTTTTGACGGTAAAGTTGCTTCAACCAATAAAAACAGATGCGACCAAGAGAAAAAATTTGGTATACAAATAGATTCTTTGTCGGATATTGTTGCATTTGGTGTATTACCTGCATGTATTGGTTCGGAACTTTTGGAGGATGCTCCGTTTTTAACAATGTTATCCGATAAGTTCGGTATTTCAACTTCGTTGATTGTAACAGGCTTGCTGTACGCTTCACTAATTATTTTTGTACTTACCGGGTTAATTAGACTTGCATATTTTAATGTAATGGAAGAAGAAAGACAAGCACAGACAACAGAGAGAAGAAAGACATACAGAGGCTTACCGATAACAGCTTCATCACTTATTTTTCCTACAATTATGTTTGCACAATACATTTTTAAAATTGATTTAACAGCAATTTATTTTTTGTTTATTATACTTACAGGTATTGCATTTATAGCACCCTTCTCAATCAAAAAGCCAAGCTTAAAAGCTATTATGATTATGATTGGCATAGGTGTAATAGAGGTGTTACTTGTAATGGTTACAATATTTTTTAATGTAAGGATGTAGTTTATGAATTATGATAGCGAAAGCCTGTTTTTAAGGTTTTTATATCATACAGTTTTAGGTCGTTTACTGCTTAAATTTTTTTGTTCAAAGGGAGTTTCAAAATTGTGTCAATGTTTTTTTGACAGTCCTTTGTCAAAATGTATGATTAACAGCTTTGTTAAAAGCAATAACATCAATTTAGATGAATACTGTTGTGATAATATAAATTGTTTTAATGATTTTTTTTCAAGAAAGATTAAACCGGGTATTCGTGTAGTTGATAATTCACCAAACAATTTAATTTCACCTTGCGATGGGTTATTAAGTGTTCATCAAATTAAAGACGGAATGGTTTTACCTGTTAAGCAAAGTATGTATACTATTTCAACCTTGTTAGGGGAAAACACTAAACTTGCTAATAAATATAAAGATGGTATATGCTTAGTTTATAGACTTTGCATAAACAATTATCACAGATATTGTTATGTAGATAGTGGCAAAAAAACTGATAATATATATATTTCAGGTATGCTGCATACAGTTAGACCAATTGCACTTGAAACATATCCGGTATTTGTTGAAAATTGTAGAGAGTATACATCGATTGACAGTGAGAATTTTGGTTTAATTACACAGGTTGAAGTTGGTGCAATTTTAATTGGTAAGATTAAAAATCATCACAGTGTTGCAACTGTAAAAAAGGGCGAAGAAAAAGGGACTTTCTTATATGGTGGCAGTACAATAATTGTTTTGCTTGAAAAAGATAAAGCAATTGTTAATGAAGATATTGCAAAAATTATTGATACAAATATTGAAGTTCCTGTTAAATACGGCGAATGTATAGGAAAAGTTAAAGAAACTGTTTCATTAAGTTGAGGTTGATTATATGAAAAAAGTCAAGAAGTTACTTTTTTTAATTATTGTTGTAATTTTAATTGCATTTGGTTTTCAAGTTAAGTCAGGATACAACCTTTACAAAAATACCATTGCTGAGACGCCAATAGAACAAGCAGTTGAAGAAATTAGGAACAAAGATAACTATACTGTATATGATAATTTGCCTCAAAATTATGTAAATGCAGTTATTTCTGTTGAAGACAGAAGATTTTTTAAACATAATGGATTTGATGTTTTAGGTACTTGTAGGGCATTGATTAACGATATAAAAGCAAAGGAGCTTTCAGAGGGTGGAAGTACCATTACGCAACAACTTGCAAAAAATATTTACTTTGAACAAGATAAAAGATTAGATAGAAAAATTGCTGAAATTTTTATGGCAATAGAAATAGAAAAACATTATTCAAAAAATGAAATTTTAGAACTTTATGCAAATAGTATTTATTTTGGCAATGGTTATTATTGTATATTTGATGCCTCAAAGGGCTATTATAACAAACGTCCTGCTGATTTATCCTTGGAAGAATGTGCTATGCTTGCCGGTATTCCAAATGCACCGTCTGTTTATTCTCAGGATATCGAATTGGCTAAGGAAAGGCAAAATACAGTATTAAAATGTATGAAAGAATGTGGATATAATTAACTTAATCAGCATATCTTTTGATATGCTGATTTTTATTGACAAAATGTCTTTTTAAGGGTATAATTTATTTGAATTTGCAAATGAGGTGATATTATGGAATTTATGATAGGAGCAAATTATCTTGCATCAAATGCAGGAATAGATATGTGGAAAAATTGGGACGAAGACATTGTAAGAAATGATTTGAAAATATTATCAAAATACAATATTAAATTTATTCGTGTATTTCCTACTTGGAGAGATTTTCAACCTGTAATTCCGACATACGAAAGCAAAATGAAATTTAAAGAATATCGTATGGAAGATGATTACTTGCCTGCAAATCCATATTATTTAAACGAAACTATGCTTTTAAGGTTTGAAAAATTATGTGATATAGCAAAAGAATATAATATAAAAATAATTGTATCTTTGTTATCCGGTTGGCTTAGTGGCAGGCAGTTTGTGCCCACAGCACTTTTAGGTCATGACATATATAAAGATTTTCAAGCACTTTCATTAGAGCAAAAATTTGTAGAAGGGTTTGTAAATAGATTTAAAAACAGAGAAGAAATTATTGCTTGGGAACCAGGCAATGAAACTAATTGTATGTCTAATGAAACATCTCAGTTTGTTGCAGAAACTTGGATAATGACAATTACAAATGCAATTAGAGCAAATGACAACACACGCCCTGTATATTCAGGAATTGCAATGTTTACAACAGAGTGGAATGATAATCCTTGGACATTGCAAATTCAAGGCGCGCATTTTGATATGATGACACCACATCCATATCCTTATTTTAGAGGGCTCGGAAAATTTGAAGATAAGTTATCATACAGAACATTGTTATTACCTGTATTTGAACAAAAGCTATTTGAAAGTATAGGGAAAAAGCCAAGCTTGATTGAAGAGTTTGGAAATTTAGGTCCTGTAAATTGTAATAATGAAAATGCAGGATATATAAACAGAATTGCTATGCTTACAAGCTGGGCAAACAATGGCAAAGGTCTTTTGTGGTGGTGTGCTAATGAACAATCAAAGCTTGATTTCCCACCATATTCTTGGGTTATGTTAGAAAGAGAATTAGGCTTGCTTGATGTAAATATGAATGCAAAACCTGCACTTTGTGAAATGAAGGACTTTGCCGATTTTCTAAATTCATTAGATTTTAAATTGCCTAAGGCAAAGGTAGATGCAGTAGTTATTTTATCAAAGGATACAGAACAATATAATGTTGCATATATGACCTATGTTTTAGCAATACAATCAGGTTTGAATGTATCATTTGTTCACTGTGATGATAAGCTGCCAAAGGCTGATTTATATATGTTACCATCATACAAAGGGATGGGACCTATTCCAAAGGAAATGTATGACGATTTATTGAAACAAATTAAAGACGGAGCAGATTTGTATTTATCAAATGACTATGGAATACTAACAGACTTTAATGATTTAATTGGCTTAGAACTCATAAATTCCGGGGAAGCATCAAACAATGGAATTATTAAGGGGTTAAATGTTGAATATTCTTCTAATCATAAAAATTATTTTAAAATAGTTAGTGCAGATATTTTATACACAAACCAAGATGATGAACCGATAATTACTTCAAACAAATTTGGAAAAGGTAACGTTATTTATGCCGATTTTCCACTTGAAAGTATGTTGTTTAAAAAGTCAGGAGCCTTTGACGGAAGGTATAGCAAAATATATAAAACTATTTTTGAAAAATATATTTGCAAGCATTTTGTTAAGTTTAATAATCCTATGTTAACTGTTACAGAATACGAAGAAAATAACAAAAAATATGTTGTTGCAATAAATTGCTCTGATAAAAATATAAATCCAAATATTACATTAAATAATGTCAAAATTAAAAGAGTGATAAGAGGAACTGTCGAAAATATTAAACCATTTGACGCACTAATATTAGAATTAGAATAAAAAAATACTGTAAGGAAAATTCCTTACAGTATTTTTTTATTATTGTAGGTTTAATTTGTTTTTCATAAAGTAATGTGTAATTAAATAGTATACAACAGAATACACTGCTTCAAAAACTATTATTGTCCACATAGTAGAACATACTTTCTTCCCCATAAATCCCAACCATAAAATTCTTTTTCTACCTCATATGTACTTATTCTTCCATTTTCATCCACTGAAGAAATCATATCAAGAATTGTATTTTTCATAATTTCGTACAATTCTTCGTTTTTGGAGTATGAATAAACAAATGCAGCTCCACGCATCAATTTACCCCAATACTCACCTATCCAGCCATTATCATAATCTGCTTTTTCAATAAATTGTGACAAAAATCTTTTCCATAATTTAACATTTAATAGTTGCTTATTTTCAACGAACTTAAATGCGTAGTTAATAAAACCATCATACTTATATTGATTATTATAATTCGTAAAAAATTTATCCGTTTCTAATCTCGCATAGTTTGCAGTATTTATATAGCATTTCCTTAATTTTACCTTTTTCAAATCAACCTATTTTAACAGGTTTATTTGTATTTTTTTTAATAATATCGATATATTTTTCTGCCTTATCTTTTTCTAAAAAAGCATTATTTTCGTACAAAATATTCATTCCCAATTGCTTGGCTTTTGATATTCCAAGAGGATGGTATGGCAAAATATCTACAGATTTTACACAATCAAACCTTTCTGCAACATTAGCAATACCTATAAAATGGTCCTCACGTTCATTTAATCCCGGAATAATCGGACACCTTAAAATAATATTTGCGTTATATTTTGTAAGCAATTCTATATTTTTTAATATCAAATCATTATCTACTCCTGTAAATTCTTTATGTTTCACGCCGACTGTTTCCTTATAATCATACAGAAAACAGTCGGTATATTTTATTGCTTTTATTAGGTATTCAGGTTTTACATATCCAGAAGTTTCAATACAAGTTGAGTAACCGGCCTTCTTGCATTCTAACAACAATTCAAACAATGCATCAAATTGGTAAAATGGTTCTCCACCGGAAAATGTTACGCCTCCTCCGTTTTCATAAAAAGCAGAGTCTTTATTGACTTCTATCATTATTTCATCAACAGACATTAGTTTTCCTACAATTTCAAGCGCAGAATACATACATTTGTCAGCACACTTTCCACAATGTATACACAATTCACGATTTACGGAATGATTTCCATCAACAAAAGTATGCACCGACTTATCACAAACCATCATACATTCTTTACAATTTTTGCACTTATCCTTATAATATGATAGTTGCTTTTTTATTGATTTGCTTTCAGGATTATGGCACCATTTACAATTTAAAGGACATCCTTTAAAAAACACAGTCGTTCTAATTCCCGGACCATCGTTAAGAGAAAAATGTTGAATGTTAAATATGTTTACTTTCATACACTATTTCCTCATATATTGTTAGCAGCACGTGATATTATCTCATTTTGCAAACTTGTAGGTATTTTGACAAAAAAGTCACTGTAACCACCTATTCTAACCAATAAGTTTTCATAATTCTCCGGATTTTTTTGAGCTTTTAACAATGTTTCTTGATCAACGATATTAAATTGCAATTGTGAACCCTTTGTTTTCAAATAACCTCTTATTATTGCACTTATTTTTTCCGGCTGAATTCCACTATTAATTTTTACATTTACCGAAATACCACCTAAAAATCTTGATGGCTCCCAACTAACAGTTGACGAAAGTGAAACGGTTGGCCCCAATGTATCGTACCCTTGCACCGGGCAACTTCCGTCATTTAAAGGATCCCCGGATTTTCTTCCGTCAGGAGATGCACCGGTTATCTTTCCGTGATATTCATGATCACGATACGAAAAAGCACCCGGGATTACTTTTGCGCCTCTTATCGTTGTAATCTTATCACATGTTTCAATAACTGTATCTGCAACTCGCTTTGCAATTTTATTTGACACTTCATCGCCTGTTCCAAAATGTGTTGTTTTTTTTCTTATTGTATTTAATAATTCTTCATAACCTTCATAATTTTTTGAAAGAATGACTTTAAATTCTTCTATTGTAACCAATTTTTTGTCAAAAATAATTTGTTTGATCACATTCAAACTTTCTGTTGTGTTCTGCATTCCCAATATATTTGGTTCAAGTTGATTGTAATCTGCACCACCACAATCATGTGACATACCTTTTTCCAAACAACTATGCACAAGAAGAGATATTCTGATAGGGTCTGTTAAATTTCTTCTTCTTTCAAGTTGTTTAATGTTTTCAATTAGTATAACTTCCTTAAAATACGATTCAACTTCTTGTTTAAAAGCATTAAAAATATCCTCAAAACTATATGAATTATCGCATTTTTCAAACGCATCTAAAAACACTTTCAGTAAGTTAATATATGGACTGGTTATAGAAATACCTGATCTTCCTATCGGTGTTGTTTCAACACAAGTTGATAAGGTAAACATATTTGCAGCTTCAGAATCAAATCCATTTTTCAACATGCTTCTTGAAACCTCATCACTATTCCACACTTGAGGTTGGCAATGACCGCCAACAATAATTTTTGAAACATAGTCAAGTATTTCATCGCTTGTTTCTTCGGTAACACAAAATCCGATGTTAGGATCCGGAATATGGGTATGTTCAATTGCTTTTAAAAAATGCCAAGTTAATTCATTTTCGACTTTGTTTCCGTCTTTATCTCTACCACTTAGCATCATACCCTGTGCCGCCCATGCACTCATGTTAGCAATATTTAAAAGATAAAAACAATCAATAAGTTCTTGTGCTTCTTCAATAGATATTATTCCTTCATCGATATCATGCTTATAATATGGAAGTAAATATGTGTCTGGTTTTCCATATGAGAAAATACCATACATACTCCAAGTATACATATGGATACTTTGCAAAGCTTCATGAAATGTTCTTGCCGGATTTATTGGCACATTTTTTACAACATCATAAAGTTTTTTGTAGTCTTCTTTTTCTTTTCCTTCTGATTGTTCATACAATCTATGTACTTCTTTAGCATAATTTTCACATAATATCTTTAATCCTTCAAGTTCAATTGTACAACACTTGTAATACTCATATTTTTCAACACAAGAACCATCATTTAAGTTTAATTCATCAATTTTGTCTTGAAGAAGTTTCAACATTCCATTTATACCATTTTTTAACAATAAATTATAATCCATTGCTAAATGATCGAATCTGCCTACTCTCATGGGAATACATTTTCGCTCTCCCTCTTGAGCGTTAAAAAGTTTTGCTTCTTCTTCCGAAAAATCTCTTAAATCAGGTTGTCCTGTTAGCAGTTCGCCTCTTACAATAATTGGCCGAGTATTTGCCAAAAGAAATGCTTCGGATTTTGCTCTGCGCATTCTTACTGTAAGGGCATCACTTGACTTTTTCCAGCCTTCAGAATACAAGAATAACGATCTATGACATTTCCAAACTAATAAATCACGATTAACTGATAATGGTGCATTTTTTAAATAATACTCTCTTAATTCTTTTACTCTGCTTGTTGCTTCTATGCTTATTATATTATTCATTTTATTAGTCACTCCTACTCGAAAAATACAAAGCCCTAACATGTTTGATGTTCTGTTTTGTATTTTAATCATTTATACAAATTCATTTTTGAGAACAACACGCCAACAAGAGAAAAACATTTGGTTACTTCTCTTGTTGGTTTATTATATTTATTCAATATCTAAAGTCACAGTTTTTCCTTTATCGTCTCCTGTTGGGAATGTTACATCATGTGCAACCCCATTAATATAAACTTTTGTAGTTGAAATGCTTCCGTTTGTGGGATCTGAAACTGATAAATTCCATCTATTTCCATTCTTTACCAACAATACTACACAAGCATCATCAGTTTTAACCGTCATGTCACTGCCAAGTCCTGAAACGGAGTTATTAATTTTATTCCAACTTCCTGTTTTTGCTTTATTTGAAACATTAACATTTTGAACTGCAGGCAAAATATAGGAAACACCATCATGATTTATCCACTTAATGCACGTTGCATTGTATTTGGATTTACACCTGCCTCAGTTGCCAAATCCCATACAGATGCAAGCTTTGAACCGGGCTTTAAATACCCTGAAATAATCTGTGCCTTAATTTGTTCAATTATTTGTGAATAAATAGGCCTTTCGTTATCAAAGTATCATTCCATAAACAAACCTCCTTGTATTACTGTACTAACTAACTAATACAATTATAAAATATTTTTTTATGCTTGTCAAGTATTTTTAAAATCCTATTGATTTATTTTAAAAAATAGAGTATACTATTATATATAATATAGATGGAGGTAACTAATAATGGCTAAAATTACAAAAGATACAATTATAATGGACGTATTAAAAATAGCACCACAATCAGCTAATTTATTTTTTGAAATTGGAATGCACTGTTTGGGTTGTCCATCAGCAAGCGGTGAAAGCATAGAACAAGCTTGTATGGTACATGGGGCAGATTGTGATGAATTGGTAGAAAAAATCAATGCACTAATTGAAGAATAAGTAAGGAGGCTCATTGATGGCTGGTAAAAAAACAGAAAACGAAATGTTGACATATAAGGGTAAGCCACTTATGAGAAAGGGTAACCAAATATATTATGGCAATCCTGAAGATAAGTATATTGTATATTTGGAAGTTCAGGAAGATACAGAGCTAATTGGTTTGAAGGTTAGCACACTTGTAAATGTTCAACTTCAAACAACTGCTGTCCCGGGTAAAGAACGTGTTATTAAAAAGGCTGAAAGAGAAAGCCTTTATGAAGCACTTGATTTAGGGGAATATTGGCTTACAGAAGAATTAGCAGGTGAATAATTTAAAGAGGTTGTAGCATATTGCTTCAACCTCTTTTTGTATACAGAAAACCACG
>DCGP01000026.1 GCA_002314595.1 Clostridiales bacterium UBA1775 | reverse complement strand
AAACTATGCTCTATATCCTCATATGTCAGTTTTTGATAATATGGCTTTTGGTTTGAAGCTACGTAAAGTTCCAAAAGATGAAATTAAAAGACGTGTTGAAGAAGCTGCTCAAATTTTGGACATCGCTCACTTGCTTGACAGAAAGCCAAAGGCTTTGTCAGGTGGTCAAAGACAGCGTGTTGCTTTAGGTCGTGCTATCGTTCGTGAACCTAAGGTATTCCTTATGGACGAACCTCTTTCAAACTTAGATGCTAAGCTACGTGTTCAAATGAGAACAGAAATCGGTAAGCTTCATAAGAATTTACAAACAACATTTATCTATGTAACACATGACCAAACAGAAGCTATGACAATGGGTACAAGAATCGTTGTTATGAAGGATGGTTTCATTCAACAAGTTGATTCTCCTATCGAACTATACGAAAGACCTACTAATATGTTCGTAGCAGGCTTCATTGGCAGCCCACAAATGAACTTCTTTAATGGTGTTTTAGAAAAAGACGGCGAAGATGTTTACGCAGTAATTGGCGACAGCAAATTAAAGCTTCCTCACGGCAAAGCATCAGCTGAGTCAATTAAAGATTATATGGGTAAAGAGGTTGTATTCGGTGTTAGACCGGAACACATCCACGACGAAGAAACATTCCTTGCAAATGCTCCGGAAGGTGTTATTGATGCATTTGTTGATGTTACTGAAATGATGGGTGCTGAAACTTACTTATATCTAATCATTAACGGTGTTAAGACAGTTGCAAGAGTAAATGCTCGTTCAACAGCTAAGGCAGGGGACAATGTAAAGGTTGCATTTGACCTTAACAAGCTTCATATCTTTGATAAGGATACTGAACTTACAATTTTAAACTAATTTAAATTATTAAAAGGCTGTAAACATTGCTTTACAGCCTTTTGTTTTCGCTATGGGAGTTATACTATGAAACCACCTACAATATTTAAAAATATAATAATGTATGAACAAGTTTCATCTACAAACACTATTGCAAAGGAAAGTGATTTGGAAAACGGAACTGTATTTATTGCCAAATCACAAACTAACGGCAAGGGCAGAATGGGCAGAGTATGGGAATCAAAAAATGGTGATGGTATATGGATGAGTATGCTGTTGCGTCCGAATATAGACCCCGAAAACGTCTTTCAAGTTTCGTTAGTCAGTGGTATTGCTGTTTGTGAAGCCTTAAAAGAAATGTTTGAATTTGATTTTAAAATCAAATGGCCAAATGATATTGTCTACCATGGCAAAAAGGTTTGTGGAATATTGGTAGAAATGGTTTTGAAAAATAACAGGGTTGAAAAAATTATTAACGGAATTGGCATAAATACAAATGCAAATTGTTTTCCCGATGAATTAAAAAACAAAGCTACTTCCTTATTTTTATTAACCGACCAAAAGCAAAACAACGACGAAATCACACAAAAGGTATTAGAAAAATTTGAATTATATTATAACTTGCTTTTAGACGGCAATGTTAATGAAATAATTACAGCCTTTGAAAAATTGTGTATAAACAAAGGCAAGGAAGTTAAAATAATAAATGGTGGCAAAGAGATTACCGGCACAGCAACCGGAATAACCGAAAAGGGTGAATTGATAGTTGAGGTTAACGGAAAAAAATTAACCGTAAATTCCGGCGAGGTTTCAATACGTGGAATTTACGGTTGTGATTAGTCTATTGAAAAATCAAGCTTTTTAATTTTATCTTTATCTAATGTACGCTTTCTGTTGGCAGTTTTTTTCAAAATATCCAATGAAAACTTTCTGCAAACGTTATTTGCAGACACAATGCCCTTCTTTTCACAAGAAAGCTCATTTAACCCTGCAAGCTTTTTAGAATATACACACATTTCACAGCATGGACTTCTGTCATCTTCATTTAATTTAATCAAACTACGCATTTTTTTACTCCTTAAATCAGTATCTAATAATATTATAAATTCAAATACGAATTTTGTCAAATAAAAGATTTTAATTTTAGAATATCAGTTTCCGTCAAGGGTATACTTATATAAGAATACTTATGAAGGGACTGTTATTTTTTTGAAAAGTTACATTATTAAAGGTGGAAGGGCTCTGTATGGTTCAATTGACATAAACGGGTCTAAAAATGCAGCATTGCCAATACTTGCAGCCACGTTGCTTGCAGATGGAGAATGTAAAATATCCAATGTACCTGACCTTACTGACATTAAAAATATGTGTGAACTATTATCCTGTTTAGGCTGTGAAATAGAAAAAAGATATGATACCTACGAAATATTTTGCAGTAACCCAAAAAGCGATATAATGTCTTACGAAACCGTAAACAAATTAAGAGCATCTATACTTGTGGCAGGGCCACTACTTGCAAAGACAGGTAAAATAAGAATATCAATGCCCGGAGGTTGTCAAATTGGCGCAAGGCCAATAGATTTGCACTTAAAAGGCTTTACATCAATGGGAGCAAATGTAAACCAAGGCCACGGATACATTGAAGCAGAATGTCAAAGGCTACATGGGGCTAAAATTTATTTGGACTTCCCAAGTGTTGGCGCTACTGAAAATCTAATAATGGCTGCCTCTGTTGCAAAGGGTACAACTATAATTGAAAATGCAGCTGCAGAACCGGAAATCACTAATCTTGCAGATTTCATTAACAAAATGGGTGGCAAGGTGTATGGTGCAGGAACTGACAATATAACAATTGAGGGAGTTGAAGCCCTAAAAGGCACTGATTTTTCAGTAATTCCTGACAGAATTGAGGCAGGTACATTTGCCTTTGCTGTTGCAAGTACCAAGGGTTGTGCTATAATTAACAACGTAATTACAGAACATTTAAAGCCTATTATTGCCAAGCTTAACGAATGTGGAGTATACACAAAGGCAAATGAAAACAGTCTTATTGTAGATGCCTCAAACGGAGCAGGCTCGGCTGATATTAAAACAATGCCTTACCCCGGGTTTCCAACAGATTTACAAGCACCATACGTGGCGTTAATGAGTGGTGCAAGGGGAACAAGTATGGTTGTGGAAACTGTATTTGAAAACAGGTTTATGCACATACCGGAGCTTGGCAGAATGGGAGCATCAATTAAGGTTGACGGCAGAACTGCAGTAGTTGAAGGTACAAATCTTACAGGTGCAAAGGTTAAGGCAACCGATTTAAGAGCCGGTGCAGGATTAGTAATAGCAGGGCTTAATGCGTACGGTGAAACTGTAATTGAGGATGTAGGTCATATAGAAAGAGGATATAGTAACTTTGCAGAAAGACTAAACTCCTTAAATGCCGATATTCACATACAGTAGCCTTGCAAAATTTCCGAAAATATTATATAATATACCATATAAATATAACAAAGGAAAAAGCTATGGTACTAATTAACTGTTCTAATTTAAAAAAAGCATTTGGTACAAGGGTACTTTTTGATAAAGTATCTTTTGGTATTGAAAATAATGATAAAATAGGGCTTATAGGCGCTAACGGAACCGGCAAAACCACACTGTTTAAAATGTTATTAGGTGAAATGGACAGCGATGGGGGGGAAGTTTTTAAAAGCAAAGAAACCAACATTGGATATATGCAGCAACAAGCGTCTATGAACTCGTCCAAAACAATTTGGGACGAAATAATTTCTGTATACGCTCCTTTAATTGAAATTGAAAACAGACTTGAAGAAATAAACATTCTTTTAAATTCCAACACAGATGATATAGAAAAATTAACAGACGAACAACACAGATTAAATGAAGAATACAACCTAAAAGGTGGATTTGTATACAAAAACATTGCAAAGGCAAGCCTTATGGGGCTGGGATTTAAAGAAAGTGATTTTGTTACCCCATTTTCCTCTTTAAGTGGTGGAGAACAAACAAGAGTGATATTATGTAAACTTCTTTTAGGTGATAGCAATCTATTATTTTTAGACGAGCCTACAAACCATTTAGATATTGAGTCAGTAGAATGGTTAGAAGGGTTTTTAAAAGAATATAAGGGTGCTTTCGTTGTAATTTCCCATGACAGATACTTTTTAGACAGGGTTACAACCAAAACATTTGAGCTTGAAAACAACAAACTAACTATCTATAACGGGAATTATTCCACATATATATTACAAAAGGAAGAAAGGCAAAAGACTATTTTACGAAAGTATGAAAATACTGAAAAAGAGATTAACAGAATTGAAGGAATAATCCAGCAGCAAAGGCGTTGGAATAGAGAAAAGAACATTAAAACAGCAGAAAGTAAGCAAAAGCAAATTGACAGACTTGAAAAGGATTTAGAAAAGCCTGAGGTTATGCAAGAAAATATAAGATTTAAGTTTGGCATTAAATCATTGGGCGGCAATGACGTTTTATCTTGTAACGAACTTTCAATGGCATTTGGAGAAAACAAGCTTTTTGAAAATGCTAATATTGACATAAAACGTGGTGAACGAGTATTCCTATTAGGCGCTAACGGTTGTGGTAAAACAACATTATTTAAGATTTTATTGGGAAAACAAGCCCCTACAAGTGGTACATATAAAATCGGTGAAAATATTGAAATAGGATACTATGACCAAAAACAACAGAATTTAGATTCATCAAAAGACGCTATTGATGAAATTTGGGACGCATATCCCAAGCTAAACCAAACCCAGGTCAGAAACGCTATGGCAACATTTTTATTTAAAAATGATGATGTATTTACACCGATAAGTGCATTAAGTGGTGGAGAAAAGGCAAGAATTGTCCTACTAAAACTAATGCTTTTAGGTGCAAACTGCCTAATACTTGACGAACCTACAAACCATTTAGATATTAAGTCCAGAGAGGCTTTAGAACAGGCATTGCTTGATTATGAAGGCACTTTATTTATGATTTCTCATGACAGATATTTTATTAACAAATTGGCAAATAAAATATACTATATGGGCAACAACAAGGTAAAGCTATATAATGGTGATTATACGTATTTTAAAGACCATAAAACAGATGAAGAAAGCGTTACAAACTGTCAAAGGGCAGAAACAAAATCCAAGCTTGATTACAAGGCACAAAAGGAACATGATGCCTTAATTCGCAAGTTAAAAAATCAACTTGCCAAAACAGAAGAACAAATTGAAATAATGGAAAATGAAATCTCAAATTTGGAAAAGGAAATATTGTTACCTGAAAATGCAACTGACTTTGAAAAAAGTATGGAAATATCTAAAAGCATTGAAGTAAAAAAAGCAGAACTTGAAAATTTATATATTGATTGGGAAGGGTATTCCGAAAGCTTAGCAGATGCAAAAAGTATGTAGAAGGAGCTAAAAAGCCCCTTAAATTACTTGTTAACGTATGGTGTGGTTTTATCACGGAAAAGCAAAGTAATTGCCCAAAGACCTGCAAGCCCTACGATTGTAAACACAACCCTGCTTATTGCAGATGCTTGGCCACCAAATATTTGACCTACAATGTCAAAATTAAAAATACCGATGCTTCCCCAGTTAATCGCACCAATAATTACAAGTATCAAAGCTGTAATATCCAAAGCAATCAACTCCTTTATTAAGCTTGTCTATTACAATATTATTATTGTATTTATATTGATTTTTATGTTGGAAATTATTGCTTAGATTTTTGTAACAAAATTGTAATAAATTTGTAATTGGAATTTTAAAGCTTTTGTATTATAATATAATATATATAGAAAATTTTATGAAACGGAGTGATTGTAAATGCTAAAAAAGTTAATGGTTATTTTGTGTATAGTTACTATTTTATGTACGTCTATTGCATACGCAGCACCTAATACTTTAAGTTCCGGTACAACAGGTAATTCTAATAACTTAATCGTTATTACAAACCCTCCAACAGATAAATCTGCTACATTTGATATGTCATATATTATCTCAGGGTACGGACGCCAAGGTGCTTCTGTTACAATTTATTTTTACGATAACGGAGTTTACAAAAAATCAATGTATGATTGGAAAATAGGTGCAAGTGGTTTATTCTTCAAAAAAATCACCCTTGCAAAAGGTAAAAATGCAATAATTTGCTATGCAGAATCCGGCAAGGCTAATCAAGCAGTACCTCTTGAAATCACATACTTAGGTTCAAACTTTATGGGCGCACTTAATAATGCTAAAATAAGCGTTACACAATTGCCTACAAAATAATTTATTAAAAGCTTAGGGATTGCAATAGCAATCCCTATTTTTAAATCTGTATAAAGGAATGCTACCATTGAAAAAAGAACATATTAAATCATTTATTCTGATAATACTTATAATAAATGCCATTCAACTTACAATTCAAATATGGTTTGACAGTAGCCTATGGCCTGATGGTTATGGCTTTATTGATGATTTTAGAAATTCTTCTTTTGTTACTACTATCACTTCTATTTTTAGTGGAGATAGCGAAAGTATGTCCGGCGAACAGTTGTATGCACAGGCAATTAAGCCAAGACGTATTATTATAAATGGTGGTGGTGCAAGAGAAGTTTACAACATTGAAACTGACGATTATAACAAGGCTGACCAATTTGTTAACAAAGTTATTAAAAGCTTTAAAAAGTCAAAGATTACTGTTTCTCCAATTTCCTACAATGAATGGAAAGACTTATTTAAAGTTAAATCCTTATATATTGACTTTGGATACGGTGTAGATGCCGACAATCTAAATATTATATATGATGTAAAATCCTCAGAAGGAAAATTTGAACAATTTAAAAATGCGTCAGGTTATATTATTGTGCCTGATTTAGTTACAAATAATTGCTCAATCTGTATGCTTGACCAATCCACCAACAAGGTTTATCGGCATAGCTTTAACTATGATGGCAGCGAATTGCTTACATATATTGAAGATAGTACCTATGCAAAGCAACAAAATGACACATTTGCATTTGAAATCAATTTAGATTCAAGTTCCAATTCCGATCAAGATGTAGAGCAAATGGTTTCGCTAAGCCCTCTTTCACTGCTTTCAATCAGTGAAACCAAGTTTAATTCTGTAACCTTTAATAAAATTTTTGAAAACGATGAGGATTTTGAAAAATTCACCGAAAAATCCCTTGCAGTATTTGGATATAATGCAAGTAATTTAAGAAAATCCATACAGAGTGATAACACCATTGTATACATAGAAAATAACGCTACAATCAAGTTTTATCCTGACGGAACTGTTGAATATAACGCAGTTAACAAGGATGGAGGTATTAAGATTTCTCCGGTAAGTACAAGCTGTAGTAATGCAGTAAATGAAGTACTAAACATTGTTAAAAATATATGGGATAAATCAGGCGTAAGTCATGAATTTTTAACCCTTCATTTAGACTCGCTACTTGCAGACAACAGCGACAACACATATACTATTAAGCTTAACAACACCTTTAACGGCATTGTAATCAACTATGATAAAATTACAAATAACTGTGTATATGCTAATATAGAAAATGGATATATTACCAAATTTGTAATGCACATTTCCGGTGTTACAAAAACAGATTCTGTAAGCGAGCCTATACCTGTGTTGCAAGGCATTGATATTATGTATGAAAAGCAGAACAACAAAAAAATTGTTATTGATGATGTTTACAGATGCTATCACATGGGCAAAAACGGACAAGCAAATGTCAAATGGGCATTTAAAGTTAATGATGATGATAATATTTTGGTAATCGATAACATTGTTGAAGAAAAGGATTGATTTTATGGAATGGGGCAGAATTAAAACAATTTTTATAATAATTTTTGCCATTGTAAATGTATTTTTACTTTCTGTATATTTAAAAAGTCAGTATAAAAGCGATGACATTGACAGTTCCTTGATTTCGGATACAGTTAAAGTTTTGGCAGAAAATAATATTAAAATTGACGAAAAAATAATACCCAAAACTATTGAAACAGTTAAAATATTTACTATTGAAAACAGCTATTCCGATGCAACTACAATGCTTGAAAGCATTAGAGAGATTGCCAAAAACAACGATGTAGACTGGTTTAATGAGCATATTGCCAAAGCCACAAACGATACTAATTTTAGTTGCGACATTAAAAAATCATCTACAATTATAGATGATGAAAATCAGCTTGAATATGTAAGGGATAAGCTTGAAGACATAGGCATACTCACATCAGGCAAATATGTTACCGTAAAAGGCGAGGGCTGGGAATCTTATTACCTTGCGTACAACGATACTGTAATTTTCGATTCCTACATTAAAATAAAAGAAGAAAAAGGCAAGGTTGTTAAAATATTCGGTAAAAATTGGTTAGGAAATAAAATAACAGAGGGTTCAATTACAAAAACCATTTCTCCTATTGAGGTATTGCTTGATATTTCATCAAGATATGACGGAAAAAAAGAAATAAAAATTGAAAGTATTACTGTTGGATATTATGCAGGTAACAGAAGCCAAGCTGTTAAAGTTACTGCTTCTCCTGTTTGGGAAATCAAGCTTTCAAACGGCGAATGCAGATATTATGATATGCGTAACGGCAATTTATTGGAATAAAAACAGGGTTTGAAAACTAATGTTTTCAAACCCTGTTTTTATTGATTTTGCTTGGCAAAATAGTACCCTACTCCACGTCTTGTAACAACATATTTCGGATTAGATGCATCGTCCTCGATTTTTTCTCTTAATCTTCTAACTGTAACGTCCACAGTACGCACATCACCGTAATATTCGTAACCCCACACCTTTTCCAAAAGCGCTTCACGAGAATAAATCTTTTCAGGTTGTAATGCCAAGAATTTAAGAAGTTCAAATTCACGAAGTGTAAGGTCTATTACCTTATCGCCTTTTTTAACCTCATACTTATCAATGTTAATTATTAGCGAACCATGCTTAATGCTTGTAGTTTCAGCATCAGTAGCAATATGTGAAAATCCTTCACTACCACGACGTAGATTTGCTTGAACTCTTGCTAAAAGCTCCCTAATTGAGAATGGCTTTGTAATATAGTCATCAGCACCAAGAGCAAGACCTAAAACCTTATCTACCTCTTCTTCCCTTGCAGTAATCATCAAAATAGGCGTAGAGATACGCTCTCTTAGCTTTCTGCAAACAGTAAAGCCGTCCATTTTTGGAAGCATTACATCAAGCAAAATAAGGTCAGGATTTTCGGCAAGTGCAATTTCTACCGCCTTTTCTCCGTCATAGGCTTCTAAAACTTCGTATCCCTCTTTTTTTAAGTTAAATCGCAAAATGTCAACTATTGGTTCTTCGTCATCAACTACTAATATTTTCTTTTCCATAGCAACATCCCCCTTTTATTTAAGATAGGATTCAGGATTTTTTGCAACCCCATTATATCTTACTTCAAAATGACAGTGAGCACCTGTGCTGTTTCCTGTGCTACCGACTTTTGCAATAAGTTCACCTTTTTCAACTGTTTGCCCAACCCTTGCACACAACTTACTGCAATGTGCATAATATGTTTCATATCCATTTCCATGGTTTAGGATTACCATATATCCGTAGCTTCCCTTCCAACCTGCGAAAGTAACCTTACCGGAATCTGCTGCATAAATTGGAGTACCAACACTTGACGCAAAGTCAAGACCTGTGTGGCTACCTGATGACCATCTTGAACTGCGTGAGCCGTAACGAGCAGTAATAGAACCGGATGTAGGTCTGCCAAATCTACCTGTACCCACACCTGTAACAATCTTTGTACCTACCTTGATTGTACCGTTTACCGGCTCTGTAACAACCTCTTCGCTTACAACATCACAAGCTACTCTTTCACCATTTACAACAACTACATTTTGAGTAACCTTTTTAAGACCCTCAGAGCCTTGAACTGCTACTGCAGATGTTCCCTTACGCATTGTGCTGTCGTTTACACGAGTATTTTCGTAAGGAATTGATTGGTCTACTGTTTCTGTAAATGCAACCTTAACTTGAAGCTTCGGAACACTTTTGTTAAGTTTAAGACTATCCCCGGGCTTGATAACGTCTGCCTTGTCGGCATTAAGCTCAATTAGCTCATCTACGCTCATACCATACTTACAAGCAATATCCCAAACCGTATCTTTTTCTTTTACAGTATAGCAAACCTCTTCCTCCTGTGTTGCAGTAATAGCATTATAAACACCATCTTTTGTACATAGGTAAGCAATAGGAACAAATTCATTTTTAATTTGAACATCCTGTGCAAATCCGATTGTTTCACCCTCCACACCGGAATCGTACTTGTTTTTATACTCATCTAAAACTGCATCAAGGTCTTCCTTAGACTTAACGGCACATAAAATTTCGCCGTTAACATATAGGGCATAAGCCTTTGTAGTTTCGTTATAAGTCGACATTAAATTTTGCATAATTTCCTTATCGGAGGTAATGTCGTCTTCAAAACACAGCCTTGTAATAAAAATAAGCTTGGCATGGTCAATTTCCTTTCCGTCAGAAAGCTGGGAAAGTTGCTCTTCAAAATCTTCAACCTTTTGTTCAAATGCTTCTGCATTTTTAACAATGCCGACCGGTGTGCCATTTGCAATAACTTGCTTTGCAAATGTAAGGTCTAAGGATGCTATAGAACCATATATCAAAACTAACATTATGCAAAACGATGTTGCATATACTGTTGTCTTTTTGATAATATTAAACCACTCTTTTTTCGCCAATAATCTAATTGATGAAAATTTATCGTTATTTTTATTAAAACTTAAAACGAATTTACTAAGTTGCTTTTCTAATGATTCAATTGTCTTTTCTTTAATTTCAGGACGTCTAAAACTTAATGAAGGTAACTTAACCTTCGCTCTTTTCTTTTGAGTACGAGTTTTAAAAATCATCTTTTCCATCGCCTCAAACTTCAAACGTCCCGATTTTAAATTATACTTCAAATAATCACCTCGAAATATCCGAATATAATTCAGGACGTATACATTATACACTAATTATTACAAAATTGCAATAGTTTTGTAACAATTCAGTAATATTTCACATAATATTAACAAATTAAAAGAGATTAAAAAAGCTAATTTCTTGGTTCTCTTTTAGTGATAAAACCATATATTTTAGAGTTTCAGCACTTGCCTTAAAGTCAACAAAATTATGATTTTCAACGATATTTTGAAGCTCAATTATTTCTTGGTCAATTATATCAGGACTTTCGTGGTCGTAAAACATTTTTATAAAATCTGAATTTTTATCCCATATAATTTTAAAATGCTCTGTTTCATTTTCAACCTTGTCCCATTGGTTTTTTTCAACATATTTTTCATTTTCCTCTAATGACGCTACCAACCGAGATGTAATATTGTCCGTATAATTATATGAAAATACTACTAAAATAATTATCAATACAAATATGCAAATAGAAATTATTGCTGTTCGCATTACTTTTTACCTCCATTATTATATTTGTTTTTCTTTTTGTTGTCCTTAGTATGTTCTTTTTGCCGGTTGTCGTCATCAATTACGCTTAATTGTCCGTTTGTTTCCAAAATCGCATATTTTATTCCATCTGTGGAGTCATATCCCTGCAAGCGAAGTTGTTCCTTTAAATCGTCATAATTAAACCTGATTTTAGACATCTCCTCACGTAACACATTGCCGTTATGAATAATAACACTGGGTTTACCTGTAATAATATCTCTAAACTTTTTGGACTTTAAAGAAATATACGAAAGTAATACTTCCATAATAATAAGAGTAAATATAGGTATAATACCTGACAAAAGAGGTATGCTTGTTTCCTGAACCGGAATACATGCAAGCTCTGAAACCATTATGGCTGCAACAAATTCCGACGGTTGCATTTCACCTATCTGCCTTTTGCCCATTACTCTCATACCAATAATAACAAATAAATATAAAATTACTGTTCTTAAAAATGTAATTGCCAAAATTATCACCTCTGGTTTATTTTTACTTAATAACTTAAAAATATGTGTTGCCAGCAGGTGAAAAATATGGTAAAATCTAATACAGAGGTGATTTAAAATGACCTGTAATAAAAAAGCTCCTGTTGTTTCTGTTGTAATTGCAAGTGCAGGTAACAGCACTCGTATGAAAACAAAAAACAGCAAGCAATTTTTAGAAATTGACCAAAAGCCTATAATTGCATACACAATTGATGCCTTTGAAAAATCTCAGCTTGTAAAGGATATTGTTATTGTTGCAAGGGAATGTGATATACTGTATATGTGGGATATTGTGAAGTCATACGGGTTTAAAAAGGTTACAGACATTGTGCCCGGTGGGGAAACAAGAACCGAATCTGTTAAAAATGGCATAGTACGCACACAAGGTGAATTTGTTGCCATACACGACGGAGCAAGACCTTGTATACAAACTCAAACTATTGACAGCGCAATTATTTCTGCTTTTAAAGACAAGGCTGTTGTTGTTGGTTGCCCTGTAACAGATACGTTAAAATCCGTCAACGAAAACGGAATAATTTCAGCCACAGTTGACAGAAGCAGCCTTTGGCAAATGCAAACTCCTCAAATATTTGAAAAGGAGCTTATTTTAAAGGCTTACCAACAGGGCGATACATCAGGTGCAACAGACGATTGTATGCTACTTGAAAGCATTGGTGTTAAAATAACCGTTGTAAATGGCGACAGAAGAAATATTAAGGTTACAGTTCCCGAGGATTTAACAATTGCAAAGGCAATATTAAAAGGAGAACAATATGAGAATAGGTAACGGATATGACGTACATAAACTAACTGAAAACAGAAAACTTATTTTAGGTGGAGTGGAAATACCATACGAAAAAGGACTTTTAGGTCATTCCGACGCCGACGTGCTTATACACGCAATTATGGACGCATTACTTGGAGCATCTGCATTAGGTGATATCGGCAAGCTATTTCCCGACACATCAGCAGAATTTAAAGATATTTCAAGTATGGAATTACTAAAAAAAGTATTTTCTGTATTAAAAGAAAAAAACTATACTATAATAAATATAGACGCTATTATTGTAGCTCAAGCGCCAAGGTTTGCTCCATACATAGACAAAATGAGGCAAAATATTGCAGATGTGCTAAATACGAGCATTGACAATATTAGCATAAAGGCAACAACCACCGAGCATTTAGGCTTTGAGGGTAGGGGCGAAGGTATTGCCTCCTATGCTGTATGTTTAATTGAAAAAAATTAAAAACATTAGAAATACTTAGAAAAGCAGAGATTTTTTAATATATATTAAAATAATCAACTTTTACTAACATTGAATATTTTAATACACAAATGTATTATATATATAACAATTAGCACTCAACGTGTTAGAGTGCTAACAACGGATTTATTAAAGGAGGGTTTAAAAATGAACATTAAACCATTAGGCGACAGAGTCGTAATTAAAATGCTTGAAAGCGAAGAAACAACAAAAGGTGGCATTATTTTAGCCGGTACTGCAAAGGAAAAACCACAGATGGCAGAAGTTATTGCAGTTGGCCCCGGTCTTGTAGAAGATGGCAAGAAAATCCCAATGGAAGTGGCTGTTGGAGATAAGGTCTTAATGAGCAAATATGCCGGTACAGAGGTTAAACTTGACGGTGTAGAATACATTATTTTAAGTCAAAAAGATATTTTAGCAAAGGTTCAGTAATAAAGGGAGGTTTTAAAAATGGCAAAGGAAATACTATACGGAGAAGAAGCAAGAAAAGCTCTTGAAAAGGGCGTTAACCAGCTTGCAGATACAGTTAAAATAACACTTGGTCCAAAAGGCAGAAATGTTGTTTTGGATAAAAAATTCGGTTCACCGTTAATCACAAATGACGGTGTTACTATTGCAAAGGAAATTGAACTTGAAGACCCATTTGAAAATATGGGTGCTCAGCTTGTTAAAGAAGTTGCAACAAAGACAAACGATGTTGCAGGTGATGGTACAACAACTGCTACACTTATGGCACAGGCTCTAATTAGAGAAGGTCTTAAAAACGTTGCAGCCGGCGCAAACCCAATGGATGTTAAAAAGGGTATTGCAAAGGCAGTTGATACTGCAGTTGAGGCAATTAAAGCAAACAGCAAAAAGGTTAACGGAAAAAAGGATATTGCACAAGTTGCATCTGTTTCTGCTGCTGACGAATTTATTGGAGAACTAATTGCAGATGCTATGGACAAAGTTTCAAATGACGGTGTAATCACATTAGAAGAAGGCAAAACTGCTGAAACATACAGCGAAGTTGTTGAAGGTATGCAATTTGACAGAGGTTACATTTCACCATATATGGCAACTGATACCGAAAAGATGGAGGCTGTTTTAGACGACCCATACATCTTGATTACAGATAAGAAAATCACAAATATCCAAGACTTGTTACCTTTACTTGAACAAATTGTTCAACAAGGCAAAAAGCTACTAATCATTGCAGAAGATATTGAAGGTGAAGCACTTGCAACATTGGTTGTAAACAAATTACGTGGTACATTTACTGCAGTTGCAGTAAAGGCTCCGGGATTTGGGGACAGAAGAAAGGCTATGCTTCAAGATATTGCAATCCTTACAGGTGGTGAAGTAATATCCGAGGAATTGGCATTAGACCTTAAAGAAACTCAACTTACTCAGCTTGGCTCTGCAAGACAGGTTGTTGTTAACAAAGAAAACACAATAATTGTTGATGGTGCCGGTAATAAAGACGAAATCAAAAACAGAATTGCACAAATTAAGGCAGAGCTTGAAGCAAGCACATCTGAATTTGATAAAGAAAAGCTACAAGAACGCCTTGCAAAACTTTCAGGTGGCGTAGCAGTTATCAAGGTTGGTGCTGCAACAGAAACTGAAATGAAGGAAAAGAAACTTCGTATCGAGGACGCCTTGGCAGCAACAAAGGCAGCTGTTGAAGAAGGTGTTGTTGCAGGTGGTGGTACTGCATTTATAAACGCCATTCCTGCTGTTGAGGAATTGATTGCAAAATCCGAAGGGGACGAAAAAACAGGTATGCTAATTGTTCGTAAGGCATTGGAAGAGCCTGTTAAACAAATTGCTAAAAATGCAGGTCTTGAAGGCTCTGTTATCGTTCAAAAGATTAAGGAAAGCAAACAAGGCATTGGTTTTAATGCCCATAAGGAAGTATATGAAAATATGATTAAGTCAGGTATCGTTGACCCAACTAAGGTTACAAGAAGTGCATTGCAAAATGCTGCAAGTGTTGCTTCTATGGTTCTTACAACCGAAAGCCTTGTTGCAGACAAACCTGCTCCGGAAGGTACTGCTGCTCCTGCACCGGGTATGGGTGGAATGGGTGGAATGTACTAATTCTAATTTAAATTATGTTAAGCATATAATACAAAAAGGAATTCGTAAAATAACGAATTCCTTTTTTATGCAAACAAAGACTTTAATTACCACACTCAATACTGATTTCATTAAATATTTTAAGGTAATCATCAATTTTATAATTTTCTCTTTCTGCACCTTTAATATCCAAAATTGCCTTACCTTCGTGCATCATTACAGAACGATTGCCATATTCTATTGCATATCTTAAATTATGTGTTACCATCAATGTAGTAATTTTTTGCGATTCTACTATCTTTTTGGTCAAATTCATTACAATATCACTTGATTTTGGGTCAAGTGCCGCAGTATGTTCATCAAGCAACAAAATTTCAGGCTTTACTAATGTTGCCATAATTAGTGCAAGCGCTTGACGTTGACCACCGGACAAAGTATTTGCCTTGGAATTTAACCTGTTTTCAAGCCCCATACCAAGCTCCTCTAACTTTGTTTGATAAAACGTTTTTCTATTCTTGTTTAGTCCCCATGTTAATCCATACATTCTATTTTTATTGTCTGCAATAGACATATTTTCAAAGATTGTCATTTCAGGGCAAGTACCCATTGCAGGGTTTTGAAAAACACGTGCAATTTTCTTTGCTCTTTTAAAATTCTTGATTTTTGTAATATTGTTTCCGTCTAAAATAACCTCACCACTATCAGGAATAACATCGCCGGAAACAATGTTTAACATTGTTGTTTTACCGGAGCCGTTACTACCTACAACCGAAACAAAATCACCATCATTTATTGTAATACTAAAATTATCAAATATCACCTTTTCGTCAATATTGGAGCGACTAAATGTTTTACTTATGTTTTTAAGTTCAAGCATTAACCTTTCCTCCTTTTTTGCCGATTAGTCTGTTTGAAAGTAGTGTTGCAATAAACAAAATTGTAACAACAAGGTTTGTATCCTTTGCCTGTAAGCCTGCCATTAGGGCAATGGAAATACACGCCTTGTAAATAATCATACCAATTAAAACACCGGTTGTTGCCTTTAAAAACTTAACCTTTTTAAACAATGTTGTGCCGATAATAACCGCCGCCAAGCCCATTACGATTGTACCTGTACCACCTGCAACATTAAATGTTTTGATGTATTGTAGGTTAAGTGAGCCCGACAAGGCAACCAATCCGTTGGATATTGCAAGCCCAAGAATTTTAACCATACCTGAATCCTTGCCCAAGGTTGTTACCAATGCTGCATTATCACCTGTGCTTCTAAGTAAAAAGCCTGACTTGGTCTTTAAATATAAATCTAATAAAATTTTAGAAATTATCACTATTACCAATGCTACGATAAGGTATTTATTTTGGAATACAAATGACCTTGGGTTCCTTGGAATTATTGAAAAAACAGTATTTGAATCCATTTTCAAAAATCCTGTTGGGTTGCCTACAATTGTGTAGTTAATTGAATATAGTGCAGTCATTGTAAGAATACCTGAAAGTAAATCCTTAATTTTAAACTTAACGTGCAAAATACCGGTTACAGTACCTGCCACTGCCCCTGCAAAAAATGCAATTAACAAGCACAAAAACGGATTGATGCCGTTTGATATACCAACAAAGGTAACTGCCATACCAAGTGGAAATGTTCCATCAACAGAAAGGTCAGGAAAATCCAATATTTTGTAACTGATATAGACACCCAATGCCATTAAACTGTATATTATTCCCTCTTGGATAATACCAAAAATAATACTCATCATAACTTAAAAATGCTCCTTATTTTGCTTCTGCGCTATCTAATACTTCCTTTGGAATTATAATTCCAAGTTGACTTGCAGCCTTTTGATTAACTGAAATTTTACTTTCTTTTAATGTTTCAAAAGGAATTTTTGAAATATCTTCACCCTTTAAAACCCTTGCAGCAATCTTACCTGCTTGGATACCAAGAGCGTAATAGTCAAGGCCTGCACTTGCTACGCAACCATTTGCAACCTGTTCTTCTTCAGAACCAAACACCGGAATGTTTTTAGCATTAGCCTTTTCTAAAATAACTGAAAGGGCTACAACCACTGTGTTATCTGTCATATTTGAAATACAATCAACTTCATTTAGTAAAATGTCTGTTGCCTGTGGAATTTCTGCCTGTGTACCAATACCCTTTTCCACAATTTCAAAACCATATTTTGAAGCAAGGTCTTTATATGTTTTAATTGTACTTACGCTGTTTGCTTCACTTGTTGTATATAGAATACCAATTTTCTTAGCATTAGGTAAAATTGAACGGATAAGCTTTAATTGTGCCTCAACAGGCAATCTGTCGCTTACGCCTGTAATGCCCTCCATTGGTTCTGTTTCTGATTTAGCAATTTTTGCAATGATAGGGTCTGAAATTGCATTAAATACAACCGGAATACCCTTTTCATAGCATGCTGCATAAAGTGTTTGTGCTGAAACTGTTGCAATACCACAAACTAAATCCTTGCCACCATTTGCAAAGTTTTGTGCAATTTGACTTGCTGTTGCTGTGTCTGCCTTTGCAGATTGTAACTCAATTTCAAGATTTTTGCCTTCTTCAAAGCCTTCTTGCTTTAAGCCCTCTGCAAATCCCTTGTAGCAGTTATCAAGTGATGGGTGATCTGCAAACTGCGAAACGCCGATTTTGTAAACCTCTTTACCACTTTGTGTGTTTCCACAAGCTGAAACACCAAGCACCACAGCCACTGCCAATACTAAACTCATAATTTTTTTGATTTCTTTTCTCATCTCTTCTAATCTCCTTTAAAATAAAAAATTCAGACCCAAATGAGCCTGAAATAAAATACATATAAAATTAAACCATCACAACAATGGCACTAATCTCACCTATTCAAACTCATCTAATCTACATATATTATATTATATATTTTTATATTTGTCAACTATTATAATAATTTTGTTAATAATTGCAATAATATATTTGAAAGGATTGATTATATGAGATACGAATTAACAAAGGAACAATACAAAAAATATGTGGCAGAAATGTCCCCAAAATCCAAAACATTTAGAGATTGCGTTATTGCATTTTTGGTTGGTGGTACAATATGCTTAATCGCTGAATTTATTAGTTATGAGCTTGAAAAATACGGAGTTGAAAAGGAAACAATAAAAACAGCATTGCCTATTATTATGGTATTTATAGGCTCATTTTTAACAGGAATAAATGTTTACAGTAAAATAGGCAGGTTTGCCGGTGCAGGTTCAATGATACCTATAACAGGGTTTGCGAACTCCATTGTTTCATCTGCTATGGAATTTAAAAGTGAAGGCTTAGTAACAGGATTAGCTGTAAAAATGTTCACAGTAGCAGGGCCGGTAATTGTCTACGGAAGCTTAGTTTCCGTTCTTATAGGAATAATTTACAGCATATTTGTATAGAAAAAGGATTTGCAAATGCAAATCCTTTTTTCTTTAAAATATAAATGAAATATGCTATATCCTAATTCTCGGTAATTATTTTACAAGCTTTATTTATCTTCTTCTGCATTGCAAATCCAATAAATCCAAACACTAAAATCGGAACGCCAAACATTGCATAAACCAAGAAGAATAAAGTTCCAACACTATACAATATGGCAGCCACCAAAGCTCCCCATGTTACTTTTAAGAAAAATCCTATCCACCCAAAAACCGCGCCTACTAAAAACATAATCATGTGTGGAGTTACTAAAGCAGTTGCAATTGCACTACCAACCTGTTCTGCACCATCTGTGTTTGCAACAGTTCCGCTAAAATAACAAATTAAATAAATAGAATAAAGTGATGCTAAAATTGTTGCAACCAATAACCAAATACTTCTCTTTTTCATAATAATCCCCCTATTTAATGTTAATTTTATAAGCATATTTCATTATATCATCTTTTGATGCATTTTTATTGCCCCACTCTGTTTTATCAGAATAATAAATACTATATAAATATGCAGTTCCAAATTTCACATCATTGTCAATTATTTGAAAGTTAATACTTTGGGAAGTCCCCACTGTAATGCAATCAGTATATTCAAGTTTGTTATTTATCATCATTGAATCAACAGTTTCGCCATATACATTTTGTGGTACAAAATAAAATTGCATTGCTAAAATATCTTTATCTGTTGTATTTTTAATATTAAAAGAAACTAATGGAAAACCTAAAATATCTTTATCCATTTTACCTGATATTTCAATAGGCATTGGATTTGCAAAATCCGGGTTTTCAGGTTCTTTTTCACTGCTTTGTTCTATTTGTTGAGATGAATTTTTTTCTTTGTCATTTGAAGTTAACGAGCCAATTATTCCAAGAACTATTATTAACCCGACAAACGAAATAGCAATTATTCCTATAACTTTAAATACTTTGCTTTTAGGTTTTTCAGTTCTATTTAAAAGTTCTCTTTTTTGTATGTCATATTCTTCCTTTGATATTGCTCCCATATCAAGCAATTCCTTAAGCTTTATTATTTCATTTGTTTTACTCATAAGATTTTCCCCCTTTTAATTTTATAATGTAACAAATTGTTACATTATTATTGTAACAAATTGTTACAATAATGTCAAGATAATAATTTTGAGGTAATTGAAATGAAAAAAGATATTTTGATTGGTCTAAAAATGATAAGAAAAAAGAAAAAGTTAACACAATTAAAGGTTGCAATGGATTTAAATATCACAAGGGAAGCGCTGTCATATTACGAAAATGGGAAAAGAAATCCGGACATACAAATGTTAAAGACTTTTTCTAATTATTTTAACGTATCTATTGATTATTTAATTTATGGAGAAGAATTTAACGAAAGAATAAAATAAAGGATTTGCAAATGCAAATCCTTTTTAAATCAGTTTTGTTTTCTAACTACCTTATATTCGTCCCCGTCTCTAAAATATGGGCAATTATCAAAAGTTGATGTCATATACCTTTCCATTTCGTCCTCATCTAAGTTAACATCACACACATAGCATTCATAATCTTCGTCGTATACATAGAAATTACAATATTCACAGCAAGATTTACTCATCGTTTTTTCTCCTTAAATGCACTAACCATTTAGCAAACCGCCTTAAAGGTGCAATACACCAAAGCCTAACCAACAATTTGCGAATAATTCCGTCAAAATTATTTGCCTTTCCGTTTTTTTCGATAGCCTTAGCAACACCAATAACTTGATTTATTGCAATAATTTCGGTTGTAAGTTGGTTATCTCCACAAACTAAAATGTGATTATCATCAAGTAATTTTAACACTCTATGAAGTATAATTCCGTTATTGTTTCCAAATAATACAACATCATATTTTTTGATATTGTCCGGATTTTTTTCAACTATTACAGAATCACCTTCAACAATAAATGGCTTCATACTATTGCCTTTTGGCTGAATTACTGTATATTTAGAGCTATTATCTAACATCATATATTCCATTCACCTTTTTAAGTGAGTCTAAAAAATTATCAATATCATTTTTTACAACATCTAAATCAACGTCATATTTTTCTGTGGCTTTGTTAACCAATTCTTCGTACGAGATGTTATTTTCTAAAAGGTCCCATATAAACCTTCCACTTGGGCTTAACCTAATCATACCCTGAAAAATTGATTTGTCCTCACATATCAATATATAATCCTCACCCATTTTGTTAATGTGAAATTTTTCATTTCGTATCATCAGCTTCACCCCATAACGCATTATATGCCTTTGTAACTGCTTGTTCGGACACTGTGCAATCCATTTCAAAAGCAGGAACAGTTTCAATTAACTTATTTACCATTACTAGGTACTTTTCCATTTGGTCAAAATTATCTTTTGGCATAAGTAAATTGTAAAATATTTTGTTAATGATTTCCCTGTTGTTTGCTTTGTAAACCTTGTTATAATCACATTTGTTTACAAAAAACATTGCCTTTAAAGGAACAGTTATATTCAAACCCCAACCTTCTTTTCCATTCCAAGGTGTGCCGCTAACATATGCCTTATTGTTTTCAAATGATAAAACAGGAAAATCGCCACTTACAACTACTGCCCTCTTGCCAAAGTGGTCTAACCATAGCTTTGCCTGAGTGGACTTTCCACCCCCACTTAAAGCCAAAAACGCATAGGCTTGGTCATCTACCGAAACTACTGCAGAATGCATCATTACACAACCTTTGGTAATCAAAAATTGATTAGCCTTGTCTTGTAACACTCTACTTTCTGCAATATCCTCTGATTTGGCAATACCACGAGAAATCATATAGTCAATTTCTTGCTCAGTTGCCTCAATTACCACCTCTGCGTCTTCATTGCATATATATTTTTGACATAATTTATAGGAATAAGAATTACGGCAATGAATCTCAATATTATACTTAAAAATCTTTATAATAAAGGTATACAAAGCCGTTATTCCTCCTTATTTGTATTATTCTTCCTCTTCAAATACCCATTTGAACTTGCTCATACCTTTGGACTTGCTGTCCAATGTCAACATTCTTACATCTTCTGAACTAACAAAAACAATCTCTGCTTCTATTTTTTCATATTTTTCTTTTTCCATTTTGTGTAGTCCCCTTTCACACATTATTACAAAACCTCAATTATATATTTACCCATGTTTCGTAAACACCCTGTTCGTCCTTTGAGTAATCGTGAGAATTTGTTGCCTCTAATACAATGTAATAATACCACTCACTCTTTGGATTATCAGGCCAAGCAGTAACTGTTTCATCTAATCCGTCGCCCTTAAAGAATCTATTAAGCATTCTGTTAACAATTGTCATTGCTTCTGCTCTTGTAATAAATTGGTCAGGCTTAAATGTACCATCTTCATAGCCTGCAATCCAACCCTTGCTGATTGCTGATTTAATATATTTTTCAGCCCAGTGGCCTTTAATGTCCGAAAAGGCGTATTCTGTTTCCTCTGTTACACCTTCAATCAATGATGCAATTTTTGAAAATTCTGCTCTTGTAATATATTGTTCTGGTCTAAACAATCCGTCTTCATAACCATTTATAATTTTAGCGTTTTGAATTGTTGAAATTTCCACATTTGACCATCTGCTTTTTTCCACATCAGGGAATGAATTTGTATCTTTATAAATACTGTTTCTGTATTCGTCCTTTAAAATTCTGTAGAAAATAGTTGTAATTTCTTCTCTTGTAATATTATTTTCAGGTCTAACCGTTCCGTCCGGATATCCCTTGATATATGCAAAATGGTCTGCTGAATTTAAATTAGTTGGCTCTTCGATTTTTTCCCACTTAGGATATAAATTCATATCTGCCGGTACTGTGAAATCCTTATCAACAACCTTTGTAAGCTCTTCATCATAGTACCAATCTACAAATCTGTAACCTTCTCTATATGGAATATACATTTCTTCTACACCCACAATTGAGTTAGGTGTAACCTTTTTTGTTACCTTTTTATCACCAATAATGTATGATAACGAAACTGTTTCCCCGCTACCTTTTGTTGAATCATCTGTGGTTTTTTTCGTATCTTCTACTCTATTGCCTGATGAACCTCTACTTTTAACGGTAACAGATGCTTCAATGGTATCTGTTGTCAGACTACTTGGAGAATCCACAAGCTGTTGTGCATTATAATCTACAGTAAGTGTTGTTGACCTACCCTTTGCAACAATTTTACCATTCATTTTACCTTTTACTGTTACAGTGCCATACTCACTTGTTTTTATTCCTTCACATTCAAGTGTTAAATCCGGTAGGTATTCTTCAATATTATCCTCCAAATCCTTCATAAGAACGTATCCCTGTCTGGTTCCACCTACGTCTTCCCCAACAATAGATACAGTAATCACCATGGTATCTGTTCCGTCCAATGTTCTAACATCGTTGCCGAATATTTTTTTAGTTGCATCGGAAAAACCTACCATATTGCCATTTTGCTTAAAGCTTTCAGGAATTGTTATTGTATCCGGGAATGTTATCGTAATAACAAAGCTACCTGTTATTTTCATATTTTCAAGCTTAGTTTCTGCCTCTTCTGCCTTTGCTTTGTCAAGGTTTACTATCAATACTCTTTGACTATCAATATAGTCTTTAAACATATCCCTAACCTCTTTCATATACAAAGTTGCAATAAGGTCAAAAGTTGGAAAGTCTTGCGAACTTGATTTGGAAATTGTAAGGTCGGTGGTTTGGTACGTTCCACCCGACTCCCTAATCATCATATCCCCATCTACAATAAGACTATCTGTATATTCTCCGGCAAATACAACCGAACACATTGTCAAAACGATAGCTACTGTTAATACTACACTTATTACTTTTTTAATCATTTTTTAGCCCCCTTGCCAAATTTATTATCCTATAACCTAAGTTATTTATTTTTTCAACCTGACCTTCGCCAAGTTGTTTTTGAATAATTTTATACGCCAAATCAATATTTGGCTTCCTGTCATCAAGATTATGACAATCAGAACCAACCAGGTGAACCTTGCCGGTTTTTAATAGTTTTAAATACTTTCTTGATGTTCCCGGGTCAATAAATGCACTTGCATTTATTTGAATAGGTACCTGCAAATCATTTAATTTACTAATTTTGTTCTTATATTTAATATACCTATCACCGTGAGCAATTATTGGTATTATGCCTTGATTTGCACTGATTTTTCTAACTTCGGTAAGTATCAACGAATCCCATTTTACAAATGGCATTTCAAGTAACATATATCCGGTGCCATCAATACACAATTTATCAAGGTCATCATTTTTACTGATGCCTCCGTAATATTCCACCTCACTACCTAAAATAATATGAGGAATATTCGCTTTTGTTTGGGTGCATTCTTCCATCAATATTTTGTATGATTGGTTCCTTCTTTGTATAAACTCATCAATAGTTTCCACGCTTCTGTAATAGTGTGAAGTTGCTATAACTACATCTACGCCGGATTTTTTCATAATAGACAGAGCTTCTACAGATTGGGATATGGTTTTGCATCCATCATCTATATTTGGAAGAATGTGTGTATGAAAATCTATCATATTTATCATCCTCCAAGTACCTTGCTAATTATTTATTTTGGGTAATACATTTCTATTAGTTCTGCTTTTTTAAGTGCCTTTTCTTGCTTGTACGCTTCCTTAATTTCATCAACAATGCTTGTATCCATATTAGCATCTTCAAGATTGTCCTCTAAATCATCTAAAAGTGCATCCATTTGACTATCGCATTGGCTTTCAAGCTGATTGCCTAAATTCATATACTTTTTAGCCATTTTAACCCTTACAGACATCGTTCTGTCTTCCTTTGGAATAGCAAGTCGTTCCTCTTGCCCTTGTGCAATTAAATTGTCAATTTTATTTAGGAAATTAACTTTTAGTACATATATTTCTGCAATTGTATCGCTGACCTTTTTTTCTTTTGAACTTGCAGGAGACGAAACTTGCTTTACAGCATTATACTGTGTAAGCTTTCCGTTTTTCAACATTTCAATATCCTTATCAGAAAGTGGGTTAATTGACACCCCGGGTAATTTATCAAGAATTTCTTGTGTTTTTACCTCTTGCAGCGCAATCTCTCTGTCAATTTCATCAAGGTCATATTCCGAAACATATTTTAACGATTGCAAATTATTCCACTGAGATACAACCAAAATTCCTAAGGCAATAATTATTGCAAGTAATATACAATATAAAACTGTCAGCTTTTTATGCCTAACAAAATAATTATCCTTCATTTTACCCTTATTTGATTTATCATTATTCTTATTTTTGTTGGGTTTATTTTGTTTTTTTACAGGCTTTTCTTCACCTTGTTTGTTGACAGGCTCTTCGTCATTTTCCTTTAATTCATATTCGTCATAAGAATATTGGTGTTTGTTAGAATATGAATCATTTCTATAATAATGACTCTTATATTTGTCTCTATACCTATACTTGTATTTGTAGCTTGAAAATCCCAAAGCGTTTTTATCCATAATGTTATTAAGTACAAAACCAATAACCTTACCGCCGGCAAACTCCAATTGTTTAACAGCATTAACTACGTCATCTTTTTTAGCATAGTCATGTCGTACAACAAATACTATTCCATTTGTATACCTTGCTGTAATACACGCATCAATAACTGTATTTACAGGTGGGGTATCCAAAATGATAAAATCATATTTTTTCGATACCTCATCAATAAATTCCTCCATACTTTCTGCTTCAAAAAGCTGTGTGGAACTTGGTGGAATATCCCCCGAACACAATACATCCATACCATATTCTTCTAAATGAACAATAGATTCCTCAATTGTCTTTTCACCAATTAAAATATTTGACAAACCCGGGGAAGCTTTCATATCAAGCAACCTGTTAATCCTAGGCTTACGCAAGTCGCAGTCTACAAGTAAAACGCTCTTTCCGTTTTTGGCAAAGGAAATTGCAACATTCAGTGTTGTAAGGCTCTTTCCCTCACGAGGTCTTGAACTTGTAACCTCTATTATCTTACAGTTTTTGCCTGTAATTGAAAATGTTATATTTCCAATTAGTGTATTATATGCTTCCTTTGCAAAGAAACTCGACTTATCCGAAAGTATCCTGTCTCTTTCTTGCACGTCAAAATTTATTTGGTCTTTCTCAGTTTTATTAAATATCTTAAAACTCATACGCATTACCTCTTTTGACGATTACTCTCGTAATATCTATACTTATACTTATAACCAGACTTTCCATATATTGTGTCAAGGTTTGGTATTGAACCGATTACAGGTGCAGTAAACAACTTGTTAATATCTTCTTCACCTGATATTCTTGAATTAAACAAGAATAACAAAATGATAATTATAGTTGTTAAGCCACCACCTGCTAACCCACCTACAACAATGTAATTACGATATACCGGATATGACCTTGATTGAGGAACCTTGGCATAGTCAACAATCTTAACTGAACTACCTTCCAAAAACTCTGTAATAACATCAGGTGCCATATCTGCCAACACATTAGCTATTTTAGTTGCCTCGTATGGGTCTGACGCTGTTATACTAACGTTGAAAACCTCGGTTTCCTCCAACGAACTTGCATTCATCATACTGCGTAATTCGTCAGCAGTATATTTATTATCTAACTTAGCTGAAACAGCATCTAAAACCTTATCACTTGATAAAAATTGCAAATATGTCGGAACTAACTGTTGCGCTGTATAAATATCTGATGAATTTATTTTTAATGCTTCGGACTTAACTTTATCACTATAGTTATTAACATATACCAATGTGCTTGCCGTATATTTTGGAACCAAGCACTTTTTAGCATATACAAAGCCCATTGTAGCAAATACAGCCGTAACAAGCAATATAAGCCATGATTTATACATTATTTCTGAAAGTAATCGCTTTATATTTATTTCATACGTGTTTTTCATAATTTTACTCCTTTAAAAAATAAAGCCAAACTCAAAACTCTCCCCTTTAATTAACACCTTATTATACAATATTTTTGGTAACAAAATGGTAGCAAATTTATTGTTTTTAGCATAATATAAGGGTTTCTAAATATTAACTCCAAACTGTTTCATTTTTTCTCTGTGCTTGGAGACTTCCTCGTTATTTGTCCTTAAACCCTGTAACCAGTTTTTAGTTTCCTTAACGTTGCCCATAGCCGAAAATATACGGCAAACATACCAAAACGGTATTAAAAATTTATATTTAACACGCTTTTCCACTTCCTTGCTTGAAAGCAAAAATTTACGTTTTACAATATATGATACGTCTTTTGCACTACCATTTTTCAAATCCTTTACAAGATTTTCGGTTAAGCCATATACTCCGGAACGAATAATATATTCAGCAAATTGTTCTGTAAGTTCAGTTGGTACTTCTCCATCAAACCAATATTTTATTAGTTTATCCAAATTGTCATAAAATTTCCTCAACCCATACTTTTCAAGAACTTTTACAACATTATCAAAATTTATTTTATCCTTGTACGCTTTTTTGAACAACCAAATATCCAAAACAAATCGTACACCCACTCCACCAAGATGGAAATGTCCGTAAAGGTGAGATATTAAATAAATATATTCTTTTTCCAAAGTCATAGAATATTCAATATTATCAATTGTATTGTCCCAAGGCTCATTAAAGTATTCATCCAATCCTGTTTCTCTTTGCTTATCTAATACAGTTTCGTGAACCTCTATTGTAATAAATTCTTGTTTATTATAAACATCGTGATGTCCTTTATGTGAATATGAATAGCCTGCATTTTCAAGCAAATCCTTTAACCTTGCCATATCATACTTGCACACCAAAATATCAATGTCTGCCATTTCTCTAAAATATTTTCGAGGATACAAGCCTTTTATCCTAATCCCTTTTAACGGCATAAATTTTATGTTGTTTTGATACATAATCTCTTTTATTTCTTCATAAGCCTGTTGCTGCATCAATGCTTTATACTGATTTAGATTATGATTTTTTTTGATTTTATCTGCAAGAGGTTTTTCTGCCAAATTAGACAAAATCGGATATGTTAATTCGGTTATTTTATGATATTCGCAAAGCTCGTATAAACATTCTGCCTCTTTGCTTGTGCATAAATATTCTTCGTTATTTATAGAGCAATCAATCAACCTAATAAATTCTTTAAATAATTTATTCATACTGCTCGCCCTCGTTATTAACTTCATTAAATACAATATTGCTCAAATTATTTTGACTTGTAAATTTCCTTGCAAACATACACCCTGACGACATAACAATATCAAAATCTTCCTCTGTTAATGTGTATGGATTACCACGCTTCCAATCAACAAAATGCATATTTTGTTTAACATCATCGTCCATGGTAAACTTATACAATTTATCCCTAAATGGTGAATTGATTATAGCCATTTGTGCAAAAAATTCATCAGGAATTAGCGTATGCTTTAATTGATTTTCAATTGACTTTTCATTATCTACTAAATATTTTGCAAATTCATCAGTAATACTGTACCATTGAGAACCTCTGTAAATATTTTTCCCCTTTAATCTGTCAACTTTAAGCAACTGCTGAATAAATTGCTCTATCTTTGTAGCTGCACGATTTAACAAGTTCCTACGGCCTGTAAAATAGTGATAATGTTTAATTCTGCTTTCCTCTATATTATTCGGTTTGTTAGCAAAATGAATAAAGTTATTTGGATAATTAGCCTCATAAAATTTATATAATTTTTCGGCACTTTTTAGGGGCATATCCACCCCTGAAATAAGGTGAAAATAAGCATAATTGCCGTATTCCATAGCTTTTTTAAGTAGCAGGTATTCTGCCTCAACCATAGAATAATCACCCCATTTTACAGACAATCTGTCTGTAAAAACAACTTTGCTGTTATTTGGGATAGCTTTAAAATATTCAAAGTCAAATTTATCAACCTTGCTGTCAATATGAATAAAAATATGATGGTTAGAATAATCAAGCATTTTTATTATTTTTTCAAGAATATCAAAATTGTTATGAGCCATAATTAAATATGCTTGCATAATTACCCCTCCAAATATTTTACCAACGAGAAATGTACCTACCTTGGTCGCAAGTTATAATTTCACCGTTTATACAAGATGAAACATCGCTTAATAAAAATGTGGCAACCTCTGCAACCTCCTCAGGCATAAAAATGCGCTCCGTTGGTTGCCATTGAGCATACATATTACCGTCTTTGTCAAACCCTGTCATATCAGATGCCGTTACACCCGGACCAATCCCATTAACCCTAATGCCCTCTGCAATAACCTTTGTAGCAATACACTGAACAAAGCTTGATGTAGCTGTTTTACTTATACCATAAGGAATATCGTCAGGTCTTTTTGCTCTTTCAGATGTAATTACAACAATATTTCCTGATTTATCCTCTTTGCCTTCAAGATACTTGATAAACTCCGTAACTGCAAAATAATTTCCCTTTAAATTGGTATCTATTTGCATATCCCAATTTTCTTCAGTTACATTTCTAAAATCACCTTCGTGAAGGGAAATTCCGGCATTGCTTACCAGAGCATTAACCTTGTCGCCAAGGATTTTTTCTGCCTTTGCAAATAGCGTTTTTACATCTTCAACGTTTCTGACATCAAATACCAAGTATTTAACCGTATCCCCCAACTTGTCTGTTGCTTTTTTAAGAGTTTCTTGGCTTCTGCCTGTTATTACAACATTTGCGCCCTCTAAAACAGCCCTTTTAGCAATATAATAACCAAGTCCTCGTCCTCCACCGGTTATTAAAATATTTTTTCCCTTTAACTTTTCGCTTGGTGAAGTAGTTAACACATTTACGGTTATTTGTTTGCCACATTCCTTATTCAAAATACTTTTTAATATGTTTTTAAAATACTTTTTAATTTCCAAAGCAATTAACCTCTTTTTATTATTTTCTTTAAGACTTTAAATCCCTTATCTCCAATTACTCCGTAAAGTGCTTGCTTTAATGAAGAATTAGAATCAATCAAAGTGGTATTTATCTGCTCTAAAGCATTGCTTTCATCTTGCCAATTTGTAAATATTTCAAACATCATTGGTTTGTCTTTTATTTCACCTTCAAAGAATGTGTCTGCCTTTTCCAAATATTCTGATTTTTTAGATGCCGAAATATATTCAAAGCCTAAATTTTGAGCGTAATTCTTAACCAATTCAGGAGATTTATTACCATAGTGGTTACCGGCTGCAATAAATTTGTCTGCTTCATCACCAAACATTGCACCTTGATGATTGTAATTCCTAAATTCAGTTCCTCTGCCATTATTTATAAGCATAATTCTTAGATTTTTAGGAATATGTCTGTTGCCCATTACGTTCATATCATAGAAAAATGCCAAATCTCCAATTACACAAAATACAAGCTTATCCGGCGATGCCAATGCAGAGCCAACTGCAGTTGAAAGCACTCCGTCAATACCAAATCCACCTGTATTACTATACACATTTACGGTGCTTGGAGTTTCAAAAAAGTTCCAAGAACGAAGTGTATTTAGTATTCCTAAGTGCAAAATAGATGCTTCCGGTAATTTATGTACTGAATTTTTAGCTATCCAAATATTCGAAAATGGCAAATCACCAATATTCGAATAAATATTTTCATACTCTGCCTTCCATTCCTCAACAAAATGGTTTTCTGTTATTTCTTGGTCTTTTAATTCTGCATATTTTTCAAAAAAGCTTAATTCAGACATTTCAAAAACATAACTTAAATTTCCAAATGTATCCCTAATTTCTCCATCAGGATTAATTCTCCATTCCTCCACAGTTCCCAACCAAGGATATGAACCTGATATGTTACCAATATGTATTAACAAATCAAATCTATTGCATGGGGAGGAATGCTTGCTTTGACTTGAAACCAAGCTAAATAAAGTCCTGTATTTTCCTCTGTAATTACTTGTTTGGTCGCATAGGACAACTGCATTATATTTTGAGCAAAATTCGTCTACTGCATCAGTTAACCCTTTACCCCATTTAGAATGAGCGCCTACGAAAATACCAATTCTTTTGTAGTCCAATATTGGCAAATCGTCATTATAAGTAATTCTGTTTATTACCCTTGTTGGCTCTAATTCTTCAACAGAAAAATCTGTGCTGTATGTTGTTTCTAAGTTAATATGAACAGGGCCGCCACCATTGCGTTTTAGCTCTAACAATGCTCGGTTTACTTGAACATTACAAGCCCATTCGTCCTCCTCTGTATGACAAGTTGGTACTTGAACGCTTAACTTAACAGTATCATTCATTTGAACAGAACGGTCAATTACCTGTGCAACATTTTGCCCAATTCTGCCAAAATGTTGTGCTGACGTAATGGCAAGTACAGGTAATTTCCTATAATACGCCTCTGTTAAGCCCGGAATGTAGTTACGAGATGCCGTTGCACCGGTGCAAGTAATAACAACCGGTTCACCACTTTGTTCTGCCATTCCACACGCCATATATACTGCAGACCTTTCGTCTGCCGATGAATACATTTCAAAAAAGTCGTCTTGTTGCATACTTGCAACTAATCTAATATTAGTTGTACCGGGGCTTGCAATTACCTTGCGTATACCATGTGATTTTAACAGGCTTAATACTATTTGTGTATTTTTTTCATTTGTGTAACGCATATTCATAATATTCACCTCAACTTATAAAAGGTACTTTGTAACAAATCTAAATTTGTTTCCGGTTGCTCTGTCCAATATTTCAATAGTATCTTTAAAAACTGTGCTCTTTCTAAATATAATAATAACAAAAACATTCGGCACAATGCAACATATTATCAATCTAATTACTATTGTAAGTATTAAATTAAAATCTATAAACAAGCAAATAAAGTATGAAATTGTACTAACAATAGCTACAAACAATGTATATATAGCCATATCTTTCAAGTATTGCTTTATGTTGTTCTTAGGGAACATTGTTGTAAATAAATTTTGTAAAAGCCAAGGCATTCCTACAAACAGCATTGATAAAACTGTTGATAAAATTATACCATAAAGCCCCCAAAATTGTACCATTATTAAGTTAAGCCCTAAATTTGCTATACCGGTAACAAGAGGTCTAAATCTATCCTTATTCCATATACCTCCTGCATCTTTATACAAATTTAGCAGGGCATTAATTTCATAAATAAAGTAATATATACCCAAGCAAATAACTATTGGATATTCAAGAAGTAAATCCTCACCCATCCAAAGCTTCATAAATGGTTGATATACATTTAGAAAGCAAGGAACACAGATGCTTGTAATCCAGACAATTATCATTGTAAATTTTCGTAAATCATAAAAATTTTTCTCATTTGTTTCAACTATAAGGCTGTTCCCAATACCCGCAGTGCATGCACCGAAAACAATTGTAACCAAGCCTATAACTGCATTTAAAATACAGTAGTAATTTTGGTATTTTGCCAATACTGTTAAGCCTAAAAAAGCTGAAATAACAAGAGTATCTGCCGACCCTACAATAACCGAACCAAGCTTAGATGTAAACAAGTCTCTTATTCTTTTGTTAATTTCCTTTGTATCCTCCTTACTTAGTTCGCCCTTCGGCTTGTACTTTGGATACATTTTATTAGCCACAGTTGCAATAGCAATATTGTTAATAATTTGAACAATTATTGATGCAAGTATGAACAAATAATAATTTTCTACAAATATCAAAATCATTATTTGTGAGGCGTTTAATATTACATTAGTTATTACTGTTACTTTGTCAATAATGTCATTTCTTTGATGTGCTGTTATTATTGAATTTTTATATGCAAACATCCAATAGGAAAGCACGGTTGCAGCTAAATTCATTAAATAAATAACATAGACATTAACATCTGCTTCTACCTTGCCGTGTATTAAATAAGGCAAGAACGGTATTGCAACAAGACCTATAACCAATACTACAATACCAATTATTCTGTAATAGGTTCTATACATTTTCATAAGTGCGCAGATTTTATCTTCATTATCATAGGCAATAGGTTCGTACATTGAAAATACCATTGCAGAGCCAACGCCTAATTCGGCAAGATTTAACACACTTAAAAATGAAGAAAACAAACTGTTTAAGCCTAAATATTCTGTGCCCAAACAGTATATCATAAGCGTTCTCATTAGAAACGGAATAAGAATTCCATATATTTTAATGCCCATTCCGTATATGGTATTTCTTACAGCATTTTTAGTTCTATCTATCTTCATAAATACCAAGCTCTCTTTCTTTATTTACCAAAGGATTTATCTAAAAACCGATAGGTCTTTTCTCTTTCTTCTTTTAATATTTCAAAGCCTTTTTTGTAATCACACTCAAAAATTTGGTTTTCCACGCCACTGTCCACATATTTTCTCATTAGGTCAAATTTACCAAGCAATGTTTCCATTCTTGAAAACATACAATCTTCCTTGTCGTCTCTTTTGTAAACCAAAAATGGTTTTGTAAATAAAAACGAAAAAATACATGCGTGGAACGAATCTGTCAAAACAAGTGAAGCGTTAGCAATCAACCACACAAACTCACTTGGTCCTAACAAGAATAAATTTAGATTTTCTATATCGTTAAGATTGTAAACTGTGTATCCGTCATTTTCAAGCTCTTGCATTTGTTTTGTTATTTTTTCTGTCCTTTGACCCAAAAAATATGTAACTACAAAATTCTTTTCTTTTATTCCCTTTGGTTTTTTTGCAATTTTAAGCCAATCTTCCTTATTTAACATAAGTGTTGGGTCAACCAAAACCTCTGCATCCTTATGGGTTAAATCCTTAACTATTTTTGCACCTGCTTGTTCCCTTACAGATACATTTTGAAATTTCATTAGGCTTTCCTTGAAAATTTCATCCCAACCATCAGGCAATCTTTCAACGCCAAAGCTTGGAGAATAGCAAACCCTTTTTTGAGGCTCTGCAAATGTTAGCAAGTAAAGGTCTTTTCTAACACTGTCCTTTTCATACCAATTGCAGTTCCATACCTGGTCGCTACCTACAACAAAATAATCGTACTGGCTGTTTAAATCTTTTAGATTTTCTGCATTTACATCAGGCAAATATTTTTTGTCAAATTTATAAAAATTCCAATTTTTTGGAAATTTAAATCTCCAAAAGTCAGGATTTTTAGCTAATTTATATTTAAAAAACCTTTGATAAAGGTATTTTATTCTTAATTTATTATAGGTTTTTCCACAATTATTAAGGCAGATAATGTCTATATCTGTCGCATATCTTTTTAAAGATTCCCTAACTGCATAGGCTTGTAATCTGTTGCCATAATTAGGTATTTCCTTTTCGTTTATAGTTGATATTGCAATTTTCATATTTTCCCCTTCTTTGCTTTATCCAGTTGCTTTTTAACTATTAACATATAAGTATATGGCATAAACATAATTAGCATTGCTTTTAACTTGGTTGCTATTGAAACATACTTATAAAAGCAAAGTGGTGTACTTTTTAATTTCTTTGAATAAAGTTTTACCTGCTTATTGATTTCTGTATGCTTTCTCTTAGCATTTAGGCTTTCAGCAATTACTCCTTTGCCATTATTAACTAAATATCTTAAATAAAAATTTGCAAATTTTGAAATGTTTTCTTTTGTTTTCATTTCTTCATTATAAACAATATCCATATATTTAAATCTGTCATTATCCCTATCCCCTAATGTGTGAATGGCAGAACTACTTGAATATCTATAATAATACTTTGGACTATTTTCCACTACAATCTTTTTACAACCCTTAACACAATTATACAAAAATACAGAATCTTCTGCTATTTTCATAGATGTATCCATTTTAATATTTTTGATAATTTCTGCCTTATAAATCTTATTCCATATTACATAAGACGTGTAATAGCTGTCAAGAATAAAATTCACTTTATTTTTACCTTCAAACAAAGTAGGCGTACTCCAACATTCCTCATCTATCTTAAAAAAGCTTAGGTCATCCTTTTGGCACATTGCCCCACATGCTGAAATATCTGCACCGTATGTTATAGCGTTATTAAGCAAAAATTCATAGGCGTCCGGTTCTAACCAATCATCGCTGTCAACAAACCCAATATATTCACCTAATGCAATTTCAATTCCCTTGTTTCGAGTGTCTGATACTCCGGAATTACTTTTATGCACTACTTTTATTCTATTATCATTTTTTGCATATTCATCACATAATGCAGGACTATTATCAGTTGAACCATCGTCTAAAAGTATAATTTCCAAATTATTATATGTTTGATTTATTAAACTGTCAACGCACTGTTTTAAATATTTTTCTGCATTGTATACCGGAACAATGATACTTATAAGTTTTGTGTCCATAACTTTCTCCTATTTTACTACTGTATGAATAAGTTTCATTATAATTCTGTATAGACTCGGGCTTGAAATTGCCACTAAAATTTTTAATCCAATTTGATACTTTTTTCCCAAATATTTATTGTCAATAAGCTCTTTTTCTGCACTAATTATTCTGTTTCTAAAATCTTCAAAATATTGATATTTTTTGCTTTCGACAATTCTGTTTAGAATAGCAAAACAACACCTTATATACCTATACATAATACAGTTATAAGTTTCTGTGCCTTTTACTTCTTTAATTAGCGCGTTATATAGGATATTTGCCTCGTAAAGCCTGCCTTCGTTTATAGAATTACTTGTAATGCCGTTTGGGTTTTCTCTGTAATAATACAATTCTTCATTAGATATAACTATTTTTCTAAACTTTTTATATAATGACAAGCCAAGCTCTAAATCTTCTGCATACTTGATTTTTTCATTAAATTTATTTTCCTTCATCAAAATTGCACTATATAATTTTGCCCACGCCTCCGGCCTAACAACATTATCTAATGCATAATTGTTTATGCACTCTTCGTTGGAAAAAACTTTTATTTCCTCATTTTTTTTAATAAAATTACCTCTTGTAAAACTAACCTGGACAACATCTGCATTATGATTTTCAAAAAGGTTAACCATTTTTTCAACCATTGTATCAAGAATATAGTCATCACTGTCTACAAAGGTAATAAATTCACCATTTGCAATGTCTGTACCTGCATTTCTTGCAGATGCCAATCCTCCATTTTCTTTATGAACAACCTTAATTCTATTGTCTTTTGTTGCATAATCATCACAGATTTTACTGCAATTATCAGGTGAACCATCATCAACGAGTATTATTTCAATATTTTTATATGTTTGATTTATTATACTGTCCACACATTCGTTAAGGTATTTTTCCACCTTATAAACAGGGACAATAACACTTACCATTTTGCTTTCCATACAAAACACCTACATATTTTTGTTCATTTTAATTGCTTTACGATATAATTTTGGTGATATAGTAATCAAAATACACTTTATTCTGTCTTTCATTTCAAATAAATTGCTTGTAAAAATATCTTTTCTGTACTTTAATATTTCTGCAATTAGTTGGTCAAACCTATCCTGACATTTGCCACTTGTAATTACTCCGGACAAAACCGTATAGGTTGCATCTACAACACCCTTTACGCAATATGGGTAAATTTCTGTTCCTCTTTCAGCCTCTAACATCTTTTTCATAACATCAACTACGCCAAATGCCCCGTATCCAAATTCCCCTTTGGTAATTCCGCCCTCTCGTCTAAAATAGCTATATTTTGACTGATTATCTAAAAGGATTTTACTTGAATTAGCAACACATTGATATACAAAAAGCAAGTCTTCAGAACAGCCATATTCAGGACTAAACCTTACATTTTCAACAACGGATTTTTTGTATATTTTATTCCATATAAGCCCCATACTCCCACCGATTACGGTTTCCTTTTTTGCCATATTGCAATCCATTTCAACAACAGAACCATCTGCTTTATTTACGGAAATTTCACCATTTTCGTATATTGTTTCCCCACACATTGAAATGTCAGCATTATATTTTTTAATATTGTTAATAAGAAATTCGTACATATCAGGCTCTATCCAGTCATCGCTGTCTACAAACCCAATATATTCACCCTTTGCAATATCAAGTGCACAGTTACGAGCTGTGGCAACTCCACCATTTTCCTTATGAATTACCTGTATCCTTTGGTCCTTTATGGCATATTCATCACAGATTTTGCCACTGCTATCAGGTGAACCGTCATCTACAAGTATTATTTCTAAATTTTTATATGTTTGACTTATTATGCTGTCCAAACATTTTGACAGATATTTTTCTACCTTATATACCGGTACAATTATGCTGATTAGTTCACTTTCCATTAGGCTTCCTCCTAAATTACATACCACAAATTGTCCTAAACAATTTATTTGTATCAATAACGTATTTTGATACAAGCTCACTTACTGTATATGCTATAATAAATATTCCCATAACAATAACAATAGGGTTTGAAACATTAAGCACATTTATTAAAAGAATTCTTGACCCTGTAATCACAAATGCGTTTATTAAATAATATTGCAAAGAATACTTTCCTGAAATTAGCAATCTGTTTTTAATAAATTTAGCTATTGATATTTTTTCGAACAAAATTGCAATTAAAATGCACCCACCAAAGCACTGCAAATAATCACATAAAATATCATTAAAATCTGTATAATATCCTATTCCAAAGCCTATTACATACACCAATATACACAAAGCAACAACAAAAGGCTTTGTTTTATAATTTTTAAATGAAAATCCCTTTTCTCTTAATATCATACCAAAAATATAAAGTGGCATAGAGAACAATAAATTATTAAGAGAAAATATTTCCGGAACAGTAAACAAGCAAGAAGCTGCTGCACAGGCCAATGCAATTAACAAAAGATAGTAACTGCCATATTTTTTATTTAATAAAGCCTTTAATATCGGTGTTATTAAGGCAATCATAAACATTGTGTATAAAAACCAATACCCTGCACTACTATCACTTTGAAGTAATATTTTTAGCAACAAGTCTTTTACATCTGTTACCCTTCTGTTTGTGATGCTTGTAAATAACATTCGACACAAGGAAACTCCAAGGTTGAAAATCAAGTAAGGAACTAAAATTCGCTTAGCCCTCTTGGACAAATACTCCCTGTAATTTCCATTATACGAACACAAATAGCCTGAAATAATAAAGAACATAGGCATATGTAACCTTGTAATTGCATAACTTAAAACATTTGCCCATTTCACATTATTGACAATGTCTATTGGAAAAGTAATTATTGAATGAGCAAATATAACAAGTAAAATTGCCACGCCTTTTAATATGTCAATTATTTCTATTTTGTTATTCATATTACACCTTCCGTTTAATAAAATTTTTAAG
>DCGP01000002.1:7876-60433 GCA_002314595.1 Clostridiales bacterium UBA1775 | reverse complement strand
ATGCTTTGCATGGTCTGTGCATTTTTCTACAACCTTTTTATAATGTTACTTTGTATTTATATTTATAAACGTTGCCTCCGTCTTTGAATACATAATCTTTTGTGTCTTATAAAGTCCGTAATAGCCTGACATCATATAACTCACACCACAGGAAAGAGCAAACAATAGTATTGATTGAGAGCCAAATACCTCTAACGCAAGCATAATTGATGCAATAGGGCAATTAACAACTCCGCAAAATAGTGCAACAAAACCTATTGCAGCACCATAGCTTGGATTTAGTCCTAACAATCCTCCCATTACACAACCAAATGTTGCACCTATAAAGAATGTTGGGACGATTTCACCACCCTTAAATCCGGCACTAATTGTAATTACAGTAAAGATTATTTTAAATGCGAAAGCAAATGGCTGTGCATTTCCTGACATTGCATCGGCAATGATATTCATACCTGCGCCGTTGTAATCGTTAGTTCCAACTGCAAGTGTAAGCAATATTACAGCAATACCACCGATAATTGCTCTTAAATAATCATTTTTTATAAATTTTGTAAAATATTTATTGCATTTTTTAATTGCTGTGCAAAACAAAATACTGACTATTGCACACAAAAGTGATAAAACTATAACCTTAATTGTAGTAGTTGCTGTAATTGGTTGAAAAATAATATTATCAAATTTGACAGGTGTAATTTTAAATGACAATGCTATTTCATATGCCACAAGTGAGGAAACCAAGCAAGGCACAAGTGCCACATAATATATTACACCAACGCTAATAACTTCAAGCGCAAATAATGTTGCAGTTAATGGTGTGCCAAACAAAGCAGAAAACACTCCGCTCATTCCAAGCATTACAACCAAGTGCATATCCTTGTCATCAAGACGGAACAATTCTCCAACCTTATAGCCTATACTTCCTCCTAATTGCAATGCTGCACCTTCTCTGCCGGCAGAACCACCTAAAAGGTGTGTTATTACTGTGCTAATAAATATTAAGGGTGCCATTAAAATAGGCACTTTTTTATCTGTTCTTACAGACTCTATTACTCTGTCTGTTCCCTCATTTCGTTTGGTAACGTGATACAAAAAAACAATTATCACACCACCAATCGGCAATAAATACACAAGCCAGTTGTTTGCTGTCCTAACAGATGTAACGTAGTCAACACTCTTATGAAATGCAGAGCCTACCACACCACCGATTAAACCGGTTACTATTGCAATAATAATCCATTTAACAAATGACTTTATGTAAGTATATGAACCAATAGATTTTTCCTTTACAACTTTTTTAAACTTTTCCAAATAATCACCGCTTATTTTTGTAAATATAATTTTATCAATCTGTCGTAAGATTGTGGTTTGTATGTAACAGAAGAAATTTTAGTACCGCTTACACCGTATTTTGGATTGTATCCAAACAGATTGATATACATTTCAAGGTCAGGACATTCTGCTTCCATTGCTTTTAATACCTCTACAAGAGCAATTGTATCATCAATTGCTCTATGACTATTTTTAACAACACCCAAAAGACCGTACTGTTCTATTGCATTGCATAATTTGTGAGGGTATTCGTGCCTGTCTCTGTAAATTGTATAGGCATCTAACATATTGATTTTCTTTAAAATATCAACCTTGTTATTTTCCTTTAAAAAATAATACAAATAGTTCATATCAAACTGTGCATTGTATGCCACCAATAATATTTTATCCTCTTTAAATAAATCAGCAAATTGTTTGCAAACCTCACTTTGTGGTTTTCCTTCTTTTTTTAATATTGCATTTGTAATACCTGTCAATTTTTCAACCTCAGGTGGAATAATTCTGCCCTCAGGCAACAGAATAAATTCGTCAAGTTCATCTGTAATCCTTACCTTGCCACTGTTGTTTATAAGCTTTACTGCCGAAAGCTCAATGATTTTGTCGTATTTAAAATCAAGACCTGTGGTTTCGGTATCAATGGCAATGATACTGTCATATTTATCAAACAATTTGTTAAGCATAGCGTTCCCCTTAGTACTTTCTGTTATATATCATTCTTATTATAACATATAATAACAACTGAATGCAAATAATATATGCCAAAAAAGTATGCTCTTTAATATTTAAAAACATCATCACCATAAAAGCAACCCATTCAGCAAGTACCGAAATCCAAAAAGCCATTGCATAGGACTTGTTGGATATATAAACATTCCTTTCATCTTTTGAGGCGATTTGAAATGCTTTAAGCTTCTCTTCATTACAAAGTAATCGTATATTCATTGGTAATCTTACAACTATAATAACAAGAATTACAATGCCGATTGAAAATACTTCATCATTTTTTCCATAGCCCATAAGCATAAATGTAGCTGCTAAAACCAACTTGATTATTTCGCCTAAAATTATTTTTGTTTTAATGTTCATAAAATTATTCCTCCTCAAAAATAAAAACCTCTTCGATAGATTTATCAAACAATCTTGAAATACAATATGCCAAATTTATTGACGGATTGTACTTCCCGTTTTCTAACGAAATAATTGTTTGACGAGATACTCCAACCTTGTCTGCCAACTGCTGTTGAGTAATATCTTTTATTTTTCTAAATTCAGCAATCTTATTTTTAATATTAACCATCTCCTATTTTAATATGTAAAGTTAACTTTACATATATTATATAGCATGGTTTGATAAATGTCAAGCATACTTTACATTTTTAATTAAAAAAAATACTATACCTACACGTTTAGCATAAGCATAGTATTTAAAATTCATTATTTATTCAAGAACTTATTCTTGCGTTCCGGGCAATTTTTATATTTCCCTTGGGAAATAGGAAAAATTGTTTGGAATGGACAAATTTAAAGCCTGCGACCCGAAGGCGTACAAAGGTACGCCGAGAGGTAAAATTTGTTCATAGCAAAAATTTCTATTTCCAAACCTGAAAAAAATACTATACTTACACATTTAGCATAAGTATAGTATTTAAAATTCATTATTTATTCAATAACTTATTTTTAACTTATTTTTGCGTTCCGGGCAATTTTTATATTTCCCAAAACTATTTTCTGTTAACGATTAACATATACTTGATGATAGATTCAGATGTTTCCATAATAAGAATCTTTGAACTGTTCTTATGTCCATAGTTCTTAGCAGGATGCAAATCAGCAGGACCACCGGTCTTGTATTCAATTTTATTATCATCATCAATAGTAACTGTCAAGATACCATATCTTAATACGTTTGATGTTGTTGTCCAGTGGAATACACGTTGGTAAGCGCGCTTGTTATCTTCACCTTCAGCACCTGTTTGAAGAACTAACATTCTGTTACCTGATGTGTAATAGTAGTTTTCAAATTGTGCAACTCTCATACCACTAACATCTTTATAGCCTTGTTGTGGCAATGAATAATCACCATTTAATACATCAAACACATTGTAGAATTTTTCATAAGATTTAATAGTCTTAGTTTTCTTATCACCATAGATTGTAATAAGGTCGCCACGTTTACAGTTCTTTAATAAATCAATCTTATTGCAGTAGTACTTAACTTCACCGAAACCTGACCAACCGTTAAGAACGTCTACAACTGCTCCTTCTTCATCAACACCCTTTGAAATTGAATCAACAAAGATGAATGGAACATCGAATTCTTCATCTGAAAGTGTTTCGTAGGAAATAACAACTTTAGGTGTTAAGCCTTCGTCAACGTCAAATACATCAAGAGTCTTATCTGTTTTATCAGGCTTCCAGCTTTGTGCAACTGTATAGTCTTTATCTTCAAAAGTTTCTGTACTTGGGCAAACTAAAATCTTATTAGGTTTACCATAAAGAGCGATTGTTTGATTTGTCTTTGTTACACCGTCCATAACCAAAGAACCGGTATTTGTATATAGTGAGTTACCACCATAACTGTATGAACCATATTCTTTTCTTACAGCGTTACATACTAATTCATCTGAATTATCCGGGTCTTGAGCAGAACCAATTTGTCTAACAACTTGAAGGTCTGAAACTTCTTCATTTGCATTAAATTTAACTTTTACAAGCTGTGAAATTGTAAATGTAGGTTCAAGCAATGCTGCTGAATCTTGAAGCTTCTTCATAGCTTGTTTTAGGTTAGTGTATTTTACATCGTTAATTTTAAGGTTTTTAGCAGAATTGTATACAGCGATTGCACCATCAAGCTTCATAAGCTTAAAGTCGATTGATTTAGCAAGTCCGTTATTTAAGAATGCATTTATCAAATAAGCATATTCATATTCTGCTGAACCTTCAGCAACTGAAAATGATGCTAACTTACCATCAAAATCAAGGTTGAAAGTACCTTTTTGACCTACTTTAATTGATGTACCTTTTTCGTTTAGGAAGTTATCCTTTGATACATAATAATTTGTTGAGTCAATAACAACAGAATCTAATCTGCCGCTTTCGTCATAATCAATACTTGAAATATCGCCTGTTACGTTTTCAGAGTTCATATAAACCTTAACGTATTTAGCATTATCGCCAACTGAATAGTGTCCATTCTTGTAAACCATCTTATCTGTAAAGATACTGATTAAGCTGTTTGAAGGAATCGGTGGTAATGAGTAAGACTTAATCTTAATACCATCGGCGTTAAATGTTTCTGTTACACCAACACCTGCTGTAAGCTTACCGTTTTTATCGTAAAGTTCCCATTTGATTTCTTCAAGGTCGATTTCTAACAAATCTACTGTATTAGGTGTTTCAAATGTAAGCTTTGTACCATTTAATGACAAGCCTGATACATAGTAGTTAAAGAAGCTTGAAATAAATACATATTTATAATCTTCTGTAGCAATATCTTTTACAAGCTTAATATAACCTGTCTTTGGAACGAACGTTGATTCATCATAATCATTGATTAAAATACCATTGTAGAATACATTGTGGTCAATATCAACCTCTTCAGTCTTCTTTTTATTCTTATCATAGAATGTTAAAACATTATTCTTATATGAAATAATATCTTCTGATTGAATCATTATTTCTTCGTTGTTTTTAGACTTTACCATATATTTAACAACATCATCTGATTCTTCAGGTACGCTGTAATAGTAATAGTCTACTTCGTATGTAAGTAATGCAAATTGTGATGATAAATCACACTTGTAAAGCTTGTTACTAATGTTGATATATCCTTCTTTTGTTGCAGGAGTTGTACCAAGACCTGAGAATTCAGTAGCTAAAACTCTACCTGTTTTCTTGTAGATATCGTGGTATTCTTCTAAAACATTTGTGTCTTTACTGTATTCTAACATTTGACCATAAACTGTTTGCTTTTGAACCTTTGAATGTAAGAAGTTATAGTAAATGTAACCGGCTTCTGCACGTGAAATTTCATCTGCTGAAGCTAATGATACACTGTTTAAAAGACCAATTGAATTTGCTTCGTAAAGGTAACCCATTGGGTAACCGCCATGTTGTTGTGCATCCATATTATAACCTAATGCACGAACTAAAATTGTTAAGAAGTCTTGTGATGAAATGTAATCGTTTGGCTTAAATGTGTTGTCATCAAAGCCGTTGATTAGTTTCATTGAACAAGCTGTGTTTACTTCGTTAAAATATTCATAATCCTTTGGAATATCATAGAAGTTAACATATGCTTCTGAAAGTTCAGTAACCTTAACATTTAAAAGCTTTAATAATGTTGTTACAAGCTCAATTCTTGTAACCTTGTCTGCCGGTCTGTAAAGACCATCATCTGCCTTTGTAATGAAACCAAGTTCATACAAGAAAGCAAGTTTTGATAAAAGTGCTGAGTCTTCTACATCAGAAAAATTACTTGTTGCTGCATATTCTGCTGCAGACATTTCAAATGAGTCTCTGGCACCGTATGTTGAATAGTCGGTAATAGCGTTAATAACATTATAACCGGCTACTGCTGCTGCTTCGTCCTTACCTTTTTCAATTTCCTTTGCTGCATAAGAAACAACAGCAAATTGAGAAATCAAAAGTGTAAATACAACTAAAACGCAAAGCAATTTTTTAGAAATTGTTTTATTCATTCTCTTATTCCTCCGTTCTATTAAATACCATAATGTAATCTAAATCTGTAAATCAAAGCCGCTGCTTCTGCACGTGTAATACCAACGGACTTATCAAAATCCTTGTGTTCAAATAACTTTGTAAGCAATCCGTTATCAATAGCATAACCGAAAGCATTCTTTTCATTTGAACTTAAGTTCTTGTACCAGTTGTATGTGCCTTCATAACCTGCTACATTTGTAGAAGGTTTGCCGTTTGCAAATGTATACAACATGCAAATTGCATCACTGATATCAATAGGAGCGTCAGAATTAAAACTATCTGTCTTTCTAACAATTCCCTTTAATGCTAATGTATTAGCAATATTATAGAACCAATCCGACGGTTTAACGTCATTAAATACCTGTGATGTATTTTCCACAACACCAACATTCATAGCCTTTGTAAACAATGCTGAAAAATCTGCCTTGCTGATAAGTGCTTCAGGGTTGTATTTGCCATCGCCTTCACCACTGATGATGCCTTCATCTGCAAGAATGTTAATTTCATTACTTGCCCAGTTGTAATCAATATCTGTGAAGTATTTATTTTCACCTGTATATGTTACCTCGCCTTCACCTGCAACTGTTGAACTACCAATTTGTTGGTCACTTTCCAAAATCAAGCACATAAGTGTCTTGGTAGGAACGTGGTATGAAGTACAGTTAGGAATATTAACTTCCTTTTCATTGTACTGCCATACATCCATTGTATCCTTTGTTACAGCAAATGACATAAAGTTTGGTGCTGTAAATGTAATTTCTTTCTTTACTGTATATGTGTTCTTAAAGTTAAAGCTAACATTTACATCAGTATACGGCATTCTGTTGTTTAAGAACAATACAAGTTGTTTCTTACCCTTAGCTGATGCCAATGCAGAGAACTTATAAGCATAGTTATCAGTTAATACGTATGGGCTTTCACCCTGTTGAGTAAGTGGGATAATTCTATCACCCATATTTTCAGTATAAATCTTGTATACCGGTTGTAATGATGTATAAACTAAGTCTTTATCTACATTACCTAAGTTTACAGTTACCCAAGCCCATTTTGAACCTAATCCTGTACCTGTGAAACCACAGTGGTAAGTAGCAAAGTCAACAAATCCAAGCTGATACATTCTGTTAATATACTGTGCTGTTGCAAGACCTGACTGTAATGCCATACGTCCAACACCACACGCTGTACCCCATTTAGCATGCTCTGTCATACAAAGCATTACGCCGTGGTTAGGGCCAAGCTCTTCTTCTGCTATTCTCATAGTAGCGTCAATCCACGGTTGAGTGTATGAAAGCTCATAACCTGAATAGTACAAGTGGAAGGCAAAGTATTTGTAACCTGCTTTAGCCATTTCACGAATAATAGGTCTGTTCCATTCTTCAAAACCACCACGGTCTGAGTTACAGTCGATACAACCAAGCATCTTAATATCAGGCCAAATAGCAGTTACTGCATCAGCGTGCTTTAAGGCTGTTTCAATGTACCATTTTGTAGCTCTTTCTTCGTATTCCTTTGTAGCAGGAGTTTCGAAGAAGTACAACTCGTTACCAAGCTCCAACGAATAAATTGGAAGTGGTTTTTTAAATCCGTATGATTCTCTTAAAATCGCCCATTCTGAAGAACCGTTAGGGTCCATACAGAAATGACAGAAGTTAACTGTATCTTCCGGATATTGACGCTCGATAGGAATTGTAATATCAAATAGGATATCAGGGTTGTTTTCAACCATCAATTTCATCCAAGAAATAATACCGTAAGTTGTATCATTTGCAGGAGCAGTATCCGGGATTACTTTATCAAGGAAATATTGTTCATAACCAATGTCTTTAAGTACAGTTGTGTTTTGACGTTGGCTCTTTGGCACAATCCATTTTGCAAGATTGTAACCGTTGGCAGAACCACCACCCCATCTACAAATAGGCATTCTAAAAAGTTCTTTGTTAAGTTCTTTAAAGTTATCCTTTATGTTTTCGTTTGTGTCAACCATAATGCTAACACCACGGTCTGCTTCAAACTGCATACCCATCATACCGGTTGGAAGGTCGTAAACATATGGCTCAGTGCTTTCATCCATAACAAGTGTACAATCAACTGTTTCGTCAACGATATCTGTTTCATCTGTTCTAACAAGTTTTTCCAAGGTTTTTAGGTCTGTTGCATTTGCAGCTTCAATAAGAGCATCCTCGGTAATACGAGCAGCGGCAGCAAAGCATGTTTGTGTAAGCAATGTTGTAACTGTAAGACCTATTGCCAAAACTGAAACTAATTTCTTTTTCATAACTTTCTACCTCCTGTCCTATATACCATAATGGTTTCTAAATTTGTTTACAAGCGTTGCAGCCTCTGCACGATTGATTTCTCGTTCCGGGCTAAATGTTGCATATTCAAATAGCTTGTTGATTAGTTTGTTATCAAGTGCATATGCAAATGCATCTTTTTGATAATCTGTCAAATATCCATACCACTTATATGTTTCAACGTAGTTGTTTTGGTTAATGCTTGGATTATCACTTGCAAGTGAATAAAGCATTGTAACTGCATCTTTAAGCTTGATATTTGAGTTTGGTTCAAAGTTGCCTTCTTTTCTTACTATTGCCTTATAACCTAATGTATTAGCGTATTTAGCATACCATTCATCAGCCGGAACATCGGCAAATGCTGTTTCGTATGTTTCAATAATCGGAATGTTCATTCCCTTAACTAACAATGCAGCAAATTCTGCCTTTGTAATGTCGTCATTTGGAGCAAATATTCCTTCTTCTTTACCGCTAACTACTTTTGCCTCTGCAAGAGCAAGTATGTCGTTCTTTGCCCAACAGAAAGCAATGTCATTAAAGACTACCCCTTCTGCTTCTTCGGTTTCAACTGTATTTGTAACCATTTCAGTAATTACATCTGTTGAAGAAGCAAAGCAAACTTGGAATGTCATACAAAGCAATACTAAAATTGACAGACACGCAATTAGCTTTTTACTTTTCATCTGCTTCCTCCACGCTTTCTTCTACTACTAATGTAGCAGGGTCTACTGTTTCTGTTTTTAAGAATTTTGAAATAAGTGCTGCAACTTCAGCTCTTGTAGCATTTGATTGAGGTTTGAATGCACCTGTTTCATCGCCACTTACGAAACCGGAGTTTTTCAAGCTGATGATTGCATGGTAAGCCCAATCACTGATTGATGCTTCATCTGTAAATGAGAAATCAATGTTGTCAGCACTAATGTATTTACCCATCTTTAATGCTGCTCTGTATAGAATCAATGACATTTCTTCACGAGTAATCATATCATTTGGATAACATCTGCTGTCTGTATCACCAAATACAATGCCATTTTTATTTGCTTCTACCATATATTTGTAATACCAATCTGTAGGAACAACATCTTCAAATATTACTTCATCTTCTGCTTCTTCGTCCTCAACAGATTTTGTTGTTAAATCACCAATGTTGCAAGCAGTCATAACCATCTTAACAAATTCAGCTCTTGAAACATTAGCTGCCGGCTTAAATGTGCCGTCTTCGTAACCATTGATTACCTTAATACCTTTTAGGTGTTCAGCATAATCATAGAACCAATCGTCTCTTGTTACATCTGTAAATAATGTTACTGATGCAGCTTCAACCGGTTGTTCTGCTTGAGCCTTAACATCAGGGCTTACAATAACGCTGTCATCTGCTGATGAAGATATAGTTGAACCTCTTGTAACACCGCCTGAACCATTGCCACCACTGCTACCTGGTGTTGATTTTGGAATTACAAATGTTTCAATTGCATTCTTTAAGCTTGCCAATGTTGTAATTGAACTCTTTGATTTTAGCAAGTATGAATATAATGATTCATCATCAACTTTTTCAAACTTAGCTTTGTCAACACCGATTTCATCGATACATGTTGTAATGACATTTCTAACAACTGTTGTACCAATTGCATCATGGTAACTCATTATAATATACACTTCGCTAAATGTGTCTTTTACGTCTTTAAGGTTCTTAAATACGTGGAAGCAAAGTGCTTCTAATGAATCTTGTTTATTTTTAATGTAGAATTCGTTTTCTAAGTTGATACCCAAAACTTTTGCATTATCTGTAAGTAATGATTCAATTTCACTTGTATCTTCAAGATTATTCAACTTACCAACAATAAGTTCTGAATCGATTAGGTTTTGAATTGATGTAACATCTTCTACATCTTGTAGCTTAATAGAATCGTATGTCATAATTCTGCTAACGAATTGACTTAATTCTGATGGAGATAATGCTGTAATACCTTTTACATCAATATCTCTGATATCTGAAAGCTTTGTTGTACCTGTGCAAGCTAAGATATCTGTTAATGCTTCGTTGTCGCTTGTTGCAATAGCGTTGTTAATTGCATTGATGATAGGTTGTTTTGAAGCAATATAACCATCAATGTCATTCTTTTCTATAGCAGCATCAATTTCACCCATTACATTAACAGTTAATGTATAAGCTACATCACCTAATGTTGCTGTAATAACTGATGTACCACGTTTTAGAGCCTTAACTCTACCATTGCTAACAGTAGCAACCTCAGGGTTTGATGAAGTCCATTTAAAGTTTGAAGGTTCTAATTCATTACCTGTTACCGGGTACATAACATTTCTAACATCGTCAAGATACATTTTGTCTGTTAATTCTGTACCATCAACTTCTGTTAAAATTGCTAAATCGTCATACATAAAACCTGATGGCATTGTTACCTTATTAAATAAAGAGAAATCTTCGTGATTTGACCAAACACCATTTTCGTCAAATGTTGCTGTAATGTTTGTGCTTGAAGTTGGACCTTCAAAATCAATACCAACTGTTTGGTTTGCAAGGTCTAATGCTTGAATCTTTCTAATTGGGTAAGCAGCATCAAATTCATTAACCTCTTGACATTGTGAAATGTTCTTGTAAAGCATTTCAGCCGGGTCAAAGTCTACATATCTCTTAACATTTGAAAGTGATAAATTATCAATTCTTATTATTCTTGAACCTGCTGTTGATGTAAAACCTGCACCAAAACCGATACCACATTCAGATGCACTCATTGTAAATGGGTTTGCATCGTAGTAGTTACCCTTTGAAACGTTGTTTTTCTTGTTTTGATATCTTGTACCTGTAATTGTCCAAGAAAGTCTTCCGCCATCTACGATGATTTCTACAGTACCATCAGTAAATGAACCCGGTGATGATGTTGCACTTTTATACTTGTCTGCTGATTTAATTTCAACCTTCTTTGTATCTGCTACAACCTTGTAGAACTTCCATAGTTCATCACTTTCAGTACCACCGATTATTAGGTAATAATAGTCTGACTTTGATGGGCTTAAATTAAACTTAATACCAAAACCGCTGGCAGCACTGTCTTTACTAAAATCAAACTTGATTTTGTAAGTTGAGCTTAGGTTTTTCAATTCCTTACCTTGGAAATGAATAATACCTTGTCTGTTTAAATAAGCATCCGGATTACAAGAAACACCTGTAAATGCAAGGCTCTTGTTTTCGTTCTTTTCTTCGATAGCACCTGTAGGCATTTGAGAAAGTGCGATACCTGCACCCTGTGCTACAGACCATCCGTTACCAAGTGATGTTCCGTATTCTACAAAAGAACTTGAAACATCAAAGTCTTCGAAGTCTTCGAAGTAAACCTCCTCTGCGTCAGCTGATACAGCAAATGTAAATGTCATTGTTGTAACAACCACGCATACGCATAGAAGCAAGGAAAGTATGCTTCTAAATTTGTTTTTGTTTCCCATTTTGGAATCCCCTCTCTTTAATAAAGATTTTTTATTTATATAAATTAAATATTGATTGAAGTGGTTTCAACGTTGACATGTCCCAAAGATACATCTTTGAATACTTATTTTCATAAAGAACCTTTGGAACCTTTATGAAACCGTCTCCAACCGTATCCTCAACCATATTAAATTTACTTATTCCTTCCTGTTCGCCTTTGAAAAGCAAAGCAGGTGTTCCGCTGTAACTTGATACATCTACATACAAATCATCGTTTATGGGTGATTGTAATATTGTTTTGTCTGATGTATCCCCTGTAATTTTAACTGATTTAATGGTAATATTTCTTGATGCCGAATCACCATTACAACTAAAACCAAATGTTGTATTTCTTGGAGCTATCATAAACGGCTCTTCATCAACATAGCTTCCTCCACCGGAGTATTTTATATTGTTGTATCTTTTGCCGTCTATTGTCCAGGATATCTTATTTCCCTCAACACTGATGTTTATAACACCGGAACTGTGAAGTGGCCCTGTTTTATTAGTAGTATAGCCGGTAATATCCTCACCATGTTGTTGGTAAACAACTTGCTTGTCAACTATTTTATAGAATGACCAAGTTTTCATCTCTGCATTTTTGCCGGATATAACTAACATATAGTAATTGTTATCCTCGTTATGCATATGGAACTTAACAATAATCCCTGCTAATACAGAGCCTTTGGTGTAATTTACTTCTATATTATAGTTTTCGGTAAGCGCTGACATATCTCCTTCATATCTGCAATAAGCAACTGAATTGCTTGTAGGCGAAACTCCTGCTGCCGCAGATATTACCATACCATTTGTTGTAGCCTTAACTGTTGGGTTGTTGTTGATTGTCTTTTTCTGTTGAGATAATGCCCAATCACCGAATATAGGTATTTTACGAACTGCAAACCCTAAGGGAGTTTTAAATGTAACATCCTTTTCGTATGATTGGAAGTCTTCAAAATATTCTGTAAAGGCTTTTACATTTACAGTCTTTGAAATACTTTCAATTCCGTTAGTAGCAGTAATTGTTGTTGTGCCATTGCGAAGAGGAACAAAATATCCATCTTCTATAATAGCCACATTTCTGTTTGAAGAAGTATAAGTTATATTCTCTGTACTTCCTCCAACCTTCGCAGAAATCTTGCCATAATCCTTTTCTGCAACATATACATCGTTATCATTTAAATCTGTGTAAATGACAACATCTTGGCAACCATCTAATTTAACATACGAATATTTCATATCCGTTAATGTATTTATAAAGCTTTCACCCGGTGCAAGGTCTGCCAACTTCTTGTAGGAGTAGTCGTCCCTTGAAACATAAACCGTTGCGTTTTCATCACCCACATTTACCAACTTTCTAATTGCTGACGCTGTGGGAATATGGTAAATATTTTTATTATTTGTAATAGTATTTCTACCTATGTATATAACATTTTCCGGTTCACCATTTTTAACAAATGTATCTGCACTGTTTTCATCTTTCTTAACAGTTGGGCTTTCCGATTCATCAGGAATTACCTCACCTGCTGTATGCTCCTCATAAGTGCCCGGCTTTGCAAGTGTTAAAACAACTAACGACTTAGCAGGCATTGTTACACTTGAAACATTCTTTTCGTTTTCGTATGTTGTAGTTAAACTAAATACGTTTTCTGTATTATCATTCATTACATAAGATGCCAAGTTAGGTGCTGTAAATACACTCTTTTTAATTAAGTCATATTCATCTTTACAAGTAAAGTTAACCGTAAGCTTTTTATCTGGCATAAAGTTTGAAAGTGTAACTATCAAATCACCATTTGGTGCTTTTGTAACAAGCTGGTCTGTTTTCCAAGGTAATTCATCAACTATGCTATAATAATTAACAACCTTGTTGCCCCAGTTTTGTTGGTACAGCTTATAAACCTTGTTAACACCCATTTCGTAATACTTCTTGCCTGTTCTGTAAAAGAACCCCCAAGTAGAACCATTTGCACATATTGTGTGATAGTTTGCTGAAACTATGTCGCTTCTATACTGCATTCTTGTAATGAATGAGGATTCAGCAAGTGCAGCCTCTAAGGATTCTCGTCTAACCTGTTCGTTTGATGACCAAATAGCGTGTTCTGTATGAGCTACCTTTGTTGGAGCACCGGTTTCTTCTGTAAATATATTTTGCAATACGCTAAGTTGCCATTCGTCTGTTCCTAAGCCCTCTCCCATTGCAGCGTAGTATGCGTGATAAGCAACACCGCCAAAACCATCTACATTTGCAAAGTTTTTAGCAATCGCCCTATTCCATGGGTCTGTACTTACTCGAAGAGGATTACCGTCAACACAAGGATAAAGCTTAACTTCCGGGTAAGCCTGGTGAACTGCATTTAAGTGAAGCAATGCTCTGTCGCAATAATTTTTAATTGCCTCATCTCTACCATCAATATATTCCTTGGATATTTCATAATCTTCCTTTGCAGTTGCTGTCATCTTACTATAATCTGCATTTACTCTGTCAGGCTCTGCCCTAAAATAATTTTCATTACCAAGCTCATATCCTAACAAATTAACAGGCTTTTCAATACCGTATGAAGCACGAAGTGCACCCCATTCGGACTCGTCTTTATCATCTAACAGAAACCTTGTAAAGTTTACTGTTTCTTCCGGAGTTTGAACATACAACGGAATTACGAACATAAAGGACGCATTTGGGTTAACTGCTTGAATTGATTTGATAAACTCCACAGGGCCCATATCAACAGGCTCATGAGCATAGTCTCCAACCTTGTTGCCACCATCAGATGCAACAAACACGCTATCCTTTCTGCTTTCAAGAGGGCCGATATTATTAACCAAGTTTACAAAGTTGGTTGTTGTTCCACCCCATCTTGCTGTCGGGATTTCGTACAACTTGTCTGCCATTGCCAAATAACCATCTGAAAATTGGTTGGTGTATCTGTTAAAGAAGTTATCACCATACTCCATTACTTCGCACTGCATACCCATTATATTTTTGTTAAAATCCCGAAGCTCGTCGTCCTCGTCAATTGATATTGTAATGGATTCAGTTCCCGTACACGATTCTTCAGTCCAAATCAGTTTTTCTGCACCTGCAATATTCTCTGCTTTAATAAGAGCATTAACGTCTTTGTAACCGATACTTGCGAAGGTCGTCATACTTGAAGTGATTATCGAAGCACTAAGCAGAGCTGATAATAATTTTCGCCTAAAACAATCGTCCATTTTTCACCTCCAAAAGTTGATAAAACATCAACAAGTTTATAATTCCATAAACATACACATATATTATAAACTAAAAGTGTCAAAAAATCAAGATTTTTTTATTATTTTTTCGAAAATTTTTTTACAAATTTATTTCAATATTTTGATAAATTTCTGTCAAAAAAAAGATACGGCATTTTCTTTCAAAAAAGCCGTATCTAATCATATTATTTTATTGTTAAATCAACAGGAGAAGTCTTTGGTTTTAGTGTTTCCAAATCCCAAAGATACATACTTGTATACTTACCGTCATAAGTTGACTTCGGAACGTTGATAAATCCGTCTCCAACATTGTCCTTCAATACATAGAATTTTCCGTCCCCTTTGAACAATAAAACAGGGCTTCCTAACATACCGGAGGTATCTACATACATACTTTCGTTAATTGGTGATTGCAAAATTGTTTTGTCAGATGTATCTCCTGTTAACTTAATTGATTTTACAGTAACAGTACGTACATCGTACTCAGCATATGTAGCCAAGCCAAATGTTGTATTTCTTGGGTCTATTGTAAACGGTTCCGGGTCTTCGTAAGTACCACCACCGGTATACTTTCTGTTGTTGTATCTCCTACCGACTATTGACCAATCAATTTTGTTGCCGTCAACTGATATTGTAATAGTTGCAATACCGTGTAACGGGCCGTTTCTGTCAGTTGTATAATCAGCAAATTTTTCACCAAATGTTGAATATACAACCCTACCACTTTCGATTTTATAGAATGCCCAAACATTCATTGTGCTGTTTTTACCTTCTATATCAAGCAAATAGAAGCTTTTATCCTCATTATGCATATAAAACTTAATCATCAAGCCGGACATTACAGAGTTTTTATCAATTTTAATTTCGTAGGTATGTTTGTCTGTCAATCCCGAAAGGTCTCCTTCGTATCTTGTATAACAAACAGAACCATAAAACGGGTCAATATGGTTGGCAGTGATAACCATACCGTCATTTGAAACATAAACCTTTGGTACACTTGAAACTGTTCCGCTTTCCTGAGATATTGCCCAGTCCCCAAAAGCAGAAATTTTTCTTACTGCATTTCCTACCGGTGTTACATAATCAACATCTTTTTCATAGGTTTTAAAATCATCGTAATACTCGCCAAATTTTTTGACATTAACCTCTTTGGACACACTTTCTGCCCCGTTTGTAGCTGTGATTGTTGCAACGCCATTACGAAGTGGGATAAAATATCCGTCCTCAATTAGTGCAATGTTTCTATTAGATGAAGAATATGTAATATTTTCCTCACTTCCGCCAATTCTTGCAGAAATTTTACCATAGTCTTTTTCTGCCGTAAACACTTCAGAACTGTTAAGGTCTGTATAAACTTCTACATCTTGGCAACCGTCAATTTTAATATACGAATACTCCTTTGCTGTTAGAGTATTAACAAATTCTTCTCCGGGTGCGAGGTCTACCAATTTCTTGTATGAATATTCGTCTGTTGAAACATAAACCGTTGCATTTTCGTCCCCTTTGTTAATAAGCTTTCTAACTGTTGAGGGAACAGGTGTCTGGTATACGCCATCATCGTTGTACTTGATTTTTCTTTCAACATAAATTACATCGTCAGGCTCACCATTTACAACAAATTCATCTGTACTATTCTCATCCTTTTGCAAATCAGGATATTCCGGCTCAACTGGATATTGTTCCATTTCCTTACCAAATGTTGTAATTTTTATATTGTCATAATAAGCAACGATATATGCATTGTTTGAAATTGACGCATTACAACCAAACCCAATTCTTGTATCCTTAGGATTTACTGTAAATGGTGTTGGGTCGTCATAGGTTTTTGTAACGTCATAATCTCTTTGACAGTATCTTTTACCATCAATTGTCCAAGTTATTTCACCATTATCGTATTCAACCTTAATATGGTTAAATCCATGTAAAGCACCATTAGGGTCTGCTGCTCTGTCGGTGTATGCTTCACCGTTTTCGCTATATGATACTGTACCGTTTTCAACCTTGGCAAATGTCCACAAATACTGTTCGTCCTTTGCACCGTTTAACCATAATACATAGTAATTATTTCCGTTATTATGCATCATAAACTTAACACCGCAGCCGGTTTGAACAGACGACTTGTCCACATCAAATTCTATTGCAAATTTATTAGATAATGAACTGTAATCTCCATCGTATTCAAGTAATGGGAAGCCACTTACCGTGTAAGATACGGCAGTAGGTGTCATATGTACCATTTTGTTACCTGATGCATTTACAACAGACACCTGTGAGTTAGCATTATAAACAACACTTCTGTGTAGCATTGTTTTCCAATCCCCACATAGTTTTTTTGATGTTGCACCATCAGTTTTGTCAAGATAAATCGGTGATTGCGATAACGGATAATCTTCAAAATCATCGTCAACCATTGTAATGTCTTTTTCCTCAGATAAATGACTCTCAAATGTTCCGGGCTTTGCCAATGTTATTACAACGACAGATTTTACCGGAACAACAATATTGTTAAAGTGTTCTTCTTCCTCGTATGTTGTTTTTAAACTAAACACATCTTTTGTTGCCTCATCTATTACAAGTGATGCCATATTTGGTGCAGTGAATACACTCTTTTTAATAAGCGTGTAATCCTTTGCAAACGACAAGTTGACTGACATATCTGCACTTTCGCTATTATTTAAGAATGAAAGTACCAAATTACCGTTTGGTGCTTTTGTAACAAGGTATTCACCCCAACAAGCTATTCCATGACCATCGCTTGTAACATTGGTTTCAACAAGCTTGTTTCCGTAGTTTTCTTGGAACATTTTGTATACTTTGTTAACACCCATTTCGTAGAATTTGTTACCGGACTTGGTATAGAAGCCCCAAGTACCCCATGTTGTATATGAATGATAATCGGCAGAAACAATATCATCACGTCTTGCCATTCTTGAAATAAATGATGCCTCAGCAAGCGCCGCCTCTAACGAAAGTCGTCTTACACCTTGATTAGAAGACCAAAGGGCGTGCTCTGTATGAACAATGTTTACTCTTCTTCCTATTGTTTCAACGCATAATTGTTGTAATTTTTCAATTTCATTTTCGTCCCCTACAACGCCCCATGGAATACCACCATAGTAAGCGTGGTATGCAACGCCGTCAACACCGGGCAAAGTGCAAAGCTCACTTGCAACCGTAGAGTTCCAATCATGTGTGCCTGCTCGTTCAGACCTACCATTTACACATGGATAGAACTTAACATCAGGGTAAACATCATGCACTGCTTTATAATGGTCTTTGGAAATTGAAATATAATTATTGATTGCCTCGGCCTTGTAATCTGCATAAGCTTGTGAATTTTTATCCATACCATCTTCCGGCTCTGCCAAGAAGTAGTACTCGTTACCAAGCTCGTAACCTAAAAGCTTAACCGGGTTTTCAATACCGTATGAAGCACGAAGAGCACCCCATTCGGACTCATTTTTATCATCTAAAAGAAATCTTGTAAAATTCAATGTTTCTTCCGGAGTTTGAACATCCATCGGAATTACAAACATAAATGATGCATCTGGGTTTGAAGCATAAATTGCCTTAATAAATTCAACCGGTCCCATATCGGTTGGGTTAAATGCCAACTTGCCAATTTTTTGTCTTGATAAATTATTTATATAATAACTTGCTTTTCTGTCCTCTTTAGGGCCAATGTTATTAAGCCAATGAACAAGATTTGCAGTACCACCACCCCAACGAGCTGTTGGAATATCGTACATTTTATCTGCAATAGCATAATATCCTTCTGACAAATTATTAGTATATCTATCAAAGAAGTTCAATCCGTAATTCATAATTTCGCACTGCATACCCATTACATTTGCATTAAAATCCTTTAACTCATTGTTCTCGTTAACGGAAATATTAACAGTGTTAGTAGATGAACCACTTCCGGATTCTGTAAAAATCAAATTGTGTGCCGTTTCATAATCTCTATTACTTATTGCAGTGTTAATATCACTGCTTGAAACTGCATAAGCCACAAGAGAAACGCTTGTAGCCATTACAGTAGCTAACATCAAAGACGATAATGCCTTGTTCAATCCTTTCAATTTCATAATTTATCCTCCAATTGTTTACATTTTATCAACAAGTTTACACTTTCATAAACACACAAATAATTATACAATAAAAATATAAAAAAATCAAGTAATTTTAGCAAAAAAAATATACGGACCTGTTACAGTCCGTATATTTAAAATTATTTTAATTCACTTTGTGATACAAGAGGCTTTAAGGTATCCAAATCAATAAACATTATTTTTGTATTTGCCGTCTTGTAATCTGATGGGGAAATCTTAAAGAAATTATCTCCTGCCTCTTCCTTTTCGTACTGATAATCATTGTCGTCCTTAATTATCTTTATTGGGTTTGTTCCACCTGATATGCTTATGTACTTGTCCCCGTTATTAAGTGGTGATTCAATAATTTTCTTATCACCGTCCCCAACAATTTCAAAGTTGGAAATTGTAGTGTAATATCCGTTATTGTATGCGTACGAAACAAGTGCCACTCTTGTGTTTCTCGGTGATACATTAAACGGATTTTCATCAGTAAATGAGCCTGTACCCGTGTATTTTCTGTTACTGTATCTTCTACCGTCTATCTTCCAAGAAATATTGTTACCATCAACGTTTATTTCCACAGTACCCTTACCTTGTAACGGGCCTGTTTTATCTGCGTTGTATGCTGTGTACTCTTCACCGTTTACTTGGTTTTCTATTCCATGCTCTATAACCTTGTAGAACGACCACACATAGCCACTACCACTACCGCCTGATGAAAGCTCTAACATATAGTAGTTAGAATCATCATTGTGCAAACCAAATTTAATGCCCAAGCCTGACATAACAGAGGACCTGTTGTATGTTAATTTAATTGTATATTTTTCTCCAAGGCCGGAATAATCTCCGTCATATCTTAAATATGGAACAGCATGATAGAATATTCTTACGCCACCTGTTCCGTAATAGTTCATACCATTTTTATCAAATATAATTTTTGGCATTGCACCCATTAAACCGCCATAGCCTCTAATGAAGCTCCAATCGTTTCCTATGCTTACTTTTTGGTAAGAATCCGGGAAAGACGGCTGAATTTCGACACCTTTTGTAAAGGATTGGAAGTTGTCCTTAAACTGTGTAAGTGCACTAACCTTTACAGTTTTAGATACACTGTCGGTTCCGTTGGTTGCAGTAATTGTAACCTCCCCGTTACGCAAAGGAATTAACTTGTTATCCTCAATATATGCAATATTCCTATTAGATGAAGTGTATGTTATATTTTCTGTGCTTCCGTTAACCTTGGCAGACAAATCACATACATCCTCTATGGCAGTTAAAACCATATCTTCATTTAAATCTGTGTAAACCTTAGCAGTTCCTCCTACAAGCTTGATATAAGAGAATTTCTTTGATGAAAGGTTATTTACAAATGTCTCACTTGGTTCAACCTCTGCAATTAGTTTATAAGAATAATTATCTGTTGAGGCATAAACCTTAACTGTTGTATCCCCTGTGTTAACTATTTTTCTAACCGAAGAAGATGTGGGGCAATATAGCATATTTTCTCCATAAGGGATAGTTCTGTCTGCATATATTACACTGTTTGGTTCGTCGTTTACAACAAATTCATCTGTGCTGTTTTCCTCTTTTTTGATTTGTGGATAGTTTTCCGAATTTGATTCTTCCTCTACAACCTCTTTTTTAGGAACATAACTTCCAATTTTTATATTGTCGTAAGTAATATACCTGTTAGTGTCAGGTGTAGAAGAATTTGAACCTAACGAGAATGTAGTTGATTTTGCATTTACTGAAAATGGTGTTTTGTCCGTGTATTTTCCTTCGGAATGATACTCAACCACATCATATTCATATCCGTCAATTGCCCATGATATTTTACCATTGTCATATTCAATGCCTACTGTACCCTTATAGTGAATAGGCCCACTTTTTAAAGTTGCCAATAAGGAGCCTGTATATTTTGTTAAATCATAGTCTTTTGAATTTGCACTAATTGTTCCTTCGGTTATTCCGGTTAATTTTGCTTCCTCAGGTGCCTTTTCCTTTGAATCGTTATAAGCAGTATATGTTTCACCATATACAGTGTCTACAATTTGGTTATTTTCAACCTTGTTAAACAACCACTTATATTTATCTTCAAATAACCCACAAAGCCACAATACATAATAGTTTTTACCGTTATTATGTACCATAAACTTAATGCCACCACCGGAGGTAGTTGATGCTTTATTATAGTCAAAGCTTATTTTAAAGTGGTTTTCAAGCTTGGACAAATCTCCACCATATTCAAGGACAGGAAATGCTGCATAGTTATATCCTACCGAGGTAGGTGTCATCTTTAATTCCTTATCTTCCGTAATAGACGCACTTGAATTTGTCGAATATAATACATTAACATATGTTTTCAAATTCCATTTTCCAAATGTATTTATTGAATTTACTCCGGAATTTTTAACAAGTGTAAAAGGTGTAGTTGTTACATCATAGCTTTCAAAATCTTCGTTAACAATTTCTTCGTATGAATATACTGTGTCATCGTCCCCACTTCCTGCAGGTGTCAACACTAAAATAGCAAGAGATTTATTAGGAATAGTATAGTTGCTTATCTTGCCACCACCATAGGTTGTTGTAACTCTATATACGTCCTTGGTACTATCGCCATATACTATTGACGAATAGTTCGGTGCAGTAAATACGCTTGTTTTTGAAATTTTGTATTCTCCGTTTAAGTCAATATCTAAATCAATATTTCTGTCTTCGTAATAATTTGTTAGTGATAGTACAACTGTTCCGTCCTCTTTTTTAGTTGCAATGGCTGAAATTTGTTCATTATCCCAGTTATCCAAACTAACATCGGACTTTATAACTTTATTTCCCAAATTTTCTGTGTAAAGCTTATATACTTTATTGATACCTGCTTCGTAGTATTTATCCCCTTTACGAGTAAAGAATGCCCATGTTCCGGGGTTTCTTAATGTGCTACCGCAAACAATATTGTGATAATTTGCACAAACAATATCATCACGCATTACCATGTGGTTAATAAAGAATGGTTCACATAGTGCCGAATAATGAGACTGTCTTGTTATAGATTCATTAGCACTCCATTTAGCGTGTTCAGTATGAACAAACTTTGTCTTCTTGCCTGTTTCTCTAACAAACCAGCTTTGAATTGCGTCCATTCTTCTTTCATTTGTAATTGTTGAACCATGGGCTGCATAATATGCGTGGTATGCTACACCATCAACACCGGGTTGATTGCATAACCTGTTTGCAACAGCAACGTCCCATGCCTCACAGCTTACTCTGTCTATACCACCGTTTACATTCGGGTAAAACTTAACCTCAGGATATTCCTTGTGTATTGCTTGTAAATGAGCAAGGCAAACATTTACATATCTGTCTATTGCTCTGTCTCTTAACTTTATATATTCTGATGATGTATTGTAACTGTTTTGTTCTTCTGTTGAAAGTTTTGCGTATTCGCTGTTAACAACGTCAGGCTCTGATGTAAAATAGTCCTCGTTACCAAGCTCATAGCCTAACAAGTTAACAGGCTCTTCTATGCCGTAAGATGCACGTAACGCGCCCCATTCCGACTCATTTTTATCATCTAACAAGAACCTTGTAAAATTAAGTGTTTGTTCAGGTGTATTAACATCTAACGGCAAACAAAACATAAATGATGCATTAGGGTTAATCATTTGAATCATTTTAATAAATTCAACAGGGCCCATACTAACACCTTCTGTTGCAACCTGCCCTGCTTTAAAACTTCCGTAAGGTGTTTCGGCAATATAAACACTTGGCTTTCTTTCCTCTAAAGGCCCCATGTTTTCAAATAGTCCAATATAGTTTGACGTACCTCCACCCCAACGAGCTGTTGGAATGTCATACATAATATCTGCCATTGCCATAAATCCGTCGGTAAATTCGTTAGTAAACCTATTAAAGAAAATATCTCCGTCCTTCATAATTTCGTTTTGCATACCCAAAACGTTCCAGTTAAAATCCTTTAGAACATTGTTCTCGTTAATTGTCATTGTTCCCGTAACCGTAAGGCTTGGGTCAGCAACAACCTCTTGTTTAATTAGCCTGTCTGCCGTTTCAAAATCACCGGAACCTAACGCAGTACCTATATCGGTTGTACTTACGATATTTGCAGAAACCGAGGACGTTACTAACAATGCAGACGCCAAGACTAATGATAAAATCTTCTCTTTCATTACACACACCACCTCATTTTACACTTTGCCATAATTATAACAAACCAACTTACAAAAGTCAACAAAAAAACACGAGTTTAAGTAAAACTCGTGTTTTTACAGTTTATCTCGCTGATGTATACGGAAGCAATGTGTTCAAGTCCCAAAACAATAGCTTTGTACTTGATGTTTTATAGTCTGATGGTGTTATTTTAAAGAATTTATCTCCTACATTATCCTTCACATATTCGTAACTATTACCATCTTTTATTATTTTAATTGGATTTGTACTATTTGACATATCAACATATTTATCACCGTTTTTAAGTGGCGAGTCAATTATAACCTTGTTGTCGTCGCCTACAAATTTAAAGTTTGAAATATGCATTGCATAGGTGTTTCTGTACCCATAGGAAACAAGCGCAATTCTTGTATTTCTTGGGGAAACATCAAATGGTTCATCATCTTCAAATGTATGTGTAACATCATAAGGACGGTTATTATATCTTTTTCCGTTAATGTTCCAAGTAATTTTGTTGCCGTCAACATCAATTTTAACAAAGCCCTTGCCTTGTAACGGGCCTGTTCCGTCGTGATTATAACCGGTATATTCTTCGCCGTCTTTTCTTGCAACAATTACATGGTCTTTAACCTTGTAGAATGACCAAACGTAACCACTACCCTTGCCTCCTGATGATAGTTCTAACATATAGTAGTTAGAATCGTCATTATGCATACCAAGCCTAATTCCAAGACCTGACATAACCGAATCCTTTTCATAGTTCATACTTATTGAATATTTATCACTTAATCCTGAATAATCGCCATCATATCTTAAATATGGAACACAGCCGTAAAAAATGTTAACACCACCTGTGCCGTAGTAAGAAAGTCCCTTTTCGGTAAATTGTATATTTGGCACAGCACTCATTGTTCCGTTGTGTCCCATAATGAAGTACCAATCTCCACCTACGTTAATTCTTCTATTTGCATCTGAGGTTGGCGAATTAAACACAGTATCCCTTTGATAACCCATAAAATCTTCGCTGTATTCTGTAAATGCACTGACTTTTACGGTTTTTGATACACTGTCTGTTCCTCTTGTTGCAGTAATTGTAACTGTTCCGTTACGCAAAGGAATTAGCTTATTATCCTCAATATATGCAATGTTTCTGTTAGATGATGTATAAGTTATATTATCTTTATTACCATTTACATATGCAAGCAAATCACATACGTCCTCTTTTGCAGTCAATACTGTATTATCGTTTAAATCCGTATAGATTTTTGCAGTACCACCTTCCAATTTAACGTATGAGAATTTCTGGTCGGAAAGATTGTTAACAAATGCTTCCCTTGGTTCTACCTCTGCTATTAGTTTATACGAATAATCATCTGTTGAAGCATAAACTTTAACCTTTGTATCACCTGTATTAACAATTTTTCTAATTGCCGATGCTATTGGGAAATAGAGAATATTTTTTGAAAATGCAGTGGTTCTGTCCACATAGATAACATTGCTTGGCTCACCATTTACAACAAATTCGTCCTTGCTGTCTTCGTTCTTTTTTAATTTAGGATAATTCTCCGAATTGGTTGTTTCATAAACTACTGTTTTATCTGCAACAAAGCTTCCTACACTGATGTTATCGTATTCAAATCCCCTGGTTTCGTCAGCATTTGAGGAATTTGAGCCAAAGGCAAATGTCGTTTTTCCAATATTAACCGTAAATGGAGATTTGTCCTTATAAGAGCCTGTAGAACTATATGCAACGTCCTTATATTCGTATCCATCAATCTTCCAAGATATTTTTCCTGCGTCATATTCTAATGTAACCGTACCATTTCCATGAATTGGGCCACTTTTTGTACCTTCCTTAATTTGGCTGTATCCTGTATATTCCTCACCATTTACAGTTGCTGCAACTTCATTATCAACAACCTTGTTGAATATCCACTTGTAACTTTCTTCCGAAAGTCCGCAAAGCCACAAAACATAGTAGTTTTTGCCATTATTGTGAATCATAAATTTAATGCCCCCACCTGAGGCAGTATTTATTTTGTTATAGTCAAATTTAAATTGAAAATGTTCGCCTAATTCTTCCAATCCGCCTCCGTATTCCAGCACCGGAAATGCAGTTGACAAATAACTGCAAGCAGTAGGGGTCATTTTAAGAGTTTTATTAGATGTTACTGCTACTGTTGAATTTTTTGAATACAGCAGGCTTCTGTATGCTTTTAATGTCCAATTACCAACAGTTTTTACGTTTGAAATACCTAACGATTTATTAAGAGTAAATGGTGTTGTAGTTACTTTGTAACTATCAAAATTTTCATTTATATTTTCTTGATATTTATATTCAGTCTTATCCCCACTTTTTTTAGGAGTCAATTCCAATATAACCAATGATTTACTTGGCAACAAATAACTTTTTGAACTACTTTTTCCGTAAGATGTAGTTACTCTAAACACATCCTTTGTGCTTTCCCCATATACAATTGACGAATAATTTGGTGCTGTAAATACGCTGTCCTTGGTTAATGTATATTCCCCTTTAAATTGCAAATCCAAGTCTATGTTTTTATCCTCATAGTAGTTTGTTATCGCAAGTACAATTGTTCCGTCATCCTTCTTGGTAGCAATGGCAGTTGCACCATCACCCTCATTATTTCTTAAATATATATCCGATTGAATAATTTTATTACCCATATTTTCTGTATAGAGCTTGTATACCTTGTTGATGCCTGCCTCGTAATATTTATCACCTTTACGAGTAAAGAACGCCCATGTTCCGGGATTTTGTAATGTAGACCCACATACAATATTGTGATAATTTGCAGTTAATACATCATCACGCATTTGCATTGCATTTATAAAAAACGGCTCACAAAGTGCAGAATAGTGAGATTGTCTTGTTATAGATTCATTAGCACCCCACTTTGCGTGTTCTGTGTGAATAAACTTTGTCTTTTTGCCTGTTTCCCTAACAAACCAACTTTGAATTGTATCCATTCTTCTCATATTGGTTTCTGTTGATGTATATCCTGAATAATAGGCATGGTAAGCAACACCATCAACACCCGGTTGATTGCATAACCTGTTTGCAACAGCACAGTCCCACGCTTCACAACTTACCCTATCCAATCCGCCATTTACATTTGGATAAAACTTAACATCAGGATAAGCACTATGAATTGTGTTTAAGTGTTCTAAACTTGTATTTATATATCTGTCTATTGCCTCATCTCTAAGTTCAATATATCTTTCGGAGTCAACAAATTCAGCTTTTTCTTCATTTGTTAAGCTATCATAATTGTCAAGTACAACATCAGGCTCTGCAGAAAAATAATCTTCATTTCCAAGCTCAAAGCCGTAAAGATTAACTGGCTCTTCTATGCCGTAAGATGCACGTAATGCACCCCATTTAGATTCGTCCTTGCCGTCTAATAAAAATCTTGTAAAATTAAGTGTTTGTTCAGGTGTGTTAACATCTAACGGTAGGCAAAAAATAAATGAAGCATCAGGGTTAATCATTTGAATCATTTTTATAAACTCAACAGGTCCCATTGTAACACCTTCGTATGCAACTTGACCTGCCTTAGCATTACCATAAGGAGTCCCCTCCAAATAAATGCTTGGCTTTCGTTCCTGGATAGGTCCCATATTTTCAAACAGACCTATGTAGTTTGCCGTACCTCCACCCCAACGAGCATTTGGAATATCGTACATTATATCTGCCATAGCCTTTAAACCATCGGTAAATTCATTAGTAAATTTATTAAAAAATATGTCTCCGTCCTTCATAATTTCATTTTGCATACCTAAAATGTTAAAGTTAAAGTCTTTGATTACATTATTTTCATTAACATTCATTATGCCGGAAACAGTTTCAGTAACAGGAATTTCTTTCCTGATTAGTTCGTCTGCTTTGCTAAAATCTCCACTACTAATTGCGTCCCCAATTTCCCCTGTATTTACAATGTTTGCAGAAACCATAGACACGGATAGTATTAACGATATTACTAATGATAGTATCTTGTTTTTCATACACTCACCTCATTTAAACACATATAACATCATTATATCAAAGCCATAAGCCCTTGTCAAACAAAAAAGCATCTCGTTTATAAAACGAGATGCTTATAATTATTCTCCAATATCTTGTGAAGCATAAAGTGGTTTTGCATTAGGTAAATCCCACAAGAACATCTTATTATACTTATCTTCGTGTGCCGAATCATTAAGTACGAAGAATTTGTCTCCGGTTGAATCTTCAATCACCTTTGTATTTCCTGCATCGGTTGTACCATTTGAAAGAATCATTACCGGTTTTGTAGCTCCAAAGCCTGAAAGGTCTATGTACTTTTCACCTGTTGTAACAGGAGAATCAATAATAACCTTATCTCCATCGCCAAGTAATTGGAATCTCTTAATTGTTACTGAATAACCTGCACGGTTAGCACAGCCCACAAATGCAATCCTTGAATTTCTTGGTTCAACACTAAACGGTTCATCATCAGTATAAATACCACTGCCATTGTATGACCTGTTGTTGTATCTCTTACCATTGATTAACCAAGAAATTTCATTTCCGTTAACAACAATCATAACAGTACCGTCGTCGTGTAACGGGCCTGTCTTATCTGCATTGTATCCGGTAATTACTTCACCGTTTACCTTGTCTATTGACCTACCATTAACAACCTTGTGGAATGTCCATACATAACCACTACCATTACCACCTGATGAAAGCTCTAACATATAGTAGTTTTGGTTATCGTTGTGCATATTAAATCTAATGCCCAAGCCTGATAATACAGAGCTCTTAGTATATGAAAGCTTAATTGTGTAATTATCGGTAATACCTGAATAATCACCATCGTACATAACATAACCTACGTTGTCATAGAACATACCCGGGCCACCACCGGCATTGTTAATTTGAAGGCCACTTGATGTAATTACAGCAGATGGATTATTGCCCATTGTACCACCATTACCTTGTACTAAGTACCAATCTCCTGCAATTTGTTTCTTCCTTACAGCCCAGCCGTATGGTATATCAACCGTTACACTCTTTGTATAAGCTTGGAAGTTCTCTGTAAAGTCAACCAATGCTTTAACTTTAATCGTCTTTGAAACGCTGTTTACTCCGTCTGATGCAGTAATTACAGTAGTACCGTTTCTTAACGGAATAAGCTTATTATTTTCATCAATATAAGCAACATTTCTGTTTGAAGAAGTAATCGTAATGTCTTCTGTAGAACTCTTAACAACCGGCATTAAATCACAAACATCTTCAATTGCAGTAAGTGTCATATCGTCATACATATCTGTATAAACATTTACATCTCCACCATCTACCTTAATGTAAGAATATTTCTTTGCATTTAGTGTATTTGTAAATGTTTCGCCTGCATCAACCTCTGCAATTAGTTTGTATGAATAATCTTCCACAGAAGCATAAACCTTTGCAGTTGTTGAACCTATGTTAACAATCTTTCTGATTGCTGATGCAGTAGGCATATAAAGCTTGCCTGTTTCATAAGGAATGGTTCTTTCCATATAAATTGCACTTGAAGGTTCGCCTGTTGTTACGTAAGTATCTGTACTTGAATTATCCTTTGTAAGTTGTGGATATTCTTCTTTGTTTGTAGTGTCCTCTATAACTGTTGTTTGACCAACACAGTTACCAATCTTAATATCGTCAAACGAAATACTTCTTGCAACATCTGATGTTGATGAGTTTGAACTAAATCCAAATGTTGTATTCTTTGCAGCAGTTGTAAACGGACTTGCATCTGTGTAAGAGCCTGTTGAATGATACTTGATTAACGAGTATTCATAACCGTTTATAGCCCAAGAAATCTTGCCCTTATTATACTCAATACCTACTGTACCATCACTGTGAATTGGTCCACTCTTAATAGTAGATTCTAAGGCATCACCTTGACTTAATGAATATTGAGAAACTGCATACACATTACCATTTGCAGATATTGTACCATTTATTTGACCGTTTGAAGGCTCTTTATAGGAATCTGCACAGTCATTATACGCAGTATACGTTTCACCATTTACAGAATCTACAATACTGCCATTTACAACCTTACTGAATATCCATTTATACTTATCCTCTTTTAGACCGCCAAGCCACAAAACATAGTAGTTTTTACCATTATTGTGAACCATAAATTTAATACCGCCACCTGAGGTTGTAGATGCCTTACTATAATCAAAGCTAATCTTAAAATGGTTTGTTAAGCTGCTTAAATCACCGCTATATTCTAACATTGAAAGTCCGGTATTATTTCTGTCTAATGCAGTTGGGGTAAGCTGAACCTTTTTGCCATCTACAATAGAAACTTGTGAGTTGTCGTTTGCAATTACACTGCCGGCAGTTTTTAGTGTCCAGTTACTTCCAAATGTGCTCATTGAGGTTGCTCCGCCTTTTGTTAACACATAAGGTGTTGATGTAATCGGATACGATTCAAAATCTTCTGTTACCAAGTTTTGATATTGATATGTAACATTTTCATCGTCAGCAGCTCCAACAGGAGTCAATACCAAAATTGCAAGAGATTTGTTCTTTAAAGTATAGCTTGTAAAGTTTTCATCGGTTCTGTAAGTATTTGTTACTCTAAATACGTCCTTAGTGTTATCACCTGTAACAATTGAATACAAATTAGGTGCTGTAAATACGCTTTCCTTTGAAAGCTCATATTGACCATTTAGATTAAAGTTTATATCAATGTCTCTGTCTTCATAATAGTTTGTAAGTGATAGAACGATTTTTCCGTCGTTTTTCTTAGTAGCAAGTACGCTAATATTATTTTGGTGTGTACTAGCGATAGTAACAGTTGAGGAAACAATCTTATTACCCATATTTTCGGTATAAAGCTTGTAAACCTTGTTAATACCTGCCTCGTAATACTTGTCGCCCTTACGTGTAAAGAATGCCCAAGTACCCGGGTTAGTTGCCGAACTTCCGCAAGTAATGTTGTGATAGTTTGCTGAAATTACATCATCACGCATTTGCATTCTGTTAATGAAGAATGATTCGCAAAGTGCTGAATGATGAGACTGTCTTGTTATAGATTCATTAGCACTCCATTTAGCGTGTTCAGTATGAACAAACTTTGTCTTTGCACCTGTTTCGGAAACAAACCAATTTTGAATTGTATTCATTTTATTTTCATTTGTAATGGTTGTTGCGTGGCCTGCATAATATGCGTGATATGCAACACCATCTACACCTGCTTGATTGCAAATCCTACTTGCAACAGCACGGTCCCACGCTTCGCAACTTACTCTTCCCGGTTCACCATTTACATTCGGGTAGAATTTAACATTAGGGTAAACTGCATGAATTGCAGCAATGTGTGCATTTGATGTATTTACATATCTGTCAATAGCAGCATCTCTTAGTGTTATATAAGCACTTGATGTATTATAAGTACTCTGTTCTTCATCGGAAAGGTCGTCGTAACCGGAATTAACATGGCTTGGTTCTGCTGAGAAGTAGTCCTCGTTACCAAGCTCGTAGCCTAACAAATTAACCGGGTTTTCAATACCTAACGAAGCACGTAATGCACCCCATTGAGATGCATCTTTATCATCTAATAAAAATCTTGTAAAATTAAGTGTTTGTTCAGGTGTGTTTACGTCAAGAGGCAAGCAGAACATAAATGACGCATTAGGGTTAATTGCTTGAATCATTTTAATGAATTCAACAGGGCCCATATCCGTAGGCTCGGACATAACCTTACCTGCGCTGGAATTACCATAAGGAGTTCCTGCAATACCTATGCTTTGTTCCCTATCGTTTAAAGGTCCGATATTTTCAAGCAAGCCTACGCTGTTAGCAGTACCACCACCCCAACGAGCAGTTGGAATGTCATACAAAATATCAGCCATTGCCATAAATCCATCTGTAAATTCGTTGGTGAATTTGTTAAAGAAAATATCACCACTATGCATTACTTCGTTTTGCATACCTAAAATATTCCAGTTGAAATCTTTAATCTCGTTGTTTTCATCAACTGTAATTGTTGCATTAACGGTAAGTGATGGGTCCGAAACTGCCTCTGTTCTGACAAGACTTTCTACTGTGTCAAAATCTGACGCACTTAATGCATCTTGAATGTCAGAGCTACTAATTACATTAGCATTTGCCACCATAGGCATACTTGAAACAAGCATACAAACCGAAGTAATACCTATAATCAGTTTTTTAAATCGTCCTTTCATTTTACAACCTCTTTTCTACAAGATAATATACCTATCGTATTATAATATATCATTCTAACATAATAGTTTAATTTTGTCAACAAAAATGCAACAATTTACTATAAATTGTTGCATTTTTTACTAATTATTATTTTCTATAATTGCACCAAGTGGTCTTAAATCGTCAAAATCCCATAAATACATTTTGCCAAAATCATTTTTGTTGTCCTTTGTAATCTTAAAGAACCCGTCCCCTGTTTTATCACTTAGCATCTTGTATTTACCGTCATCACTCTTCATAATAACAACAGGATTTTCTGATTTTTTATTGGATAAATCAATTAGCGTGTCATCGCTGTTAATTGGTGAAGTAATAATGTCTTTGTTCCCTTCGCCTTTAATGGTAAAGTCAGTAAAACCTACCGAATATGTTGTTTTTGTTCCTCTTGACAAAATCGCAACCTTTGTGTCCTTTGGGGCAACATCAAAGGGCTTGCTATCAACAAAAGTTTTTGATACCTTATATGCTCTGTTATTATATATCTTGCCATCTATTGTAAAGGAAACTGTACCATTATCATAAGTAATTGCTACCTTTCCGTTGCCTTGAATAGGGCCGGATTTATCTGCATTATTAGCAGTTACATCATCACCGCTGTATATTTCCTCAGTGATGCCATTTGTAACCTTGTAAAAATGCCATGTTTTGCCTGTTCTTGTGCTTTCTACAATATATAGCATATAGTAGCTTGACATATTATTGTGAATATGAAACTTAATTGCAAAGCCTGCCATAACCGAAGAAAGGCTATAATTTGTTTCAATGGTATACTTTTGGTTAATTCCGGAATAATCTCCTTCATACATCAAAAACGGAATATATGAATAAAAGACATTAACATCACCGGCAGAGCACCAATATACCATTTTTTTGCCATCAAATTCAATTTTGGGTTTGTTTTTTAACACCCCGCTTGAACCTTGATATAACCACCAATCCCCTGCAATGTTTATCCTTCGTACTGCGCATCCTTCGGGAGCATAGAAAAGGTCTGACTTTTCATAATTTCCAAAATCTTCGTATATAGTATCAAGCACGTTAACCTTAATAGTCCTTGAAACACTGTTTGTTCCATTTGTTACAGTAATAACAGTAGTACCGTTACGAAGTGGAGCAAGCTTGTTATCTTCAATATATGCTACATTCCTGTTAGATGAGGTAAACGAAATATTTTCACTGCTTCCGTTTACTTTACCGTCAATATCACATACATATTCCAAGCCTGTAAGCACATCATTATCACAAAGGTCTGAATATATGCTTATATCCTTTCCACCCTCAACCTTAACATAATTATAGCCTTTTGCAGTCAAGGTATTGATAAACGTATCTTTTGCAGGAATTTCTGCTAATTGTTTATATGAAAAATCGTCTGTGGACACATACACCTTAACGGTCGTATTTCCGTTGTTTACAACCTTACGAACTCTTGTATTATTTTCTAAATAATACAGGTTTCCGTCCTGCTTTCTGACCTTTTGAATATAAATAACATTATCAGGTTCGCCGTTTGCAACAAATTCGTCTGTGCTGTTTTCATCCTTTTGAAGCTTTGGATATTCCCTAACATCATCATTTGTTTCAGGTTGGTCGGATTTTACAAACTCCAAATTACCAATTTCAAATTGGTCAACTACGGAATAATTATTATCTCTAACTGCTGACGAATTATCCCCAAAGGCTATTTGTGTTTTTTTAGCATCTACACCAAAAGGAGATTTATCATTGTAAGTAATTTTCTTATTATAGTCAATTAAGTTATATTCCTTGCCGTTAATAGTACAGTTAATTAAACCATTGTCATATTCAATAGTTATTCTGTTGTTTTCATGTAAAGCGCCATTGCCATTTGTGTTGTATGTTGTGTATTGCTCGCCCTCAATTGAATCTACAACTGCATTGTCTTTAACCTTGCTAAACAGCCATCTTGTTTTATCCTCTTTTGTACCACCAAGCCATAAGGAATAATAGTTTGCTCCGTTATTATGTACCATAAATCTAATGCCACACCCTGATGTAACAGAGTTTTTAAGTAAATTAGCAGAAATTCTGTAATGGTTTGTAAGCTTACTGTAATTGCCTTTATATACTAACATAGGCAAGTAACTGTCTGTATAAGTAACTGCCGTTGCAGTCATTTTAATTCCGGTTCCGTCCTTTATACTGAATTTTGAAGGTGTATTGTATTTTTCAGCCTTACCAAAGGTTGTTACGTACCAATCACCTGCAATTTTCACATCAGCATTTTGACCTTTTGCAATTGTATATTCAGCTTCACTGTTTCCATACTTGTCAAAGTCATCTCTGTAAACCTTGGTATACTTATATTCATATTCCCCTTGTGTCTTTTTAAATGTAAGCATTACTACACACTTGTTATTTAAAGTATAGCTTGTACAATTAGGAATATTTAAATATTTAGACTTGGTTGTAAACAAGTCAACTGTGCTGTCCCCATAAGCAACTGATGCAATACTTGGTGCAGTAAATGTTGTTTCTTTAACAAGCTCATAACTATCGTTAAAATTTAGCTTAATATTAACCCTACGGTCATTGTATCCGTTTACCAATGCAACAACCAACGAACCATCGTCATTTTTAGTTGCCAATGCTGAAACATAGCCATTGCCATTATTTGAAAGTGTCGATTTAACAACAGTTTTGCCAATGTTGTTTTGATATAATTTATACACTCTGTTTACGCCGGTGTCATAAAATTTATTACCCTTTCTTGTAAACATTGCCCAATGTCCCGGAGATGTATAACTGCTTCCACTAATAATATTATGATAATTTGCACATACAATATCATTACGGTTGCCCATATGGTTAATAAAGTTACTCTCTGCCAATGCTGCTTGGTGAGATTGACGTTTAACCTGCTCATTTGATGACCAAATTGCATGCTCTGTATGGGCAATCGTTGTTTTTTTACCTGTTTTTTCAACGAATAAATCTTGAATTTTATTTATTTCCTTGTCGCACACATTTTCAACACTTGCAGGGGTACTGTAATAATTATGAAACGCAACACCGTCAATATATCCGTTTAAGTTTTCTGCAACGCCGCCGTTCCAATCTCTCCAATATACACGTTCAGATTTACCATTTACATTAGGATAAAACTTAACATTAGGATATTTTGCCTTAATTGCATTTATATGTAATTTACAAGTATCTGTGTATGTTTTTACTGCATTTGCCTTGAATGTTGCATATTCTTTAGAATTTATGTATGTCTGATAGTTTTCATCATCCTCACTAACCTGAGGCTGTGCTGAAAAATAGTTTTCGTTACCAAGCTCGTAGCCTAAAAGGTTAACCGGCTTTTCGATACCACAAGCAGCACGTAACGCACCCCATTTAGATTTGTCCTTGTCATCTAACAAAAAGCTTGTAAAGTTAGTTGTTTCCTCAGGAGTATCTACATAAATAGGCAAGCAGAACAAGAATGAAGCATTAGGATTTATTGCTTGAACTGCCTTGATAAATTCCACCGGGCCCATATCAAAAGCCTCATTTACAAGCACATCATCTGTCCATCTAATGCTTTGTTTTCTTTCTTCTAACGGGCCAATGTTACCAATTAGTGAAACTGAATTTGTTGATGTACCTCCCCAACGAGCAACAGGAAAGTCTGCAAGCTCATCTGCAATGGCCAAATATCCGTCGGATAATTGGTTGGTATATCTTTCAAAAAAATCAAATCCATGAGTTGATATTTCGCACTGAACTCCTAAAATATTTCTGTTAAAATCCCATAGCGCATCGTCTTCATCAACTACAAGATTAGTGTCAAAATTAAGGCTTTCATCAACAGTTGCCTCTTCAAATATTAAAGAGTCAGCAAGCTCAAAATCCTGATTTGCCAAAGCATCTTGGATTTCAGCCATAGTGGCTGCACCTACATTAGTTGTAATCATTGCAAATGCAACGGTTGAAACAACCGTTGCACTGAATATTTTTTTAAAGTTAAGCTTTTTCATTACATATTACCTCTTTTATTCGTCAACGCTATATGACGCATTTAGTGGTTTTAGGTTTGACAAATCCCAAAGATATATCTTTGTAAAGTGATATTTTTGTTCAAAGTTATTGTTTAATGAATATAAATTCAACTTATAAACTGTATCATTTAAAGTAATCGTTCCACCTTGTGATTTAGATTCAATACCCTTAGTTTCAATTGTTGAATCCTCAAACAAGCTTTTTGGAAGTTTCACAAATCCGTCTAATTCAGTATTTCTAACAAACATAAACTGATTTAGTGTTTCTTCGGGTTTTGCAAGTAACACTATTGGGTCTGTGGCATCTGTATTAGACATATCAACATAGTAATCGTCATTTACAGGTGATTTCATAATTCTGCTTGTATCCTCGTTGCTTGTAACCGTAATACGTTTAAATGAGCCCTCTCTTGTTTCGTACTCACCTGCAACAAACAAGCCGATTTTTGTGTTTCTTGCTTCAATGTCAAATGGTTTATCATCAATAAAATCACCACTTGCAGTATATGGACGGTCGGAAAATTTCTTACCGTCAATCTGCCACGAAATTTTATTTCCGTCAACTATAATGCTAAATGTACCCGAACCGTGTAATGAGCCCTTGTTATCAGTGGCATATGCCTCAATAAGCTCGCCATTTTGTTCGTAAATCTTATTATAGTTATTAACCTTGTAGAATGACCACATATAGCCACTGCCTGATTTACCGGAAAGCATTAGCATATAATAGTTACCATCGTTATTATGCATACCAAATTTAATACCTAATGTTGACATAACCGATGCTTTATTGTATTTAACATCAATTCTGTACTTGTCTGTCAAGCCGGAATAATCACCTAAATACTGTGCCATAGCAAGACCACCATAAAATGGGCCAACAGTACCGGCAGTCATTGTAAGACCATTATAATTGATTTTTGCAGTTGGATTATGACTAACAACACCGCCATGGTCTTGAACTAACCACCAATCTCCTGCAATTTGTGCCTTTTTAACATTAGTGCCTAAGGGTGTTGAAACAGTAACATTTTTAGTATAGCTTGAAAAATCCTCGTCCCAAACTGTAAACGCCTTAATCCTAACAGTTTTTGAAATACTGCTTGTTCCGTTTGATGCAGTAAGTGTTGTTGTACCGTTACGAAGTGGGATTAGTATGCCGTTTTCAATGTATGCAACATTTCTGTTCGAGGATGTAATTGTTACATTTTCACTGCTTCCACCTATAACAGCCGACAAATTGCTTACATCTTCTATTGAAGTAAATACGTCATTATTGTTAACATCTGTGTATAGGCAAACATTACTTCCCCCATCAACCTTTACATAAGAATACTTTTTGGAGGTTAATTGATTTATAAACTCTCCTCCCGGATTTACAGTAGCCAATTTCTTGTATGAATAGTCATCATTTGAAACATATACACTAACTGACGAACTGTTATTATTTACAATTTTCCTAATTGCAACTGCATCGGCAAATTTATAAACTCCGTTGTTATACGAGCCTTTCCTGTCTGCATAAATAACATTGCTTGGCTCACCTGATGTAACAAAAGCATCTGTACTGCTTGTATCCTTTACAATATTAGGATATTCAGGCTCCTCAGGTGTAACAGGAAGCTCTGTTGAGCTTGCCTTGTAGTATTTAATTGCAATATTATCAAATGTTGCTGTAACACCAAGGTTACCACTTGAATTACCGAATGCAATAGTTGTATTTGAAGGACTTACTGTAAATTTAGACGAGTCTGTGTAGTTGTCAAATGCAGAATATGCAATGCCTGCATAAGAAAATCCGTTAATGTCCCACGAAATATTGTCGTTGTCATATTTTACTGTTACGTGATTTTTTTGATGCAATGCACCACTTCCCGCAGTTGCATTTGCACTAAATGAATCTCCGTTTTTGGTATATACAACCTCATTATTTACAACCCTAACAAATGTCCACCTGTAATTTTCTTCAATGCCACCATTTAGCCACAATGCGTAGTAGTTTTTACCGTCATTGTGAATCATAAATTTAACACCTGTGCCCTCATATACAGAATTCTTATGAACATCAAATTCAATAGCAAAATTATTACCTAACTTACTGTAATCTCCTTGATATTCCACAACCGGAAAATCAGGTGCAGTATATGCACGACCTGAAGGTGTAATCTTTAAAGCCTTGCCATCAACAATGGCAACCTTAGAATTATTTACATAGTCAAGGCTTTTATAGGTCCTTAATTTCCAATCTCCTGCAATGTCCTTAGAAGTAACCCCTTCGTTTTTCACCAAAGTAATATCTTCTGCAGAAGTATCATAGCCCTCAAAATCTTCATAATACATATCCTTGTATTCCTCTTCAAGTGTTAAAAATACAAGTGATTTATTCGGCACCGTATAACTTGAAACGCCACTTTGATTTGGATATGCTGTTGTTGTTCTAAAAACGTCCTTTGTAGCATCGTTATATACCATTGATGACATATTAGGAGCTGTAAAGGTAATTGTCTTTAAAACCTTATATTTTGATGTAAAGTTAACCTTAATGTCCCTGTCCTCATAATGATTTGTTAGGGCTAAAACAATTTTGCCGTCGCTTGTTTTTGTAACAAGATGGGAAAGTGAATACCCTACACCTTCGGTATCTGTATATTTAGAATTAAGTATTTTTTCACCAATATTATTTAAGTATAATTTATATACAAAATTATTTCCAAGTTCATAGAATTTATTTTGATGTCTTGTAAAGAATGCCCAAATACATGGATTTTGTTCTGTTCCTACCGATGTATAATGATGACAATCTGCAGAAATAACATCATCACGAAGTGAAATTCTTGAAATAAATGCAGATTCCGAAAGTGCTGATTCTAATGATTGTCTTTTAACCTTTTCATCAGATGACCAAATTGCGTGTTCTGTATGAGCAATTTTAGTCTTTTTACCTGTTTGCTCTACAAATATGCCTTGAATCCAGTCAATAGCATCTTCGCATACGCTTTTTACCGAACCTGCTGAAGAATAATAGCCATGGAATGCAACACCGTCAATATAACTGCCTAAACGAGCTGCAACTGCTGTATTCCAAGGTGTAGCACTTACTCTTTCTTTTTTACCGTTTACGTTTGCATAAAACTTAACCTCCGGATGCACTGCATGTACAGCTTCAACCTGTGCAATACCGGTATTTATGTATTTATCAATAGCATTTTTTTGATAGGTAGCATAGCTTGCAGAGGATGAATCCATTCCCTCTTCCGGCTCTGCCGTAAAGTAATTTTCGTTACCGATTTCAAAGCCCTCTAACTTGATAGGGTTTTCAATACCACATTCTGCACGTAATGCACCCCATTCTGACGCATTCTTGTCATCAAGTAGAAATGATGCTAAATGTGCACTTTCTGTAGGAGTTTGAACATTTATCGGTAAAATTACCATAAACGAAGCATTTGGATTAACTGCATAAATTGCCTTAATCATTTCAACAATGCCCATATCAACCGGCTGGTGAGTAACTTCTCCGGTATCCAAGTTTTTGCTTACAGTTCTGTTTTCAACAGGGCCTATGTTATTCATAAGGTTTGTGTTATTGCCTGTGCCTATACGAGCAGTGGGAATATCGTACATTTTATCTGCAAGTGCAAGATACCCCTCCGAAAGATTATTCGTACCATAATCAAAGAAGTTTGTACCCATCTCAAACAGTCCTGCATGGACACCTAAAATTTTAGTATTAAAGTCCTTTAACACATTGTTAGCGTTAAAAGACAATGTAACATTTTTCAAAAGAGATGGATTTGACACTGCTTCTGTTTTAATTAAGGCATTTGCACTTTCAAATTCCCCACTTGTGATTTTTGTATTCAAATCACTTCTGTCGATAGTGCTTGCAGTTGCTACATTTGTAAACATAATTGTACTGCAAAGTATGCCTGAAATAAGTTTAAAAAGTTTATTTTTCATAAATTTTTCACCCTCTTAAAATGCGAATATAAGCATAGAGAATAACTCCCCTATGCCTAATTAGAAATTTATTAACCTTTTACAGCACCTGCTGAAAGTCCTTTTACAAAGTATTTGTTTGCAACAAGGTATGCAACCAATACAGGCAATAATGCAACTGCAGAACCTGCAAGCATTAAGTTCCAGTTTGTAGCAGCACCGCTGTTTGTTTTAAGTGCCATTAGACCAACGATAATTGTACGTTGTTCCGGCCTTGTAAGTGTGAATATTGTTGGCATAATGTAACTGTTCCATGAGCCTTGGAAAGCAAGGATTGAAATAGTTGCCAAAACAGGCTTAATGATTGGAAGAGCAATCTTAAAGAATGTACCAAAGAAGCTACAACCATCAATTTTAGCTGCTTCTAATATACCGTCAGGTAAAGTAGTAACATAACTCTTTACCAAGTAGATATCTACAATCGGAATTGCAAAAGCGTCCAAAATAAGTAGCGACCACAAAGTCCTCTTAATATGGAACAAGTTTAATACTTCGAACGTTGCATAGATTGTGATACCACCAAGCTTTACAAATAGCAAGAAACTAAAACAAGCGAAAATCACTTTTTGTAAAGGATATTTACCCTTTGCAAATGAGAAGCCTGCCATAGATGATGTAAACACAATAATGAATACATGAGCCAATGTGTAAAGCAAACTGTTTTTAAGTAGTGTCGGAATGTAAAAATCCGATGATTTTAATGCAAGCTCATAGTTTTCCAAGGAGAATTTCTCCGGGAAGAAGTTACCTGCATGTGTTAAAATTTCTGTATTTGTTTTAAACGAAGCTAAAATCAAATATATAATTGGTACAATTACTACTAACAATACTAATACCAAGAATAAATAGATTAAGGTTTCGCTTAAAACGTGTCCAAATTTATTTTTTTTATTCATAGCGTTCACCTAAAAAATAGAATTAATTTTCTTGTTAATCTTGTTATATCCAATTGATGTTAAACCAAAGCATACTGTTGTAACAAGGGACATTGCGCAACCATAACCAAGTGGTGGTGTAGTCTCTGATGAGAAACCGGGAACAAATTTAGTTGTCAAATATGACATAACTGTTTGAGTTGTTCCTGATGGAGCACCATTTGTAACAACGATAATGTATTCGTTAACACCAAGAGTACCGATTACTGATAATAGTAATATTGTACTAAGTACCGGTGAAATCATTGGAACAGTAATTTTCCAAAACTGAGTCCATTTTGAAGCACCGTCTAATGTTGCTGATTCGTAAAGGTCTTCCGGTACGTTACATAATGCAGCCAAGAAATACATAACGTTAATACCAAATGTATTCCATACAGCACCTGAAACTAACATTGTAAGAGCTTTACCCTTTGTTGTAAACCAATCTATATTTTCTTTAATAATACCAAGCTTTAATAACCAAGTATTTATAAGACCACTATATGTAAAGATGTTTGTTATTAGCAAACCTACAACAACAACACTGATAACGTTTGGTAGATAGTAAGCACTTCTGAAAAATCCTGTTAATTTACCGCCTTTACGTGAAAGTAAAAGAGCGATAATCATAGCAAGTGGGATTTCAAAAGGAATCTTTAACACACCAAATGTAAGTGTTTGTACCCAAGTTTTCCAATATGTAAGGTCAGTTGTAAACATTTTTATAAAGTTGTCAACCCCTGCAAATGTTGTATAAGACGGTATGCCGTTGTAGTTATAAAACGCCCATCTAAATGTCCAAATTATAGGATATACTTGCAATATCAAGAAACCGATTAACGGTAGTAAAATCATTAAAAAGCCCTGAATAGAATCTGCTCTCATGGCTTTTTTTCCGCTTTTTGTAAGTTGAACATTATTTGTTGAATTAGCCATTAATGTTTTTCCCTCCCTGTTTGGGATAATTACTTTAATTGACCAAAATTGTTGTGCCTTTAAATAAAGGCACAACAACCTAGTCAAGTTTAAATAAAATTAATTATCTTTTTTGAATCCAATCTTTAATGATATAGTCTTCTAATTTATCTTCCGGATTTGTCTTTAAGAATGCTTCTCTTGCAGCCTTCAAATCAACAAGATATTCATCATGTGCTTGTTTTGGAGTCTTCTTACCGCTCCATACTTCTTCGTTAAATCTTGTGCTTAAATCTCTGATAGTTGAAGAATCTATTTGTGGAGTTGGTTGGAGCAATTTACTAATTGAAACCATGCTAGCAAATTCAGCCCAACCCTTACGGTTTATCTTAGAAGCATCAGCATTTTCAGAAACTTCAGATCTAATCGGGATATAGATACCTGCTTCGTATAGTGCTGTTTGATATTCATCACTTGTAATGAACTTCAATACTTCAACAATAGCATTAGCCTTCTTTTCGTCCTTCAATACATTAGCATTGATGTAAGGAGTTGTAGCCATTGTCATACGTTGTGCATACTTGTTGTTTGCATCAATAACCGGTAGTGGAACAACTGTCCAATCACATTTAGCCGGGAATTGGTCGTTAAGAACACCAACGTCAAATGAGAAGCCGAACTTCATACCAACTTTACCTTCTGCAAATTGAGCACGAGCAGCATCGTTATCAAGTGATTCAGCACCCGGGAACATTGAGCCGTCAGCCTTCATGTCAAGGTATAGTTGTTCAATCTTTTCAAGACCGTCTAAGTTATATTCACCTGTTTCATAGTTGAATTCAGAGAAACCTGTTGAAGATTGCTTCAACGCAAAGATATCTGAATTATACCAGCTACCCCATTTTAGAGGTTCGATGAAACCGTATTTACCATTGCCTGTAAGTTTCTTAGCATATTCACGAACATCATCAAGAGTTTCAGGAGCAATTACATTGCCCTTTGCATCAACAAGACCTGCTGCTTTGAACATATCTACGTTAACAATAAGACCTCTTGTTGTTGCTGCTGCAGGAAGAACGTATGTCTTACCTTGGTATGTTGTTTGGTTTCTAACCAAATATTTTTCTACAGGTTTGATTAAGTCTGCGCCACCCGGTAGGTCGTCAATAGCTGCCAAGTAGTTTTGTTCAACTGACTTCTTAAGGTCTGCTGATGTGAATAAATCAGGAGCATCACCTGTTTGAAGAGCAAGCTCTACGTTTGTACCGATTGTGTCGCCACCTTTGAATTGATAATCAATTCTGATGCCTTTTTCTTTACCTGTTGTGTTGTTAAATTCTGCGATTACCTTGTCGATTGCGGCTTTAGCATGAGTTTCGCCTGACCAAACTGTAACCACGATTTCATCGCCTGAACTTGTACTGCTGCCGCAAGCTGAAAGCATTGCGCATGCCATACATGCTACAAGCAACAAAGCCAAAATTTTCTTTGCTGTTTTCATTTAAAAAACCCTCCTAATTTTTTGGAAGAACATTTCCTTCCTTTAATATTTTGGTAACTATATTGTAACATTTTATTAACAATTTGTGAAGTTGACATATCATCAACGAAATACAATTATTTTACATTTTTTCAACTTTTTAATTGCATTTTGCAATTTTTTAGCCTTTTATGCAATAACAATGTGAATAAAATATTATTGTTATGCTTTTAACAGGCTTTTTTGTATATATTGCACAAAAAAATATCGTGTGGAAAAATCCACACGATATTTAAAAATTCTTATTAAAAATTAAATGGTGCACAAAGTGGCTTCAACGAATCGTGAGCATCTAAAACAAACGCCTTAAATACTCCATCTTCTGTTTTCTTTTTGTATGTTGCCTTTAAATCACCTGATTTAATGCCGATTAGTCTGCCGTCTGCATCATATTCTGCCACATACACCTTTGCAGAATCAAATGTTGAAGTATATACACCGGCTACTTCATCATCTATAAATGTAACAGTATCCGGGTCCAAAGGTGCAATTGCAAAGTTGTAAATATACAAGAATCTGTTACCCACACCATCGGTTGCACCATTTGCATTATTAGTAAATCCTAAGAATGTGTCCTCAATTTTTACATCAAATGGTTCTTCATCAATATATTCACCTGTGTAGGTTTCGTTTGAGCCTTCGTTACGATTAGCGTTAAATTCCCAACCGATTTTACCGTCTTGGTAAGTAATCACCATTTTTGAATCAGTTGAGGCAAATTTACCACCATAATTTGCATCGTTTAGTTCAGGACCGTTAAATGAGCCAACGCAAGCGCCGTCAACATACTTTTCAAATGTGTAAATGTATTCTGTTTCAGTACCACCTGCAAGATGCATTAGGTAATAGTTTTTACCGTCGTTGTGAACCATAAATCTTAAACCAAATCCACACATTACAGAGTTTTTGTTAAAGTTTATAGTCATCTTGTAGTCCTTGCCAAGCTCTGCCGGTAAATTTTCCATTGCAAGAATCGGAGCCTTGCTGTTGTCTCTTCCTAATGGATAGTTGAAAAGTTTGATGCCTTTATCTTCAACAAGAGCAACCTTAGTCATTGTGCTGTATGTATCTGTATATTTTCCTTCGGCGTCAACAAATCTGTATCTCCAATCGTCATTAAGTACAACGCCATCTTCTTTGTTTTCTGCATTTAAAACAGTTTCCTCTTCGCCATTTTCAAATTCTGTATAACTTGCAAAATTTGTATAATTAGTTAATGCAGAAACATTAACAACAGCTTCTACTGTGTCATTAGCAGTAATTGTAACATTGCCTTCTCTTAAAGGAATAATTCTGCCGTCTTCCACTACTGCAATCTTTTCGTTTGATGAAGTAAATACTGCATTTTCAACCATTTCATTAGCAATACGTGCTGCCAACGGATAGGATTTACTTCTTGCCTTTAATGCAGTAATTGGTGCATATACTGCAATTTCCTGTGAACCAATTAGTTTAATATATTTGTAAGCCTTTGCAGTAATGTCATTTGAAAAGCTTTCCAAACCATCAATATCTGCCAATTTCTTATATGTTTCACCATCCTCCGAAAGAAGAACAGTTGTAGATTCAGAACCCAAGTTTGCAATTCTCTTAATTTGTGTAGCAGAAGCAAGCTCCATCACGCCTTCGTTGTCAACCTTTGTTGCAACATTTGCATAGATGTCATTTTCTTGCTCCCCTGCATCAGAATAGTTTTCAATACTAAATTTACTAATATTAAAATGTTGACCGGTGTATGAGCCTGCACCAAAGCCGATAAATTGGTCGCAAGCATCTACACTGATTGGTGTTGGAAGCACACAAGTCTTTGATTCCTTAATCATATTATTTTCATAAACAGGTCCACTTACCTTAACAGTAATTATACTGTTGTCTGTAACTATAACCTCAACATCTAAAGGATATCCTGGTGCTGAGTGCAATGCACCGTATTCAGAAAACACCTTTTGTTCTTCAACAGTTGTTGAAACACCCATTGAGGTTTTAAAAGTATAATCCGATTCTAAAAGTGTAGTTGCTGATTTGTTTGAAAATTTATCAAGCTGCCATACAGGCAATGCAGAACCTGTTTCGTCCTTTTTACTTGCAGTTGCAAACCTGTAATAAGAATCACTGTTTTCACCTGCAAACTTTAAAATAACAGATGTATAAACACTCTTACTTGATAAACTGAATTTAATTCTGTATGTGTTAGTAAGCTCTGAAAGGTCGCCTTTGTATACCATACTTGACCTTCTATCGGGATATTGGCCCAAAGACACAGTTTCACCCTTTAATTCAATAGAGCTTTTACCTGTTTCAGCATCTCGAATAACTTTGTATCCCACCGGACTGCCAAGCAAGTTACCTGTACCACATTCAAGGTACCAATCACTTGTACCGATTTGGTATGATTCGCCGTCAGTAACCTTACTTTTTAGGTTGATGTAGTCATCAGATTCACCAAACGCGGGGTAAGTTGTCGCATCGCTAAAATCATCTTCGTAAATTACGCCACCTGCTTCTTTTTGAATTTGCTCGTATTCAGCAAATACAGTTGTGAAGCCAACAGACAATACCATGGCAAGTGTCAAAACACAAGCAAGGGACTTTGTCCAAAAATTTCTTTTCATTCTTTTCATCCTCTCAATATTATGTAATATATATATTTTACACGATTTAATGTCTATTTTCAAGAGAATATTACAATTAGTTCAAAAAAACATCAACAATTTTTTATATTGTCTTTTGTGCAAATTGCATTAAAACTATGTATATTTTTTAACAATCTTTACAAAGGTTTCGTCATTTTGACAAATGCAACTCACTCAAATTAGCCGTCCAAAAATCCTAATTAAATAAACAAAACTCCTAACTGAATACCAAAACATCTTAATTAAATGCCAAACAAAAAATACTATACTTACACATTTAGCATAAGTATAGTATTTAAGTTAATTATTTAATAATCAGTTTAAGCTTAATTTTCATAGTTTAAAGCAAATTCAGGCAAATCTTGAACCGGCTTTAATGTATTATGACCATCAAATACAAATGTCTTAAACTTATTAGCAGGAGCCTTAATTGCATAGCCAACTGCATTATCACCTGATGCGATACCAACAAGCTTACCTGCAGTATCATATTCAGCAATGTAAACCTTAACATCACCCTCTAAAATCACTGGGTCAATAGATACTGCGCATACGCCACCTTTGCAAACTGTAGCAACATCTGCATCTACTGCTTGGATTGAGAATGATGAAATACTTGCTACTCTACCGCCGGCTGATGCGTTTACGTTAAAGCCTAAAACTGTATCTTCAATATTTACATCAAATGGTTCATCGTCTTCAAACATTTCCATATATTCTACTGCATCGCTTTGACCTTGACGTTTTGCTTTAAAGTTCCAACTTATTTTACCGTTGTTGTATACTAATTCAACTTTAATAACTTGACCTGCAAATCTACCATCCCATAATAACTCAGAGTCAAGTGCCGGTCCTTCAATAGAGCCTACACATTCGTCATCAACATATTTTTCAAATACGTATGTGTATTCACTTTCCCTATTACCTGCAAAGTGTAACAAGTAGAAGTTTTCACCATTGTTGTGAACAAAGAATCTAAAACCAAAACCACTTAATACAGATGACTTGTCAAATGCAAAGTTTACCTTGAAGTTGTTACCAAGGTCAGAAGATAAATCTGTTCTGTATAGTAATGGAGCAGATGCCAAGCTTCTTTCAAGTGGGTATGATGACATTTCCATACCACCACTTACAGAAATTGTAGAGAATGTCTTGTATGTCTTTGCATAGTAGCGTGCTTCATCAAGGAAACCGTATGTCCAACCTTCATCGATGAAAATACCATCTTCTGAATTATCTGCATTAAGCTCAACGCTTGTTTCACCTGAATCAATATCTAAGATTGTTGTAAAGTCTTTTGAGATAGATGAAGCAGGTGTTACTGCTACGGCATATTCATAAGAATCATTAACAACAATTTTAACATCACCGCTTCTAACAGGAATAAACATATTGCCTGCCATTACAGCAACCTTACCGTCTGTTGTTTTAAATGTTGGGTCTTCAACATCTTCGCCACCAATACGAGCCTTAATTTTGTATGCACCGCTGCTTGCCTTTACAGAAAGTAGTGGTGTGTAAACTGAAACGTCCTTTGAACCAATAAGTTTAACATATTGGAACTTTCTGCCTGTTAGGTCATTTACAAACTTTGTTTGACCGTCAACATCAGCCAATTTTTCGTATGTAGAACCATCTTCTGAAAGAAGAACAGTTGTAGATTCTGCACCCTTGTTTAAAACGCTTGAAATCATAACAGGTTCACCAAGGTCCATAACACCGAATGAATCAGCATCTTTTGCAACGTCAACATAAATGCCGTTGTCAGCTTCGCCAACCTCTACATAGTTTGCAAGCTCAAAATCATAAATACCATTCATCATAACGCCTGAGTAGTCAGCACCAAAGCCAAAGAAACAGTTAGGAGCATCTACTGCAATTGGGCTTGCAAGGTTAATCTTCTTTGTTTCTTGGAACTTAACACCTTCGTATTGTTCACCGTCAATGCTGATTTGGATTGCACTGTTATCTATAACAGCAATTTTAACCTTACCAACACTACTCAAACAACCGCCTTCTGTACGAATCGGTGTTTCACCTGATTTATCAACTACACCTCTCTCATTTGAGAATGTAGTGTCTGACTGAGCAATTCTTTCAGCGTTACCGCCTGTTAATTTATCAAGTATCCATAACGGACCACCTGCGCCAAAATAACCCATCAATGCAAATCTATAGCAGTTATTAACATCAGGGCCACCAAACTTGAATATTTGGTCAACCATAACACTCTTGTGATATGTATAAGCAATTGAATATGTGTTTGTAAGTGAATCTAAAACATCTTGGTTTTTGTATTGTAAAGATGCTCTTCTGTAATAGTAACCGTTAATATCTACAGATTCACCTGTCATTGTAAGATAATCTCTGTAAAAAGGTTTAGCTTGTTCCTCTTCTGTACTATGATTAATCTTAACACCTAATGTTGAGGCTAATGGGTCGCCGCCCGGTGCCTTAACAATGTACCAATCGCTGTTACCGATTTGTTTTTCTTCGTCGCCTTCCCAGCTGCCCTCAGAATTTCTAAGATTAACATAATCTGAAGCCGGGTAAAGTTCTAAATCTGTGAAGTCGTCATAATAAACAACTCCGCCTTCTTCTTTTTCAATTTGTTGATAAGTTGTTGCTGCAAATGCTGATGTAAAGCTCAATGATGCAATCATTGTTACTACAAGAGCACAAGCAAGGATTTTTGAAAGAATACCTTTCTTCATAAAATCACCATTCCTCTCCAAGAATAATATTTGTATATCCATTGTAATATATCCGTAACAATTTTGCAATAGGTTTTAAAAATGTTTGTTAAAAATTATACACAATTTTTGGTGTCGTTTTTTGTGCAATGTGCAAAAAACGTCAACCAAATTTTTGGCTGACGTTTTAAAAAATCAATATATTTCTATTTTAAGTCAATTTTGGATATATTCGGAATTGGTTTTAATGTATTATGACTATCAAATACAAATGCCTTTACTTTGTTGTCTGTTGCCTTCATTTTGTATCCAACAGCTTCTGTGCCCGATGCAATGCCTGCAAGCCTGCCCTCTGCATCATATTCTGCAATATACGCCTTGATACCATAATTATAAAAATCAGGGTCAACTGACAATCCGCACACTCCATCCTTACAGAATGTTGAAATATCCCCATCAATAGAATCAATTGAGAACGATGAAATTATTGAATATCTATTACCTATTCCGCTTTCATCAATACCGGGAGCATTTTGCACAAATCCCAATGTTGTATCTTCAACATTTACATCAAAAGGCAATTCGTCAATATATTGTCCACTGTATGTGGCTTCCTTTCCACCTTGGCGTGTTGCTTTAAAGCTCCAACTTATTGTGCCGTTTTCATAGGTAATTTCCATTGGAATTACCCCTGTACCAAATCTGCCGTCATAAGACATATCAGAATCATATTCCGGCCCTTCGTACGAGCCTACCATTTCATTATCTGCATATTTTTCAAATACATAGATATATCCATCACTTTCGGTATTACCTGATAAATGTAACATATAATAATTCTTGCCATCGTTATGAACAAGGAATCTAATGCCTAAACCACAAGCAACCGAGTTTTTATTGATATTCATTTTCATCTTAAAGTTTTTGCCAAGCTCTGCAGGTAAATTCTTTAATGTTAGCATCGGTGCACAAGTGATGTTTCTTGCAAGTGGGTGATTGTAAATTTTAAGACCGCTTGTGGATGCTTCAATCTTTGGCCACGAATGAAATGTTGCTGCATAATATTTATCTTCGTCCATAAATTCAAATGACCAATCCTCGTCAACCTGGATACCATCTTCCGAATTGTCGGCATTTAATACCTCGGAAACTTCACCGTCAACAAATTCCGAAATTGCAGTAAAGTCTGTTGACTTAGAAAATGCAGCATTAACCCTAACATTATAATTTAATGTATCATTTACTGTAATTGTAACATTACCGCTTCTAAAAGGAACAATTGTGTTTCCCACAAATGTAGCGATTTTTTTGTTTGATGAAGTAAATACTGCATCTTCAACATCTTCACCATCAATACGAGCCTTTAAAGGATAAGCAGCACCTGCAACCTTTAATGCTGTAAGTGGTGTATATATTGATACATCTTTTGAGCCCATAAGCTTAACATATTTAAACTTATCTCCGGTTAAATCATTTACATACTTTGTTTGTCCGTCAACATCTGCCAACTTCTTGTATGTGTCCCCATCCTTCGAAAGTAAAACTGTTGTTGATTCTGCACCATTATTTACAATGCTTGAAATTGTAACTGCTTCGTCAAGCTCAATAACGCCGTTTGCATCTGCTGTCTTTGCAACATTTGCATAAATACCGTTATCTGCTTCCCCAACCTCAACATAGTTTGCGATTTCAAAAGAATATATTTCGTCTGTTGTATTATATCCGGCACCAAAGCCAAATATTGAGTTTTTGCCATCAACAGTAATAGGCGAACTTAAATCAACCTTTTTAGTTTCTTTAAGCTTTTGCATATCGAAAACTTGACCGTCTACATCAACAGTAATTGAACTGTTGTCAACAACTGTAATTTTAACAGTTGTTAATTCGTGCATTGCACCATATTCGGAGAACACCTTTTTATCTTCAACAGTTGTATAAGTACCTGTTGACTTTTTGTATGTTGTGTCAGACTGTAATAGTCTTTCTGCATTACTGTCCCCAACAATCCTATCAAGTACCCATACAGGGTTACCTGATGTAGATTGGTCATTTACGCCTGTCATAGCAAATCTGTAACAGTTTGCACTGTTTGCCCCACCAAACTTAAATGAATTTTCTGCCAAGGCACTCTTATTTAACTTATATGTAATTTGGTATGTGTTTGTTAATTTTGACAAATCTCCCTTGTAAATAACAGTACCTCTTCTGTAATAGAATTGGTCTAACGAAACAGCTTCGCCGGTAAGCACCATTGCATTTTGTCTGCCCTCTTTAGCCTCTGAATTATGAACAATACTAACACCTAATGGCCCGTTAAATGGGTCTCCGGAGCCTTTTGTAAGGTACCAATCACTGTTACCCACTTGCTTTTCGTCAACCCAATCGGTTCCATTTTTAATGGTAAATGTGTCAGTTGTGGGGAATATTGTTTGGTCAGAAAAGTCCTCTGAATAAACAACTCCACCAACCTCTTTTTCAATTTGGTCGTACTCTGCAAATACTGATGTAATGCCCATAGTTAGCACCATAGTAACCACAAGAGTAAATGCAAGGATTTTTGATAATAACTTTTTGCTCATTGCCTATCATCCCTTCTAAAATATTTTCATAATACTATTTTAGTACACCAAATTTGTTTTTTCAATACTTTTTACTAAATCGGTTTAGTAAATATTACACAAATATATTTTTACCTTTTTGTTCATAATAGCAAAAAAATACGGCAACAATTCATTTTGTTGCCGTATAAGTAAACTATTTATACATTTTACCATCAATGAAAATATGGAGAATATTAAAGTCCTTATCTGTAATAAGCAAGTCTGCTTTTTTACCAATTTGAATAGAACCGATTTCGTTGTCCATACCAATGGATTTTGCCGGAGTAAGCGAAGCCATCTTAACTGCACTTTCAGCAGGAATACCCCATTTTACAGCATTTTGAACACTGTTAATTATAAATGCAGTACTTCCCATTATTGTACCGTCCTCCATAGTTGCCTTGCCGTTTTTAACAGTAAAGGGAAGGTCGCCACCTGATACATACTCCCCGTCAGGCAAGCCGGCAGCACCGATAGAGTCGCTGATAAACAACATTCTGTCATCGCCAAGGAGCCTATACATTAAACGAATAAGCGCATAATTTACATGAACTCCGTCGCCGATAAATTCACAAAATGCATCCTTATCAAATGCCGCACATACTGCATTTGGTGAACGATGATGAATTGATGCCATACCGTTAAATGTATGTGTTAAGTGGTCTGCACCTGCCTCAATCGCCTTAACAGCTGTGTCATAATCTGCCTCTGTATGCCCTAAGGAAATCCTACATCTGCTACGAACTGCCTTAATAAATTCAATCGAAGTTTTACATTCAGGGGCAATGCTGATTAACTTAACCAAGCCGTTTGAAGCCTTGTAAAACTCATTAAATTCATCAATATCAGGGTCTCTAAGATATTTTTCATTTTGAGCACCTCTGTACTTGTAAGTAAAGTACGGGCCCTCAAGGTGAATACCAACAATTTTAGCAGAAAATTTAGGGCTTTCGTTATATTTTACAATGGTTTTGCAGGCATTAAGGATTGATTCCTTGCTTTGTGTTTCAAAGGTTGAAAGATAAGATGTAACACCATGGTCTGCCATACATTTTGAAATAATTCCTATTTCCTCCTCAGTACCATTCATACTTTCACAGTTTGCGCAACCGTGAGTGTGAACATCTACAAGGCCCGGTATTATATAACAACCCTTGCAATCAAAAATATTGCTGTCATTAAGCTTGGTATCCTTTGAAATAATGTTTGTAATTCTGTCATTTTCTATAACTATATCGGAATTTACGAACTTAAATTCCGAATTTAAAACTGTTCCGTTTATAAATCTCATTTTGTGCCTCCGTTTATTGCAATGCCGAGCCAACTATTCCTGCATCACTTTTAAGAGTAGAAATAGTAATCGGAATACCTAACCCAAATTTTTTAGCAACAGGCTTAATAAGCTGGTCGCCAACATTAGTAATGCCACCTGAAAGAACAATCATATCAGGGTCAAAAACAAATGCCACACTAACAAGCCCCGCTACTAAATAATCAATATATTCTTCAAAAACCGACTTGGCAACAGGACAGTTGTCATTTAATGCTTCAAAAAATGCAGTACCGCCTATTTTATTGCCGTTTTTAGTATAATATTCATATAATATACTGTCTTTGTTTTTAACAGCTTCCTGTTCTGCCTTTG
>DCGP01000002.1:206-7847 GCA_002314595.1 Clostridiales bacterium UBA1775 | reverse complement strand
TGCCTTTGCAGAGCCATACTGCTCCCAACAGCCTTTAAATCCACAAGCGCATTGCCTGCCGTTTACCTCTATGCAAATATGACCTACCTCACCTGCACCACCTCTGCCATGGTATATTTTGTTATCAATAACAATACCACCACCGATGCCTGTGCCTAAGGTTATCATTATCATATTTTTAACATTTTTTCCTGAGCCCACCAATGCCTCACCAAGTGCTGCACAGTTTGCATCATTTTCAATTTTGAAAGGTACTTTTATCCTACCCTCCAACATCTCTTTTAGATTAACATTTGGCAAAGGAACATTAGATGCATCAACAACATCATCAATTACCGTGCCGGGTACACCTATGCCAACAAATCCGATAGGATATTCCTTGGATATTCTTTCATATTCTGATACTAAATTACTAACAAAACTTTCTGTACTTTCTTTACATGTAGGACGTTTTTCTTTAAACACAATATTTCCACAGTCATCTACAATGCCAAATTTTGTATCCGTACCGCCTACATCTATACCAAGTCTGTAAGTAGTTTTATGCATTTGGGCATGCTTCCTTGTCGCAAATTAGTGTTACGTCAGGATGCGCATTTAAAATTGTAGATGGATTTGAAGTAAAAATCTTACCGCTTAAAAGCTCTGCAACTGCGTTCTTTTTAGCTGAACCTGTTGCTATGATAACGATTTTTCTTGACTTCATAATTGTACCAATACCTGTTGTAAGTGCTTGCTTTGGTACGTCGTCCTCTGTTGCAAAAAATCTTGAATTTGCTTTAATTGTGTTTTCTGTTAGTCCTGTAAGATGTGTATAAGCGTCAAGCTTTTCAGCAGGTTCATTAAACGCAATATGTCCGTTTTGACCGATACCTAATACTTGAATATCGATGCCGCCTGCCTGTTCAATTGCCTTTTCATAGTCTGCACATTCTTTTTCAGGGTCCTTTGTAAGACCATTAAGAACGTGAGTGTTGTTAATATCAATATTTACCTTTGAAAATAGGTTTTCATTCATAAAATATCTATAACTTTGGTCGTTAGTTGGTTCAATTGGATAATATTCGTCAAGATTGTATGACTTTATATTAGCAAAGTCAATTTCACCTTTTTTATTCATCTCTGCCAAAGCAGAATACATACCGATTGGTGTTGAACCCGTTGCAAGTCCTAAAACCCCGTTAGGTTTTGCCTTAATAACTTCTGCAAATATTTTTGCAGCCTCCATAGATACTTCCTCATATGTGTTTTTTACGATTACTTTCATTTGCGCTCCTCCTAAAATTATAAGATTATACAATCATTATAACACACATATATAATTTTGCAATATTTTTAGATAAATTTTCTCAAAAATTCTTCTACATCAACTATTTTGCCTGTATGCCTTGACTGCTCTGCCGCAAATACAAGCAAATGATTTTTAGTTGCAGTTTCTACACTGTTGCCTTCCATATCCTCACTTGTGCCTTTGATAAACTTGTAAAATTCCTTTACAGTACCTGTGTCTGCACCTTCGTGATGGTCCTTTTCAAACCCCTTAAACTCTTCCATTTCAAAAGGTTTGATAATCTCTGTTTTTTCAGTTTCAAAGTCATAGTATTCAAACTCTCTCTTATCATAGAAACCAAAAATCTCACCCTTTGTGCCCATAATGTGAATTCTGCTGCCTCCACCCTTTGTAAAGGCACACATTGTAAGTGAAGCAGTTGATTTGTCATCAAATTCAAAGTTAACAACTTGATGGTCAACAACATCATTATCACAATCAAATACACATCTGCCGTATGGGCCTTCCTTTAAAGCCTTCATAACATCTTCATCAGTAGGGCTTGTAAGCTTTGTGCAAGTGTTTCTAAACCACCAATTGTCCTTTTTGTCATAATATAATTTAATACAGTTATACGGGCAAGTATCTGCATATTTGCAACCATCTGTGCATCTGCTTGGAGCACCCTCAGGCTTGTTTTTCTTTGTAAAATAGGTTAATGAGCCAAAGGATTGCACCTTTTCGCATTTTTTGCCCATAAGCCATTGAATTAAGTCAACCTCATGGCAACATTTAGCAAGCAACATACAAGAGCTATCCTTTTCAACACTCCAATTACCTCTTACATAGCTGTGACTTTGATGAACATTGCCTACACATTCAGTACAATTTATGCTTATAATATCCCCAAGTTTGCCATTTGTAATCATTCTTTTCATAGTTCTGTAAAATGGCATACCATGGCAAGTGTGGCAAACCATCGCTTTTGTGTTATTCTTTTTAGCACACCTTAATATTTCGGCACATTCTTCAGGATTAACTGATGTTGGTTTTTCAATTAGAACATCATAGCCTGCATTCATAGCCTTAATTGCCGGTTCTGTATGTAATCTATCCATAGTTGCAATAACTACAACATCTGCAAATTTAGGCATTGCAAAAATTTCGTCCCAGGTTTCTACACAATGTTCCTCAGGAATATTGTGTAACCTTTTAATATAATTTCTTCTATCTTCGTTAGGGTCTGCTACACCAACAACCTCATAGCACTCCTCTTGTTCCTTCATTCTTTCGGAATATCCGCGTCCACGGTTTCCGGCACCAATAATTATTATTTTTAGTTTGTCCATAGTACAAACCTCCTTAAAATAAATACAATTGTATTATAGAAATAAAATAAAGCAAAGTCAATAAAAAAAGAAAGTTTGTCAATAAAAGACAAACTTTCGTCAATTTTGTTCTATGTTTATTTGTCTAATAATTCAAACAAATTTACATCGTGCATTTGTTTTAGCAACTCTTCCATACTTTTGCACTCAAACTTATGCAAAATTCTTGAAACTAAGGTTCTTACCGTTACTTCCTCCACAAATTTTTTGTTTGCAATTTCTTTGTATGTTAAGCCATAGTAAGCATCATGCAAAACATCAAATTCACCGGAGGACAGCTTAATCAAATTATTCACCATAAACAGAATACTTTTGTGGCTTTCGTTCATCTGCTTTGTTTTTTCAACAAGTATTTTAGAAATATCCGGTCTTAAATGTTGTTTGTTTTCATAAGCATTACGAATTGACAAAACCACTTCCTCAAAGTTAAGCGATTTTTCAATATAATCCGAAGCTCCATTTGAAAACGCAGTAAATACAAGGTCTTCACTAAAATAGCCTGTAAGCATAATAATTTTCATTTCCGGTTGAAGTTCTTTTAAATCTGCAATGATGTTAATACCACTTGTTTTCTTTTCCATACAAATATCCAAAAGCAAAACGTCAATTTGAACATTTTCCACCAATCTTTTGCAACCTTCACTATCGTTTGCAATGCCTACAAGCTCTATATCATCATAGGTTTTTAATAAATCTCTGTAAGAATCACAAAATTCTTTCATATCATCACATAATGCAACGTGAATCATTTTTACCTCCTAACCGGTAGTACAACTTGAAATACCGTTCCTTTATTTTTTTTGCTATTAACATAAACTGTGCCGTTATGAGCATCTACAACCTTTTTAACATAGGCAAGTCCTATGCCTGACGCCTCTGTTTTATCCTTTGTTGAGTAAAACGAATTAAAAATATGCTTCATATCTCTTTTGTCTATACCCTCACCATTGTCTGCAATTTCAACACAACAGTATGTATCATTGTTAGTAAGAGTTACCTTAACAATAGGGTCTTCCCTTTTTATATTATCAAATGATGCAATTGAGTTAATTATCATATTTTTAAAGCATTCCTTTAAATTACTTCTGTTTCCGAATACTGTTACATCGTTGCTTGGGTAGTTGGTTTCAATTTTCACGGTTTCGCAATTTGCTTCACTAAGTGCATCGTTCAAACATTCACGCATATTTACATCAAAATTATTTGAACTTGAATTATTAAAATACAGTATTTTGCTGTTTATATATTCAACACATTGCTCTGTTATCTCATTTGCCTTTTTGATATTTTTTAGCATTTCTTCCTTGTTTTCAGGCTTTTGAGCATTTCGTTCAGCAAGCTTTGTTTGAAAGCCTGCCGTTATAACCATATTTTTTATTTCATGAAACAGTAACGAGGTATTAGCCTCAATATTTTGAGATGTTCGTAAAATCCTATTTTTTTTGCCTTTTGACAAGAATATTAAAGGTCTGAAATACCAAGATAACACCATAATCAACACTATAAAAATACTGATAATCATCATAAATGACAAAAATGTGTTTTGAGTAGTATTCATAACCGGAACACCTGATGTATTATCACTAAACACAATTACAGGGGAAACATTACCTGATAAAAATACGTAATATACAAAAATATCAAGTGCAAATACACTTGTAAACAACGCTATTGTGTATCTTTTATTAAGCATTCTTCTGTCTTTAAAATACGAATAAATCGACCATACAAGAGGTATTAGCATATATATTACAAACAACCAAATGCTGTAACTACGAATAAATTCAAAAACAAAGTCTGCAAATCCATATCCCGAATTTTGCAAAGCAGATATTTTTATATAACCTTTAACAGATATATCGTTTATAACAACAAATATTGAAACAGGTATTGCAAACAGTATACATTTTAAAATTCTCTTTTTAAACGAATAAATAAAAAACAGTACAGAGGTATACATAAAAAGAGCAATTGCCATATTATATAGCCTTGATAATGTTGAAATATATATCTTGATTTTCGAAACCCATAGATAAATATTATAGTCAAACGCAAAAATATACGGATAATTTGTAACCTTAGAAGCATAAAGTATTCCTACAAAGCCTAAAAGCACAATATCAAGTAAATATATGGCAATAATTTTATTTATTCCATTATTTATGTTAAAGAGGAAAAAACACAACAGCAAAATAGACACTATAATAGAAACTGTAAGCATCAAACCCCTCCTTAACAAACTCTAATATTAACATTATAATATAAAACATAATAAAAATCAATAGCTTGTATTTTTCAAACTATTGATTGATTAAACCTTTCTGTAACCCATCTGTCCTCTATTGTTTCACCTTTTAAATCCTTCTTCGGAACATTCTTACCAAGCTTCTCCATTTCCTTTTCAAGCTTTTCGTTCTTAATAGAGAATTTAGTTTCTTTTGTAGGAACATTTTTTAAACTTTTTCTACTATTCTTACTATTTCCCTCGCTTGTAGTTTTATTTCTGATATTGTTGCTGTTTTGTTTTTCTTTAACCACTTTATCAACATTTCTCGCTCTTTTGGGAGATTGTTCATTAACGAGATTGTTACTGCTTCCTCTTTCGGAATATTCATTTCTATAAGTATTTCCATTAGTTTCATTATTTCTGTCAATTCTGTATTTTTCATTTTTAATATCAAACCCTCTTTCGTGAATGTTTGTTTCTTCTGCATTGCTTCTGTGATATACTACCTTCGGCGTTCCGTCATCGTTTAAAATAAAACTCGTTTCTTTTGGTTTAAAATTTTTATCGTATTGCTTGACAATATTAAATAAATCTGATACAGTATATGTATCAGCATTCAAGCTTATGGGAGCTAAAGAATTGTTTTCTTGAACTCTGCCACTTGGATGCTGATTTTCTATATTTTGAAGCTGATATGACCTAATTATTGTACCATCCGAATTAACGTCGTTCAATTCTTCAACATACAATTTCAACAATTCCGTTCCATAACCAATATCGGAAATGGCATATAAACTATGCATCATTACAGAATTATCCGATTTGGATTTTTCTTTTGGTATTGAATAACTGTCTAAAAGTATTGAATTTTTAACAATGCTGTTTATGTATGGCAAGTATTTTACAGCGTTAACATTATTCTTCTTGTTATGATGTGCTGTTTCGTTAAACACTTTTGCAGATACATTTATGTCCCAAGACGTGTCAATATTTTTGAATACCCCTCTTTCATTTCCTTTTTCAGTAATTATACTGATTGGAGTTATGTCATTTCCTCTCTAATCGCCAAACCAAGCACGGAAAAACGGAGACTTAACGCCCATTTCCTTCCAATATTTTATAGCAAAGGCTTTTGTCTTTTTTATATCTTCGCTTGTAAAATCGTTTACACTTTTTCTCCCTATTGATTGAATTGCTTTTACATCTTCTATTGATATGCCTTTATTCACGCTTGATTTCTTAACATCAACATTATAATTCTCCATTTCCTTTTCAAGCTTTTCGTTTTTAATAGAGAATTTAGTTTCTTTTGTAGGTGCTATTCCACTCTGTTTGACTTCATTTTCTCTACTATCGGAACTATTTCCTTTGCCAGTTCTTCCTTTTCTTCCCAAGTCGGCTTTTGACCTATCGGCTTCATAATCTCTATAATCTGTTCTTTTGATAATCTCTTTTCCCTGCATAGAGTTAATAATTTCGTCAACATCTTGAATTTCATATCCATCTCGTTCATATTCTAAAAACCTCTTCTTTAAGTATTCAAATAATGTACTGCTATTTGTATCAAATTCGACAACACGATTTATTTCCGGATAATCATAATCGCTATCTGTATAAATCAATTTATTACCAACAGAGAAAATGTATTCTCCGTCATTTGATACAACATAATTCTTGTAATTTTGCTTTTTAGTTTCAGCAACCTTTGTGTAAAATTGAGCAATTTCTTTTTTGTTTAATACACCACTTTCAAGTGTCCACATTACTCCGTATTGCTCACTTTCATTATAATTTGCAGAATTACTTTTGTCAACATTTATTGAAGACTTTGGAACATTTTTTAAACTTTTTTCATTTTGGGTATTGACAGATGTATTTTTTTGTGGTATATTTTTGTCATAAATAGGATTACTGATTTTTGAGCGCAAGTCATTGTTGACCCGTTCTAAAACATTTATTTGTTTTGCAGTATCTCCTATTTTTTTGTTATATCGTATAAATGATACCCACTTTTATTTTTTGAATACCCAACATTCAAAAATACAGGATATTGTTCGTATCCAAGTTTTACTATTGCTTTGTAATATCTAAATTTGCTAAACTTATTGTGTTCAACATTATTATCTACCGCATAAAATTTTGCATCTTCAATTAACTGTTTGATTTTTGATATATATGCAGTTTTTTAGTTGCTGATTTATTAGCAATATGTAACGCATCTCTCTTATCAACTATCGCTTTTACACCATCGCTTAATGTAATTGGTTGTTCCGAAAGAACGTCAAGTATATAATCTCTAATTATATTATATTTTTTTGACCCTGTTGCATTTCCAATTATTTTTTGTAATTCATTGTCATCACTTAAATCTATTATTTCGCTTTTCATTGACCCAAAGGAAAACCTCGTCTGCCCACTGTAAGCACTACCATCATACTTGGAATTATAATACTTGTTTACTTCGTTAACTACATTATCATAGTTATTTTAAATAATAATTTTAAAAAAGAGGTTATACGAAAAATCGTATAACCTCTATTTGTTTAACTATAAGTTAGTTAGGCAATTATTAGCCGTTGATAGCTGTAACAACGCCTGAACCTACTGTACGGCCACCTTCACGGATAGCGAAACGTAAACCTTCTTCGATAGCGATAGGAGTAATAAGTTCTACATCCATATCGATGTTATCGCCAGGCATACACATTTCTGTACCTGCTGGAAGTTGAACAACACCTGTAACGTCAGTTGTTCTG
>DCGP01000002.1:0-148 GCA_002314595.1 Clostridiales bacterium UBA1775 | reverse complement strand
TGAAGAATGGAGTATGACGGCCACCTTCATCTTTTGTTAATACGTAAACTTGACCTTTGAACTTTGTGTGAGGGTTGATTGTACCCGGTTTAGCCAAAACTTGTCCTCTTTCGATTTCTGTTCTTTGAACACCACGAAGAAGAGCACC
>DCGP01000001.1 GCA_002314595.1 Clostridiales bacterium UBA1775 | reverse complement strand
AGGAGGTACTAAAATATGTCAACAGAAAAAGATGCAATTTTTAATAACAAGCCCGACCTTGATATGCTAACCGAGCTGTTAGAAAATAAGCACTTGTTAAAACTAAAAAATGAACTTGCAGAAATGAATGAGTATGACATATCCGAATTTATAGAGGATTTAGACGCAGAAAAGGGATTGCTTGTTTTTAGGCTGTTACAAAAGGACACAGCATCAGAAGTTTTTGCATATTTGCCAAGCGACAAGCAAGAGCATATCATTTCAAGCACTAACGACAAAGACCTGCACGATATGATTGAAGACCTGTTTGTAGATGACGTAGTTGACCTTTTAGAAGAGTTGCCTGCAACTGTTGTAAAGCGTATTTTAGGAAATGCCAATCCTTCTACAAGAAAGATAATAAACCAATTTTTGCATTATCCTGAAGATAGTGCCGGCAGCATTATGACTGCAGAATATGTGGCACTAAAAAAAGGTATGACGGTAGAAAACGCCCTTGAATATATTCGTAGAAATGCAGTAGATAAAGAAACTATCTACACTTGCTATGTAACAAGCTCCACAAGAAAATTAGAAGGCGTTATTACCCTAAAAGACTTGGTTCTTGCGTCTGTTGATGTTGTAATTGAGGACATTATGGACACCCACGTTATTAAGTGTATCACAACAGACGAACAAGAGGACGTTGCAAGAATGTTTAGGGATTACGACCTTTTGGCAATACCGGTTGTTGACCACGAAAACAGGTTAGTAGGTATTGTAACTGTCGACGATGCTGTGGACGTTATGGAAGAAGAGGTAACGGAGGATATCGAAAAGATGGCTGCTATTATTCCTACAGAAAAGCCATACTTTAAAACAAGCGTATTTGAAACCTTTAAAAAACGTATTCCTTGGCTGATGTTACTTATGATTTCTGCCACATTTACAGGTGGAATTATAACCTCATTTGAAAGCGCATTGCAAAAGGCTGTAATACTTACTTCATTTATACCTATGCTTATGGATACCGGTGGTAATTCAGGAGGTCAGTCATCGGTTACAATTATCCGTGGTCTTTCACTTAATGAAATAGAATTTAAGGATATTTTTAAAGTAATATTCAAAGAATTACGAGTTGCTGCTCTTTGTGGCTTGTCGTTGGCAGTTGTCAGCTTTATAAAAATTATTTTAATTGACAAAACAGGCAATTATTTAATCCCCCTTGTAGTAGCACTTACAATGTGTGTTACTGTTATAATTGCAAAGCTAATCGGTTGTTCGTTGCCTATGTTAGCGCAAAAAATTCATCTTGACCCGGCAGTTATGGCAAGTCCGTTTATTACTACTATTGTAGATGCAGTCAGCCTGATAATATACTTTAAAATTGCTTGCGCATTGATACCACAACTTTTATAAGAGGTGTAAAAAATGTCAAAAAAAATATTGATAATCAGTTCTCAGTATACCGGCAGAGGTCATAAAAGTATTACAGATTCACTTTGTGAACAGTTTGCTAAAATGAACGATATAGAGGTATCTATTTTAGAAGGATTTGAAATGATTGGCAAGGCAGGAATTAGGGTAAGCAAGTTCTATGGTCCGTTAACCAGAACCTCCAAAGAAGCTTGGGCAGTAACTTGGAAAATTGTCCAAAAAAATTCCAATGCCATAAACAAAACTATAATGGCTCTTATTCGCAGAAAATTTGCACATATTGTAGATGTTGAAAAGCCTGATGTTATAGTATCGGTTCACCCGGCATTTATTGGTGGTGTACTTGATGTTATGGAAAAGAAAAATATCAAAATACCATTTGTAAGTATGTATGCTGACCTTGTTTCTATATCAAATATGTGGGTGGACCCAAGGGCAGATTACAGCATTTGCTACACAGATGAAGCAATAGAATATTCCTTAAACAGAGGCGTGCCTATGGAAAAAATCAAGAGATTTTCATTCCCTGTCCGTGAACGCTTTACCTATGGACAACCTATTGCAGGAAGCCAAATATTTAAAGCCTCTAAAATACCCACCTTCCTAATAATGAGTGGTGGCGAGGGCTCAGGAGAATTGGAAAAGCTTTCTACTCTTTTGCTAAATCACTTTAATTGCAGAGTAAAGGTATTAACAGGCAGAAATCACATTTTAAGAGAAAAATTTGAAAAACACGAAATACCAAAGTACGGCGAAAGGCTTGACGTATATGGTTTTGTAGAATCTATTGAGGACATAATGCTTTCAAGTGATGTGGCGTTTATGAGAGGTAGCCCAAACACAATTATGGAGGCTATAAACTGTTGCTTACCGGTTATAATAACTGATGCATTACCAGGTCAAGAAGCCGGAAATCCTGCATATTTTGTTGATAATTCATTAGGCTGTTATGCACATACTCTTGATGACATTAAAAACACGGTTATTGAGCTTTTAGACAATGATGCAGAAAAGCTTTTGAAAATTAAAGATACCCAAAAACAATTCAGGAATTCAAATGCCGCAAAGGAAATTGCAGAATTTATTGCATCATTATAGGAGTAATTATGAGGTACGAAACACTACTTTTTGACCTTGACGGAACAATAACAGACTCATTTGAAGGGATAATAAATTCCGTTATTTATTCTCTAAAAAAACTAAATGCAGAAGTACCACCTATGGAAATCTTAAAAAAATACGTTGGCCCACCACTTATGGACTCATATATGGAGCATAACGGATTTGACAGAAAAAAGGCAGAAACTGCACTATATATTTACAGGGAATATTTTGGTTCAAAAGGAATATTTGAAAACAGATTATATGATGGTATGGGCAAGCTTTTAGAGGATTTATCCGAAAAATATCAGCTGTTGCTTGCCACCTCCAAGCCTGAGGAATATGCAAAAACTATCGCAAAACACTTTAATTTTGAAAAGGACTTTGATAACATTTTCGGTATTCTTATGGACGATGAAAAGTTAACAAAAACCGATGTTATGAAAAAGGCTATTAACCATGCAAAATCAAAGGATAAGTCCAAAATAATTATGATTGGTGATACAAAATACGATATTTTAGGTGCTAAAAATTGTGGAGTGGACAGTATCGGAGTACTATACGGCGCAGGTACAATGGAGGATTTAAAGGACGCCACATACATAGCAAAGGACATAGATGACCTTAGAAAAATATTGTTATAACAAAAAACAGACTGTAAAACTAAAAGTTTTACAGTCTTTTTTTACAATTTCTTTTGAATTAACCCATGTTTATTGCAATATGCCAAAACATTTCCTCTGCCACCCATAAAAAATCTTGCTTCGGCATTGCCCTCAGGGTACAATTTTACCACTTCGTTCTTTTCAAAGGTATTATATGCAATAAATGAAATATAATGGTCCTTGGTCATTGGGTGGTCTATTGTAACATAATAATCTGTTTCAACCATTTGGACATTGATAATGTTTTCAGTATCCTCCTCTGCCTCTAACACAGGTAGGGTTACTCCACAACAGTTAATAACTGCGTCCCCTGTTCCGTGGATTACATTTCCGCAAATTGGGCAAACATAGTATTTAGTCTTTAACATATTTGCAGACACATTAGAATTAACAACACACTCACCTGATAAAAGCTCTGTTACCGAAATTGAAAGAGCGTTTGCCAATGGTTCTAAAAGCGATATGTCCGGCAATCCTCTGCCTGTTTCCCATTTTGAAATAGTTTTATCGCTGACGGATAGCTTTTCTGCAAGGTCTGTTTGTGTTAATCCGGATTTTTCTCTTAATTTTTTAATTGTATTGGCTGTTACGTAATTATTCACATTAACGCCTCCTAGTATAATAATGTTATAGT
>DCGP01000035.1 GCA_002314595.1 Clostridiales bacterium UBA1775 | reverse complement strand
CAAACAGTGTTACTTCTATTGGCGAGAGAGCGTTTTATGATTGCTATAACCTAACAAGTATAACTATACCAAATAGTGTTTCTTCTATTGGTGCTGGTGCGTTTGAAGGTTGTAAAAGCCTAACAAGCATAACCATACCAAACAGTGTTACTTATATTGGTAATTTGGCGTTTTATGATACAGCATATTATAAAAATTCAAATAATTGGGAAAATGGTTTGTTATATATAGGTAATCATTTAATTAAAGCAAATACAGATATTGCTTCATGTTCTGTTAAAGAAGGAACAATAACCATTGCAGATAGTGCATTTTACGGTTGCAGTTATCTGAAAAATGTATATTTTGACGGCTTAAATACTCAATGGAGGGAGATTGTAATAGGGGCAGGAAATAATTATTTAGCCAATTGTACAGTTGCATATTCAGCATACTTGGTAGAATATTCAATGTCTAATAACGGTGTATTGCCTGACTACACCCAAGGCAATACTATATGGGAAACAGATAAAGCAAATGTCAAAAAAGTAATAATTGAAGATGGCATTACAAACATTGGTGCATATATGTTTAGTGGGTATTCTAATTTGACGGATGTTTTTATTACAAAGTCTGTTACTTCTGTTGGTGAGGGAGCATTTTTGCAAAGTGGAATTAAAAACATTTCATATATGGGAACTCAAAGTGATTTTGACAAAATAACCATCGCCACTAAAAACAAGGAGTTTACAAAGGCAACCGTTACATGCTATGGAAGTACCGTTGTAACAAGTAACATAACTGATTGCAAATTAGTTGATGGGGTGGTTAATGGCAAATATGCTTTTAGTTTGGCAATGGATAGTTTTAATATGTTCACTGCACTTTATGACGGAGAGGACAGACTTGTTAAACTAAGCAAAGCAAAGTGTGATGTTTCATCAAATGGTGGCAATATAAATATTGAAGTGCCTGACAAAGACTACATTGGCAACTACAAGTTAAAGCTAATGTATTGGGACAAAAACAACAATTTAATGCCTGTTGGTGCTTGCAATGTGGCAGAAATTGATGGTAACTTAATTGTAGATGAAGTTTTGCAGTCCACACACGATTACGGAAATAATCTAAATGAAACCAAAACCTATACATACAACGGCACTTGCACAAAATTAGCAGTTACTTTCAGTGCAAACACCAATGTTGAGGACGATTATGACTTCATTTATATTTATGATAAAAATGGTTCGTTAATCGGCACATATACAGGCAGTGAGCTTGCTGACAAGACAATTACCGTAAACGGAAATACTGTAAAAATCAAGCTTGTTTCCGATGATGAAAATTGTTATTATGGTTACAAGACAGACAAAATAGTGGTATATAAATAAAATATTTGGGAGGCTGTTTTAAACAGCCTCTTATTTTTTATACTTTTGCATAAATCACTTGCCGTATTCATAAAATGTCATATAGAATTCAGGTGATAAATTGAAGCATTTTAACAGATTTTTTGTAAAGCAGATTAACGACAACATAGCCAAATATGTGGCTTTAATAATATTTTTTGTATTTGGTGTAGCCTTTGGGATTGCCTTTGTTTTCGGAATGTCCCCGGAACTTTCCGAAAATCTTGCAGAAACCATAAGGACAACCTGCAATAGCATCACCGAAAACAATTTAGACAAATCCAAAATACTGTGGTTAGAAATCATTAAAAATCTGCGAAATGTGGCATTTATATTTTTAGGTGGATTTAGCAAATTTTTGATAATATTGCCCTTTGCCGTGGTGTTTGCATCAGGCTTTTCCTATGGTTTTACAGTAGGATATATGTCCGTACACTTTGGTGGAAACGGCTTTCTAATGGGCTTTTCGTCCATAATTTCCAACCTTTTAATAACCATACCCATATATATTTTACTTTCAGTATTTTCGCTAAATTACAACCGAACAAAGCTTCGCAATAAAACAGAAAAGGGTTACATAATACGAAATTTAGCATTATTTTCACTTGCGTTTTCGGTGCTTTTACTGCCTGTTTTTATAAATTCGTACCTGATTACCGATATAGTTTTAAAGATTTGTGCCAAGGTAAACTGACACCCACAACATCTTGTGTCAAGCCTTTAAATATCTATGTTTTTAACAAAATTATATAAAATATTTTAGCAATTTTTTTGTTAATTTTCTATATACAAATTTCTAAAATTATAGTAAAATGTTAATTACCTTCTCAAAAGAGAAATGGTTTACATAAAACAGAGGAGATTTACAATGAAAAATATGCTTGAAAGTTTTATGACATACCTTGCAGATGATAAAAAGGTGTCAGAAAACACACTTCAATCGTATAAAAGAGATATAAGCCAATACATACAGTACCTTAATTCTTTGGGAGTAACCGATTGCACTTGTGTCAGCCCAACAACCTACATTAACTATATGACGCACTTGCAAAAATCAGGCAAAGCTCCTACTACTGTTTCAAGGAGCATCGCTTCCACAAGGGCATTTTACAATTACCTATGCTCTTGTAATTTGTGCAGTAAAAACCCGGCAGACAAGGTTCATGCTTTAAAGGCTGAAAAGAAGCTGCCGCAAATCCTTACTGCCGATGAGGTTAAGCTGCTTATTGAACAACCTTCGGGTAATGACTTAAAAAGCATTAGGGACAAGGCAATGCTTGAACTTTTATATGCAACGGGAATGAGGGTAACGGAACTTGTTTCTTTGAATACTGACAATATAAATACAGATGTGGGGTATATTATATGTAGCAAAAGGCAAAAGGAAAGGATTATTCCGGTATATCCAAGGGCTGCAGAGGCTCTTAAAGTCTATGTTGACGAAGCACGCAAGGTTATGGTTGACCACGAAACAGAGGCATTGTTTGTTAATACAAACGGAACAAGACTTACAAGGCAAGGCTTTTGGAAGATTATTAAGCACTATACCGAAACTGCAAAGATTAACAAGGACATTACACCTCATACATTGAGGCACTCATTTGCAGCACATCTTTTGGAAAATGGCGCTGACATTAAGTCTTTGCAAGAAATGTTAGGTCATTCCGATATTTCTTCAACTCATATTTATACCAATATCTTAAAAAATAAAATAAACGAAGTGTATAAACACGCCCATCCACTTGCAAGAGGGTAGTTATATTATAGTGATTTTTCGCATACCATTTATCAAATAATATTCCGAATAGGAGGAATTAATTTGGTAAAGTGTATGCGTTTTTTTGTTATTATATTAGTAATGTCTTTGAGGGCAACGTATGCTTGTGCAGATTTTACACCCACAAACCCTCCAAGGTCATATATTTTAATGGATTGGGACACAGGCACAGTAATGGCACAGTATAACGAAAACAACCCTTACCCTATTGCAAGTGTAACCAAGGTTATGACTATGCTACTATGTATGGAAGCAATTGAGGAAAACAGAATGTCCTTTGAAGATGTAGTTACTGCAAGTGATTATGCTTGCAGTATGGGTGGCTCACAAATCTATTTAGAACCGGGGGAACAAATGTCTGTAAAGGACTTAATTAAGTCTGTGGCAGTAGCATCTGCAAATGACAGCTGTGTTGCCTTGGCAGAGCATTTGTACGGCAGTACAGACTCCTTTGTAGAGGCTATGAACCAAAGGGCAAAGGCTTTGGGTATGAAAAATACTCACTTTGTAAATTGTAACGGACTTGATGCCGACAACCATTACAGCAGTGCAATGGACGTGGCAATTATGTCAAGAGAGCTTTTAAAATATGATAAAATTCGACCATTTTTGTCAATATGGATGGACTCTGTTCGTAATGGGGCCTTTGGATTGTCAAATACAAATAAACTAATTAGGTTTTATCCCGGTGCAATAGGCGTAAAAACAGGCTCAACCACCAATGCAAAATATTGCTTGTCTGCCGGGGCAACAAAAAATGATTTAACCTTACTTGCAGTTGTGTTGGGGGCTGAAACAACAGACCAACGGTTCCAAACAGCAAAGGAACTTTTAAATTATGGCTTTGCAAATTACGAAATTAAAACAATTGTAAATAAAAATGAAAATATGGGAACGGTAGAAATAAAAAAAGGGAAAGTTCCTCAGGTAGACATTGTCCCTGAAAAAGATTTTAAACTACTTTTCGGAAAAAATGAGAACAAAAAACCTAAAATCATCCTTAATATATTAGAAGATGTTTCTGCACCGATTTTTAAAGGTCAAGTATTAGGAACAGCAGAAATCCTTGATAACACTAACAAAATCACTATAAATTTGGTTGCAACAGAGGACATTGAAAGAATTGAGTTAGTTGATGTTTTTTTGGATTTATTAAAAAAATGGACTTTTAAGTAAATTTTTTTAAAAAAACTATTGACAAAAGCTTTGTGTAGTGATATTATATATAAGGTTGCGGTAATCAAACCCAATCGACAAAATATATCAATTTAAAACTTTTTTTAAAAAATTTTAAAAAAGTACTTGACATTTGTTGGCAGAATTGATATAATAGTCAAGCACCCCAAAAAACGGGATGCAGATATGAAGTTTGAAAAGTGAATAGCGTAGAGAAC
>DCGP01000017.1 GCA_002314595.1 Clostridiales bacterium UBA1775 | reverse complement strand
AGAAAACGATTGATAATCGTTTTTAGCGAAGCAGGTGCGCAGACGGGTACTGCAAACAATGGTTTGCGGTCGTCAAGCAAGAAGTATGCGAAGCATACGTGTCCCTTCGCCCGCACCAAATAATTACTCTAAATTATGATTAAAACAGTTCCATTCCTAAATATGCCTTATCCAAATCATCCTGTGCCACACCTAAATATCGGCGTGTAACCTCAAAGCTACTGTGGTTGTAAATATGCATAATAACAACGGGAGAAACGGCTTTGCTTGTCCATGCGTGGTAGCCCCAAGTTTTGCGTAGGCTGTGGCAAGCAATTTTGCCATCTATGCCAATTTGTTCGGAGGCAGAGGTGATAATTCGCCATGCCTGAACACGACTGATTGGTTTTTCTTCTTTACGATTATTGGAAAAGATATATTCGCCTTGATGAATGGAAAAATATAATTTCAAAGCGTCTGTTGCCTTTTTATTGAGTGCAACAGATTTTTCTTTGCCTGTTTTATGCTCGGTCAAAGTTATGCGATTATAAAATTTTCCGTTTTCATCGCAAATATCTGACCATTTTAAGTTAAGCAAGTCGCTTATACGCAGTGCCGTACAAGTGCCTAAAACAATAAGTACATAATTACGAAGCTCGCCTTTATTCAAAAAATAATCGGCGAGCTTTTTCAATTCCTTTTTATTTCTAATGGGTTCTGTTGTAGCCATAATAATAAAAAGCCCCCTTTTCTATGTGATATAAATAATTATATCCTCACAGACAAGAAAGCAATGTAACAAAATTCAAAATTTGTTACTACCATTATAGCATAAAAAGAATGAATTTACAAGATATTTTTGTTAATTTCATCATATTGCCGAAAATATTTTTTTATAAAGGTGAAACAATAAAATTATAGATAAATAAGTATATATCAGAGATAAGAAAAATATTGAATGTAACAAATTTTGAAAAATGTTACATTCGCAATACTTACGTAAGGTGTAACACAATAATCATCTTATTTTAGGGGAGTGTTTTTCGTGAAAAAGAGATTTTTGAGCTTAGCTTTGGTGATGATATTAGTTTTTTCAATACTTTTAACAATAACAATTTATGCCGCACCACAGGTGAATTTTACAAAAGAAGAAGCGGTAAGTTGGGTTTTAGATGCTTATAAATTACCGATTGATTATGATGGTTCTAATATTCCAGATGAGTATGGCGGTGACCCACAATGTGTTGATTTGGTGAAATACTATACTGCACATTTAGGATATGGAATAGGTTTTATTCCATGTGGATATGCATGGGGATTAGATAGTGCAAATGGAATTAATAATTATACGATATTGGATAATACTAATGCTCCAATGCCTGGCGATATATTTGTATGGCGAGAAAATTGTTATGGTGCATTATATACGGGACATACCGGAGTTATTACAAGTGTAGATTCATCGAATTATTATTATGTAGATTGGAATGGTGCCGGGGGAAAGAATAAGGCTGGGCAAGGTGATAAACCACTCCACAGTTTTTCATATCTTATTCGTCCTAATTTCAAACCTTCTGATACCACACCTCCAACCATAGAAAACCACACAGTATATTTTAATGCAAATGGCGGTAGCGTTTCAACAGTAAGTAAAACTGTCATAAAAGGCGAAACATATGGAGATTTACCTACACCCACACGGGAATATTATAATTTTGTTGGTTGGTTCACATCTGCTGACGGCGGAACGCAAGTTGCATCAGACACAATTTTTAATTTAAATAACAATCAAACATTGTATGCTCATTGGGAAAGGATTGTTTTAAGTCAAGGGCAGTGTGGTGATAATGCTTCATATGTTCTTTATGCCGATGGTGAAATGATTATCTCAGGAAGCGGTGACATATGGGATTTTTATCGTTCTACACCTTGGTATGCATATAATGATAGAATTAGAATAGTCACAATAAACAATAGCATAACCAAAATTGGGAGTCGTTGTTTTAATGATTGCAAAAATTTAACTAATATTGCTATGCCTGAAAGCCTGACAATCATAGGACATGAGGTGTTCTATGATTGTAGGAAACTTTTTTCAATCAATATAGGCAGAAATGTAACAAGTATTGGTAGTGCTGCATTTAATGGTAGCAGTATTGATAAAATAATAATCAAAGATTTAAGTTCATGGTGTAATATAAATTTTTATGACAACTGGTTCACTTCATATGATTTATATCTAAATGATGAGCTTATTACGGAATTAATAATACCTGATGGAATAGAATCAATTAAAAAATATGCTTTTACAGGGTGTAATAGTATTAAAAAAGTTACGATTTCTAACAGTGTAACAAGTATTGGACGATGGGCGTTTATGTATTGTGATAACATAGAATCCATAGATATCCCCAATAGCGTGTTAAATATTGAGGAAAATGCATTTGGATATTGTCCAAAACTAACTACTATAACAATTCCAAACAGCGTAACAAATATCGGTGCAGGTGTATGTTGTAATTGTCGTAGTTTACAGAGTATAAATGTTAACTCTAATAACCAATATTATTCTTCAATAGATGGAAATCTGCTTAACAAACAAGGAACAGAATTTATACAGTATGCAGATGGAAATCCAAGAGTTGCTTATACAATACCTAACGGAGTGAATAAGGTTTTAGATTCGGCATTTTCTAGCGATAATTTAATAAGTGTTACAATTCCGAATAGTGTAACAGACATTGATGCATATGCATTTTTTTGCTGTAGTAATTTAGAGAATATATCAATGCCTGATAGCTTAATCCATATTGGAAGAGAGGCATTTGGTGGTACAGCGTATTATCGTGATGCTGCCAATTGGGAAGATAATGTGTTATATCTCGGGCATTATTTAATAGTAGCAAGTAATTTGTTTGGTGAATATAAAATAAAAGATGGTACAATCTGTATAGGAGATTGGGCAATTAATAATTCACCAGACTTATTGTCGTTAGTCTTACCTGATACATTGCTTGGTATTGGATGTGGAATATGTAGCGGATGTGAAAAAATAACATCATTAAAAATACCTGATAGCGTAAGGTATATTAGCGATAATGCTTTTGTTGGTAATTTAAACTATCTTTATATAGGAAGTGGAATAAAAACATAGATATATCTACACTTACAGGTTGTTATAATTTATCTGCCATATATTTTTCTAATAGCATAAAAAGTATTGACTTTTACGCATTTAGCAATTGTTATAATTTAACTGATGTATATTATTATGGGTCCCGGGATGAATGGGATAATATTTCTATTGAGAATATCAAAGGAAAGGAAGACAAAAATGCGTTCTTAGAAAATGTCATGGTACATTTCCTTGATAAAAAAGTCACCATCTCTGGTTTGTCCAAAACAGTCACCTTGCACGGTGAAAGCTACGATGGCATTATAATTGTTGCACTGTACGATAATTTAGGTAGATTTATTGATATAGAAAAATATACTCCACAAGAAAATATTTCAGTAGATTTACCTGCAACCCTTGACTATTCAACTGCGAAGGTAATATGGTGGGAGAGCTTATCAAGTCTTAAACCGCTTTGCGAAAGTAAAACTATTAGTAATTAATAGTAGGTGCAAAATATATAATCGTGTATAAATAGGTGCAGTATCACTTTTGTATCAAAGGTGACGTGCAAATACAAAAATACGACATCCAAACAGGGTGTCGTATTTTTTTATACGGAAGGGACTTGAAGCCTAAGAGGTAGCGAAGCGGCACGAGGGTAGTGAATGACAATTCGGTGAATTGTCAGAGCCCGAGTGCGACCGAGCCGCAGCGAGAAGTGAGCGTAAAGAAAACGATTGATAATAGAGTGCATCCATTGAATGTCATTTTCTAATTTCTACAAACAAAAATTCCAATAATCATTTACAAAAATAGTTCATAGTGATATAATAAAATTATACTAAAAGAAGGAAGTGTACATAATGAAGAAATTAATGTTACTTGGTGATTCAATAAGGCTATGCTATCAGCAAGCAGTTACAGATGTGTTAAAGGACGAATTTGACGTATGGGGGCCAACCGAAAACGGCAGATTTGCCAAATATACATTAAATGAATTAGGCAGAATTTTTAATGAATATACATTGCGTTGCACAAATAACCAGTGCCAGGCAATGCTTACACCCGGTGAAGCTATTGCAAGGAATGCAACTCGTCCGGACGTTATCCATTGGAACAACGGTTTGTGGGATACATCTATCGTGTGTGCAGAGGACGGCCCGTTTACACCGATTCCGGAATATCTTGATTATATGGGTAAAATTTTAAGAGAACTTCGCAAAATTACAGACAAAATTATTTTCTCTACAATTACACCGGTTAAGCCACAAAACCCAAATCAAAAAAATGATATTATTACAGAATATAATAAATATATTGTAGATTTTATGGACAAAAAAGGTGTTGTAATTAACGACCTTAATGCTCTTGTTGCAAGCGATTTAGATAAGTATTTATCACAGGATAATATTCATATCAGCGATGAGGGCAAAATTGCCTGTGCGAACCAAATTGCAAAATATGTTAGGGATATTGTTAAATGAAAATAAACGAATATGTTTTGGAAATTAAAAAAAGGTTTATGGCAGAATACGGCGAGGCAGAATGCTCTTTGAATTATGAAAATCCATTAGAGCTTTTAATTGCTACACAGCTTGCCACACAGTGCACTGATGCAAGGGTTAATATTGTAATGAAGGACCTTGTTAAAAAGTACAAAACCTGTGAGGACTACGCTAATGCAGATTTGCAAGAGCTTATGGACGATATTCACTCCACAGGCTTTTACAGAAACAAGGCAAAAAATATTATTGGCACTTGCAAGATTCTTTTAGAGGAATATAACGGCGAGGTGCCGTCGGATATGGACGCACTTACAAGGCTGCCGGGGGTAGGACGCAAAATTGCAAACCTTATGCGTGGGGATGTATTTGGAATTCCGGGTATTGTAGTGGATACTCACTGCACAAGGCTATCTGCAAGAATGGGACTAACTAAGGAAAAAGAACAGACAAAAATTGAAAAGGATTTAGTTAAAAAAATCCCAAAGGACTATCAAACCTTGTTTTGCCACCAGTTAGTTGAGCATGGCAGAAAATATTGTAAAGCGCCAACTCCAAAATGTGAGGAATGTTGCATAAACGATATATGTAAGAAACGGGATGTAAAAACAGCCCGGACCACAAAAACAGAAAAAGCCAAGTAAATGGTTGATTTAGCAAATTACTAAAATATCATTTAGGGAAAGATAACAACTCAATTTAACATAGTAATAATATTTTTGTTATGAACAAACTTCGCCACTTGGCGTATACACATACGCCGTCGGGCATGTCAAACCAAAGGTTTGACTCAGTTTGTCCATTTCGAACTGTTTTTCCTATCCCGTAAATAAAACAGCCCGTACCACAAAAACAAAGTAAGTATATTAAAAAAGCCTTGAAACTGACGTTTCAAGGCTTTAATATTTATTATAGATTAGTGCTTGATAAAAATTGCTTTAATCTGTTAGTTTTGGGGTTTGTAAATATTTCTTCGGGTGTGCCTTCTTCAACGATAGCACCCTGGTGCAAGAACACAACCTTGTCAGAAACATTTTTGGCAAATGCCATTTCATGAGTTACAATAATCATAGTCGTTTTTTGGTCTGCCAAAGACTTAATTATTTTTAATACTTCGTTTGTAAGCTCCGGGTCAAGGGCAGATGTTGGTTCATCAAAAAGCATAATTTTTGGTTTTAATGCCAATGCTCTTACTATTGCAACACGCTGTTGCTGACCTCCCGAAAGCTCACATGGGTAGGACATTTCCTTACCTTCAAGCCCTGAACTTTTTAGAAGAGCCATTGCATTTTCCTCAATTTCACTAATAATTTGTGATTTGTTTTGCTTGTAATCAGGCCTCTTTTTTGCCAATAACTTTGGAGCAAGTGTAATATTTTCAATAACATTGTATTGAGGAAACAGATTAAAAGCTTGAAAAACGAAGCCAAATTTTAATTGATTTTTCCTAATAGCATCAGGGGTAAGCTTGCTTTTGTCATTGCCGTCAAAAACGACCTCGCCATCGCAAATAATTTTACCTTGGTCTGCAATTCCCAAAAAGTCAATGCACCTTAAAAGAGTTGTTTTACCACTACCTGATGAGCCAATGATGGAAACAACCTCGCCCTCATTCATAGAAAAGTCAATACCCTTTAAAACTTCTGTTTTTCCAAAAGACTTTTTAAGACCTTGAATTTCTAATATAGCCATAATTACACCTCCCTAAGCCTTAAAATAACTTAATTCCTTTTCAATTTTGCCAAATAAGATTGTAAGCAAACCACAGAAAATTAAGTAGAATGCACCGGTGTAGAATAGGGGCCAGATAAGACCGGCAGACTTAATATATACCTGTGCAGACCAAATAATTTCATAAACTGCAATAATTCTTGCAAGAGAAGTATCCTTTACAAGAGTAATAATTTCATTGCTCATAGGAGGAACAATTCTCTTTATAACTTGAAGCAGTACAATCTTAAAAAATACCTGAGTTTTTGTAAGACCCAAAACCTGACCTGCTTCATATTGACCTTTTGAAATGGACTCAATGCCACCTCTGTAAATTTCGGAAAAATAGCAAGCGTAGTTAATTACAAAGGCAATTAACACAGCCATAAACCTATCCATAACAGTCCAAGACTGCAAAAATGCAGTAAAGAAATTTGTGGTTTCAAGTCCTGTTGCCCATTTTCCAATAAGACCGGGGCCATAGTATATAATTATTAGTTGAAGCATTAGTGGAGTCCCTCTAATTATCCACACAAATGTTTTTATAAACCATTTTAACGGTTTGAATTTGCTCATAGAACCAAAGCTGATTATCAAGCCTAATGGCAAAGCAAACAAAAGCGTAAGTGCAAATAATTTTAAGGTAGTTACAAACCCTTCCAAAAGTGATTGTGTTACCGTTAAAAACATAGCTTTTATCCTTTCTTATATACGCACAAAACAGAATAGTCTTAATACAAGCCTATGGCAAGCTTAAAACTATTCTGCTTAAATGTTTCCTCTTAAATTATGTAGAAATTATTTTACAAGTGTCAAGCTGTATTTTTCAGCAAGCTTGTCAAGAGTACCGTCCTTCATCATTTCAGCCATAATTTCGTTTACCTTTACAGCAGCGTCAGAGCCTTTTCTAAATCCTATAACATATTTTTCAGATGTTAAAGAAACACCGGATTTTAAGTTAGCATAGCTTGTGCCTTCACCTGTCATAGCATTTGCCATTGTGATATCAATTACGCAAGCGTCAGCAGAGCCGGAAGCAACTTCCATCAAAGCATCTGTTTGAGCAGCAACTGCTGTGTAGTTTGCGTCAAGACCATTGTCTTTAATAGCGCCTTCACCTGCTGAACCTGTTTCTGCAGCAAATTTCAAACCTTTTAATGAATCAACGTCCTTGTAAGAATCGGCCTTATCGGCAGACATTACAACAACTTGAGCATTTTCAACATAAGGGTTAGTACATTCCATTGACTTTTCAACTTCATCTGTAAGTGTCATACCATTCCACACACAGTCAATTGATTTTGCATCAAGTTCTAATGCTTTGTTATCCCAGTCAATTTCAATAAATTCAACCTTTAAGCCAAGCTTTTCTGCTACTGCTTCTGCAAATTCAGCATCAAAACCTGTCCAGCTACCATCTTTGTCTTTAAAGTCCATTGGCTTGTAGTCTGTAATACCTACAACCAAAGTGCCTTTGTCAGTGATGTAACCAAGGTCGCTTGAAGTCTCACTTTTTTCTGTTTTACTTCCGCAAGCTGCGAAAGAAAATACTAATACTAATGCTAATACTAATGCTAATAATTTTTTCATTTTTATTATCTTCCTTTCAAATAAGATATTTTTAGTATGGCTTAATTATAGCATAACGCTTTATCTTTGTAAAGTGCTAAACTACTAAACTGCCAACTTTTGTATATTTTGTATATATGAGTGATATAATATTGAATATTATATGTGCAAATTCACCATATAGAATAATTGCTTAGTTTTATATTAAATTAGAAATATGTAAATATGAACAATTGAAAAATAAAAATTGCAAAAAAACATAGAAAATATAACAAAATCATAAAAAAGTACTTGAAATATGAAATTAAAAGGTGTAAAATATTCATATATTAAATTAGGAGGAAAGAAAAATGTTTAAAAGTAGTTATTTAAATGACTTAATGGAAAAAGTTATTAAGCGTAATCCGGCTGAACCTGAATTCCATCAGGCTGTAAGGGAAGTATTAGAATCTCTTGAACCGGTTATCGAGGCAAATCCGGAATATGTTAAGACAGGTGTTATAGAAAGTATTGTAGAGCCTGAAAGACAAATTATTTTCAGAGTACCGTGGATTGACGATAAAGGCGAAGTTCAAGTAAACCGTGGTTTCAGAATTCAATTTAATAGTGCAATCGGTCCATATAAAGGTGGTTTAAGATTCCATCCATCAGTATATTCAGGAATTATTAAGTTTTTAGGTTTTGAACAAATCTTTAAAAACTCACTAACAGGTCTACCAATCGGTGGTGGTAAAGGTGGTTCAGACTTTGACCCTAAGGGCAAGAGCGATAATGAAGTTATGAGATTCTGCCAAAGCTTTATGACAGAGCTTGCAAAGCATATAGGTCCTGATTGCGACGTTCCTGCCGGCGATATCGGTGTAGGTGCTCGTGAAATCGGTTATCTATTTGGCCAATATAAGAGACTTAGAAACGAATATTCAGGTGTATTAACAGGCAAGGGCTTACAATATGGTGGCTCATTAGCTCGTAAACAAGCAACAGGTTACGGTCTATGCTACTTTACAGATGAAATGTTAAAGGATGCAGGCAAATCATTTAAAGACGCAACAGTTGTTATCTCAGGTTCAGGTAACGTTGCTATTTATGCTTGCGAAAAGGCTACAACATTAGGCGCAAAGGTTGTTGCAATGAGTGATTCAAATGGTTATATCTACGATAAAAACGGTATCGACCTTGACTATGTAAAGCAACTTAAAGAAGTTGAAAGAAAGAGAATTAAAGAATATGTTGTAAAACATCCTGACGCAGAATATCACGAAGGATGCTCAGGTATTTGGGGTATTAAGTGCGATATCGCTTTACCTTGTGCAACACAAAACGAAATCAATGAAGAATCAGCTAAAAAGCTTATTGCAAACGGTACTTATGCAGTAGCAGAAGGTGCTAATATGCCTTCAACTCCTGAAGCAATCGCTGCATTCCAAGGTGCAGGCTTACTATTTGGTCCTGCAAAGGCTTCAAATGCAGGTGGTGTTGCAACATCAGCACTTGAAATGTCTCAAAACAGTATGAGATACAGCTGGACATTTGAAGAAGTAGATGCAAAACTAAAAGGTATTATGACAAACATCTACAAAAACACAAGAGATGCAGCTGAAAAGTACGGTATGAAGGGCAATTTTGTAGCAGGCGCTAACATTGCAGGCTTCTTAAAGGTTGCAGATGCTATGAAGGCTCAAGGCTTAGTATAATATTATATTTTAAAACAGAAAGAAAAAATGGAACTTGTTAATTCAAGTTCCATTTTTGTTTATAAATAATAAACTTTTTCTTGCAAATGAAACTAATGTATGATAAAATACAAGCATAGAGAAAGTTGGTGTTAGTATGAAGCTTATATCTTGGAATGTAAATGGTCTTCGTGCTTGTATGACAAAGGGTTTTGAAGACTTTTTTAATGAAGTGGACGCAGATATGTTTGGCTTGCAGGAAATTAAAATGATGCCTGAGCAGTTAGAATTCAAGCCAAAGGGATACTATGTATATATAAATAGTGCAGAGAAAAAAGGGTATTCCGGCACAGCACTGTTTACAAAAACAGAGCCTATAAATGTTACATACGGAATTAAAGGCAAGCATACAGATGAAGGTAGAGTTATTACTGCAGAATATGAAAAGTTTTACTTCGTGGTATGCTATACACCCAATGCAAAGCCCGAGCTTGCAAGAATTGACTATCGTATGGAATTTGAGGACGATATGAGGTTATATCTTTTAGAACTTTCAAAGGTCAAGCCTGTTGTACTATGTGGAGATTTAAATGTAGCACACAAGGAGATTGACCTAAAAAATCCTAAAACAAATGTAGGTAATCCGGGCTTTTCAGATGAAGAAAGAGGCAAGTTTACTGAGCTTTTAGACGCAGGCTTTACAGATAGTTTTAGGTATTTGTATCCGGATTTAAAGGACGCATACTCTTGGTGGTCATATAGGTTTAATGCTCGGAAAAACAATGCCGGTTGGAGGATAGATTATTTTGTGGTATCCAACAACGCCAAGGATTGCATTAAAGACTCAAAGATTTACGCCGATATTTTAGGCAGCGACCACTGTCCGGTTGGGCTTGAAATTGATTTTTGCATATAAAACAGCAACTTTACTTATAAAACTTTAAATGATAAAATAACTATGAATATCATTATGGAGGCTAGTAAAATGAAAAAGGCAAAAATTATTACAGATAAACACTATATAATTTCAGATATTGACAAAAGGCTGTACGGTTCATTTTTAGAACAGCTGGGTGTTGCAATATATAAGGGAATTTACGACCCGGGCAATCCTCTTTCAGATGAAAAGGGATTTCGCAAGGACATAATTGATATAATTAAGGAAATTGATGTTCCTGTTGTTCGTTTTCCGGGTGGCAACTATGTTTCCGGTTACAGATGGGAAGACGGAATTGGAGATAAAAAGCAACGTCCGTCAAGATTAGACCTTGCGTGGTTTACAACGGATAATAACGAATTTGGATTAAATGAGTTTGCAGATTGGGCAAAAAAAGCAAATACAGAGCCCATGATGGCTATTAACTTAGGCACAAGAGGAGTGGAATCTGCCCAAGATATTATTGAATATTGTAATCATCCATCAGGTACATATTGGAGTGATTTGCGTATTAAACATGGCTACAAAGAACCACATAATTTTAAAATGTGGTGTTTAGGCAACGAAATGGACGGATTTTGGCAAATAGGGACTAAAACTCCCTACGAATATGCAAGGCTTGCCAATGAAACTGCAAAGGTTATGAAGTGGGTAGACCCGTCAATAGAACTAATTGCCTGTGGCAGCTCTGCCTACCATACACCAACATTCGGAGAATGGGAAGCAACAGTTTTAGACCAATGCTATGATAACATAGACTATATTTCACTACATAGCTATTACGACAATAACGCCAAGGATTCAGCAGACTTTTTGGCACATTCCGACTTGTTTTCTGAATTTATTGATTCAGTAATTGCAACCTGCGACTATATTAAAGGTAAAAATAAGAAAAAGAAAAAAATTAACCTTTCATTTGATGAATGGAATGTTTGGTCAAGACAAGACTTGCCTTATGAAAGATGGTCGTCTGCTCAACATAGAATAGAGGATATTTACAAGCTTGAAGATGCCTTGCTGGTAGGTGGAATGTTAATATCACTAATTAACCATTCTCACAGGGTAAAAATAGGCTGCTTGGCACAGCTTGTAAACGTAATTGCACCAATAATGACAACAGACACAGGCTATTGGAAGCAAACTATTTTCTATCCATATTTTCACGCAAGTAAATATGGCAGAGGTACTGCCCTTAATGCAATTGTAGATTCACCAAAATTTGACACAAAGAACTTTACAGATGTAAAGGCAATAGAAACTGCAATTGTGGAAAACCAAGAAAATGAAGAGGTTACCTTGTTTATCCTAAACAGAAGTTTAGAGGACGACATTGAACTTTCAATAGATTTAAGACAGTATGAAGGATACAAGGTAATTGATAAAATCGTGCTTTATAATGACGATTTAAACGCTGTTAATACTGCAGAAAATCCAAATAATGTAGTGCCGTATTCAGCAAAAGAAGAGGTAGCGCTTGATGGTGGAAGGCTTACAAGTGCAATTAAAAAGCATTCTTGGAATGTAATAAGAATTGGAAAGAGGGGTTAAATGTGATTAAAGTTGCAATATGTGATAATGCAGAATATTTGGCAAGGGGCTATCAGGCAGAATTAGAAGCCAAAAAGGACTTTGACATAGTGGGCATTGTGAACAGTAATGTAGATTGCATAGAGCTTGTTAAAAAGACATCACCTGATGTTTTAATAACTGAAATAAGACTTGATTCCGGCAGTATTACTGCTAATATGCTGGACCGTATCAGAAAGGTAAGCCCCGAAACTAAAATTATTATATTTACAAAGTATGAGGACGATGAGTTTATTTATGATGTTTTTTCATTAGGTATTTCCGATTATGTTTCTAAGGATGTTGCCTTTGAAAAATTATTTGCTGTAACAAATAAAATTTATAATGGCGAGGAAATAAACATCAATAGTAAATATGCTAAAATTATTATTGATGAATGTGAAAGGGTTAAGAAACGTCAAAATTCACTACTGTATGTAATTACGTTGCTATCCAAGCTTTCAAGCTCCGAAATTGATATTTTAAAGGAACTTTATATGGGCAAAACTTATTCAGAAATTGCTCAAAGAAGGTCAACTGAGGAACTAACAGTTAGATCTCAGGTTTCCAAAATTTTAAAAAAATTCGGTATGAGAAAAATGAAGCTTTTGTTAGAGGATTTAAAACGTATTGACGCCTTTGCAATATTTGATGCAATAAATAAAAAATAGTAATTTAATAAAATAGAGAGGTCTTGTTGTAAGACCTCTCTATTTATATGTTTATGTTTTTAATTATATCCATTATTTTATTTGCCATTTTTTTAATATCCATGGTATTATCCTCTATTTATTTTGCTTTAAGAATTTTAAAAACCTTTCGGGTACTTCTGTTTCAAATTCCATATACTCCTTGGTAACAGGGTGTATAAAACCAATTACTTTGGCGTGTAGCAGTTGCCCTTTTAGGTTGTATTTTTCCTTTTTAACTCCGTAGGTCTTATCGCCTAAAACAGGGTGGCCAATACTTGCCATATGCACACGTATTTGATGAGTTCTGCCTGTTTCAAGCCTACATTCTACAAATGTATATTCCATAAACCTTTCCAATACCCTAAAATGTGTAACTGCATTTTTAGAGTTTTTGTCTGTAATGCACATTTTTTTACGGTTTGTAGGGTGTCTGCCTATTGGTGCATCAACTTTTCCACTGTCCTCCTTAATGTTACCGTGAACAATGGCAATATATTTTCTTGTAAGTGAATGCTCCTTTATTTGCTCTGCCAGTCCAATATGGGAAATATCATCCTTTGCAACTAACAATAGCCCACTTGTATCCTTATCAATTCTGTGTACTATGCCGGGACGAATTACTCCGTTAATTCCTGAAAGCGAATCACCACAATGGTGCATAAGTGCATTTACCAGCGTACCTTCCATATTTCCGGCAGCAGGGTGCACCACCATATTTTGAGGTTTGTTTACAATAAGCAAATGTTCATCTTCGTAAACAACATCAAGTTTGATATCCTCTGCTGTTATTTCAAGTGGTTTAGCTTCAGGAACAGTAAGGGATATTTCTTGGTTAATTTTTAATTTGTAATTTGGTTTAACAGTCTTGCCGTCTACAAGTATATTCCCATCCTCAATTAGCTTTTGAATATGGGACCTTGTTGTACCCTCAACCTTATCAGAAAGGAACTTGTCAATTCGCGTATTTTCATCGGCGATAAAAGTTTTAGCTTCCATTTTATTTTTCCTTTTTCTTGTCAAAAAATATAATGTGTATACAAAATAGAATTGCACCTATTACAATAAAGCAATCAGCAACATTAAATACAGGGTAGTTAAATAGGTTAATGTCAATAAAATCAATTACAAAGCCATAAGTTAGCCTGTCAATTACATTACCTATTGCGCCACCAATAACCATACCGGCACATAGTTTTACTAATATGCTTTTAGGTTTAAATTTAACAATAAGCACAATAATTATAACTAAAATTATTGCGCAAAGTGATATAAGCAAGGCTTTGTTATCACTAAACATTCCCCATGCCATACCTTTGTTTTCAACGTATGTAAATTTAAAAAGACCACCTAATACCTCTTTGGATTTGCCTAAATAATGATTTGTTGCAGAATAAACCAATTCCTTTTGGTACATTGCTTTTAGTAAAGGTATATTTGCATCAAATATAAAATTAACTGCCCAAATTTTTGTTAGCTTGTCTAAAATAACTGCAATAAATGCAAGGATAATTATTGACATATTTATTACCCCCCAAGTTAAATAATAGGCTGTAAAAATCAAGTTTTTACAGCCTAAAATTAAATGTTTTGATTAGTAATTATTCGCAACCTTTGCAACCTTCACAGTCGCCGTCGCAATCGTCTAAACCAAGGTCGATTTCTTGATTGCAATAAGGGCAAACAATATCATCGTCGCTTTCTAAATCTTCAAAGGTAAGGAAAAATTCTTCGTTACAAGTTGGACATTTGATAGAAAATTCTTCGTCTTCGTCGTAGTATTCTTCATCTTCGTCCTCTTCACCGTAAACGGCATCTTCCAAATCAAAAACCTTGTCAAAAAGCTCGTCGTGAGCGTCCTCGTGGGCTTCGATTTCATCAGAAATACTGCCAAGCACGTTAATAATTTCTGCAAGCACTTTGCCTTCCGGTGATTTTTCGGCAACGTTAAGACCTTCTGCAAGACCTTTTAAATAAGCAACTTTTTCTGAAATAATTGACATATTATAATCCTCCTTATTTAAGGTTGATATTATACTCTTTCCATATATTCGCCTGTACGAGTGTCAATTCTAATCTTGTCCCCTTGGTTAACAAATAGTGGAACGTTAATTGTAGCACCTGTTTCCAAAGTAGCAGGCTTTGTAGCACCTGTAGCAGTATCACCTTTAACACCCGGCTCTGCTTCTGTAATTTCAAGCTCTACAAATGTAGGTGGTTCAACACCAAATACATTGCCTTTGTATGAAAGGAAACGAACAACATCGTTTTCTTTAACAAATTTAAGAGCATCTCCAAGCTGTGATGAGTTTAACGGAACCATATCAAATGATTCTTGGTCCATAAAGTAGAACAAATCACCATCTGCATAAGAATATTGCATATCCTTACGTTCAATGTGAGCCTTTGGCATTTTATCTGTTGGTCTAAAAGTTTTTTCAACGTTTGAGCCGTTGATTACGTCTTTAAGTTTAGTTCTAACAAACGCAGCACCTTTACCCGGTTTTACGTGTTGGAATTCAACTACTTGATATACGTTACCGTCCAATTCAAAAGTAACGCCATTTCTAAATTCTCCTGCTGATATCATAAATATTTACCTCCATACATACTTATATAATTATATTCTACAATATTTTTCATAAAATTTCAAGTGTTTTTTACAATATAATGAAATCTTTGGTAGAATGTGTGAAATTTTCACAATTATTAGTGGTAACAAGTACCATATCTTCTATTCTAATTCCACAAAATCCTTCGATGTAAATACCCGGCTCAACGGTTACCACATTGCCCTCCTGTAAAACAGAAGAGGAGGAGTAGGATAAATTAGGCTGTTCGTGTATTTGTAATCCTACACCATGACCTAACGAATGGTTGAAATTTTCACCATATCCGTTTGAAGTAATAATGTCTCTTGCAACCTTGTCAACATCCTTGGCATTAACACCTGACTTAATTGATTTTAATGCAGAAATTTGTGCATCTAAAACAATATCATAAATATTTTTTGTTTTGTCATCTACATTGCCCACTGCAACAGTTCTTGTCATATCACTGCAATACCCATTGTATATACAACCATAATCCATAAGCACTACCTTGCCGGTTTCAACAACTGCATTTGTAGGCCGGGCGTGTGGTAATGCAGAATGACTGCCCACAGCAACAATAGTGTCAAAGGAAAGACCGTCTGCACCGTTTTTCTTCATAAAATATTCAAGCTCCAAGGCTATTTCTCTTTCAGAAATATTGGGCCTTATAAACCTTAAAATGTGTTCAAATGCCATATCACCGATTTTTTCAGCCTGTCTTAAATTATCAATTTCATCTTGCCTCTTTACTTGCCTAAGTTTAGAAAGTAAATCCGAAACGCCCTTTAATTTTGTAGCTTTTAAATTGTTACACAGGTTGTTGTATTGATAGTAGGAAATGGCCTTTTCCTCAAATCCTGCATTTTTTAAGCTTAATTTTTCAATATGTTCATAAGGCGCTTTTTTAAATTCAATAACCTCAAACCCCTTAGCCTGCTCCTTGGCTTGTATGGTGTATCTGCCGTCAACTAAAATATAGTTTTTGTCGGCAGTTAATACAGCAAAGCCTTCACCACCTGTAAATCCACTAAAATAATATATATTTTCAGAGGAAGTGATAATTATTCCGTCAATACCTTCTTCCTTTAATATATCCTTTATTTCAAGCATAGTTCCATCGCCTTTGTTGCTAAAATATAACTATCACTGCCAAAGCCACTTATTTGACCCTTGCAAACCGGTGCAATTACAGAGGTTTTTCTAAATTCCTCTCTGCTGTAAACATTTGTAAGATGCACCTCAATAACAGGCATTTCTGCAATTGGTATAGCGTCACGAATTGCATAACTGTAATGAGTGTATACTCCTGCATTTATAATAATTCCATCAAAGACACCTCTTGTGCTGTGAATTTTATCAATGATTTCACCTTCGTGGTTGGATTGATAAAACTCTGCAACTATGTTTTTACCATCACAGTAATTTTTTATTTTTTTGTTTATCTGCTCCAAGGTTTCTGTTCCGTATTTGTCAGGTTCTCTAATGCCTAACATATTAAGATTTGGACCATTTAAAAATAATATCTTCATTATAAACACTCCTCGTATATTTTTTTCATTGCTAATGCGTCAATGCTTTGAGTTCCGGCAGATTCGCAAATAATAGTTGGTGATAATTTTCTTTTAACAAGTGCCCTTGCAAGTGGCATAAATTCAGGACCATACTCTGTGTTTTCAAAGGTAACGTGGTTTTTTTCTCCGGCCTTTGTATAAGCAATCTTGCTAAAATGAGCATGAAAATGCTCCGTCCTTTGCCTACCCATTTTCTTTTCCATATATTTTAGTATTGCATCAAAATCCTCTTCTGTTTTTAATGCACCTTGCATTCTGGCATTTAGATGTCCAAAGTCAACAGTAGGTAACAGCCTTTCGTCAAAACAGCACATTTCCATTACTTCTTCAATAGTACCCATTTGGTTTATTTTACCCATTGTTTCAAGGCATATCGTAATATCTCCCAAACCGTTGCTGTCCATTTCTTTTAACAATTTTTCAATAGTTTGCTTGGAAATTTCCATGGCATTACGCCTTGTTATATCTTTGCCGGAGCCCATGTGAACCACAACCCGACCGGCGTCCATATGTTTTGCTGCCTGTACTGCTTGTAATATGTAATTTATCGAATTATCTAATTTTTCTTGCTCCATACTTGAAATATTTATAAAGTAAGGTGCGTGCACACTTAGTGAGATGTTGTGTTTTTGTGCATTCTCTTTTAAAATTTGTGCTCCTTCGTCAGATATTCTAACACCTCTGCCACATTGATATTCATAGGCATCAAGACCAATGCTTTCAAGCCATTTTGGCATTTCAAGGGATGACTTTCCACCCTCGTCATAAAATATTTCAGGATTACCGGCTGTACCAAATTTAACCATTTCTTTCAAAATCCTCCGTTTGAAATTATAACATATTACATATTATACAATAGGAAAGTATTTTTGTAAAGTAACAGAAATTTAGGCTTTTGTTAATATTAAATAAATAGTAATAATTTTATGTAAATTTTTGGGCAAAGACACCAAAACTGTAAAAACTCTTTACAAATTGCATTTTTTATAGTATTATATAGTTTGGTATATATTGATTTTAAGGTTGGTGTATGTATGAAATACAACAGTACAAGAGGAAATGAATACGAATGCACAAGCGCAGAGGCTATTAAAACAGGTCTTGCACCTAACGGAGGGCTTTTTGTTACGGACAGTTTTCCACAATTTTCATTATCTGAAATTGATGAGATGAAGGACAAGTCCTATGCAGAACGTGCTGTTAACATTATGACAAAATATCTTACCGATTACACAGTTGAAGAGGTTACAGACTGTGTTAAGTCGGCGTATAATACTGAAAAGTTTGGCACAGAAAGTATTACTCCTGTCTATAAGCTAAACAGTGGCGTATATTTCTTGGAGCTTTGGCACGGTGTAACATGTGCTTTTAAGGACGTTGCACTTCAAATCTTGCCACACTTTATGACAAAGGCAATTAAAAAGACAGGGGACAACAGAACAGTTATTATTTTAGTTGCAACATCAGGTGATACCGGCAAGGCAGCACTTGAAGGCTTTAAGGACGTAGACGGCACAAAGATTGCTGTATTTTATCCACATGACGGTGTTTCGGATATCCAAAGGCTTCAAATGGTTACACAAGAGGGCAAAAATGTTGCAGTAGGTGGCATTTTAGGCAACTTTGACGATGCTCAAAGTGGCGTTAAAAAGATATTTACAGATGAACAATTTAAGGCAGAGCTTGACAAAAAAGGCTATATGCTTTCATCTGCTAACTCTATTAACTGGGGTAGATTGTTGCCTCAAATAGTTTATTATTTTTCTGCGTATTGCGATATGCTTAAATCGAACGAAATCAAGTTAGGGGACAAAATCAATTTTGTTGTGCCAACAGGTAATTTTGGAGATATACTTGCAGGATATTATGCAAAGAAAATGGGATTGCCTGTTAACAAGCTTATTTGTGCTTCTAATAAAAACAACGTTTTAACAGACTTTATTAAAACAGGTGTATATAATAAAAACAGACAATTCTTTGTTACAACATCACCTTCAATGGATATTTTGATTTCAAGCAATTTAGAAAGATTTTTGTTTGATATTGCAGACAGAGATTGCAATAAGGTCAAAGGCTTTATGGATAATTTGGCAAAGGACGGCACCTACGAGGTTGACGAGGAAATGAAGACTAAGATTTCCGAAGTTTTGTGGGGTGGATTTTGTGATGATAAGGACACTGCACTTACAATAAAGGACACATTTGAAAATTACGGTTATATTATGGATACACATACTGCTGTTGGTAAAAACGTATATGACCAATACTTGTTTGAAACAGGGGACAGTTCAAAATCTGTTATTTTATCAACTGCAAGTCCATATAAATTTAATCGTTCTGTTATGACAGCATTAGAGGGCAGTCAAAACGTTGATGATAAGGACGAATTTACACTTATTGATAATTTGTTTGCAAAGACAAACCTTGATATTCCTAAATCATTAGGAGAGCTTAAAAATAAGGAAGTTAGGTTTAACGATTCAGTTAAAAAAGACCAGCTTAAAGACTTTATATGTAACAAGCTATTAGGCTAAACCTAACAGCTTTACAAAGTGGTTATTTAGATTGGAATGTTTCACAGCCTGTTTCGGCAGTGCAACAAGCACTTTTAGGGCCTACGTGCACTTCTGTTGCAGAGCATTTCTTGTCGCAGTTGTGAATGCAGTTAGAAACAGAACAACAAATGCAGTTTGGTGTGTTTTGTTGATTGTAGCTTTTATCCATAGATAACATCTCCCTTCAACAATATTATAACCACAACAAAAATAAATATGCAAAGGATGAAATTATGGCTTTGTATGGTATTTCCGATTTGCACCTCTCGTTTAATGAGGACAAACCAATGGATGTGTTTGGTGCAAAGTGGGACGATTACGAAAAAAGGTTGGAGAAAAATTGGAACAACCTTGTTACCGATGAAGATGTTGTTATCATTAACGGTGATGTTTCGTGGGCTATGTATCTTGAGGATACTTACGACGACTTTAACTACATAAATAAATTAAATGGTAAAAAAATCATTTTAAAGGGAAACCACGACTATTGGTGGACAACTATGAACAAACACCTATCCTGGTGTGCTCAAAATGATTTTGACAGTATTTCTTTTGTGCAGAATAACTGTTATATATATAAGGAAACGGCAGTTTGTGGCTCAAGGGGTTGGCAACTTACCACCTCTGATGAAGAGGATAAGAAAATTTACAACCGTGAGCTTGAAAGGTTAAAGCTTTCCTTTGAAGATGCAAAAAAACAGGGTGTTAAAAATATTATTACAGCACTTCATTATCCACCTGATGAAGCATTTAAAAAGCTAATGGAGGAATATGGTGTCCTAAAATGTATATTTGGGCATTTGCACGGCAACGGGTATAAGGATTACGAAGATTTTACAGAAAACGGTATATCTTACAACCTTGTGTCTTGCGACTATTTAGGATTTAATCCGTATAAAATTTTGGATTGAAAAATCTATTTTATTTATAAATTACAATGATATAAATTGGAAGGAGCATATAAAATGGCAAAATTAGAAAAGATAGAAAAAAGTGTAGCGGAGTTTAAATTAGAAATTACTCCGGAAAAATTTGAAGAAGGTATGAAAAAGGCTTATGCTAAAAATGTTAAGTACATAAACGTACCCGGTTTTAGAAAAGGTAAAGCACCAAGAGCAATGGTAGAAAAATTGTATGGCGAAGAAATATTCTACGAGGATGCAGTTAATGCAGTATTGCCTGACGCTTATGACGAAGCAGTTAAGGAACTTGATATTGAACCGGTTGACAAGCCTGACATCACAGTTGATGACATCAAAAAGGGCGAAAATGTTGTTATTTCAGTAAAGGTTCAACTTAAACCTGAGGTTAAATTAGGCAAATACAAAGGTATTGAATTGGAAAAAGTTGAGTATACTGTAAATAAGGCAGATGTAGATGCAGAAATTGCAAAGCTTCAAGAAAGAAACGCAAGAATTGTTGAGGTTGATGACAGAGCAGTTGCAAAAGACGATATTGCAGTTATTGACTTTGAAGGCTTTAAAGACGGCGTAGCATTTGAAGGTGGCGCAGGTAAAGATTTTGAACTTACAATCGGTTCAGGTCAATTTATTCCCGGCTTTGAAGACCAGCTTATCGGTGCAAACAAAGGCGATGACGTAACAGTTAACGTTACATTCCCAAAGGATTACCATGCAGACGACCTTAAAGGTGCAGCAGTAGAATTTAAAGTAAAAATTAACGCAATCAAGAAAAAGGAACTTCCTGCACTTGATGATGAATTTGCAAAGGACGTATCAGAATTCGATACAATTGCAGACCTAAAAAAAGACACAAAGAAGAAGTTGAAAGAAGCTAAGGATGCTCAGGCTAAGGCTGAAACAGAGGACAAAGCAGTTGAATTGGTTGCAGACAAAACAAAGGTTGACATTCCTGAATGTATGATTGAACAACAACTTAATATGATGGTTCGTGATTACGATGCAAGGCTTCAAGGTCAAGGTATTACATTACAAAAGTACTTTGAAATGACAGGTATGACAATTGACAAATTTAAAGAACAATTTAAAGACCATGCTACAAAGCAAGTTAAGGTATCGTTAACATTAGAAGCTATTGCAAAGGCTGAAAAGGTTGAAGCAACAGCAAAGGATATTGAAGCAGAATACAAAAAGATTGCAGACAACTATCAAATGAAGGTTGAGGATATCAAAAAGTTTGTTCCCGAAGAGGAAATTAAAGACGGTATCGTAAACAAGAAAGTTGTTGAATTTATAGTAGCAGAAGCAAAATAATAATTACACAATTGGAAGGAAGTGCACACAATGAGTTTAGTACCAACAGTAATTGAACAAACAAACAGAGGTGAACGTGCATACGATATTTATTCACGTTTGTTAAAGGATAGAATTATTATCTTAGGTGAAGAAATCAATGACGTAACTGCGGGGCTTGTAGTTGCACAGCTTTTATTCTTGGAAGCCGAAGACCCGGATAAGGACATAAGCCTATACATTAACAGCCCCGGTGGTAGCATAACATCAGGTATGGCAATTTATGATACTATGCAATACATTAAATGCGATGTTTCAACAATTTGCATAGGTATGGCTGCAAGTATGGGTGCATTCTTGCTTTCATGTGGTGCAAAGGGAAAGAGATTTGCATTGCCAAACAGTGAAATTATGATTCACCAGCCTTTAGGCGGAATGCAAGGACAGGCAACAGATATCAAAATTCATGCAGACAGAATTATTAGAATTAAGCAAAATCTTAATGAAATTCTTGCTAAGAATACAGGCAAACCTTTAGAAGAAATTGAAAGAGATACCGAAAGAGATAACTTTATGTCAGCAGAAGAATCTGCAAAATACGGTTTAATCGACAAAGTAATTTATGAAAGACCGTAAATTCGGAGGGCGAAATGAGTAATAATAAGGAAAACAACATTCAAAAGTGTTCATTTTGTGGTCAGCCCAGCAATCAACTGATTGTTGGACCGGACGTTGCAATATGTAAAGATTGTATTCGTGCTTGTATCAGCATTGTAGAGGACGAATTTGATGACCATATTGACACTAAGGACTTCTCTTTTGAAAATGTCCCAAAGCCAAAGGAAATTAAAGAGGTTTTGGACGATTATGTTATTGGTCAAGAATATGCCAAAAAGCAACTTGCTGTTGCAGTATACAACCACTATAAAAGAATAAACTCTGATATTAAGGCAGACGATGACCTTGAAATTCAAAAGAGTAATATTATGATGTTAGGGCCGACAGGTTCCGGTAAAACTTTACTTGCTCAAACTCTTGCAAAAATATTAGATGTTCCCTTTGCAATTTCCGATGCCACTGCACTTACAGAGGCAGGATATGTTGGCGAGGACGTTGAAAACATTTTGCTAAAACTTATCCAAGCAGCAGATTACGATATTGCAAAGGCAGAAAAGGGTATTATTTATATTGATGAAATAGATAAAATTACCCGTAAAAGCGAAAACGTTTCAATAACAAGAGATGTTAGCGGGGAAGGTGTTCAACAGGCACTTCTAAAAATTTTAGAGGGTACTGTTGCTTCTGTTCCTCCTCAGGGTGGACGTAAGCACCCACATCAAGAGCTTATTCAAATTGATACAACAAATATCCTGTTTATTTGTGGTGGCGCATTTGATGGTCTTGAAAAGATTATTGGCAGCCGTGTAGGTAAAAAGGAGCTTGGCTTTGGCGCTACAATAGAAAGTGCATCTAAAAAGGACGTAGGGGAACTATTTAAAAAGGTTTTGCCTCAAGATTTAATTAAATTTGGCATTATTCCTGAATTTATAGGCAGAGTTCCTGTTATTGCTTCCTTAGAAACATTGGACGAAAAAGCACTTATTTCTATTTTGACTAAGCCTAAAAATGCACTTGTCAAGCAATATACAAGACTTTTTGAGTATGATGATGTTATGCTTAACTTTACAGATGATGCTCTTGTTGCAGTTGCCAAAAAGGCAATTGAACGTAAAACAGGGGCAAGAGGATTGCGTGCTATATTAGAAGAAACTATGACTGAAATTATGTACGAAATTCCGTCCAATGATAAAATTAAACAGGTTACAATTACCAAAGAATGTATTGAAAATGGCACTTTGCCACTAATTAAGGTAACAGAAAAGAAAACAAAAATTGCAAAATAATATGCATTTTAACCAAAAACAGTTTTAATTTTTGTTTATTTTGACGATAGAATTTTTCAGTTTTTTTACAAAATAATATTGAATTTATTTTATCGTTGTGTTATAATGATTAAAAATGATTATAAGGACTTATAGTCAACAAGGAGGAAAAAGTTATGAAACTAAAAAAAGTATTATCAGTAGTTATTGCTGTATTACTTATGGTAACATCAATTTCTACAATTGCATTTGCTGATGTTAATTATCCATCAGATGGTGGTGCAAAAATCAATCAAATGATTGAAAAGTTTAAAGAATACCCAATTTTCGCAGAAAGATATGATGCTGTTCGCGATAGACTTGTATCTAATTATGGCATTAAGGATGCGGCTGCAGCTGAAAAAATGCTTTACGATTACGCTGTAGATTGTGGTATCGCTCTTAGAGCACGTTACTATGAGGACAAAACAGCATTTACAAAGGATACATTCAAAACAATTTTACTTGAAGAAATGTATAGTGTAATTTGTCTACCAAAATACACAAAATTAAACTGTGCTTTGTTTGACAAGTATAAAGAAATGAGCCAAGACCTTGGTGGTAAGTCAGGTGTACAGATTCTTCCTGACGAATTAGTAGATATGTTTACAACTGCTTCTCTTGACTATGTATTTGCTGATTATGATGTATTAGAAATCTACGATGGTAAATATAAGAGCAACATTAAAGACGGTAGCACAGGTGGCAACGGAACAGGTTCAAAGAGAGCTGCTACTGTTGTAACTACAGAAGATAAGACAACAACAGAAGACAAGACAACAGAAGATGAAACAAAAGATGACGAAACAACAGTAGATGAAACACCGGCTGACGAAACAACAGTTGACGTAACACCTGTTGAAAAATCAACAAAATTTGATGATGTAACTTCAGAATTTGATTGGGCTGCAGATGCTATCAACAGACTTGTTGATAAAGGCATTTTAAGTGGTAAATCAGCAACAAAATACGATCCAAATGCCGGTATTACACGTGCTGAAACATCAAAGATTCTTTCATTGATTTATAATATTGAAGGTGCAGATGTAAATGCTCCTGATGCTGACCCAACTGCTTGGTACAACTTGTTCGTTGGTGGCGCTGTTAAGGCAGGTATTATGAAGGGCTATGAAGATGGTACAGTTAAACCTGATCAAGTTGTAACTCGTGAAGAAATGGCTGCACTTATTGGTAGAACAATCGGTCTTGATACATTAAAAGAACTTACAGCAGGCGTTCCTGCAGTAGAATACAAAGATGGTGCTTCTATCCAAGATTGGGCTAAGGAATATGTAGAATTACTTTCAAAGCTTGGCTTGTTCATTGGTGATACAGATGGTTCATTCAGACCTCAAGATACATTAACAAGAGCAGAAGCTGCTGTATTGTATGATAGACTTTTATCAAAAGTTGAGTTATTAAATGCTAACAAAGCAGTAGTTGAAGAAACTGTTGTAGGTTTAGAATAATTTGTAAATAATTAAATAATTAAATGCGTTTGGTTCTTGCCAAACGCATTTATTATATATACAACATTTGCGTAGAGGTTTTATTATGAAAAAGAAAACAAAAGTAATAATAATTACGATAATATCCATAGTTTTGTTAGTAGCTGTTGCAATATTTGTAGGTATCAATATTGCAGGAAATTATATGGTTAATACAATTGTGGAATCTGTTGATGAAAAGACTATAGATGACCTACAAAAGGCAGTATCTGAAATAAACACTAAAAACATATCTGTTCCTAACGAAGAAGGTGTTCAGCAACCATCAAATACCCAGGAGGAAAATGCTGTTCCTGTTCAGCCTACAGAAAAGAAAATTGAAGAGCCAAAGCAAAAAGATATTGACTATACCGATAAGGTTGAAGCAGTTGCATTGGTTACAAGGAAGTTTAGCTTTTCTGAAATAAATAACTATAAAAATAGATATTATACTGAAGGAATGACTGCAAAATTAGTCGCAGATTTAAAAGCCGATTTAAAGGCAAGATGCACACCAGAAGAAATTGAGCAGATAAGACAATGGTATCATAAATACAAGTAATGTAAGGGCTGTAAAACTGTGTTTTACAGCTTTTAATTTTATAATATTGAAATATTTTAAAATTTATATTATAATATTACTATCAAGTAAAAGTAGGTAATAAATATGGAATTTTCAAGAACAGGTTTGCTAATAGGCAAAGAAGGAATAAATAGAATTAAAAATTCTAAAATAATAATATTTGGCATAGGTGGTGTAGGTGGCTATGTTGTAGAGGCTTTGGCACGTAGTGGTGCTGAAAACCTTACACTTGTTGATAATGACACCGTAAGCATTTCAAATATTAACAGGCAAATTATTGCCCTTCACAGCACAGTGGGAATGGCAAAGGTTGATGTTATGAAAAATAGAATCTTGGATATTAATCCAAATGTCAAGGTTAATGCTATAAATTGCTTTTACAATGCAGAGGCATCTGCGCAATTTGACTTTTCAAAATATGACTATGTAATTGATGCCATTGATACAGTATCTGCTAAAATTGATATTATCGAAAAATGTTATAGCTTAAATGTTCCTGTGATTTCTTCAATGGGTGCCGGTAATAAACTTAACCCAACTGAATTTGAAGTTGCAGATATTTACAAAACTTCCGTATGCCCACTTGCAAGAGTAATGCGATACGAATTAAAAAAACGAGGAATAAAAAAACTGAAAGTAGTGTATTCCAAGGAAAAACCAATAGAAACAGATTCACCAATTGAGGAAGAAAGCAAAAAGAAGGTGCCGGGAAGCATTTCGTTTGTACCTTCTGTTGTTGGGTTAATAATTGCATCGGAAGTAATTAAAGACATTATAGGAGAATAAAATGCCAAGAGAACTTGAAAAGTATCAGTTAATAGAGCGAAGTTTAATAAAAAAATACAGAAAAGATATTTGGAATCCCTTTATTGCCGGTGTAAAAAGGTATGAAATGATTAGTGACGGGGATAAAATCGCTGTTTGCATCTCAGGTGGCAAGGACTCAATGATTATGGCAAATTTAATGCGCCATTTACAAAGAATCAGCCACACTAAATTTGAGCTTATCTATATGGTTATGGACCCGGGGTATAATCCGATAAATCGCAAAAAGATTGAGGATAATGCAGGGTTAATGAATATTCCTTTAACTATATTTGAATCGGATATTTTTGAAGCAGTAGACCAGGTTGGAGGGTCTCCATGTTATTTGTGTGCAAGAATGAGAAGAGGGCATTTGTATGCCAAAGCAAAGGAACTTGGTTGTAATAAAATTGCACTTGGACACCATTTTTCAGATGTAATTGAAACTACTCTTTTGGGTATGATGTACGGTGCACAAATTCAAGGAATGTTGCCAAAGCTTCACAGTACAAATTTTGAAGGTATGGAGCTTATAAGACCTTTGTACTGTGTTCATGAAGATGCAATTATTGCTTGGAAAAATTATAATAATTTAGAATTTATTCAATGTGCTTGCAGGTTTGTAGAACGTAGGGATAATTCTGTTGACGGTATTGGAGAGTCTAAACGCCAAGAAATTAAGATGCTTATTAAAGAGCTTAAAAAGACAAATCCAATGCTGGAAAGTAATATTTTTAACAGTATTCATTCAGTAAATGTGGACACAATGCCGGGATATAAAATAAAAGGCAAGGAAATTTCGTTTTTAGATAATTTTTAAAATGGAGTGAGAAAATGAATAAAAAAATCACTACTTTAATTTTAATAGTTTTAGTGTTAATCCTTGGAATTGGCATTTTGATATTTGTAAATTTTTATAAAAACACAGAGTCAACAGCTGTTGTAAGTCAAAGCAATGATATTACCAAGGAAACAGAGGTAGATTACAAATTAGATGAAAACGAGAACTGTGTGTATACTTCAAAATATGGCTTTACAATAACTTATCCTAAAAAGTACACTGCTAAAAGAATGGAAAAGGCAGTTGACTTTATTTTGACAGATCGGCAAAGTGGTTCAAGTATAAATATTGTATATGCTAAAAATGACGGCAGCCTTAAAAAGATGACTATGGAAGAATTTTCAGCATCGCTAAAAGATACTGAAATTGATGCAGAGCTAATAAGCTACAAGGACGATACGTTAAATAACAGCCCTGTTACAGTTGCAAACTATCTTTATGATGGCAACAATGTAACCCAAACCATACTAATCCTTGAAGATAAAGGCTATAACATTACAGTTACAAAATGTGAGGACATTTCCGAGGAAGTGTCAAAGGATTTTGATAATATAGTCAATTCCTTTGCTTTAACCCACTAATTGTTTGAAATATTCCCACAGTCAATAAAAATACCGAAAATATTTTGGATAGGTGCTGTGAGGAAAAATATCTTATACAAAAAGCACCAACCGATGCACCTATAATTCCTGTAAAAACAGTGTATAAAATAATTTTAAAATCCACAACCTTGTTTTTAATGTGAACTATCAGTGCAAAAACAGCAGTGGGAATAAAGTATAGCAAAGTAATGCCTTGGGCAATTTTTTGGTCAAAGCCTAAAATCATAGTTAGGGCAGGTATTAAAACAATTCCACCACCGATACCCATACCACTTACTATTCCTGATACAAATCCGAAAATTGAAAGCAAAATCATATTAGTCCTTTAACACCTCCGAAAATCATAGAAATTCCAAAGAGTATTTTTAGATATTTGGAGGGTATTTTTTTAAGTATTGTTGCACCACATAATGCTCCAAAACTACCTAAAACAGTTACAATCAATGTGGCTTTTATATCAATTATTCCTTGTTTAATGTAGAAAAATGCAGAAACTATGGTAATAGGTAAAATGATGGCAATAGCAGTAGCGTGGGACTTTTTAACCTCTGTTCCCAATGCTTCAATTGATGGCACTACAATTGTTCCACCACCTGTTCCTAATATTCCGTTTATTAACCCACTTACAAAGCCTACTGTTAAATATAAAAATTTTTTCAAAGCCATACCACCTTTATTATTATTTTGTGATATTAAATAAAATTTATCCATAAAATTTTATAGTTGATTTTTTTGACAATTTGCAGTATAATATAGGTATCTATTGTTATGGAGGTGTCTATGCAATGAATGCTAAAATAGAAAACGAAAACGGAATGGTCATAATAACAAATGACGTTATAGCAACCATTGCCGGAGATGCAGCAGCACGCTGTTACGGTGTAGTTGGTATGGCAGTTAGAAATACAGCCGATGGTATTGCTTCGCTTTTAAAAAGAGATGCTATGTCCAAAGGCATCAGAGTATCAACAGATGACGAGGGTATCACTATTGATGTTCACGTAATCGTAGGATACGGAATAAATATTAAATCAACATCTGAAAGTATTATAGAAAGCGTTAAGTACAACGTTGAAAGTGTAACAGGTTTTACTGTAAAGCAAGTTAATGTCAATGTTGAAAGCGTAAAAGTAGATTAGGAGTGAGTTACTTGTTAAAAACATTAGACGGCAATTTGCTTAAAAAGGTTTTTATAAGCGCTGCCAATAATCTTGAAAATAATAAAAAGATGGTAGATGACCTAAATGTATTTCCTGTGCCGGACGGAGACACAGGCACAAATATGTCAATGACAGTGTCGGCTGCTGCAAAGCAGGTACTATCTGTTACTGAAAACAGTGCTTCAAAGGTTGCAGAATGTATTGCCTCTGCTTCACTTAGGGGTGCAAGGGGTAACAGTGGTGTTATTTCATCACAGATATTTAGAGGATTTTACAGAGGCTTAGAGGGAGCAGGTGAAGTAGGCACTGTTCAAATTGCAAACGCATTTAAGTCTGCAAATGCCACTGCATACAAGGCAGTTATGAAGCCTGCCGAAGGTACAATTCTTACTGTTTCAAGGGAAACTGCAGAATATGCAGCTGCCATTGCTAAAAAGAACGAAGATATTGTAGAGTTTATGCAAAAGGTTGTTGCACATTCAAAAAAAGTTTTGGATAAAACTCCCGATATGTTACCTGTATTAAAACAAGCAGGTGTTGTAGATGCAGGGGGTATGGGGCTTTATACAATATTAAATGGTTGCTTAATGGCATTAGAGGGCAATGAGGTTGAGCTAATAAACAAGCCGGCCCAAGCATCAACAGCACCGGTAGTAAACAAAACAGAAATTGATACAGCTGATATTAAGTTCTTGTATTGCACTGAATTTATAATAAATAAAAAGACTGATTATAATGTAAATACATTTAGGTCTGCTATTCAAGGTAAAGGGGATTGTATGTTGGTAATTGACGACGATGAGGTCGTTAAGGTGCATATTCATACAAACCACCCGGGCTTTGTGTTGGAAGAAGCAGTTAAAATCGGTGAACTTACAAGCCTTAAAATTGATAATATGAAATATCAGCATGAGGAAAATATTGCTGAGGAAACTGCCGAGGAAGAAAAACCTCAGCCAACAGAACCGGCAAAAAAATACGGTATGGTAGCAGTTGCAGCAGGCAATGGTATGGCAGAAATATTAAAGGAATTGGGCGTTGACAGTATTGTCGAAGGCGGTCAAAGTATGAACCCAAGTACTGAGGATATTTTAAAGTCAGTGGAAAGTGTAAATGCCGAAACTGTATTTGTTTTCCCAAATAATAAAAACATTATCTTGGCAGCTGAACAAGTTGACGAATTAACGGAAAAAGAGGTTGTTGTTATTCCTACAAAGACAATTCCTCAGGGCATTACTGCAATCTTAACCTTTGATGAAGATGCCGAGGCTGACGACAACAAAGAAATGATGATAGAGGCAATTTCCACAGTTAAAACTGCGTCTATTACATTTGCTGCAAGAGATTCTGAAATTGACGGACTTGATATTAAAAAAGACGATATTATGGGTATGAACGAAGGTAAAATTCAAGTTTTAGGCAAGGATATTTCCGATGTAGCAATGGAGCTTTTGGAAAAAATGACAGATGACCAAGTTTCTATGGTTACAGTGTTCTATGGAGAAGATGTTACAGAGGATGAAGCATCAGCCCTTGAAAAACGCATTAACGAAAAATATCCAAAGCTTGACTGTATGGTTCATAGTGGCGGTCAACCACTTTACTACTACATTATTTCATTGGAGTAGGTATTATGATAAATAACGGGATAAATTCAATAAAGTCAATAGGTCCTGCAAGGGAAAAGCTGTTTAATAAGCTTGGAATATATACTGTTGAAGATATGTTGAAATATTATCCTCGTAGTTACGAAGACCGTTCAAATATTGTAAATATTTGTGATATAATAGATGGTGAAAATATACTAATCAAAGCCTGTGCTGTTACGGTTGTAAGAAACAACCGTATTCGGCGCGGGCTTTCTTTGCAAAAATTAAGAGTTACTGACAGTACCGGTATTGTTGAAATTACTTGGTTTAATCAGGATTGGATTGCAAAAAATCTTGATATTTCTGCAGAGTATTATTTTTATGGCAAGGCAACTGTTAGAAATCATAGGGTTGAAATGTCAAATCCAATATACGAAAAGGCAGATACAGCAGAGTTTACCAATAAAATTGTTCCGGTTTACCCATTAACTGCAAAGTTAACCCAAAAGATTATGCAAACTACGCAAATAGAATGTCTAAAATATGTTGGGGAACTACCTGAAACATTGCCTGGTTTTTTAAGGGAAAAATATACATTATGTGGTATTGATTATGCAGTTTCAAATATTCACTTTCCGGAGACCTTTGAAAAGTACGGATATGCTAAAAAACGCCTTGCATTTGAAGAACTGTTTTACTTGCAAACGGCAATGAGGCTTTTAAGGAACAAACGGACAACCACCAATGGTATAGTAATAGACGGCAATAATTTTGCTTGTGAATTTGTAGAAAGCCTGCCCTTTAAATTAACTGATGACCAGCTAAAAGTCATTGATGAAATAGTTTTAGATATGTCATCAGGTAAGAAAATGAACAGACTTGTTCAGGGGGACGTAGGTTGTGGTAAAACAGTAGTTGCAGTGGCATCAGCATACGCAGTAATTAAAAATGGATATCAGGCAGTAATGATGGCACCTACGGAAATCCTTGCAAACCAACATTTTGAGTCTGTCAGCAAAATGCTAAATGGGTTTGGTATTAAGACAATTTTACTAACAGGTAGTATGACTGCAAGGGAAAAACGAGAGGCATACGAAAAAATCAAAACCGGTGAGGCACAGTTTGTTATAGGCACTCACGCACTTATTCAAAAGGAAGTAGAGTTTAGAAACATTGCACTTGTAATAACTGACGAGCAACATAGATTTGGCGTAAAGCAAAGGTCTGCATTGTCGGTAAAGGGCGAAAACACCCATACCTTGGTTATGACTGCAACACCTATACCAAGGACATTGGCATTGATTTTATACGGAGATTTGGACATTTCATCAGTTAAACAGATGCCACCGGGCAGAAAGCCTGTTTCAACCTATTCGGTAGACGAAGGTATGAGAGAAAGAATAAATAAATTCATTTCCAAACAGGTTTCGGAGGGTAGACAGGTTTATATTGTTTGCCCTGCGGTAGAGCTTTCCGAAACTATGGAGGAGTTAAAGGCAGTTACACAGTTTGCCGAGGATTTAAAAGCAAAAACCTTTAAAAATCATAGGGTAGCCTTTGTTCACGGTAAAATGCCTGCCAAAGAAAAAGACGCCGTTATGAATGATTTTTATAATGGTGAAATTGATATTTTGGTCAGCACCACAGTAATTGAAGTAGGCGTTAATGTGCCAAATGCCAATACAATGATTATTGAAAATGCCGAAAGGTTTGGGCTTTCACAGCTTCATCAGTTGCGAGGCAGAGTGGGAAGAGGCAAGTGGCAGTCATACTGCATTATGTTCTGTCAGGGTGGCGGCGAGGTTGCCAAAGAGCGAATGGATATTATGACCAAAACAAATGATGGCTTTGAAATATCTCAAAAAGACCTTGAAATTCGTGGTCCCGGCGAGTTTTTCGGAACTCGTCAACACGGCTTGCCGGAGCTTAAAATGGCAAATATTTATGAAGATTCCGACTTGTTAAAAGTAACAGGAGAGGCTTCCGAATATGTAGTTTCTAATTTTAGTAAACTAAATAAGTCAGATGCTAAAATGATTAAGGAACAGATAGTTAAAATGTTTCAAGACGTTTCAAATGGAGATTTTAGTTAAAAAGTACTAAAACTTTTGTTTTAGTACTTTTTGCATTTATTCCGTATTTATTCCCTCTCTTTCTATGTTTGTGTTTACATTAACCTCATACTTCATATTTTCAAACAAATTTTGTATTTTCTCATTTTTCCAAGCCTTATTTGTTAAATATTTATATTTTGATTTCTCACATATATTTAAAATATCGGTTTTATAAACCTTTGAGCACTTGTACAAAAAATTTTCTGCATCAGTTTCTAATTTTTCATCAATCCTTTGTTTTAGTTTTTTATTGTTTGCAATGTATATATTTTCAAATTCCGACCACACTACTTCCCCATAGGCTATAATGTTTATTTTGGTAATAGGAGGGTTGACAAACAAGTCAGAGTTAAAGCAACAATTTGATTTTGTTATTTTAACAACGGTCTTGTTGTCATCAAGCATCACATAACAGTTACCGGAAAAATTGTTATCGTTTAAAAACTTGTAAATATAAGCTTCGTAATTTACAGCAGTAGCTACAAGCTTGCAATTATTTAAAATAGCCATACCCTCAACATCGTTGGAAATTAAGGAGTTTTCCTTTGGCTCAAACTGATTAACAATAGGCACAACATTAAAATTACTTGTTTCAAAATCCTTTAACTGAGTGTCTACGGAAAATGTTGAATAATCCTTTTTAAAGATGTTTTCATAATATTCGGCAGGGTTTGTGTCTAAGGTAGGGCGTACTGATATTAAATAGTTTTTTGCACTGCTTTCTGCCATAACTACCCTTGTGTTTGGGTGAAAATCGTTAGACTTTAACATAGCAGTAATTGGATTTTCTGCACCTGCTTCAAATATCTGTTTTGAAAATACCACAAGTTTTATGTGTGAATAATCACACTTTTCGGAAATGTTAGTATTTATAATATCCATTGCAGAATATATAGTAGGGGCAGATATCGTTGATGTAACCAATGGATTTTGTTCAAAATTATCCGTAGTAAAGGTAGAAGGCTTTATAGATTGAAATGTAAAATTATACATTCCGTTTTCTCCTTTATCAATACCAATTGCAATAATAAAAGCAAGGTCTGTTATGTCCCTTGAACCATTGCAACCGGAAAACACAATACATAAAAGTACTATTAAAATAATTATAGAAACATTTTTCATTTTGCCTGACCTCTCTTATAATGAAATAATACGCATATTGGCAAAACAAGTTGAATTATAAATCGTAAAGCTTCAAAAATTTTAGTGTGCATAACTAAAAACGAGGTGTTTTTAGAAATAAATGAAACAGATACTACGATTATAGCATAGATAACCATAATAAATCTGTTTGATTTTGCACCAACCAATCTGCCTGTAATCAATGATAAAATATATAAATAAATTGACGCAGTTCCAAAAAAGCACAACCCCCAACAAATCGTGAATATTGCCTCTGTACGTAGCATAAACCCACCTATATTAACATATTGTGCAACCCTGTATATAGGTATAAAAAAGGTGGATATTCTATTTTGTGGCAACACCAAAACAGATATAGAAATTACTACTATTAAGGCAATTGATGAAATAACAAAGGACGGAATTGCAATAGATTTGTATGTTACATTACTGTCAGAAAAAGATAACATAAACGATATTAACACAAAATCACCGAAAAATCCTGATAACACAGTTCCGTATATCAGCTTGTTAAATCCGTCGCCAAATATAGGGCAAATATTGTTGATTTCAATGTTGTTAACAGATAATATGCAAAGTAAAAACAACATTATAAGTGTAAAGGGCAATGTAAATGAAATGCTTCTAATAATGGATTTTAACCCAATTAAAGAGCATAGCAAAACCCCAACTGTAAACAAAACAGTAATTACAATTATTGAAGAATTAGGAAGCAAACTAATTTTAATACTTTCTGCAACACTGCGTACAAGTAAGCCTAAATTTAAAATTAGAGAAAAAGACAGTACGCCAAATACAAAGGCTTTACCACAATTACTGTTGCAAATGCTTATAAGGTCTAATTTTGTATTACCGTAATATTTACCGGTGATTAAAATAAAAATCAAGCCCATTACAGTTGCAGAAATGGCAAGAAGTATTGCAGACGATGTGCCAATGTCAATAAACACAGCCGGTAACACTAAAAACAATCTTGAAATTGTGCATAAGGATATAACAAAAATTATTTCTGTCTTAGAAAATTTAGTTGAAGTTTCCGTATAGCATACCACCTTTATTTAATATCTATTTTTTTAATAGGTGTCTTTGTTTTGTTTGTTCCTCTTGTCCATTTACGAGGCATAATATACCCAAACCTGTTCCATATCGGCTTGATAAAAAGCCTGTTTGCATAAGGCTTTGAATTTTTAGAAAATGGTGCTAAAAACGGCATGCCAAAGGATTGACTGTCGCAAAGGGTAGCAAGGTGTATAACCATAAATAAAGCAATACCTAAAAACCCGGCAAATGATGCAAAAACAATATAAACATATTTTAATATTCTAAATGAAAATGTCAGCGAATAGTTTGGTGTGGCAAATGAGCCTATGCCTGTTACAGCAACTATTATTATAACAATAGGGCTTACCAAATTAGCATCAATTGCCGATTGCCCAATAATCAATCCCCCAATTATACCCATAGCATTACCGGCAGGGCTTGGTATTCTAATGCTTGCCTCCCTAATTATTTCAAAGGCAATTTCAAAAAGTATCAGCTCTGTAATTACAGAAAAGGGAACAGCACGTCTTGACGCCGAAACTGCAAAAAGTAAATGTATAGGTATTGCCTCTTGATGAAAACAGCACACTGCAACAAATACAGAGGGCAAAAGCAATGAGGTTATAATAGACAAAATTCTAAGCACCCTAACGAAGTTGACATAAGGAAATCTTAACGACCTGTCATCGGTTGTTTTAAACAAATCATAAGCATTTGANNCAGGCATAATAAGGGCAAAGGGCGTTCCGTCCAAAACAACTACAACTCTGCCTTCCATAAGGGCAGTTGATGCTCTGTCAGGTCTTTCCGTAGCAATAATTTGAGGTGAGGTATAAAAGGAAAAATCCTCAATAGCCTGTTCAAGCTCTCCTGAGTCGTTGATGTGGTCTGCCTTAACAGAGTTAAGCCTTCTGCGTACCTCATCAATGGTCTTTTGATTTGTTTTGCCTTTAATGTATAAAAGGTTGCAAGGAGTTTTGCTTGATATGCCTAATTTAAACCCTTCACAAACCAATTGTTCTTGCCTTACAAGCCTTCGTATCAAGCTTGTATTTGTTCGCATAGTTTCAATAAAAGCCTCTTGTGAACCTCTTATAACATTTTCAGAAATTGGGTCAGAAATTCCTCTTTTCTTCCAATTTTTCACGTCCAAAACAAAGCACTCATCTATTGTGTCTACAAAAAGTCCACAACCACCATAGTTAAGTCTGTCAAAAATATCTCTAAAATCATTTGAAACCGTTAGCTGATTGCAAGAAAGCAGTTGGTCGGTAATTGTATCCTTTAAGCTCTCATTGCCAAGCTGAGGCAGTAAGTGAAGGGATTGCATAATGTATCCGTCAATAGATTCATTTGATGCAAGACCCTCATAATATACGATAAAAGCAGTGTATTTTTTACCGTGATAAAATATCGCAAACTCTCTTAATATTGCGTCGGTGCTTAAAGGGATAGACATTTCTGCCTTTACATATTCAAGATTTTTTTGGATTTGGTTAAATGTATTCATATTGCTATTATGACCCTTAAAATTCAAAATATGTGTTGATATTTTTTGAATTTATTGTATAATAAATATGAGGTGTTTTTTGTGAATGAAATAATAAAAAGAACTATTGAAAATTTAGAAAAAAATAATATGGAAACTCATTTTTTAAAGGCAAAGGAAGATGTTGTGCCCTTAATAGACAGCATAATAAAGCCTAATTCCACGGTCTTTATAGGTGGGTCTGTAACCTTGACAGAAACAGGGGTTATTGAATATTTGAAAACCGGCAAGCATAAATTTTATGACAGAAACAATCCTAACCTAACAGATGAAGGAGTAACTGATATTCTTGTAAAAACTTATGGTGGCGATGTGTTCTTATGTAGCAGTAATGCAGTAACTGAGGAGGGAGAGCTTTATAATGTAGATGGCAGGGCAAATAGGATTTCTGCCATTGCTTATGGGCCTAAAAAGGTTATTATTGTAGTAGGAACAAATAAAATTGTTAAAAATCTTGACGAGGCAGTTAAAAGGGTAAAGACAATTTCAGCGCCATTAAATTGTAAAAGGCTTGATTGCCGTACCTACTGTTTTGAAAAGGGACATTGTATGGATATGGAAGGTGGAATGGGCAAAGGCTGTAACAGTGCCGCAAGAATATGCAGACATTATTTAGTTTCTTCTAAACAAGACCAAAAGGGTAGAATAACAGTTATTATTGTAGACGAAAAATTAGGCTATTAAAAATTGACATTATATTATAAAATATGATATAATTAGTTGGTTATAAAATTATTTTTGGAGTGATAGTATGCCAAATATTTTAGGGGTAAATATTGATAGTATTTCTATGGCAGATGCAGTTAAAAAGGCAAATGAATTTTTTGACGGCAAGCCACATACGGTTTTTACACCAAATCCTGAAATTATTTTAGAATGTGAAAAGGACGAAAATTTAAAAAATATAGTAAATTCGGCAGATTTGAATTTGCCTGACGGTATAGGTGTAGTCATTGCATCAAAGATTTTAAAAAGTTCTGTAAAGGACAGAGTTTCCGGCTTTGATTATGTTTGCCAACTTTTAAAAACAGGCAGAAGCTTCTATTTATTTGGAGGTAAGCCGGGCATTGCGCAAAAGGCTATGGATAATCTAATCAAGGACGGAGTAAATGTAGTAGGTTGCCATGACGGGTACTTTGAAGACGATAGTGAAATTGTAGAGGATATTATATCTAAAAATCCTGATATTTTGGTTGTTTGCTTGGGTGCTCCAAAGCAAGAAAAATGGATTTATAAAAATAAGGATAAATTAAATGTTCCAATAAGCATTGGGGCAGGTGGTTCGTTAGATGTTTTGGCAGGTGAGGTTCAAAGAGCGCCTGAAATATATCAAAAGCTATGTATAGAATGGCTATACAGGGCAGTAAAAGAGCCTAAAAAGAGATTACCAAGGATTATAAAATTGCCGATTTTTGTTAAAGATGTAATAACAAAAGGCAAAAAATATATATAGTTCGGAGGAAGTAAATATGGAAACAAAATTAAAGGTTAAACTACTTGCACATACTGAAAATGCAGAAAAAATTATAGCAACAGCAGCAAAATTATGTTATTCATCGTCAGATATTGAGCATATCCAAGATGGTTTAACACCTGAAAAGACAGAAAGCTTTTTGCAAAGGCTTGTGGATTTAGGTCACGAAAGTCCAATTGAGCATGTTACATTTACATTTGGCGTGGAGGGTGTCAGCCGTTCACTGCTTGCACAAATTACAAGACACAGAATTGCAAGCTATTCAGTAAAATCTCAAAGATATGTTACAGAGGGACAGTTTGAATATGTTGTTCCCCCTGCAATTAAGGCAGATAAAACTGCATATGATAAATATGTTAAGACAATGGAAAGTATTCAAAAGGAATATGATGACATTGCAGATATTTTAAAAGCAAAATACATAGCAGACGGCATTGCAGAAAAGGCAGCAGAAAAAATAGCAATAGAGGACGCAAGGTTTGTGTTACCAAATGCTTGTGAAACAAAGATTGTTATGACATTTAATGCACGTTCTCTTATGAATATGTTTCATCATCGCTGTTGCGAAAGGGCACAGTGGGAAATTCGTGCAATGGCAGACGAAATGCTAAAATTAGTTAAAGAGGTTGCACCTACATTGTTTAAATATGCAGGTCCTCCATGTGTTTCGGGGAATTGTCCTGAGGGCAAAATGTCTTGTGGCAAGATGTTAGAAAAAAGGGAGAAGTACTTATGTTAGCAGTTATAGAGGGTGTTGACGGTAGTGGAAAGCAAACTCAAACCGAGCTATTATACAGCAAATTAGTTAAAAATTGCAAGGTTAGAAGGTTATCTTTTCCTGTGTATGATTCCGACACATCTGCACTTGTAAAGATGTATTTAGGTGGTAAGTTTGGGGAAAATGCTGACCATATTAACCCATATACTGCGTCAAGCTTTTATGCAGTTGACAGAATTGGGAGCTACCTTGCAGATTGGTATAAAAATTATAAAAACGGTGATTTTATATTGTGCGACAGGTATACTACATCAAACGCAGTTCACCAGGCATCAAAGCTTTCAGGGGCAGAAAAGGATAAGTATTTAGACTGGCTTTTTGATTATGAATACAATATTTTAGGCTTGCCAAAGCCTGATGTGGTTGTATTTTTAGACGTTCCACCTGAGGTAAGTCAAAAGCTTATGAAGGACCGTAACAACAAAATAACAGGCAATGCAGAAAAGGACATTCACGAAAGAGATAAAGACTTTTTAAAGCACTCTTATGAAAATGCACTTTACGTTGCAAAAAAATGTGGGTGGAGCGTTGTTAATTGTGTTAAGGACGGTAATATTCGCAGTATAGATGACATTGGCGAGGAAGTATATAACTTGGTGATTGGTAAATGATATCATTTAAGCCTATTGAACTTAAAGACATTAAGGTTATTAAAGGGTTTTTAAAAAGTGAATACTCTATGAGCTGTGAAGCTTCGTTTGGTACCTTATATATTTGGAGAAATGTGTATAACTACCAATATGCAATTTTAGACGATTGCTTGGTTATTATGTCCAAGGACGGCAACAACCCTGCCGGCTTGCGTTTTCCAATAGGTAACGGCAACAAGATTTCTGTTGCCCATAAGGCGTGCGACTATATGGAAAGCATAGGGGAAAAACCACAGTTTCTTGGAGTAACCAACCGGATTGCAAATGATATTTCAGAGGATTTTGAAATTGGTGAAATGAGCATATATTCCGACTATGTTTACGAAACAGAAAAGCTTATCAGCCTTTCCGGTAAGAAGCTACACTCTAAGAAAAATCACTTAAATCAATTTAAGAATACATATAATTATCAATATTGTCCCATTACTCCAAATGATAAGGACGAAATATTAAAGGCGTACGAAGGTTGGGGCAAGGTTACCGACAAGTATTTAGAAGCCGAAAGGGACTCTATTTCAGATGTTTTAACAAATATGTATGCTTTGGATATTAGCGGGGCAATGCTTAAAGTTGACGGTAATATAGTTGCATTTACGCTTGGTGAGGAACTTAACAAGGATACAGCCGTTATACATATTGAAAAGGCAGACCCAAACATCAAGGGAGCCTATACGGCAATAAACCAAATGTTTGCAGAAAACAGATGGAAGGATTATAAGTACATAAACAGGGAAGACGACTGTGGAATAGAGGGCTTGAAAAAAGCCAAGCAGTCATATCAACCAATATTTATGGTTGAAAAATACAGAGCAGTTAGGAGATAATTTTATGGTAGCACTATTATTGGCAGACGGATTTGAAGAAGTAGAAGCAATTACACCTGTGGATATATTACGCAGGGCAGGTATAGAGGTTGTAACCTTTGCAATAGGTAAGGAACAATCAGTATATGGGGCTCATAACATTATGGTGGACGCAGACGACTTCATTGATAATATTGACTACGAAGAGGTAGAGGCAGTAATATTACCCGGTGGATTAAAGGGAACTGAAAACCTTGAAGGGTGTAGAGATGTAAAGCATCTTTTAGAGTATATGTACGATAGCAACAAGCTAATGTGTGCAATTTGTGCAGCACCTACAATCTATGGCAAGTTAGGATATTTAAGAGGCAAAAATGCTACTTGCTTCCCGGGGTGTGAGGAACATTTAAAGGGTGCAGAATATACAAATAGCAAGGTTGAGGTTGATGGCAGGTTTATTACATCAAAGGGTATGGGTACTGCTATGGACTTTGCTCTTGCAATAGTAGAATACATTAAGGACAAAGAAACTGCTGATAATATTGCATCAACTACACAGTACAAATAGCAGTAAAGGTGAAGTAAATGGGCGTTTTAAAAAATCGCACAAGGTTTAAAATAATAGGAATTTTGCTGATTATTGTAATAGTTGTCTTTGGTGTTATCGGCATTAGGGATTTTGCCGGCATAGGTGGGGACGACAATGCAATATATGTAGAAATTCCTCAAAGTGCAAGCTTATCACAAATTGAAGACTTGTTAGTGCAAAAGGATATTATAAATATTAAATTAGCATTTCACATTTATGCAAAGGGTAAATATCCGTCATTTCAGTATGGAGGGCATATTTTTAACACTTCTATGTCCTATGGTGAAATATGCGATAGTTTAAGTCAAGTTGGTGTTTCCAAAAAGGTTTCACTTGCTATTCCTGAGGGCTATGAGCTTTCCCTTATTGCTGGGGAGTGTGAAAGGTTAGGAATTGCCAAGGCAGATGCAGTTATTAAGTCTGCCGATAATGACAGCTTTGACTACCCTTTTATTGAGAATATAAGTGGTGTAAAACATAAACTTGAAGGCTTTTTATACCCTGCAACCTATGAGTTTGACTATAATACAGACCCACACGAAATTATTGACACTATGCTAAAAGCCTTTGAAAATGCGTATACTAAAAAATATTCAAGCCGTGCCAAGGAGCTTGGCTTAACAGATTATGAGGTTATTACATTGGCGTCGGTAATAGAGCGTGAGGCAGGCACGGTAGCAGAGCAAAAAAAGGTTTCAGGAGTGTTCCACAACAGGCTTAACAAGGGAATGGCTTTGCAATCTTGCGCAACTGTTCAATATGTTTTAGAGGATAGAAAATTAGTGCTTTCGATTAAGGATACCAAAATCGATTCGCCATATAATACATATAAAAATTCCGGCTTGCCTATTGGTCCTATTGCCTCACCGGGTAAATCGTCAATAGAGGCAGCCTTGTATCCTGAAAAAAGTGATTATTACTACTTTGTTGCCAAGGCAGATGGAAGTGGTAATGTCTTTTCAAAAACCTTTGAAGAGCATCAAAAGGCAATGAGTGAAAATCAAAAATAGAGGAAAACTATGGAAAATAACGAAGAATATAATATCAATTATGAATATATTTCAAGGTACATAAGGCGTACTATGAAGAAAAGCACAGGCCTGCTTGCAGAAATGGAAGCCTATGCTAAGGAAAATGAAGTTCCTATCGCACAGCCTGAAACTGCAAAATTGATTGAGAATATCATACTTATGTCAGGGGCTAAAAAAGTGCTGGAAATTGGCTCTGCCATTGGCTATTCATCAATTATTATGGCAGGGGCAGGGGCAGAGGTTACAACCATAGAGCGTAACGAAGAAATATTTGATGTGCTGGAAAGCAATATTTCAAAGTCCGGCTATGGTGATAAAATCAAGCTTTTAAAAGGTGATGCACTTGAAATTTTAGAGGGCGTAGATGATACCTTTGACTTTATATTTGTAGATGCTGCAAAAGGGCAGTATTCTGAATTTTTACCACATTGTATGAGAATGTTAAAGGTTGGGGGAATACTGTTTTCCGACAACATTCTATATAAGGGTATGGTTGCAACAGATGAGCTTTACAAACGCAGAAAAATAACTATCATTAGGCGTTTACGTAAGTATTTAGATACTATTTGCAATATGGACGAGCTTAACACGGTTATAGTGCCAATCGGCGATGGTGCAACCATTAGTTACAGACTAAAATAAAGGGGACGATAATTTGAACACAAAGCCGGAAATACTTGCTCCTGCGGGAGATTATGACAAATTAGTTGCGGCAATTCAATATGGTGCAGATGCAGTATACCTTGGTGGAGAGGAATTTTCTATGAGGGTGGCTTGTGATAATTTTAGTGATGACCAGCTAAAAAAAGGCATAGATTTTGCTAAGGAAAACGGCAGAAAGATATATATTGCAGCAAATGTAATTATGAAAAATGAAAATATAGATATTATTGCCGATTTTGCAAATAAAATCTACAATTATGGTGCAGATGCAGTAATTGTATCTGATATTGGGGCATTTGACGTAATTAAGCGTAATGTTCCAAATCTTGATATTCATATTAGCACTCAGGCAAACACAAATAATTATGCAAGCGCAAATATGTGGCACAAGCTTGGTGCTTCAAGGGTTGTGCTTTCTCGTGAAATGACATACGATGAGGTAAAAAAAGTTAGAGAAAAAACAGATAAAGACCTTGAACTTGAACTGTTTGTTCACGGTGCAATGTGTGTCTCATATTCAGGCAGATGCCTTTTAAGTAGCTTTATGACAGGCAGGGAGGCAAACAGAGGTGCTTGTGCTCAGCCTTGCAGATGGAAATACTACTTAATGGAAGAAAAGCGACCTGGTGAATATATGCCGGTGTTTGAAAATGACAGTGGCAGTTACTTTTTTAATTCAAAGGACTTGTGCTTAATTGAATTTTTACCTGAAATTGTTGATGCAGGTGTGTCAAGTTTGAAAATTGAGGGTAGGGTAAAAAGTGAATACTATGTGGCAAATACAGTTAAGGCATACAGGCAAGAGCTTGACAGATACTTTGAAAATCCTGATAAATATGTGTTTGACAAAAGCCAGCTTGAAGAGCTTGGCAAGGTCAGCCACAGAGTTTATTCATACGGATTTTGGCACGGAGCACCTACAAATGACGGTCAAATTTATAACAGCAGTGCATATATTAGGGACTACGAGGTGGTAGGCGTTGTCAAGGAATGTGATGATGACGGAAATGCTATCATTTTGCAAAAAAACAAATTTTCAGTAGGCGAAACCGTTGAAATAATGCAACCATTTGGCAAAACATTGTCCTATAAAATTGACAATATGAAGGACGAAAGAGATAGGGAAATAGATTGCGCACCACATGGCAAAATGTTGGTTAAAATCAAATTACCATGTAAGGTTGATGAAAATAGTATGATAAGAAAAGAAAAAATTGTTGACTAATAGGTTTATTAGTTGTATAATGAATTTTAGTGTTAAAAATATATTTATATAGGAGAGATAAAAATGAAGAAATTATTAGCAATGTTAATGGCAACAGTTATGATTTTCTCAGTTGTAGCAGGTTTTACTGCATTAGCAGATGAACCAACAGAAGAACCTGCTGTTGCAGAGGAAACACCTGCAGTTGCAGAACCATCAGAAAAAGACCAAGAAACTTTAATGCACTACATCGTATTTGATTTTAAAGACCCTGAGTCATTAAAGGCAACTGTTTATATGACAGGTAATGATGCAGTAATTAGTTACTACAAAAATATGTATGCTCAATACGGTAGCAGCGATGTTAAAGACGGCGAATATATGGGCAAAAAAGCTCTTATTGTTCAGGAACTTCCACTTACAAAGGACGGGCTAATCGATGTTGGTTTAGCAACATTTGAAGAAAAGGGCTTATTTGGTACAAAAACAACTTATGTTTATCCAATTGGAGACCCATCAAAAAATTCAGGGGAAACAACACCAGGTAAGGTATTGCAAACTTATGTATTTGATTTAGGTTCAAGACCATGCTCATGCACACAAGCAGTTGCAAACAAAGATGGTGTTATTAAAGAAGTTAAAGCCGGCGAAAATAATTCATTTATGTTTACAACATTTAAAATCAACTGGATTAACACACTAATTGCAATTATGCTTCTAATTGTTATTATTTTAATCGTTGTAATCCTTGTAGTTAAGAAAAAGCAAGGCAAAGCTAACGGTGATGTTGTAGAAGAACCAAAGGCAGAAGAAACCATTTCAAACGAAGAAATTGAAAAGATTTTAGAAGAAGAAAATAATGAAGTTATCGAAGAAAATATTGAAGAAGTTGTAGAAGAACCGAAAGAAGAAAAAACAGAAGAATAATTACGATTTTATAACAATTTTTTCAAGATATAGTATAATGGCAATGACCATACACAATATATTGTGTATGGTCATTTTTTTGTAATAAAATTGTTAAAAACCCCTTGATTTTTATGTAAATTTGCTATATAATATAATAAAGTGGTAAAAAGGTGGTAAATTGTGGTTACAATTCCCAAAACAGAAAGAGGGTGACGGAATGTTAGCAGGAGAATTTCAACATAATATTGATTCAAAAGGCAGAGTAATCGTACCTGCTAAATTTCGTGATGAGCTTGGGGATACAATAGTTATCACAAAGGGCCTTGACAAGTGCTTATTTGTGTTTCCGAAAGCAGAATGGGATAAGCTTGAAAAGGAACTTTCGGAATTATCACTTTCAAAGGGTAGAAAGATTCAAAGATTTTTCTATGGTGGTATGACAGAATGTGAAATCGATAAGCAAGGACGTATTTTAGTCCCACAGGCTTTGAGAGATTATTCTGAATTATTAAAGGACGTTGTGTTTGTTGGCCTTTCAAAACGTGCCGAACTATGGAGCAAGGAAGAGTGGAGCAAACAAAATGCAGACTTTATTGAAGATGCCGAAGATGTTGCACTTCAAATGGAGGAGCTTGGAATATGACAGAATTTTCCCATATCCCGGTAATGCTTAACGAATGTATAGATGCTCTTAATATTAAAAAAGGCGGAATATATGTTGACGGCACATTGGGTGGCGCAGGGCATTCTTCATATATTGTCAAAAATGACGGAAGGCTTATTGGCATAGACCGAGATATGACGGCAATAAACACTGCCAAGGAACGTTTGTCAGGCTATGACGTAACATTTGTTAATGACAATTTTAATAATATTAAACAGATACTAATTGATAAAAATATAGAAAAAATTGATGGAGTGTTGTTGGATTTAGGGGTTTCTTCTCATCAGCTTGATACTCCGGAAAGAGGATTTAGTTACAGATACGACGCACCTCTTGATATGAGAATGAATGTTAACGACCCAATCAGCGCATATGATGTTGTTAATAATTATTCTAAGGAACAATTAGAAAAGATATTATTTGAATATGGTGAGGAAAAGTTTACAAAACCAATTGTTCGAAGAATTATAGAAAAAAGGCAAGAAAGCCCAATAAAAACCACATTTGAGCTTGCCGAAATCGTTAAGGAATGCATACCCTTTAAGACAAGAAAAAACGAAAAAAACCCTGAAAAAAGAGTTTTTCAAGGAATTAGAATTGCTGTTAATGATGAACTTTCAAAATTAGCTCAAACAATAAAGGATATTTCAGAGGTTTTAAATCCCGGTGGACGAATTGCAGTAATTACGTTTCATTCACTTGAAGACAGAATTATTAAAACAGCATTTGCAGACCTTGCAAAAGGTTGTATTTGCCCAAAGGAATTTCCGGTTTGTGTTTGTAACAACAAGCCAAAAGTAAAAATTATTTCAAAAAAACCAATACTTCCATCTAAGGAAGAGCTTGTGTATAATTCACGCTCAGCAAGTGCTAAGCTTAGGGTAGCAGAAAAAATATAAAGAAAGGAAGACCAATATGTACGTGCAAAATAGCAGTGCTTATCAGCTTGATAGATATATTGAAACCAAGGTTGATAAAAAGGCAGAGCTTGAACGTAAAAGACAAATTAAAGTCAAAAGGTTCAAGAAAAAGCTTACCAAGGTTTTGGCAATTACATTTGCGATAGTTGCTGTTATTGTGCTTAGAAGTGTGCATATTTACGACCTTCATAATACTATCAACGAAAAGACAGCAATGTTAAACGAAATTGTTGCTAAAAATGAACAAGCAAAGCTTGATATAGAAAGTATGACTGATAAAAGCAAAATATCAGCATACGCAGAAAATACATTAGGTCTAAAAAAGACAACCTCAGCACAAGTTGTTTACCTAACACCACAAAATCAGAATGTTATGAAAAATGTATCAAACAGTGGTTCTTCATCAGGGGGAATCAAGGGCTTTTTTGCGGGTATTTTGGAATATTTTAAATAAAACATAAATAGAATAAGAGGAGTCGTATGGCTCCTCTTATAGTCATCTTTAAAGGCATAAAATATATAGATTTTATTGTATAGGGGGTGCAGTAATGGAACGCACAACTTTAAATATGAAGAAAAAAATAACTGTTATAATAATATTATTTGCAATATTTTTCATAGCTTTAATACTTCGTGTAGGATATTGGCAGATTATTAAAGGAGCTGAGCTTTCAGAGGCTGCAGTTCAACAACAGACAAGAGATAAAACAATTAACTCAAAAAGGGGTTCAATACTTGACAGAAACGGCAATGTACTTGCTGCATCAATATCGGTTGAAACAATAACAGCTTCGCCAAGAGATGTAAAGAAGAACCATATGTCTATTTCGGAAATTGCACAAGGATTATCTCCAATTATAGATGAAAAATATGATGATATTTATAAAAAATTAGACCAAGATACAGCATATGTAGTTGTTAAGAAAAAGGTTGACAAAAAAGTTGCTGATAATGTAAGGAAGTTTTTAAGTGATAAGAAAATTTCAGGATTTACATTAGTTTCCGATACAAAAAGATACTACCCATTTGATAATTTGGCAGCCCATGTAATAGGCTTTACCGGAACGGATAAACAAGGTCTTGCAGGTGTGGAGCTGCAATATGATAAATATTTAAAAGGCTCATCAGGTAGGCTTGTTAGTGCCAAGGACGCAGCCGGTGGTGATATGCCATTTGACTATGAAAAACTTATTGACCCGGAAGACGGTCTTAATGTAGTCCTTACAATTGATGAAAATATACAACGTATTGCAGAAAAGTACTTGGAACAGGCGTTAATTGATAATAAAATCAATAACGGTGTATGCTGTATAATTATGGACGTTAAATCAGGTGGTATCTTGGCAATGACAACAAAGCCTGACTTTAACTTAAATGACCCGTTTACTATCACAGACCCGGAAACGTTAGAAGCAGTAAAGGCGTATCCTGAGGGAAAGGAACGTAATCAAAAATACTCTGACGCATTACAAAAGCTTTGGAGAAACAAGGCAGTTGTTGATTCATACGAACCCGGCTCAACCTTTAAAATTTTTACAGCATCAATGGCAGTAGAAGAAAATGTAGTGTCTGATAATGATACGTTTTACTGTGGTGGTTCAAAGCATGTAGAAAATTATGATATTCACTGTTGGAAAGCAGGAGGACATGGTCAACAAAACTTTAAAAAGGCAGTTCAAAATTCTTGTAATCCGGCATTTATTGAAATTGGAGCAAGGGTTGGCAGAGAAAAATTTTATACATATATGTCAGGCTTAGGCTTCCGTGAAAAGACAGGTATTGATTTGCCGGGCGAAACAATTGGCCTTATTCCTGCGTACGAGAATTTTAATGAAGTTGAGCTTGCAACATCATCATTTGGTCAGGGCTTTACAATAACGCCTATCCAAATGGTTACAGCTGTTAACGCTATTGCAAACAATGGTATGATGATTAAGCCACATATTATCAAACGTCTTGAAGACCAAAAGGGTAATGTTGTAAAGGAATTTGGTGCAGAAAACGTTAGACAAATAGTTTCCGAGTCAACAAGTAAAAAAATTAAAGAAGTTTTAGAATCTGTTGTATCGGAGGGTTCAGGCTCCGGAGCATATATCAAAGGCTTCCGTGTAGGAGGTAAAACAGGTACATCGGAAAAAATACCTCGTGGTAACGGTAAGTATGTTGCGTCATTTGTATGTATGGCACCTTGTGATGACCCTGAGGTTATCTGCTTGGTAATGCTTGACGAACCAAACGGCGACTCTCATTTTGGTGGTGTAATTGCAACACCTATTGCAAGAAATATTATGGAAGAGGTTCTAAATTACTTAAAGGTAGAGCCCTCGTACACGGCAGAAGAGCTTGCAACGATGGAAACAACAGTTCCGAACGTAATTGGTATGCCTACTCAAAACGCCAAGGACGCACTTGCAAGGGCAAATCTAAATCCTTCAATTGAGGGTGCAGGGGAAAAGGTACTTAATCAGTTGCCAAAGGCAGGAGTTAAGGTAAATCGAGGCTCAACAGTAATGGCGTATACAGAGGAAACAATGAAAACAACCACAACAACCGTGCCTAATTTGTTAAATATGACAGTTAACGATGTTGCAACGGCAGTGTCAAATGCAAGGCTGAACCTAAAAATTCAAGGTGCAGGCTCAACAGTTTCAAACGAAGCAGTGCTGTCATACCAACAATCAGTACCAGCAGGGTCCGTAATTGAAATAGGCACGACTATAACAGTTGAATTTAGGCGTGTAGAGGCAGGAGAATAGTCAAGGCGAAGGGATGGGAATATGAAACTAAATGACATTTTATGCAATACAAATTTAGATATAGATGTTACAGGGATAGCTTATGATTCCCGACTTGTAAAGGAAGGAAATGTGTTTGTTGCAATAACAGGCTTTGCAACAGATGGGCATATTTATGGTAAAAAAGCAGAAGAATTAGGGGCATCTTGTATAGTGTGTGAGCACCAAATTGAAGGTGTTAAAATTCCTTGTATCATAGTGGATAACAGCCGTAAAGCATTAGCTCAAATGGCTAAAAATTATTATAATGACCCAACAAGCAAGCTAAAACTAATTGGCGTAACAGGCACAAATGGCAAAACAACTGTTACATATCTTGTAAAGAGCATTTTAGAGGAAAATGGTGAAAAAGTTGGGCTAATCGGTACAAATAAAAATATGATAGGCAATGAGGAGTTCCATACAGAAAGAACAACTCCGGAATCCTTGGAGCTAATGGAATTATTTAGCGAAATGGTAAAGGCAAACTGCACTTATGCAATTATGGAGGTTTCATCTCATTCCTTATGCTTGCATAGAGTAGATGGTTGCAACTATCAGGTAGGGGCTTTTACAAATTTAACCCAGGACCATTTAGATTTCCATGGTACAATGGAAAATTATATGAAGGCAAAGTCAAAGTTGTTTGATGTTTGCAAAAAGGGCGTAATTAACGTTGACGATGAATACGGGTTTAAAATATTAGAAAATGCAAAGTGCGATGTTTTAACCTTTGGTATCAATGATGGTAAATTAAAGGCAGAAAATATTGAGTATTTGTCAAATGGTGTAAGGTTTGACTGTGATAATATGAAAATAAATCTTGCTATACCCGGTGAATTTTCTGTTTACAATGCTCTTACTGCCATTTCAATTTGTAAGCAATGTGGTATTTCTAATGATGTTATTGCATCGGCTCTTGGCAAGGCAAAAGGGGTAAAAGGCAGAGCAGAGGTTGTAGACTGTGATAAAGATTACACCTTGTTGATTGATTATGCACACACTCCTGACGGACTTGAAAACATACTAAAAAGCGTTAGAGGCTTTGCAAAGGGCAGAGTGGTTGCAGTGTTTGGTTGTGGAGGAGACAGGGACAAGACAAAGCGACCAAAAATGGGTAAAATTGCAGGTAAACTTGCAGATTTGTGCATAGTAACGTCCGACAATCCACGTAGCGAAGAACCGTCAGAAATTATAAGAGATATTTTAGATGGTATGGACGATGCAATGGCAGAATATGTGGTAATTGAAAATAGGCGAGATGCCATAGAATATGCTATAAAACACGCAAAAACAGACGATGTAATTGTCTTTGCAGGAAAGGGACACGAGGACTATCAAATTTTAAAGGACAAGACAATTCATTTTGATGAGAGAGAAGTAATTAAGGACGTTTTAAATAAGCTGTAAGTAGGTGAATATTTTGGATAATTTATCCCTAAAATCAATATCGGATTTCATCGGTGGTAATTTAGTGGGCGATGATAAAATAATAAATAAAATAACAACAGACAGCCGAATAACAGATGGTCAAGTTCTGTTTGTAGGTATAAAAGGGGATAGATTTGACGGAAATGATTTTGCAAAAAGCTTCTTGGAAAATGGTGGAACCTGTGCAGTTTCGGAAAAAGACTTTGAAGTTCCTAACGGTAAAGCTGCCATCTTTGTAGATGATACCAAAAAGGCATTAAGGGACATTGCAGAATATTATAGAGTTAAATTAGGATTAGATGTAATCGGCGTTACAGGTAGTGTAGGCAAAACAAGTACCAAGGATATGCTAAATTCTGTAATTGGTTGTGGCTTTAAAACCTTTGCCACAAAGGGGAATTTTAATAACGAAATCGGTGTTCCGTTAACTGTATTTGAGCTTGACAGTACAGTAGAAAAGGCAATAATAGAAATGGGTATGAGCAGTCTTGGGGAAATATCCGTACTAACTAAAATTGCCAAGCCTAAAATTGCTGTTATAACAAATATAGGTACAGCTCATATTGGTAATTTGGGAAGCAGAGAAAATATTTTAAAGGCAAAGCTTGAAATTTTAGAGGGCCTGCAACCTAACGGCACTTTAATTACAAACGCAGATGATGATATGCTTGTTACGGTTAAGGATAAGCTAAACTGCAAAATAGTTTATGTAGCCATAGAAAAAGCAGATGCAGACTATGTTGCATATGATATTTTAACAGATGCCAATGGCAGTAGCTTTAAGGTAAAGATTAAAAATAAGGAATATGAATTTAAAATAAATGTTGTGGGCAAGCATCACATTTATAATGCTTTGTCAGCAATAGCTTGTGGTATAGAGCTTGGAATGGAAGTTAAAGACATTATAAAAGGGGTTTCGAATTTTGCTCCGTCAGGTATGAGGCAAAAGGAAATTAAAGTTGGAAGGGTAACACTGGTTGAGGATTGCTACAATGCAAGCACATCTTCAATGGATTCTTCACTTTGTATGCTAAGTGCAATGGCAAATAAAAGGCGTACAATTGCAGTTTTAGGGGATATTTTAGAACAGGGAAACTTTGCAGAAGAAAACCATCGCAAGGTTGGGGAATATGCAATAAATCACAAAATAAACACACTCGTTACCGTCGGCAATGATGCAAAATATATTGCAGATGAGGTTAGAAAAAACGGTAACAATAATGTATATGAATTTGAAAATAATAATTCTGCCGCAGAATTTTTAGGTAACTATATTTTAGATGACGATGTGGTGCTTTTCAAAGCTTCAAGAGGTATGAAGTTTGAAGAGATTTCATCAAAATTACAGGAACTTTTGAAAGGAAGAAATTAAAATGAGTATATTTGCTGTTACAATGGTAATAGGTCTAATAGCTTCTATGCTTTTTGGCCCTATATTTATTCCATTGCTAATAAAGTTAAAATTTGGTCAAAGTATTAGGGAAATAGGTCCAAAATGGCACCAAAAAAAGAGTGGTACTCCTACAATGGGTGGCATAATATTTATTTTGGCACTAATTGTTGCAGTTTTGGCTAATTTTAGACGAATTGATGCAAATGTTCTGTTGCTTTTGTTCTGTTCATTAGGCTTTGGTTTAATCGGATTTTTAGATGACTTTATCAAGGTTGTTTTAAAGAGAAATTTAGGCTTAAAGGCATGGCAGAAATTGGCACTTCAAATAATTGTTTCAGTAGTATTTGTGCTTGTAGGTATAGAAAAAGGTATACTTTCATTTTCAATAAATATTCCGTTTACCGATATTTGTTGGAATATGGGCTGGCTATATATTCCGTTTGCAATTTTTGTATTACTTGCAACAACAAATGGGGTTAATTTAACGGACGGTATTGACGGCCTTGCAACATCGGTTACAACTGTTGTAATGATGTTCTTTGCAATAGCGTCTGTATTTATGAATTACTCGTCATTATCCCTGTTTGCAGTTGGGCTTATCGGTGCTTTGTTGGGGTTTTTAATGTTCAACAAAAATCCGGCAAAGGTGTTTATGGGCGATACAGGTTCTCTAATGTTAGGTGGTACAGTTGGTGCCTTTGCACTAATGATTCAAAGCCCGTTTATCGTAATTTTAGTTGGAATTATCTACTTTATTGAAACATTATCAGTAATTATTCAGGTAACATCTTTTAAGTTAACCGGCAAAAGAGTGTTTAAAATGAGTCCTATTCATCATCATTTTGAAATGAGTGGTTGGAGCGAACGCAAAATAGTGTTAGTGTTTACAAGTGTTACAATAGTATTTTGTATAATCGGTTTATTAGGTATTGGGGTGATTTAGTTGAATAAAAAAGGACAAATGGATTTTTATTTTCTAATAACCGTATTTGTTCTTTTGGCTTTTGGGCTTATAATGGTAATGTCATCAAGTTCAGAGTCTGCAAGAAGTACAATGGGGGACGCATATTATTTTATTAAAAGACAATCTATTTGGGCGCTGGTTTCGGTAGTGCTTTTGCTTTTCTTCGCAAACTTTGATTACCACAAGCTTGCAAAGATGTCAGGATATATATTTGCTTTAACAGTGCTATTGCTTATTTTAGTCCTTGCAATTGGAACAGAGGCAAAGGGTGGAAAAAGATGGCTTTTTGGTTTCCAACCTTCAGAGGTTGCAAAAATAGGGTTGATTATATTTTTAAGTGAATCAATATCCAAAAATAAGAAATACATAAAAACCTTTAAAAGAGGCTTGTTGCCAAACCTTATTGCAATCGGCTTGGTATGTGGATTGATAGTTTTAGAACCACATCTTAGTGCTACATTGATTATTGCCGCAGTTGGCATAATTATGCTTGTTGTTGGTGATGCAGACCTTAAAAAATTGGTACCTTTGGGTGTCGGTGGTGGAATTCTTGCAGTGATTTTGGTACTTACATCTTCATACAGACGAGCCAGACTATTTTCTTTTATGGATCCCTTTGCAGACCCATTAGGCGATGGCTACCAAGTTATTCAATCACTTTACGCCATAGGCAGTGGGGGATTATTTGGTTTGGGCATAGGTCAAAGCAGGCAGAAGTTCTTGTATATTCCGGAGCCTCACAACGACTTTATCTTTGCAATATTATGCGAAGAAACGGGCTTTGTAGGTGCTCTTGTTGTGTTGGTACTGTTTGGATTTTTAGTTTATCGAGGTATTAGAATTGGGTTAAAGGCAAAGGATAAATTAGGTTGTTTAATGGCTATTGGTATAACATCACTTATAGGTCTTGAGGTTATAATGAACATTGCCGTTGTAACATCATCAATTCCGGTAACAGGTATTTCACTACCATTCTTCTCATACGGTGGTACAGCACTTTCTATTATTATGGCAAGTATGGGAATAGTGTTAAATATTTCAAGGCAAGGCTCAAAATAAAGGAGTTTAGGTTATGAGAGTGTTACTTTCAGGTGGAGGAACAGCAGGGCATATTAACCCTGCACTTACTATTGCAAATACAATTAAAGAACATCAGCCGGAAAGCGAATTTCTCTTTGTAGGTACAAAAAAAGGTATGGAAAGTACATTAGTACCCAAAAGTGGCTATAATATTAAATTTATTGATGTTAATGGCATTAAACGAGCCATAACAATTAAAAATATGGTTTCTGTATTAAAGGCGTGTGTTGCTTGTGTAAGGTGCAGAGGGATAATAAAAGATTTCAATCCTGATATTGTAATCGGCACAGGTGGTTATGTATCAGGGCCTCTTTTGAAAACAGCGTCGTCTATGGGTATTCCTACACTTATTCACGAGCAAAATGTATTTGCAGGAATGACAAGCAAGATGCTTTCAAAATCTGTGGATACAGTATGTATTAGCTTTGAAAAAAGCAGAGCAAAATTTACCGGTGCAAAAAATGTGGTGCTTACCGGCAATCCATTAAGGACAGAACTGTTTAAAACAACCAAGGAAGAGGCACGAAAGAGCTTGGGAGTGGATAACAGACCTTTTATAGTGTCCTTTGGTGGCAGCTTGGGTGCAAAGAGAATTAACGATTGTATGATAGACTTTATTAAGCAAGTTCCAAAGGGAAAGTATAATATTTTGTTTGCTACCGGCGAAAGAGAATATGAAACAGTTTCAAAACAGCTAAAGGGCATAGAAAAAGAAGGAATTTCGGTAGTAAAATATATTTATAATATGGATGAGGCTATGAACGGAGCAGACCTGCTTGTATGTAGGGCAGGAGCAATTACAGTCAGCGAGCTTAATGCTCTTGGCAAGCCGTCTGTGCTAATTCCGTCGCCAAATGTTACGGACAATCATCAATATTTTAATGCAAAGGCACTTGCAGACAATGGCTGTGCAATGCTAATTGAAGAAAAAGACCTGTCAAATGAATTGTTTAATAAGCTGGTTATGGAGCTATTAGATGATAGCAACAAATTAAAAACAATGGCAGAAAATTCTGCAAAATTAGGCATAAAAAATTCAGCAGAAATAATATATGAAGAGGTAAATAAATTACTAAAATAGAGAGGTGCTTTGATTGAAAACATTGTTTATCGGCAATAGTTATACTTTTTATAATGATATGCCTAAAATCTTTGAAAAATTAGCTATTGATAATGACAAAGATGTGCAAACAATTGCTGTAACTAAGGGTGGACATAAGTTAATTGAATATGCAGAGGCTAACGATGAATATACTAAAAACGTGTATGATGCAGTGGAGGGAAACCGTTATGATTACTGCATTTTGCAAGATTACAGTACAATAACTATAACAAGCCCCGACTTGTTTGAAAAGGGTGTTAAAGAAGTATATGATATGGTCAAGGGTTCGGTAGATAAGGTTATATTATATCAAACTTGGGGTAGCCATTCTAATCATAAATTTATTTTAGAAAACAACTTAACAACAAAAAGTATGTTTGAAATAATAAAAAAGGCATACGATAAAATAGGAAAAGAACTTGGTTTTAAGGTTTCTCCCGTTGGTAAAAACTTTTTAGAAGTTTTTGAAAATAGTGATATTGAACTTTATCACGAGGACTGCAAGCACCCATCATACAAGGGAAGTTGCCTTTCTGCATTGACACACTATTACACGATTTTTGGAGAATTTCCAAAGAACACAGCTTCATTAAACTTAACACAAGAAAAAATAGATATATTTAAAAATACAGTTGCAAAATAATGCAACTGTATTTTTAATTTAGGAATCGTAAAATATTTGTCCTTTTTCTGTTTTAATTCTTTGCTCTGTCGGATATTCAAAGCAAGGATTATTTTTTAGTATTTCACAGTATTTTCGGGCCTCATATTTTGCCATATTAAGGTCGTGCAAAATGTAGTTGCCACAGTTTACGGCGTTTGCACCGGGCACAACATCGTCATATTTTGCACAGTATTCAAAGGCTCTAATCATAAGAGGCAATATTTCCTTTGGTGTAGGACGACCTTTAACAATTAAATAGCAACCTGTTAGGCAACCCATTGGTCCCCAATAGATAATTTTATCCTTCCACTCTTTATCGTTGCGCAGGAATGTTGCAACAATATGCTCTATTGTGTGCATAGCGTTGGAGTGAATTGCAGGCTCTTTGTTTGGCACTTTCATTCTAATGTCAAATGTAGTGGCGTATTCTGTACCCAATGTATCTACCCTTGATTCATAAATTCCTGCCACAATCTTTGTGTGGTCTACTTGAAAACTTGGTATTAAATCCATTTTATTCCTCCGTATATAATAGTAATAATTACTATTACTGTTTTAAAATAAATCTATTACATCTATACACTTGTTGTAAATTATAGTGTCTGCACCTGATTTTAAAGCGTTGTTTACTTCTTTAATATCATTGCAAACAACATTACAGACAATACTTTTAGAGTGCAATTTTTTAATGATTTCTTCACTAATTTCACTTGCATTTAGCTGAATTTTATCCACTTGATTTTCTGTACTGCCAACAGAACAAGTTTTACATTCAGCCAATAGGTTTTTAACTTTATTCAGCACTTCAACATTACTTGATGTAAAATATGTATGATAAATGCAGTCATATTTTTTAATAAGAGGTGCAACCTTTTCAATTAAACTAATATCTTCTATTTGTAAATTAAGAATGGAATGACAAGCAAACTTTTGTAAGATTTTTTCCAAATTAACATATCCGATACCACATTTTGTAATCGGTTCATTATTGATTGAGGATACGTTTAACTTAATTTCATTTACTCCTATGCCAACTAAACTACCAATTGATGCCATAATGTTAATATTATCATTACCTAAAAGGTTGCTTTCAGCGCATATCCTTGGAAATTTCATCAATTTATCAGTTGGACATATTGCACTTCCACAATTTCTGTATTGCCAAGGGTTTCTGCCCTCTTCAATATATTCGTAGTGTGGTGCTAATGGTCTGCCAAATCCGGCAGGCTTTAAGTATTTTGAATGTGGGTCAAATTCACAGGTGCCATATCCAAATTTGCCCTCCATATTCATTAGTAACCTGCCCTCAGGTGTAACTGCCATACTTGCACCACAAATGGTTGCATTTTCGTCATAGCTTACCGAAGAGCGCAAAACATAGGCGTTTGTGTTATATGCCAAAAATCTGCACATAGTTTCAAGTGCATAGTGGCTGTCGCTTCGTTGTAATGAACAACCGATAATTATATCAACATTGTATCTTGCAATCCTTGGGAATGCTTCATAAAAGTAAAAATCATAGCATGTCAAAAAGCCGTATCTTATACCATCAATTTCTAATATGTATGGTTCAGAACTTTCTATTGTATATTTGTCATCAATATCAAGTGCCTTTTCACCGGGTGGAATATGGGTTTTGTAGTATTTTCCAACTATTTCACCATTTTTATTAACAGCAAATGTTGTGTTTCTGTACCTGTTATTTACCTTGTCAAGAGCATTAAAAAATACAACACATTGATTTTTTTTAGCTGTTTTAATACATTCGGTTACAAGTATATCCATATATTTTTCGTGAAATAGTGATAGCTCTTCCTTTGTTTTAACTGCACAGGGCACATCACTGTACTCAGGTAACACAACTATGTCAGCATCATTGCCAATATCATTTAGCATCTCTATTTTTTTGTAAAACAACTCATCGGATTTTTGCAAATCGTTTGAATATTGAGGCTGTAATATGTACGCTTTCATTGTATCTCCTTTTTTTGATTTTTTAAAATTGAAAGTAATAGCACGATTGATAGTAATAAAACCGATAATAGTATTGCCAAATTGCCCCAATAATAAATAATGATATTTTCAATAACAGCACCTATGGTAAAGAAAATAATAATCAAAAAATAAATTGAAAATCGTTTTAAATTTACCGTATTTTTTGTTTTTATATATTCAACTAATTGATGTGTTCCCTTACTTAAATTACCAATGCACATTGTTGTGGCAACATCTGTGTTATTAACCGATTTAAATGCTTCTACCTGAATTCCACAGGTAAATGATATTATCATATTTGCAAATTTGTCATAGGTGTTTGGAATAAAACAAACAATGGAAAGTGCGATTAACTGAATAATTATTGCATACCTTTCCCAACAATTATTATGTTTTGATAATCTTTTTAAAATATCTAAAATCACAACTCCCAAAATAAAAGCAACTATTGGCAATAAATATTTGAAAGCCATATTCCAATTACCTTCCGAAAGGTTAATGCCAAAAAGCAAGACATTTCCTGTTTGCGCATTTGCAAAAACCTTTGACCTGCAAATGTATGAGTAGGCATCCATACATCCACCGGATAATGCAAGCAATAAATATGAAATAATAGACGGAGATAATATTTTTTTCAATTTAACCAGTCCCATATAAATAAGTATTAAGTAAAATCTTTATAGATTACAATAAACGGTTGAACATAGGGGTTTTCTTTTTGCAACATCGCGCCCTCTTTCCATTGGTAGAAGAATCTGCCTAATGAATATGTATAATATCCGTCTTGATAGTGGTCGGTAATATCATAAGGGTCTGCAAAAATCATAACATCGTCAAGGCAAGACTCTGTGCCACAGGTATCAATACCAATAAGAACCTGCCAATGTCCGCCCCAGTCCTCCCAATTAACCATAATAGGCATATCAGCATCAATTAGGTTAATAAAGAACTTTTCTGCCTCTTCGATTGTTTCAAATTGTGCATTTGTGTCTGCGTGTGAATTACATTTTAAGCCAATATCGCCTAAAAAAGCACAAATGTTTTCAACGGTTGTGCCTGTTGTATTATCTGTTTTTGTCCTTTCGGCAATGTCCATTTCTGTGTAGTCATCAACACCATAATGGTGTAAAATCATCAATGTTGATGCCGGACCGGCTGTGTATTCCGTTGTTTGTTGATATGTTTTAAAATTTCTAACAATATGTAATGTTTCGTTTGGCTTCATACTGTAATAATTATTTGCAGAATAGTATTTTGTATCAGGGTGGTCAAGTCGTGAATCTGCATAGTCAGCACCTAATTCGTCCTTTGTTGTCTCCATATTTGTTGGGTATGGAATAACGTGCTTTTCAAAGGAAATTTTGTTTCCACAGCCTGTAAGCATAAAGGTTGCTAATGTTAATGGTAATAATGATTTAATAATTTTATTCATAAAATAACCCCCTATTTATTATCACTTATTCCGGTTGTTTTTTTAACAACCTTTTCAATTTCTGTGTCAGATACTTTTACAACTACCTGGTATTCATCTTCATATACAATTTCGCCGGGATAGTTGGTATATACTAAATAATATGGTTGCTTGTATCTGTCCAAAAGCCATAAAAGTGGTCTAACTAACTTCATCATTTCCTCTGTATTTTCGGTTTTGAAAAAGCAAACAACCTTTTCCCCTCTTTGACAAGGTGGAGGAAAGGGAAGTATTTCTGCAAACCATTTATCCAGCTCCTCAAACAGACCTCTGTCCTCTTCGTCCATAGTTCCGTCATTGGCTATTTTCTCAATCATAGCAAAAAAGCCCTTTGGGTACATTGTATTTTCAGCAAGAACTCTGCCGTGTATTCTTAAATATTTGTACTTTATTCCGTGGTCAGTAAGCATAATTTAATTATCCTTTTTATGTATTTATTATATTTTACCATATGTTTGCAGATGTTTCAATAACATTTATATATTAAATTTATTATAAAATAAGTTGGTTTTTTAAATTACACATAATAGAAGAAAAAGGGACATTCTTGCTGTTGCAATTATTTCGTCAACAACACTACATTTTCCACATGTGCCGTTCTTGGAAACATATCCACCGGCCAAACTTCGTGGGCAGTGTAGCCATATCCTGTTAATATTTTCAAATCCCTTGCAAGTGTTGCCGGGTTGCAAGAAACATAAATAATCTTTTTTGGTGCCAAATCCTTAATTGTATTAAGTAATTTCTCATCACAGCCCTTGCGTGGAGGGTCTACGATGATAACATCGTTGTCTGGGAATTTTTCTGCCATATCCTCTGCATTTCCAACGTAAAATTCAGCATTTTTAATGTTGTTAAGCATTGAGTTTTTCTTGGCATTTTCAATTGCTTGTGGCACACATTCAACACCGATTACAGACTCTACATATGGTGCAACATAAAGGCTTATTGTACCAATTCCACAGTATAAATCAAGTACCCTTTCATTACCCTCAAATTGTGCAACCTCCAAAACCTTGTCATACAAAGCCTTTGTTTGATGGGGGTTAATTTGAAAGAATGAATGAGGCGATATTTCAAAGAATTTATCACCGATTTTGTCAATAATTACACCGTTTCCGTTTAAGATTTTATTTTTATCGCCTAAAATAATATTAGTATTTTTTGTGTTGATGTTTTGAATTACCGAAACATCTTCACCAAATTCATTTTTAAGCATACTTACCAAAGAATCGGCAGATTTTAGATTTTCAGTAGCAGTAACAATGCAAACCATAACTTGGTTTGTAAGTGCACAGCGTGTAAAAATATGACGAATAACACCTTTTTTGGTAGACTCATCGTATGGCTTAATGTGAAAAAGCTCCATAAATTCCTTTACAATGTTCATTGCTTTGTTGGAATTTTCATTTTGAGTTAAGCAGTTTTCAATAGGCACAACACGATGACTTCTTGGTGAGTAAAACCCTATTCCGTCAGGAGAAACCGGAAATTGTGATTTGTTTCTGTAATAATTTTGTTCATATCCTAACGTATTATTTACCTTTATGTTTAAACTGCCAATTCGTTTTATGCAGTCCTTTACCTTGTTGGTTTTAAATTCTAATTCTTGATTATAGGTGCAATGCTGCAAATCGCACCCACCACACTTGTAAAAGACAGGGCACTTTGGCTCAATCCTTTCCCTTGACGGTTTAATAATGTTTAACATCTTACCATAAGCATAGCTTTTAAGGACTTTTACAATTAAAACCTCAATAGTTTCACCAATTAAGGCATAAGGAATAAATACGGCAAAGTTGTCAATTTTGGCAACCCCTTCACCTTTTTCGCCCATTCCTGTTATTGTAACTTGGTATGTTTGATTTTTTTCAATCATATTATTTCACCTGTCATACAATCCTCTTTGTAGCCTTTTAAAACAACATTTTGGCATTTCCCCTCAGTACCATTTCCGTTAGCAATTACTTGAATAAAGTTCATAGTATGCCCTTCAAAGACATTAGTGGAAATTTCCCTTTCAAACAGTACAGAAACTGTTTTACCAACATATTTTTCATAGTATTTTTGCTTTAATTTTTTGCCTAAGGCAATCATTTTTTCGGAACGCTGTGTCTTGACGTTTTCCGGTACTTGGTTTTCCATTTTGTCTGCAACCGTTCCCCTTCTGCGAGAGTATGGGAAAACGTGAATAGCACTAAATCCACTTTCCTCAACAGTTTTCATACTTTCTGCAAATTCCTCATCTGTTTCACCGGGAAAGCCTACCATAACATCGGTAGTCATAGCACAGTCCGAAAATGCACAGTTTAGTCTTTTTACTGCATCTAAATACTCTTCTGTATTATATCGTCTGTTCATACGCTTTAAAACAGAGGAAGAGCCACTTTGCAATGCCAAATGAAACTGATGGCAAAAATTATCAAGCTTTGAAATTCTGCTTATAAACTCGTCTGTTATAAGGTTTGGTTCTATTGAGCCAAGCCTTACCCTTTCAATACCCTCAACCTTGCATACTTCCTCAATTATTTCTGTTAGACTGCTTTTTATGTCGACACCGTACATTGCAAGGTTTATACCTACCAAAACAATTTCCTTGTATCCGTTTTTTGCAAGCTCCTTAACCTCATTTACTGTGTCCAAAATAGGCTTGGAGCGTAGAGGCCCTCTTGCAAATGGAATAATGCAGTATGAGCAGAAATTCCTGCACCCATCTTGAATTTTTAAGGTTGCTCTCGTACGGGATTGATGAACAGACTTTAAATTTTCAAATTCACAAGGTATGTCCTTTTTAACATAGCACACCTGATTGCCATCATAATTTTCAACAAATTCAACTATTTTTGTTCGGTCTGTTGTACCTAAAATAATATCAACATCTTTAATATTTTTAACGTCCTCAGGTGCAATTTGGGAATAACAGCCTAAAACCACAACAATGCTTTTAGGGTTTAGCTTTTTCATTCTTCTAATCATCTGTCTGGACTTTTTATCGCTAACTGCCGTAACGGTGCAAGTGTTTACAACAAAAACATCTGCAAACCCATTATCAACTACTTTATAGTTTGACTTTTCAAATAAGCCCTTCAATGCTTCTGTTTCGTATAAATTCACCTTGCAACCAAGAGTATAAAACCTTACTTTTTTCATAATATTAACCTCATTATTTTTCCTATATTCTATTGTAACACATTTGTTAGCAATTCTCAATAATAAAATTTGACAAATGGAAAAAAATAGTATATTATTATAGTATAAATAATATATGGAGGTATATGTATATGAAATCATTTGATATTATGTTAGACTCAATTATTAGTGTTAAAAAATTTGTTAACATTGTTGGCAAGTATGACTTTGATGTTGACCTTACATCAGGCAGATATGTTGTTGACGGCAAGTCAATTATGGGTATCTTTTCATTAGACCTTTCAAAGCCTATTAGGGTTGACGCCCACGGCGTAGATGCAGACGCATTAGAAAAGGAACTTTCAGAATTTATTTGTAAATAAGTAAATCAAAAGGATTGCAGTTAATTTAAACTGCAATCCTTTTTTATTTTTCAATATATTTAATAATTTGGTCTTTGATTTCTTCCATACCTGCTTTTGTTGGGTGGCCTACTTTTAATGACAACGGCAAAAGCTCCATATATTCAACGGAATAGTGCTTGCAGGCAGCTTTATAACCCTCTGTGATTTCGTTGCTTAATTCCTTGTTTAATATTATAATTATTCTTGCATCTTTAACATTTGCCTTTAATATTTCCATTACTTCACAAAATGCAGGAAGAGCTTCTTTTAAATCTTCCTCAGTACGATTTTCATACATCAGCTTGCCGACAGGGGATTTTGCCCAAGTGTCATTAGTGCCTCCCATAACTAAGACCGTGTCAATTTTCGTTTTAAAAACACCACTTTCAACACATCGTCTAAGCCTTCCAACAAATGAAGTTTTGGGAACATAATCTCCGTTATATCCGGTATAACAGTATGTAGAGCCAGAATAACTTTCATTTAAAACAAGGTTAGACCCTGTTTCATCAATCAATTTTTTCCACCAAGTAAGGTTAACGTTTGTAACATCAAGTGAATCCTTTCCGTCATCACTGTAATATGGTGAATTTTCATTTGGTATATAACCTTTGTATGTTGAATAACTATCACCTAAAATAAAAACATTCCCAAGGTTCATTTAATATTTCCTCCTATTTTGTATTTTCACAATCAATTATTAACACAGTAAGTATATCATAAATATTTTTACAAAACAACGCTAAATCCTTCGTGTTTTGCTGTTTTTAATAGTTCTCAGCCGTTTTTATTTTGTAATGAATATTTCTTTGGAGTTATACCTTTTATTTTTTTAAATACAGAAGCAAAGTAATTGCTGTCATTGAAACCACATTCCGAGGCAATTTCTGTAATAGATTTACCACCTTGTTCAAGCTTTTTTTCTGCCTCACTTACCCTTGATATATTGATATACTCATTGATACCCAGCCCTGTATTCTTTTTAAATAGCTTTGACAAGTATCCGGAGCTTACTGCAAACCTTTTGGCAAGAATATCAAGAGATAATTCCGACCCGTAATTTTGACTGATAAATTTTGCACAATTTTGCACTATTATTTGAGACTCGGTAAATTTGGTAACCTTTTTCCTTATTCTTAATCTGTCAATTTCAATTAACAGTTGCTTAAAATAAAGCTTCATCATCTTTTCATAATTGCTACACTTTTGTTTATTCTCATGCTCTATGGCATTTAGAATATTTTTTATCCTGTACTGTTGATTTTGAGGAATTTTTACAAGCTTGTCCTTGCATAAATCTCCTAATATATGACTGTAATCCTCCCCTACAAAATCATCATCAAATACAAAGAGTAGCCTTTCTGCAAAGTCCGAATGATAGATATTTTTATGATATACCCTTTTAGGCACAAAGATGAAATCCCCCTCGTCCAATATATAAATTTCATTTCCGATAAAATACTCTGTACTGCCCTTTTCAAGATAATACATTTCATTTTTCTCGTGAGCGTGAGGCTTTTTAAGAGCATAATCCTTGTTTCTAACCTGTCTTTGTAAAAAATTTATTTTTTCATCTACTATATTTTTCATTTACATCACCAATTATATTATATCATAAACTTTCATAATTACAACCAATTTTTAATGTTTTTTTAAAAATTATCTATTTTTTTATAGAAAACACGATACTTTTGTAATATAATATGATCATAATAAATATTCAGGAGTGATAACGTGAAAGTTCCTTTTTTGTTATGCCTCCGGTGGATTTAATTGCACCTGCGAAATTTTCAGACCTTTGGTTTGAAACGCACATGTGCAAAAAATCTCTTATCATTCCTTGCTGTGCAGATAAGAGAAATTTTTAAATACTATTGTGCCGACGCACAGCGGCGGAATGGAGAGTTTATGAATTACAAAAACAACAAGGCAGAGAATATTAAAATAGCTTATGTAGGCGGGGGCTCAAAAGGTTGGGCATGGGGGCTAATGAGTGATTTGGCGTCCTGTGATGACATATCCGGAGATATGTACCTATATGATATAGACTATGAGGCGGCACAGCATAACGAGGTTATAGGCAACCTATACAAGGATTGTGAAAATGCAAAGTCAAAATGGAACTATCACGCTTGCAAAACTCCAAAGGAAGCAATGACCGATGCTGACTTTGTAGTGTTGTCCATACTTCCGGGCACATTTGACGAAATGGAATCCGATGTTCATACACCTGAGAAATACGGCATATACCAATCTGTTGGGGATACATCAGGCCCGGGAGGCATTATAAGGGCAATGAGAACCATACCGATGTACGAAGAAATCGCCGAGAATATAAAAAAATATTGCCCAAATGCTTGGGTTATTAACTACACAAATCCTATGACATTGTGCGTAAAGACTCTTTACAGAGTATTTCCGGAAATAAAGGCATTCGGATGCTGCCATGAGGTGTTTGGAACACAAAAATTATTAGTGGAAGCAATAAAATCCGAGCTTGGTATAGAAAATGTTGACAGAAGTGAAATTAAAGTAAATCCGGTGGCTGTAAATCACTTTACATGGCTAACAAGTGCAAAGTATAAAAATATTGACTTATTCCCTGTTTATAAATCATTCTCTTTAAAATATAAAGACGGATATACTAAAAACCTTGATGATAATTGGATGAACAACTTCTTTTCATGCTCAAACAAATTAAAATTTGACTTGTTTAACAAGTATGGATATATTGCAGCTGCAGGGGACAGACACTTGGCCGAATTTTGCGAGGGAGGTTGGTATTTAAAAAGCCCGGAAACTGCAAAGGAGTGGGGCTTTGGTTTAACACCTGTTTCATGGAGAAAAAATTACCTTAAAGAAAAACTTCAAAAAAGTGAAGATTTTAGAAACGGAACAAAGAAGGTAGAAATAAAGGGCACAGGGGAGGAAGGAGTAAACCAGATACGAGCATTGTTAGGTTTATGCGACCTTGTAACAAATGTAAACATACCAAACCAAGGGCAGATACCTAACTTGCCTAAGGGGGCAGTAGTGGAAACAAATGCAGTATTTCGTGCAGGAACGGTTACACCTGTGTTTGCAGGGGAAATACCACAAAGCATATATCCTCTTGTATCAAGAATATGTGGGGAACAAGAGATGCTGTCAGACGCTATTGCCAAAAGAGACATTGACAAGATATTTATTGCATTTTGCAATGACCCACTTGTTACTTGTTCTCTTGATGATGCCAAAAAATTATTTACAGAAATGGTCTTTAATACGGAAAAATATCTAACATCTTATGACCTTTCCTTATTAAAGTAAAAATAGGAGATAAAAATGATAAAAAATAAAACAGTTAGACCGGTAAAAGCAATACAATTTGGCGAAGGAGGGTTTTTAAGAGGCTTTGTAGATTGGATATTGCAAATAATCAATGAAAAAACTGCCTTTAACGGAAGTGTTACCGTGGTGCAACCAATACCACAAGGTATGTGTGATAGGCTTGAAGAACAAAATTGTGTATACACTCACATTATGAGAGGTATGCAAAATGGTAAGCCTACTGTGGACACCAAGGTTGTTGATGTTATTAACAACACAGTAAAGCCCTACGACCAATGGGAAGAATATATAAAATTGGCTGAAAATAAAGACATTCGTTTTGTGTTTTCAAACACAACAGAATCAGGTATTTCTTATGATAAAGATGATAGACTTCAAGATACTCCACCAAAATCCTTTCCGGCAAAGGTAACTGTACTTTTGTATAAAAGGTACCAACTTGGTTTAAAAGGATTTATCTTTTTGCCTTGTGAATTGATAGATAAAAACGGCGAAACCTTAAAGAAAATTGTTTTGCAATATGCAAAGGATTGGAACCTTGGCTCCGATTTTGAAAATTGGGTAAAAAAAGAAAATATATTTTGCAACACTCTTGTTGACCGTATTGTAACAGGCTATCCAAGAGATGAAAAAATTGACCTTGGTTATGAGGACAATATGCTAAATACAAGTGAGTTGTTTCACCTATGGGTAATAGAAGGCGCTAATGATATTTTAAAAGAAATACCCTTTGACAAAACAGGGCTCAATATCATACTAACGGACAACCTTGATATGTATCGTACAAGGAAAGTAAGAATATTAAACGGAGCGCATACATCTATGATACCCTATGCAATGCTATGTGGTATAGAAACCGTAAAAGATTGTATGGAAGATGAAAAGATGCTTTCCTTTGTAAAAAAATGTGTGTTTGATGAGATAATACCTACCATTGATTTGCCCAAGGAAGAGCTTGTGGACTACGCCAACAACGTACTTGAAAGGTTTAACAACCCGTATATTAAGCACCTTTGTGCATCAATATCTCTAAACTCTGTAAGCAAATTTAAAGTAAGGGTATTGCCTTCACTTTTGGAATATATTAAGAGAATGGATAAAATGCCTGAAAATTTAATCTTTTCTTTGGCAAAGCTTATCGAGTTCTATAAAAAGGGTACACCCAATGACGCACAAGATGTAATAGACTTTATGAAAGAAAAATCTGTAAAAGAAATTTTGGCAAACAAAAATTTTTGGGATACGGATTTAACATTTTTATATGATGAGGTCATAAAATATGTTGATTAGTGAAAGAGATAATGTAGAGGTTAACCTTGATAACGGACACAAGTATGCCGTATGTAACATCAAACGTGGTGAAAATATTATAAAATACGGCTACCCCATAGGCCATGCAATATGCGATATAAAAAAAGGTGAACACGTTCACACCCACAATATTAAAACTAATTTATCGGATAATTTGCAATATACATACAACTATAAGGATTATGGAATAGAGTATTGTAAAAGCGACAGAACATTTATGGGATATGTGAGAGAAAATGGGGATGTTGGTATTCGCAATGACGTATGGATAGTAAATACTGTGGGCTGTGTAAATAAGGTTGCACAAAAGCTTGCCCAAGAGACAGGGGCAAAGTGTTTTCCTCACCCATTTGGTTGCTCACAGCTTGGGGACGACCAAACCACAACACAACTGATATTAAAGGGTATGGTTAACCACCCTAACGCCGGTGGTGTGCTTGTACTTGGCCTTGGCTGTGAAAATAATAATATTGATGAATTTAAAAAATACTTGGTGATTACCAAGAAAAAAGAGTTAAGTTTCTAAATTGCCAAGATGAGGAAGATGAAATTGCAAAGGGTATAGAGCTAATAAATGAACTAAAAGCATACGCAAGCACATTTGAAAGAAAGCCTATAAATATCTCACATTTGCGTATTGGCTTGAAATGTGGTGGCAGTGATGGGTTTAGTGGTATTAGCGCCAATCCGTTGGTTGGCAAGCTTTCAGATAAGGTTATATCCTTTGGAGGAAGCTGTGTTCTAACCGAGGTACCGGAAATGTTTGGCGCAGAGCATCTTTTAATGGAAAGATGCAAAAACAAAAAGGTTTTTGACAAAACAGTTGACCTTATTAACAACTTCAAAGATTATTACAGACTTCATAATCAGGTAATATATGAAAACCCATCGCCCGGCAACAAAAAAGGAGGAATTACCACATTGGAAGAAAAGTCCTTAGGATGTGTGCAAAAGGGAGGACTTGCTAATGTTGTAGATGTGCTTAACTATGGTGATACTGTATCAAAAAACGGATTATCCTTGCTTAACGGGCCCGGCAATGACATGGTTGCCGTAACCAACCTTATGGCATCAGGGGTACATATAATATTGTTTACCACAGGCAGAGGTACGCCTCTTGGCAGTACAGTGCCTACGGTTAAAATATCTACCAACAAAGCTCTTGCTACCAAAAAAGCACATTGGATAGATTTTGACTCATCACCTATATTAGACGGAATTTCATTAGATGATTTAGCAGATAATTTATTAGATTTTATTATAGATATTGCATCGGGCAAAAAGACAAAAAATGAAATAAACGGTTTTGAAGAAATATCTATATTTAAAGACGGAGTAACACTATAACCGATAAATAATTATAAAATAAAAAGGGATTTACATTATGGGAATAATAAATAAGAACTTTATGTTATATAACGAAACAGGAAAAAAGCTCTATGAAGAATATGCAAAAAACTTGCCTATAATAGACTATCATTGCCATTTGGTTCCGGAAATGATAGCAAATGACGCTACGTTTAAAAATGCTCAGGAATTATTTTTAGGTGGCGACCACTACAAATGGCGTCAAATTCGCAGTAACGGCATTGATGAAGAATATATCACAGGCGATAAGGACGAATATGAAAAATGGCTTTGCTTTGCAAAGACTATGCCACTTCTTATAGGCAACCCACTTTATCATTGGACATCACTTGAATTAAAGAGATATTTTGATATTGACCATGCACTTTCTGAGGATAATGCAAAGGAAATTTGGGATAGGTGCAATGTACTGCTTAAATCAAAAGAGTTTTCATGTAAAAGCCTGATAGAAAAATCAAATGTAGAGGTAATATGCACCACAGATGACCCGGCAAGCAATCTTGAATATCACATTAAGCTAAAAAAAGATGGATTTAGGACAAAAGTATTGCCTACGTTCAGACCTGACAATGCCACAAACATAGACAAAGAAACATTTGTACCTTATCTTAAAGAAATTGGCGTCAGCACATACGAAGAACTAACCAAGTGGATTGTAGACAGGATAGATTATTTTGAGCAAAATGGTTGCAAACTATCCGACCACGCTATGGAATATGTACCATTTGCCATAGGAGATGCAAGAAAAGCATTTAACAAAAAGATGAAGGGTGAAGCACTTACCATTGAGGAAATAGACTCGTTTAAGACAGCTATGCTCAAAATATGTGCTACTGAATATTCCAAACGCAACTGGGCAATGCAGCTTCACATTGGTGCGTTGAGAAACAACAACAGTAAAATGTATAATAAACTTGGTGCAGATACCGGCTTTGACTCTATAAATGACCTAAATATTGCCGAAAAGCTTTCTGCATTTATGAACTATCTTGAACTTAACGACGTGTTGCCAAAAACAATACTTTACACATTAAATCCAAAGGACAACTATGTGCTTGGCACTATGTTAGGTAACTTCCAAAAGGCACCCTATAAGGGTAAGATACAGTTTGGATCAGGCTGGTGGTTTAATGATAACAGAGATGGTATGGAAGCACAGCTAAAAGCCCTTGCAAACCTTGGCACACTTGGTAATTTTATTGGTATGCTTACAGACTCTCGTAGCTTTGTATCCTATCCACGCCACGAATATTTTAGACGAATACTATGTAATATGATAGGTGAATGGGTAGAAAAAGGCGAATATCCAAACGACCAAAAGCACCTTAAAAAAATAATACAAGGTATATGCTATTATAACGCAAAAGAATATTTTGAATTTTAAATAAACTACAAAACGACTAACTAAATGTTAGTCGTTTTTTTAGTACAAGCCTTTAATATAAGCTTATGTAAATTTCTTTCATACTCATAAGAGTATGGATTTTCTTTTTTGCCTAAAATGTAATCGGCAAAGGCACAAAGCATATTGTTATATCTTGGGAATGGCTTATAATCCTTAATTATTGGTGATGACCCCCAATTATTATCATGATTTTCCTTTGTTGATGTTGTCAATCCGTAGGCAAAAGGCAAATTTTCTTCTGCATGGCTTTCGAGAGGTTGAATTTCAAAGGTTCCCTTTGAACCACAAAGAGTTAACCTCCTTTGCAAATAGCCACCACATTCAACTGAGGTACTTTTAACGGTTGAAACCCCGTTTTCGTATTCGAAAATTGCCATACCGAAGTCATCTGCATCAACATTGTCAATTCCTGTGTGTCTGCTTAAAGGGATAACATTTTTAGGCTCACCTAAAATACTGTAAACCAAATCAATTAAGTGGCAACCTAAAAAATATAACATTCCTGACGGATAATTTTTTAGCCACTCTCTTTTTAGAACGTTGTGAGTACAATTCATAGTAGCATCAATGGAATAAATTTCTCCAAAGTCACCTTTTTTTATTTTTTCTTTAAGTTCAATAACTGCAGGGTTAAAGCGATACATATAACCTGTTGAAAAAACAAGATTGTTTTCTTTAACAAGGTCAATCAATTTGTCAAAATCTTCATCAGAGGCACTTCCCGGTTTGTCCATTTGAATTGCAAGGCCTTTTTCTGCTGCAAGAATTGCATATTTGGTTAAGCTTCTGTCCTCTGTTTCAATTGTAACTGCTTGAAGCCCTTCAAAATTCAAAATTTCTTCAACGGTCATTTCTTTAATATCGTCATAACTTTTTCTTGTTTTTTCATCAAACTTGTCTTTGGCTGTTTCGTATTCTTCAGGAACAATGCAGTACCCCACAATTTCGAAAATTTCCGGAAGATTTTTAAGTGAGTTTATCATACAAACAGCATGGTCATGACCTATGCCGATTTGGGCAATTTTAATCATCAATGTCCCTCCAATCAAATTGAGAAACAATAGGGAAACTTTTGTCGTTAACAAGACGATCATAAACCTTTGTGCAATCCTTTGGTGAGTGAAATTCCTGAATTAAAGAAATAAACTCAACCCTTTTTGAATGTAACAAATTTAAAGCAACTTTTATGTCATCTCTATGTGTAAAATGATTAGGATAAGATTCATTACCGGGCCTTGCATTAGTGTGAGCGCCAATTAAAGAAATTCCCGGTGCGTGAACTTTTTTATAGTAATCAACGGTGAAATTGGAATTTCTTGTGCAACCGAGAAGAGCGACTCTTCCCATTTTCTTCATACAGTCAAGGGCTTCATTAAGTCCTTCTCCGACACCCGTAACCTCAATTGCAACGTTAACTCCCCCGTTTGTAACCTGTTTAACCTTTTCGGAAAAGTTTTCATTAGACGGGTCAAAGGCAAAATCTGCTCCGTTTTTTAAAGCAATTTCTCGTCTTTCTTTGTTAAAATCTACTGCAATAATTGGTGTTGCTCCTGCAAGTCTTAAATATTTAACGGCAAAAATTCCAAGAATTCCAAGTCCCATAACCATAGCACTTTCACCAATTTCAATTTTTGTTTTTCTGATTGCTGCAAGAGGAAATGTTGAAATAAATGTCATTGCTGCAGATTGAAAATCTACGTCGTCATATTCGATTTTTACAACTCTGCCTTCATTTAAAATATTGTATTTTGTATGAACTCCCCAAAAAGTTACAACTCTGTCACCGACCTTAAGGTCTTTAACGTTTTTGCCTACTTCTACAACAACACCTGAACTGCTGTAACCAACAGACCTTGGGAAAGTAGTTTTTGCGTTACTTGATACGGAGCAGTTTGGGTCGCCTATATAATTTGCTTTTTCCGTTCCACAGCTTATTGTACTAAACATAGTTTTAACCTTAACATCGTTGTCATTAAGCTGATTCATCTCAACATCTAGAAGCTCTGCTGTATACGGTTTTGTAAATACTATTCTTTTGTTTTTCATAAAATCATCACCTCTAAACCTAATTATAGCAAATTGACAGAATAAAAAAAAGATGATATAATTTAAAAAACAGGTAATTTTATTCAAGTATTTTAGGGAGATTTGGTATGAATGACATAATTTTCGCTAATAGTTTTAATTTTAATTATTTTTCATTTGATTCATATCATTACACAGATAATCAAAAGGGGATAGGTGCTCATTATTTTGCATATATGGAAGAGGGAAGATGTAAAATTGTAACAAAGGATTATTATGTTGAAATAAATAAAGGCGATGTGTTTTATATTCCCAATAAGCAAGGGTATAGATCATATTGGTACGGAACTCCAAAGATTAAATTCGTTTCCTTGGGTTTTGAATTTTTGCCTAATGTTGACAGTAAAAGTTATCCTGTTCAAGTTGTTGAGTGTGATAAAGAAAATATTAAAATCTTTGACGAGTTGAAAGATGTAAGAAAGCTTTCTCCGAAAGATATAGGAAGATTTTATTTTTTGGTTGGGCATTTAATGGAAAATATGAAAAGCATTAAGGTTAATAAATCCATAAAGCTTGTTGAAAAAATAAACAATTACTTGTATAAAAATCCCAAAGCCACAATTTACGAAATTTCCGAAAAATTTGATATTAGCCCGTCAGGGATTTATTTTGCTTTCAGAAAATCATCAAATACAACCTTGAATTCTATGAGAAAAGAAATAATTCTTGAAAAAGCAAAGGATATGATAGTTTCAACAGATAAAAAAATATCCCAAATCAGTGACGATTTGGGATTTAGTTCTTATTCATATTTTAGAAAAGAATTTGAAAAGAAATATAAAATTGCACCTTTAAAAATGAGAAAGAATATGACAATTTAGATTTCGCCTATATATTTTTCAATAAGTCTTTCTTCAACCTGCTTTTTGTTTTCACGCTTTATTTTAAATAAACTACAAAACGACTAACTAAATGTTAGTCGTTTTTAAAAAGTTGTATTTTATGCTATTTTTCTTTTTTATAGAGACTGTATTACATATTCCATATAAATAACACTGTCTGTTTGTTTTTTCCGTCAACATATTCATAGGAAAAGTTGTCGGAAAGTTGCTTTACAAAATAAATTCCCAACCCACCTATTTGTGGTTCGTCGGTTATAATCGGGTCGGTTTTTTCAAGAGGATTAAAGGCTTTGCCGTTGTCTAAAAATTGGATTTTAGCATAATTATCTCCAACAAGTGCGTTAACTTCAATTTCTCCGTTTTCGTGATAGCCGTGTTCGTTGATGTTTGCGCAAATTTCATCAACTACTACACCAATATTGCGACGCTTTTCATCAGGACATTTTGCATTTATTAACATCTCTTGAATTTTGTCATTGATTATTTTAGTGCCTTCTGTTCCACTAGTAATCTTACAACTTGCAAAATCCGGCTCATCAATTTTGTTGCATTTTAGACAAAGCGTTGTTATATCGTCAAATTGAACACTTTCCTTTGAAAACTCTTTTACTGACTCGATTACAGACTTGGCCAGCTTTTCAGCATCATTTTCACTTTGCTCTATTTGGTTAATAACTCTTTTAATACCAAAACATTCCCTTTTCTGATTCATTGAGTCAGTCAAACCATCAGTGTAAATAAAAAGCACGTCATCAGGCTTCATAACAAAGGTATTGACTTTCGGGTTCTTTTTTGGGAAATTGCCAAGAAATAAATCGGGTTCATTTTCAATAAACTCAACACTGCCATCTGCGTGTTTTATAATGGGGTATGGATGACCTGCATTTACATATTTTCCTACACCACTTTTGACATTTATTACACCCATCCACAATGTCAAGAACATTCCGTATTGGTTGTCGTTGCATATTAGTTTGTTAGCAAGCTCAATGGCATCGTCTAATGTATCGCAGCTTTCAATCGCGCATTGCATTACCTTTTTGGCAGACATCATAAACATTGCTGCAGGAACACCTTTGTCGGACACATCTGCAACCAATATCGCCATGCTGTTTTCCCCTGCCATGAAATAGTCAAAAAAATCTCCACAAACCTCCTTTGCCGGAGTTTCAAATGCCGACAAAGTAAAGTTTTTATTTTCCGTTTGAAAATATGGCTTTGGAAGAACGCTTTTTTGTATTTTGGCTGCCATTTCAAGCTCGGCGTCAACTGATGCAATCTTTTTATTATTATCTATTTGTTCCATTAGCAAATTTCTTCCACTTTTGGTTAAATTTATTCCGAAAATTAACATGAATACCATAACCAAAAGGCAAGGAATTGCTATATAAACAATGGCGTCAAGATAACTTTGCCAAATGTTATATACAACATTTTGGTGAAATATTTGAATTGTTTCCGAAACAGATTCCAGTGTGACATTTAATATACATGCAACAACAAACAACACCCCGGTAATTATAGAGACTGTGTAAATCATTTTTTTATTAAAATATCGTGTTGCAATAATTAGTGGTATAAAGACAGAATACAATGCGTAGGTTGTAAACACAAAGAACACAATAATGGACACTAAAATAAGTCCACCCATCAGTACGTGTTTTAGCCAATATGCCTCAAAATTATATATCCATGCAATCGCAAAAATGCAGACTAAGACAATGCTTATTGGAAAATATACATACTTGTTTGCATAATCCAAGTTTGTTGCATAGTCAACTGTTAGAATAAACTCGTTTACGATAGTCATTGCAACGAAGAGAAGCAAAAAGAATGCTACTACTTTATTTGTTGTTCGTTCATTTCTCGTATATTCGATACTTTTCTTTTTGTTTTCCATAACGTTACCCTACTCAACTGTAAACAGAGATAACAATCCGGATAGCTTTAACACCTCTATTATCGAACTGTTTGCATTTTTTATTATCATCTGCTTTCCGTCTAGTGACTTGTAAGCAGAAACAAGCACACGAAGTCCGATAGATGATACAAAATCAACATTTTTCAAGTCAACTATCATATTGTTTTCAACAGCCTGCACTTCTTTTTGAATTACTTCATCTAATTCACCGGCAGTGGTCGAGTCAAGCCTTGTGTTTAGGCAAATCACAGTGTTTCCGTTTTCTTTTTTTACTTCAATATTCATTTTTATACCTTCCTTTTTATGAGAAAAAGCTTAAATCAATTAGTGTTTTAACCATTTCCTCTAAATATTTGCTACTTATTAACGGCCAAGCAAAGCCAAGTCTGTATAACGCCTTTGTGGTAAAATCTGCACTTGATTCAATTTGGTGCATAACTTTATCGCTGTTTGCATTGCTCATATATGCAATAAATGATGTAAAATCCGAAATGTCCGTTTCCTCATTTAGTGCTTGCTTATATCGCTTTGTAAAAACCTCATTAGGCACAATATTTATATTTATTCCCTTGCTAATCATTGCGTTAATAAAGTATCCGTAATGTATAGAGTTGCAGTTTTTTGCGTGGAATACGGTAAACTTGTCAGGAGTTCCCGATAACAACACTATTGCCTTTGCCGTCGAATCTATGGGAGAAAATTCAATATGCTTATCCATCAAATCAACAGGGAACATTGCAAGTTTTTTATAACCGGAAAATTGTTTTAAGAATCCGTTTGAACCGGCATTTATTTGGAATTCGCTGTCATTCTCTCTTGCCATAAGGTTGCCTAAACGAATTACCTTGCCCCTAATTTTCCCCTTTGAAATTGCATCAATAACAAGTTGTTCTGCTTGATATTTTGAAAAAATATACTTATTTTCAAGGGATTGACCAATGTTTAGGTCGCATTCTCTAAACAAGAAATCGTCTGAAACTCCACCCTCAACGGCTTCACCACTGACACTTGTTGAAGAAATTTGCACAAATAACGCATTCTTTTCTTCTGCAAGAGCAACCATATTCCCAACACCCGTAAAGTTATCCTTTAATAATTCATCGCCTGCTGCGAAATGCTTTACATTTGCAGCACTGTTGATAATAGTGTCAAAATGGCAATCCTTAACTTTTTCCAAAATACCTTCGTCGCCCAGCTCGCCTTCAATCACAGTAACACGTTTTTTCATTTCATCGGTAAACCAATCTTCAAAATAGTAGGTCATCATCATTTGGAATCTTGTTTCACCACTCATATCGCCCTTTGCTCTAACCAAACAAATGACGTTTCCACTTGTGTTTTCAATCAATTCCTTTAAAATATGGCTACCTAAAAATCCTGTAACGCCTGTCAAAAGAACATCGCCTATTTCTCCTGAGGTAATTTCGTTTACATAGTCCACTGTGTTGTATTTTAAAGCACTGTAATCATATTTGTCTGCTTCTTTATCATCAGGAGCAAATACTTTTGTATCACGTCCTCCGTGAATAAACTCACATAATCCGTGAGGTGTAGGGTTTGAAAATAGATTTTTAAATACTATGCTATACCCTGCGTTATTACATTTTACAACAACTTGGATTGCCGAGATAGATGAACCACCTATTGCAAAGAAATCATCATCGGCATATACTTTTTCAAGTCCTAAAACCTCTTCAAAAATATCGCAAATAGTTTCTTCCGTTTCGTTTGCAGGCTCAATTCCCTTTCTTGTTGTTGGGGTCGGCTTAGGAAGTTTTTTCTTGTCTACCTTACCATTTGAAGTAAGTGGTATTTCGTCAAGTCGCATTGTTACGGCAGGCACCATATAGTCAGGCTTTTCCGATGCTATAAATTCATTTAATTTTGCAATGTCAATTTCTTTATTTGCTACAATGTAAGCAGCAAGGAATTTTCCACCTGTGCTACTATCAAATGCTTCAACAGTGGCATTTGTTATTCCGTCAAATTTTCTTATTTGTTGTTCGATTTCCGAAAGTTCAACTCTAAATCCTCGAATCTTAACCTGGCCGTCCCGTCTGCCTACAAATACATAATTTCCGTCAGGCATTATCCTTGCAATATCGCCGGTTTTATACATTCTGTCATAAGGTTCAAGGTTGCAGAACGGATTTTTTACAAATGATTGTGCTGTTTTTTCAGGTCTGTTCAGATAACCCATACCTGTTTGACCACCTGAAATACAAAGCTCACCACAAGCACCAAAGGGAAGTCTGTTTCCGTACTTATCAATTATGTATTCTTTAACATTCTTGCTTGTCTTTCCGATTGGTTGAAGATTTCCTGTATCTGCAACATGGTATTTGTTTACATAACACATAGTTTCGCTGGGACCGTAACCATTCATAAAGTTTGTCCAAGCAGGTGGAATTGCAGGAATAAGCTTTTCTCCACCAACTAAGAAGTTGCGTAGTGTACGGCACTTTGTATTGTTTACAAACATTGCACCAACTTGTGTTGTCATAAATCCACTTGTTATTTTGTTTTGGATATAGAATTGTTCAAGCTTGTCCATATCAAGCCTAATATCATCAGGAATAACGTACAAACTTGCCCCTGACATAGGGCAACAGAACACATCTTGTGCACCTCCGTCAAACCCAAAGCTTGCATAGGTTGCAACACAAGAGCCTACCTTAATATCCATATCATTTGTATAATTGTAATAGAAACTAACAACGTTTTTATGGCACAAAACTGCACCCTTTGGCACTCCTGTCGTTCCTGATGAATATATTACCAAACATCTGTCATTCGGTGTTATTTCGCTGATTCTTTGGTCTACAACATCATCGTTGGTTGGCAAGGCTTCAAATTCATCGGTATATATGATTTTACAGTCAGGTTTACTTATAAGTCCCATTAGGCTTCGGTCGGCAATCAACGCCTTTGCTCCACTATCGGTAATCATAAGGTCAAGCCTATCCTTTGGATATGTTGGGTCAAGTCCTACATAAGCACATCCTGACATAATAACACCATAGGACGCAAGAATCATATTTTCATCACGGTTTATTAAAATTGCGACAATATCACCCTTGTTTATTCCACTTGAAATCAAATGGGATGAAACCTTTCGTGATAAATCATTGGCCTCTTTGTAGGTGTATGTTTTATCTTTGTATACAACACATTTCCTATCAGGGTTCAACTTCACTTGCTCTATATAGTGGTCAATAATAGTTTTAGATGTATCATATACGAATTCGGTTTCGTTATATTTATCAAGTTCCTTAGTGATTTCATCAGTCAAAAGGGAAATTTCACTTACCTTTTCGCCATTAACAAAGGAATAAATAGCTTTATCAAAAGCACATACTAAGGTCTGTATTAGTTTTTCGGTAAATATTTCGGCATTATAGTCAACCTTATAATTAAATTTACCATTTACGATTGAAACCTCAAAGGCAATGGGTGCCTTTGATTCGGATAATTCAAGATGTACCTCGCTAACCGTTTCACCACAGAAGGTATTAAACTCAAAGTCGTCTCCTTGGTATACAAAAACAATATCGTTTCTAACGCCATACTCATTACAGATTTCTGCAAAGGAATATAGGTCATTTGTCATACTGTCTATAATTTGTGATGAAACAGCCTTTGCTATATCTGCTGAATTTTCCTTTTCGATATTGCAAACAACAGGAATTGTTTTTACAAGCATACCGATAGTTGTCATTGCCCTGGAATCGTTTCGACCATTATAAATTGTGTTGAAAACAGAGTATTCAGTTCCTGCATATTTTGCAAGCACAAACCCAAATACACCGGACAAAAAGCCGTTTATACCTATATTGTTCTTGTTACAATATTCCAAAACCTTATCAACAGAAGGTAACATTTGACTCATCAAAAGGCTTCCACTATCCTTTTTTGCCGACATAAGTCTGTCCGGCTCAGGCAAGAAGTTCATATCAAGTCCATCTAAAATATTGTCGTAGTGTTTTTTAGCCTCATCAAGTGCTGATGTTTTTCTTTTTTGCTCCTCGTTATATGACAAGTCAAAACTATTATAACGTTCTTCTTGGAGCTCCTCACCACAATATGCCTTTTCAATATCACGTAGAAATAGGTTAATGCTCGTTCCGTCAAGAATAATGTGATGAAATTCCAAGAACAAATAGGAATCTTTAATTATCTTTACCCTAAACAGTCTTGAATTTAACAGCTCAAAGGGTTGTATCAATGTTTCTTTTATGCTGTCTATTTCTTCGTTTATATTGTCAATACTGTCAACATCAAAATGAGCATCGTCCATTTTCTTTTGACGAACAGTTCCGTTTTCATCGGTAAATAGCTCTGTTTTAATGTAGGGATGAGCTGAAACTGCACTAACTATTGCCGATTTTAACTTATTTATATCAAGCTTATCCGAAAGTTTTAACAAAATTGGGATATTGTAGACTGTACTTTCAGGCTTTGATATACATTCAACAAAAATACCCTCTTGTGTTTTAGTTAATGGATAATCGTCAAGTATTGTACGTTCAAACTCAGCATTTTGTCCGGCTGTATCCACAAACGTCTCGAGTTTTACTATGGTATTGTTTTGCTTTAAATCCTTCATTTGAATAGTTATATTAAATTTCTCTGCTAAAAGTGAACATAGTTTAATACTACCTATCGAAGAAAGACCTGCAAGATACAAATCGGTATCAATGCTTATTGCAGTTGTTCCGATAACTGATGTAACTATATCAAAAATATCTTGTTGCGTGTTGTTTTGAGGTGCGACAATTTCACCAAAACTATACTCCGGCTTTGGCAATTTTTTCTTATCAACCTTTGCGTTTGCATTGACCGGAATGTTATCTATCTGCATGGTAACTGCCGGCACCATATATGCAGGCTTTTGACTCATAATATATTTGTTTAATTTGTCAATGTCAATCTTGCTGTCAGCCACAATAAAGGCAGCAATAAATTTACCCGAAACTGCATCATCATAGGTTTGAACAGTAGCATTTTTAATGCCGTCAAAACTTCTTATAACCTGTTCAACCTCTGTTAGCTCAATTCTAAATCCACGAATTTTCACCTGTCCGTCTCGACGACCGATAAAGTCTAAATTTCCATCGGGCAATAATCTTACTACATCGCCTGTTTTATATATTCTGTCATAACCACATTCGTTAGAAAATGGATTTTTAACAAACACTTCTGCAGTCTTTTCAGGGCGTTCAAAATAACCCCTACCCACTTGCAAGCCTGCAATACAAAGTTCACCGCAAGCACCGATAGGAAGCAACCTGTTTGTAGAATCTACAATATATGCCTTTGTATTTATGCTTAATTTTCCTATAGGCTGCATCGAACTGTCATCTTTTATGGTATAGCCTGTAACGTAGGCTATTGTTTCGCTTGGGCCATAGCAGTTATGACATTGAACCCAAGCAGGTGGTGTGAATGGCACAAGCTTTTCTCCCCCTAAAACGAAATGTTTTAGTGTCTTGCATTTTGTTTGTTCCAAAAACATTCGTCCCAGTTGCGTTGTCATAAAACCATTTGTTATGCCGTTTTCTATGTATATTTTTTCTACTTCGGGAATATCCAATTTGATTTCATCCGGAATAATATAAAGAGTTGCGCCTACCATAAGCGTTGTAAAAATATCCATAACTGCTGCGTCAAATCCAAAACTTGCAATGGTTGCAACTTTTGAATTAGGCGACAATTCAACTAATTTTTTATGATTAAAATACAGCGCTACTATATTTTTGTTTTCAATAATACACCCCTTTGGCGTACCTGTTGTGCCCGATGTATATATCAAAACAAATGCGTTGTCAGGTTTTACGTCTGTTTTAAAAGGCATTTCGGAAATATTATCAATTTCATCGGTATATAGTATATCGCCCTTGTACTCTGACAACAATCCTATTAAGCTTCGGTCGGCAATCAAAAGTTTTGACTTGCTGTCCGATACCATAAAGTCAAGCCTGTCCTTTGGATATGTGGGGTCAAGAGGCTGATAACCTGCACCTGCCTTAATTATTCCCATTGCTGTTATTGGCATAAATTCGTTTCTTGGAATTAAAACCGATACAAATTCATTTTTGCCTATTCCTTTTTGTGAAACATATGTTGCCACTTTGTTGATTTGAGTATTAAGCTCACTGTATGTCAGCTTTTTATCCTTGTATAAAACAGCGATGTTATTGGGATATTTCTCGGTTGCTTCTTCAAAAATACTGTTTACCGTCAACCCCTCGTCATAGGTAAACTTTGTATTATTGATTTTGTCTAATTCCTCCATACCCTTTTGTGATACAAAGGAAATATCCCCAAGTTTTTTGCCGTCTAACATTCCGTTTAAAACACAAAAAAACATATCTGCAAAATGCTCAATTAGTTCCCTTGTATACATTGTGCATTTATATCCCAACCATATTCTGAATGTGTTGTCAATTTTGTATACCATAAAGTCAAAATTGGACACAGGCTCATAGGTATCAAGCACATCTATGCGAGGAGCAACACCACCAACTGCAATGCCCTTAAACATTTCGCCTTGGTATATGTATCTAACATCTGCAATTCCTGAATAATTTTGAATTAAATCAGAAAATTTTATGTGATTATGTGATAGCGTATTAAAAAAGTTTGTTTTAACTCCCTTAACGAAATCAAAGGACGCAATTTCCTCGTCATAATTTATTCGGATTGGAAAAGACTTTACAAACATACCTATCGAATTATTGTATCCTCCACCAAATCGTCCACTTTCAACTGAGGAGAAAAGCGCATCTTTTTGACCATTTACCTTGCAAAGAGTATAGGCAAATGCACTTAAAAATACAATATTCTCAGTTACTGAATTTTCCTTTGCAAAGGCTGTGATTTTATCCATTGGTATTTCACAAGCAACATCAACAACTGCCATTTTTGAGGTATTGACCTGTGGCATATCGGGAATTATGTTTGAGTCGGTTTCAATACCGTCTAAATATTCGTCATAAAAATCCATTGATTCTTTTGAAATTCCGTTGTCAACCATATCATCTTCTGCTTTTTTTGCATCAAAAACTGTGCCTTCCTCCGACAAGTCCTTTCCCTCATAGGCAAGTGCAAGGGCATTATTTAATACTGCCATTGATGTTCCGTCAAAGATATTGTGATGGATAATCAGCAAAAATATAATATCGTTTTCGGTTTCAAGGATTTCGCCTCTCCACAAAAGCTCTCCGTTAAAGGAAAATGGCTTAAATAGCTCCATCTTTCTTGTTTTGACATCGTTTTCAGAGATTTTTCTAACTTTTAGTTTTGGCAATTCCTTATCATAAATGGTCATAATAGGCTCGGAATTAACCGTTTTGATAACAGTCGAAAAAGCCGAATAAGTATTTGCCACTTTATCAAATGCGTCGGACAATTTTACTGCATCAATTTTTCCCTTTTGAAAAACAAAAGAAATAGGCAATAAGTAGTCTGCACAATTATTTTCATCAATACATTCAAGGTAAATGCCAAATTGACTGTCTGTTAACATAGACTCTTTTTTTGTATCTTTAAATCTATCCATTCCTTTGCTCCTTATAACAAAATAATATTAAAAAACTCTAATATTCCACATTTATTATATCATATTTCATAAAAAAAGTAAATGGACTTTACAAAATTCTCCCTTTTCCATATTTTTCTCAGTTTTCTTTGTTCAAAAACACAATAAACCCATTTAAGACAGTACCTCTGAAACTAACAAATCTGTAAAATGACTCTTCACAAGTGTATTGAGCATAAAAAAAGGACAAGCATTTTGGTATCAAAACACTTGTCCTTATTTGTGTAGATAACTATATTTTGATGGAATTGATTTAGGGGGTGCAAAACCTATTAAAAAGGGGTGCAAAAAGAAAGAACAATAGGCTCATTTGTCCTATTGCTCTTTTTTTGATTTATTAAGCTTTACTCAGTCGCCCAGCTACTTTGTGGAATAACTTCCGCTGATGTAAGATGCACTAAGGTGTTAAGCCCATCCCATACCATAACCTTGATGGTGTCAATATCGCCACTTAGTTCAAAGCTTTCATTTTCCTGTGAATAATCTCTTATAACAAAGTTAACTAATTTATTATCTTTATATCCGGCAACAATGATTTTGCCTGATGTGATGTTGATAAAATCGGTTGATATAGCATAGGTGTTATTAGCTTCTGAAACTACGGATTCCGTATAAGGTGTTATGGGTTCCCAATCTGCCTTTACAGTTATTTCACCAATAGTTCTCGAATTTACTGCATTATAAAAATCATCAACACTTGTAAATGAAGCATTACAGTTTTCGTTAACTCCAGCAATATCGTTTCCATTTTTATCCTTCCAACCTTTAAAAACATAGCCTTCTTTTGTCGGTTCTTTGAATTTCACTCCATAAAGAATATTATATTCAGTTGGATTATCATTATTGTTAACTCCACCATCTAATTCATACCTTATTTCATACGCTGTAGGAACATAGTCAATATTTGCCCATACATCTTGTGCTGGTTGACTAAAAGTATAAGGTAAAGAATACGAAATCCACTCACCTGTAAATGTTGGAGAAACCAATTTCTTTTGATAATTAAATCCACGAATTTCCTTCGTCATATTTTCTGTAAATGTTTGGCTATCGCTAAAGGCACCATTCCACGAATATTCTCCAACGAAAAATGCGTTTTTATCTGTATTGTCACCTTCACCATTTTTGTATCCCCAAGTCCAATATTGAACATGATTGGTATAGGTAGCTTTTTTCCAAACAGCATATAATGTAGTGCTATAGTTTCCGGTAAATGTTCCGCCTGCTGGATATGTTGCATTTTCTGCATTTTGAACATTGTCCGCCCATCCCCAGAAAACATATCCTGGACGGGTTAAAATAGAATTGCATAAAGTTAAGTTTTGGTTATAAACTTTATATTGTGTATCTGGTGCACCTGTTCCACCATTAGCATTATATATGATTTCGTACGTTAACGGAATAATTTCAAACTTTTGTGCATCTGCATTATTATCCTCATATTGTTGAACTTTAGACCCAATATCTAATGCCTTTCTTGAATTAACATTAACAAGTTTATAATATCCGTCATTCCTTCGAAATACGTACCACTGTTGACTGGAAATCCCTCCATATCCCCATTGTTGAACTACAGCAGCATTATCTTTACTAAGTCCTCCTACCTCAAATGCGTATCCATTTCTTTTTGAAGTAATCTTATATGCGCCATTAGACAACAACTCGAAATATAATTGTTGATCGGTGTCTAAAGCTCCGCTATACCTTGGTTCAACTAATGTCGTAGGATTCCCCTCAATATCATTATTTCCCATAGTAATATACTTCCCTGTTGCAACATGTCTAATAGCGTACAGTCCGGAGAGATTATTACAAGCTGTAGTAAAAGATTTCAATCCGCCATATTTATAATTCCCATTTCCATCTCCCACAACCATCCTGTAGTAGTATGTTGTTCCTGGTTGAAGACCTGGCTGTGTATGAGTTAAGCCATCACTCCATGTGATATCACAATTGAAAATAATTTCCCAATTTAAATTATTTGAATCCGTCCCAATAACATATCCTCGTTTTTTAATTGTATAATCACCGGGTTCAAAACTTCCATGAAAAGTGGCCGAATTTGATGTTATATTATAAGCGTCTTTTGTTGTAACTGTAACGGTGTCTAATGCTGTTCTTGTTGTGAAGCTCTTCAAACCGCCATATTTATAATTTCCATTTCCGTCACCAATAACAAATTTGTAATAATATGTAGTACCAGCTTTAAGTCCTGGTTGGGTATGTGTCAATCCATCACTCCATGTGATATCACAATCGAAAATAATTTCCCAATTTAAATTATTAGAAGAAGTACCTATTACAAATCCTCTTTTTTTCACATCAAAACCATTTGGATTAGAAAAACTACCACTAAATGTTGCAGAGTTGGTTTTTATATTATATGCATCATTTGTAGTAACTGTCATATTTCCAAATGGTCCTGTTGTGAGACTTTTCATATTCCCATATACATATGTTCCATCTTCGCCTTGAACAACAAATTTATAATAATAAGTGGTATTTGGAGAAAATGTTGTTTGATTATGTGTCAATCCATCTTCCCATGTAATATTGCAATCAAACATAGTATAATGTGTCATATCGGTTGTTGTACTCCATTGAAAACCTCTCTTTACAATTTTTGCACCGCCCGGATTTGTAAAATGACCGGAAAGTGTTGCTGAGTGATTTCCTATGTTTGAAGCGTCGTTGGTAGTGCATACCACACGTTGTATAGCTGGAATATTGGTATAATTATTACTCGGTGTCAACTGCACAGTACTGTATGTTGTAGAACTCCCCCAGTAATTCCATTTTGTATGATAGTAATCATTATTATGAGAATCAATTATTGGAGTCCCTTCTGAATTTGTTCCGACACAAATTGTAGCATGAGCCCATGTACTACCACCATTACTGCTATAAAATACAGGACTACCTTTGTATATTTGCGAAGGTGATGGATTATTTACTAAGACACCTCGGTTGTTTGCCATCCAATTTCTAAGGTATCCAGCAACTGTCCATGTACCGCTACGGTCATTTGTTGAATTATAATACCATCCATTTGTCATACCACTACTACATAACACTTGTGGCATTCCTCCTGCAAGAATACATTGTGATGTGAAATTTGTGCAATCACCACCATACGGATTATAGTTTGCAAAGTTAGTATTATAATTTTGCCAATATTTATCAGCATATGTGACAACAGCATCAACATTATAACTTGAATAAAAATTGGTGCTCATTAAGCTTATATTTGATTCTTCTATATTTTCTATTGAACTTGACATATTTTTACTAATTAAATTAGTATTTTTACTTTCTGTTGTAATTATACCTGTGGTTTCTGATTCATCGTATAAGTCATCAATAATAGTATCATTCTTATCTATAATTAAAGTGTGAGTTGTACCAAATCCGGCTGTGTTAATTTTAAACCCTTCAACATCTAAATCATCGTAATCATAGAAAAACCATTCCTTAATAGTTAATATTGTGTTTGAATTTTCCACCTTTGTTTCCAATACTTGTATATGTTTATCTACATCTACTATATTAATATTCATTCTACATTGCATTTCAAGTATTTTTACACGACGCTCATTTTCATTTTTTTGTACTTTTTCACTTGCATAATTACTTGTAAATAGAGAAGAATCAATTAAAGAATTTTTTCTTACATCAAAGTATTCCTTTACAGTTTTTGGAATACTGTTTGCAATAGTCTCATTTCCATACCATTCGTTAATCATACTATGACAGTTTTCTTCCGCAAAAACTTGAATAGTAAATGATATTAAAAACAAAACGCTGATTATTGCATATAATCCTATTTTTTTCATCCTCAAATCCTCCATAAATTAAAAAATGCGCCTACCGAAGCAGACGCATAAAAAACGCAAACTCCGATAGTCGCTAAACATAACTTAAATATACAGGAATAGTTCACCATGATACTTAATGGAATTTGCATTTTTGTCAAATTCAAAAGTGTCATAGTGAAAAAAGAGTATAATGCTTTGAATATACTACTCCCATGGAATCTTATTAAGTTACGTTTAGCAAGCTCATTGTAACATAATTTATGGAAAAAGTAAAGATGAAAAGCAGAAAAATGTTAATTTGCATAAAAGAATTAGATGATTTTAGATAAAATAAATAAAATCCTCCGTATCGGATTTAAACCGGCTACCGAGGATTTATTTTGATTGATTTGATTTTGCGGTGTTTATGGAGGATATTAATATGCTTTTTATTCATTATTCAATTAGAAAATCCGTCTTTAATGAATAGTGAATGATGAATATTGAAAAATGAACAATACAAAGCAAAAAACCTGCCCTAATCGGACAGGATTTTCGCTTTGGTTGCCGGACTAGGATTCGAACCCAGACAAACAGAGTCAGAGTCTGTCGTGCTACCCTTACACAATCCGGCATCAACAGAAAATATTATATCACTAAACAATATAAGTGTCAAGAATAAATACAAAAATCCAAAATTATTGTAAATTCCTTGACAATAGTGTTTGAAATGGAGTAAAATATAAAGATAAGTATTATTAGATAAGGAGCAACATCAATGGCAGAGGGACATCGTCAAAGAATGTTTGAAAAAATATTCAAACACGGGATTGATATACTGTACGAGCACGAATTTTTAGAAGTGTATTTGTACAGCGTTTATGCACGTCGAAATACAACAGATATCGCTCATGCTTTGCTTAATAGATTTAAGACTCTTGAAAACCTCTGTAACGCACCCATAGAGGAGCTTATGACCATTGATGGAGTAGGCAAATCTGTTGCAATTCACATAAAGATGTTGCCGTATATTTCAAGAGGATATTCCTATAACATCAATAAAAACAAGAAAAAGTACAAGACTATGAACGAAATTTGTGAAAGGTGTATGGACTTGTTAAGAGGCACTGCAAATGAAGCTGCGTATGTACTTTGCTTGGACTCAAATAATAAGCTTATCAAGGAAGAAAAGATTGCAGAGGGAGTACCGGGACTGCTGATAATAGACCCACGAAAGATTGTTGATGCTGTGGCATTTACAACTACAACAAAGGTTGTTCTGTGTCATAATCACCCGTCCGGAGTTTTAGTTCCGTCCCAAAGTGATGTTATTACAACACAAAATATTAAAGAAGTGCTTGAAAAGATAGGCATTGAACTTATAGACCATATAATAGTAAACAATGACAAGTACATATCTTGCAAAACCTATCGTAGGGAGGTATAAATATGGCAGAAAAATTACACAAAACAAGTATCGGTGGTCAAGCCATAATGGAAGGCGTTATGATGAGAGGCCCAAAGGAAATCGCTATGGCAGTAAGAAAGCCGGATAATGAAATAATAGTTGAGAAAAGGCCTATATCGTCAATTTTACAAAAGTATAAGGTTTTAAAATTGCCTATTATCAGAGGTTGCATAGCCTTTTTTGAAAGCTTAATAACAGGGGTAAAGGCGTTAATGTTTTCGGCAGAATTTTTTGATATAGAAGGGGAGGAGGAAAGCCAAACCAAGTTTGAAAAGTGGTTAGATGCTAAATTTGGTGATAAAATCAAGGATATTGTAATTTATTTTTCAGTAATTTTATCAGTCATTTTTTCAATAGGTTTGTTTTTCTTGTTGCCAAACTTTATTGCAGAGCTACTTGCAAAGCTTAATTTGTTTAAGGTTGAAGGCACAGTCAGGACACTAATCGAAGGTGCAATAAGAATGGGTATTTTCATTTTCTATCTTGTTTTAGTTTCTAAAATGAAGGATATTCAAAGGGTGTTTATGTACCATGGTGCAGAGCACAAAACTATTTGGACTTACGAGCATGGCGAAGAATTAACAGTTGAAAATGCAAGGAAGAACCCAAGACTTCATCCAAGATGTGGCACAAGCTTCTTGATTTTTGTAATGATTGTAAGTATTATTGTATTTTTGCTAATTCCGGGTGGTATCACTTGGTATGCAAGGGCAATATATAAAATATTGCTGTTGCCTGTTGTGGCAGGTCTTTCTTATGAAATTATCAAATTTGCAGGCAGGCATGATAATTGGTTTACAAATATGATTTCACAGCCGGGTATGTGGTTGCAATACATTACAACACGTGAACCGGACGACTCTCAAATAGAGGTTGCCATTGCCTCATTAAAGGCAGTTTTAACAGATAACAAAGAGGACGACAAGTGGTAAGATGAAGGTTAACGAACTTATTTTGTATGGTACAAAGAGCCTTGCACAGGCACAAATTGAGTCTGCAAGGTTAGATGCTAAATTGCTGTTTTGCAAGGCATTTAACAAGGATAAAATATTTTTGATTACCAACAAAGACGATGACATTGCAGAATATGGCGAATATGAAAAATTGCTTAATCGCAGGAAAATGCACGAACCAATGCAGTACATTTTAGGTAAGGCAGAATTTATGGGGTTGGAATTTTATGTAGACAGCAATGTTTTAATACCTCGCCCTGATACGGAAGCCCTTGTGGAAAAGGTTATTGATGAAATAGCAGACAGCAAAAAAACCATTTTGGAAATTGGTACAGGCAGTGGTTGTATTCCAATAAGCATTTTGCATTTTTGTAAAAACGCCAAAGCCTTTGCTATGGACATATCTAAATATGCTATTTCTGTTGCCGAAAAAAATGCCAAATCTAACGGTGTAGGTAATAGAATAGAGTTTATTAACGGAGATGTTTTTAAGGATTTTCCAAATATAAAGGTAGACGGTATAGTGTCAAACCCACCCTATATAGAGGACGATGTTGTGCCAACACTTATGACAGATGTTAAGGATTACGAGCCACAAATTGCCCTTTTAGGTGGCAAGGACGGGCTTGATTTTTACAGACATATCACCAAGATTGGCTATGATGTAATAAATGATGGTGGCTTTATTGCATATGAGGTAGGCTATAACCAAAGTGAAGCTGTCAAGGAAATTCTTGAAGATAATAATTTTAAAAATATTGGATTTTGCAAGGATATTGCAGGCATAAACCGAGTTGTCTACGGGTACAAAATTAAATAGTGTAAATGTATTCCGCATATTGCATATAATATAGGTGAAAGGACTGATTAGTATGTGTTCAATATGCGGAATTGTTGATTTTAAGGACAATAAAAATTTAGATAGAGAAACAGTAATCAAAATGGGAATGACTATGAAGCATAGGGGCCCTGACAACAGTAATGTGTTTGTTGGTAAAAATGTTGTTTTTCAGCATAACAGATTGTCGGTAATGGACATACAAAACGGCAACCAACCTATGACAATTTTGTATCAAGGCAATAGCTACACCATTGTGTATAATGGAGAAATATATAATACAGATAATTTAAAGGCAGAGCTTAAAACCTACGGCATAGAGTGTGAAACAAATTGTGATACGGAAGTTGTGCTTTATTCTTACATTATCTTTGGTGATAGCTGTCCGTCTAAATTAAACGGAATTTTTGCCTTTGCAGTATATGACGAAGGTAAAGATGCAGTATTTTTAGCAAGAGATAGGTTTGGTATCAAACCATTTTTCTATTGTCGTTTAGGCAGTTCATTACTGTTTGGGTCGGAAATTAAGTCGTTGCTTGCCCACCCAAATGTAGAGCCAAAGCTTGATAAATACGGACTTTGGGAGTTATTGTTTTTATCACCTGTAACCATAAATGGCAGCGGGGTTTTCAAAGACGTCTATGAGCTTAAACCGGCACAGTGCGGATATTATAATGCTGATGGGTTAAAACTTAATACTTATTGGAAGCTTACAGCACAGGACTTTACGGAAACAAGGGAGGAGGCAATAGAGCATACCAAAACCCTTGTTTGTGATGCAATTACAAGGCAAACCAAGTCAGATGTACCACTATGCACATTTTTGTCAGGAGGGTTAGATTCTTCGGTAATTTCAGCAATAGTGGCAGAAGAATACAAAAAACAAGGAAAAACCCTTACAACATATTCCTTTGAATATGAGGACAATCGTCAAAATTTCAAAAAATCACTGTTTCAACCACAGGGGGACGAGGATTTTGCAGAGGATTTAGGCAAGTGGTTAGGAACAGACCATAAGGTTTTAACAGCACCAACCTTTTCTGTTGCTCAAAATTTGTTTCCCGCAACTGTTTATAGGGATATTCCCGGTCAAGCAGACATAGATTCATCATTGCTCTATTTTTGTGGAGAGGTAAAAAACAACCATACAGTAGCCCTGTCAGGGGAATGCTCCGATGAAATATTCGGTGGCTACCCTTGGTTTTACAGAAAAGAAATGTTAAATAACGGCTTTTTTCCATGGATACACAAGCCAATGGCAAGGGCAGAGCTTTTTAATGAAAAAGTTGTAAATGTAAAAGAGGGCTTTGAATACATTTCACAGGTTTATAAAGACAGTATTTTAAATGTACCCTTGTTGGATACGGATACCGAAGAAATGCAAATTTCAAGAATTGCTACCGTCCTTTCTGTAAATTACTTTATGACCTCGCTTTTAGAACGTAAGGACAGAATGAGTATGGCACACGGCTTAGAGGTTCGTGTACCCTTTGCAGACCATCGGATTTTAGAATATGTCTATAATGTTCCATGGAGCATAAAGTTTGAAGGCAGAAGGGAAAAAGCACTTTTAAGGGACGCAATGGAGGACATTTTGCCTGATAAAATAATAAACAGAAAAAAGAGCCCATATCCTAAAACTCATAATCCAAAATACGAAGAATATGTAACGGAAATTCTAAATAAAAGGCTTAAAAAAGGTAAACTTGGCGAAATTTTAAATGTAAAGACCTTTAACGAAATGATGAAGCAGGATAACGTAACTTGGTTCGGTCAGCTAATGGGTAGACCACAGCTGGTGGCTTGGCTAATACAGTTTGACTTTTGGCTTGAAACATACAATGTTTGTATATAAAAACAAAAGGAATTCGTTACTAACGAATTCCTTTTATAATTTAATTAAAATATTTTGAAACTTGCTCAGTTACCTTTTCAAGTGTCTTATGAGCATTTTTTATAGTGTCGGATTGTACTAAATAATACATTTTAATCTTTGGCTCTGTGCCTGAGGGACGGGCTACAAAATCTGCGCCCTCCGACATTTCAAAGTAAAGGACGTCAGATGTTGGTAAATCAAGCTTTTCTTCTGTTCCATTTTCAAGGTCATATCTTATACCAACCTTGTAATCTCTAATGGCTTTTACTTTAAAATCACCAAATGATGTGGGTTTGTCCTTGCGTAGATTGTCCATTATAGCTTTGATTTTTGCTAACCCTTCGCTACCTTTCATAGTAATGCTTTCGGTTATTTCGGCAAACCCACCAAATCTTTCGTACAGCTCCTCCATAACGTCATAAAGTGTCTTGCCTTTTTTGTAATAATATGCAGCCATTTCGGCAATTAACATACTTGCAACAACAGAGTCCTTATCCCTTGCGTGAGTGCCTACAAGGTAACCGTAGCTCTCTTCAAAGCCCAACAAAAATTCATTGCAACCGGTGGTTTCAAATTCGTGAATTTTCTCACCAATAAACTTAAAACCTGTTAGAGTTTCGATAAATTTCATACCAAAGCTTTCAGCCATAACTCTTGTCATTTTTGTTGAAACAATTGTGGAAATGACAGCACCGTTTTCAGGTAGTGTACCACGTTCCTTTTTGGCAGATATAATATAGTCTGTAAGCAATGCGCCAACTTGGTTTCCGGTCATTGGTACATATTCGCCTTCTTTGTTTCTTAGCATTATACCCATTCTGTCAGCATCAGGGTCTGTGCCGATAATTAGGCTAACGTCATTTTCCTTTGCAAGCTCAATAGCCTTTGTAAAGCACTCCTTGTTTTCAGGGTTAGGGGATTTAACCGTGGGAAATGCTCCGTCAGGTTGCTCCTGCTCCTTTACAACAATAATGTGCTTAAAGCCTGACTTTTTAAGGATTGCCCTTACCGGAATGTTACCACTTCCGTGTATTGGTGTATATACAAGCTTAAATTCATCAGCAACTTCCTTAACAACGTCAGGGTTAATTGCCTGTGTATAAACTGCATCAATGTATGCATCGTCAACTTCTTTGCCGATGTATTGTAACAAGCCGGACTTTACAGCATCGTCCTTTGGCATAGTTTTGGCGTCAAACACATCAATATTATTGATTTCAGCCAAGACAACATCAGAAACCGATGGGGGCAACTGTCCACCATCTTCCCAATAAGCCTTGTAGCCATTGTATTCGGAAGGGTTGTGGGAAGCAGTAATAACAATACCTGAAATTGCATGTAAATGTCTAATAGCAAATGATAGCTCCGGCGTAGGACGTAAGGATTCAAAAAGATACGCCTTTATGCCGTTAGCACACATTGTAAGTGCAGTTTCAAGTGCAAATTCAGGTGAGTAATGTCTTGAATCATAAGCAATTACAACACCTCTTGATTTTAATTCATCACCATGTTCCAAAATGTAGTTTGCAATTCCCTGGGTTGCTCGGCGTACCATATATTTATTCATACGATTAGTGCCAAGACCTAAAACTCCTCTTAATCCGCCTGTGCCAAAAGCAAGACTTTGGTAGAAGCACTCTTTTATTTCACTTTCGTTATTTTTCATTGCTTCGAGTATTTTTTTTTCGTTTTCATCAATTTTGTTTGAATTTAACCATTTTTCATATTCTTTAATATAGTTCATTTTTTCGCCTCCAAAATAGTCTTTATATATATTATAGTATATAATTTTTTTAAGGTCAACAAAAATATGCAAAAAACTGTTGCAAATAAAATACTTGTGTGATATAATAATATGGTCGAATTTTAATGAAAAGTAGGTGGCTCTTATGGAAAAGGAAATAAATATTAAAGAACTTATCGAAGACATACTAAGAAGCTGGTGGGTAATAGTAATTGCAGTTTTTGCATTTGGCATTGCATTTTTTGTTTATAATAATAATTTCGTACCTAAAAAATATACTTCTTATGGTTCTGTTTACGTAAATAATAAGGCTCAGCAAATTGTTTCTCCCCAAGATCAAAATAACACTGCAAATCTTGTGGACTTAACAACATCTGAAAAGCTTGTTGAAACGTATGTTGCTATCTTAAAAACAAATAATTTCTTTAATACAGTTAGAAAGCATACAGATTTTACATATACAACAGACCAACTTAGGAATATGGTTGTATATAATAGTGTTGAAGACTCAATTATTATCGAGGTTAATGTTACAGCACAATCTCCAAAGGAAGCGCAAGACTTGTGTAAAGCTATTTTAGAGTGTGCTAATATCACAATTATGGACGTAGCCGAGGTTGGTTCTGTTAAGACAATAGACGATGCAACATTACCGCTTACTCATTCATACCCAAATGTTACAAAGTCAACATTTATCGGTATGTTGCTTGGCGCATTCCTTTCAATTGCAGGACTATTCTTAGTTAATTTCTTTGATGTTAAAATTAAGTCTGTTGAGGACATTGAAAAGAAATACAACGTTGAAAAGAAAATGAATATTGCTGTAATAGGTACTATTCCGGACATTGATGAAATGGATTATAACACAGCAAAAAAAGGAGGTAAAAAATAATGAACCAAAAAAGTAAAGAAAAAACAAACAAGACCTCCGTTAAAAAGCTTGGCTTCGTTGGCAAAAGAAAGTCGTCATTTGAAACATTAAGCTTTGACAACACAATTTTAGCAGAAGGTACAAACTTTAATATTATCGAAGCATACAAGGACTTACGTACAAACATCTTGTTTACTTCAAGAGGCACAGGTTGCAGAAAGTTCGTTGTTACAAGTTCTTTCCCAAGTGAAGGCAAAACTACAAATTCTGTAAACATTGCTATCACATTTGCACAAACAGGCAAAAAAGTTTTGCTTGTTGACGGGGACCTTCGTAAGCCAAAAATTCATAAATTGTTTAACCTATCAAACAAAGTAGGTTTATCAAATGTGTTATCAAACGTGTTTGATGACGATAACCACGAATTTGTTCATAAAAATATTCGTGAAAATTTAGATGTTGTTACATCAGGTCATATTCCACCGAACCCAATGGAACTGTTAAGTTCAGATGCTATGGAAGCATTTGTTTCGGAATATGAAAGCAAGTATGACTTTATCATTATAGATACACCACCTGTTAATGTTGTATCAGATTCATTGGTACTATCTTCATTTGTTACAGGCTATTTGTTAGTTGTAAGGGCAAATTATACAGAGTTCCAAGCACTTGATATGACAATGGCAAAGTTTGAAATTGCAAACATTAAGCCTTTGGGCATTATTCTAAATGGTGTTGCAGAAGTTACAAATACATATAAGTACAAAAAGAAATACAAATATACAGATACATATATTAGTTATAGAGCAGGAAGATAATTATTATGAAATCTCCCATAATTGACCTACATTCTCATATATTACCGGGAATGGATGACGGTAGTAAAACAATCGAAGAATCAATAGAGATGTTAAAAATGATGAAGGACCAAGGGGTAACAACGGTTTTGGCAACACCTCATTTTTATCACCCTATGTCTGTTGAGGGCTTTTTGAAGCGTAGGCAAAATGCGTACGAAATGCTAATAAATTCAGAATTGTATACCACTGATTTACCTAAGATTGTATTAGGTGCAGAGGTTCAGCTTGAATATAATATGCATCAAGAGCTTGAAATGGACAAGCTTTGCATAGATGGAACAGACTATATACTTATAGAGCTTCCTCTTACAAAAATAAATGATTGGGTTTTTGAAGAATTATTTAGAATATCTTCAAAATATAATGTTAATATTATTTTGGCGCACATTGAAAGATATAACAAGAAGTTTTTGGACAATGTTGGCCTTTTAAAATTAAAAGAAATGGATTACCTGTTTCAGGTTAATGTTGATTGTATCAAGCAATTTATCGGCAAATCTGTGCAACATAAGTATATTAAGTATGATATTGCAGATTTTATCGGTTCGGATTGTCATAATACCGACAGCAGAAAGCCGTGTATGGGCAAGGCTAAGGATTATATTATTAAACGTATGGGTCAAGACAAATTTGATGAACTAATGAGAAATTCAGAAAAAATGCTTAATAACGAGGTTATTTATTAAAATAATATTTGTAATTCAAAACGCCAAAGGGTTAGCCTTTGGCGTTGATTTTTCAAAATAAAAGTTTTATGACAGAAATTTTTGGATATAATTTATTAGGAGGTGAAAATATGTTTCCTAAAACAAAATTTACAAAAAGTTCCGAAAGGACACTTATATATGCAAAGGAATATGCAATAGAACTTGGCAGAAACGTGCTTTCGACAGAGCATATTTTACTTGGAATGTTAAAGGTAAGCCAATGTGTTGCCGGTAAAATTTTGAATTCCTTTGGAGTAACAGAGTCAAAATTATATGTACTTGCAGAGGAGCTTATTGTTCAAGATAAACCTGATGATTTAGGCACAATCGGTATTACACCTAAGGTTAGGGATATTATAGAAAAAGCATATAAAATTGCCGAAAATTTAAAGCTTGATACCATAGGTACAGAACATATTTTACTTGCAATTTTAGATGATGGAAATAATATGGCATTAGAAATACTCGGAATGTTAGATGTAAATATCAATAGGATTAAAGAACGTACTTCCGAATTTTGCACAAAGGATAAAGAAAGACCTAACGTTAATAAAAATACTCCAAATCTTGATAAATTTTCAAAGGATTTAACAAGGCTTGCCAAGGACGGAAAGATAGATAATGTCATTGGCAGAAATAAAGAAATCCAACGTACGTTACAGATTCTTTCAAGACGTACCAAAAATAATCCGTGCCTAATTGGTGAGCCGGGTGTTGGCAAAACTGCGATTGTAGAAGGTATAGCCATTAAACTAATAGAAGAAAGCGTTAATTCGGAATTTAAGGGAAAGCGACTTGTTGCACTTGATATGTCATCAATGGTGGCAGGTACAAAGTATAGAGGCGAATTTGAAGAGCGTCTTAAAAAGATTTTAGACGAAGTTGTCCTTGCAGGAAATATTATTTTGTTTATTGATGAGGTTCACACAATTATTGGCGCCGGTTCGGCTGAGGGTTCAATAGATGCTGCAAATATTCTAAAACCAATGCTTGCAAGGGGAGAAATTCGTCTTATTGGTGCAACTACGATTAACGAATACAGAAAACATATTGAAAAGGATACTGCATTAGAGCGCCGTTTCCAACCTGTTATGGTAGACCAACCAACAGAGGAGGAAGCCTTTGAAATTTTAATGGGGCTAAAACCTTATTACGAAAACCATCACCATATTTTAATAACAGACGATAGCCTAAAAACAGCTGTAAGATTATCATCAAGGTATATACAAGATAGATTTTTGCCGGACAAGGCCATTGATTTAATTGATGAATCTGCTTCAAAATTAAGATTAAAATCCCAAAATAACAATAAAAAAATCAGTGATTTAAAGAATATGATAGTTAGCTTGGAGGAGCAAATGGACTCCTTTCTTTATCAGTCGGATTTTGACGGAGCATCAGCAAAAAGATTGGATATTATTAACGTTAAAAAGCAACTTGCAGATGAGGAAAGTAAGGCAGAAATAATTGATGAAAATTTAAAACTTATGCCTGAAAATATTGCAGAGGTTTTATCTCAATGGACAGGGATACCTGTTACACAGCTATCGTCAGGGGACGAAAAGGCACTTGTTAATATGGAAGAAACTATTTCTAAAAAATTAGTTGGTCAAAAAGATGCTGTTTCCTCAGTATCCAAGGCAATACGCAGGGGCAGGGTAGGTATCAAAAATCCAAATCGTCCGGTTGGTACGTTTATATTTGCAGGAGCAACAGGCGTAGGCAAAACAGAACTTGCCAAGCTTGTTTCCGAAACTGTATTTGGTGATAATAAATCCCTTGTTCGTGTGGATATGAGTGAGCTTATGGAAAAACATTCTGTTGCCAAACTTATTGGTGCTCCTCCGGGATACGTAGGCCACGAAGATGGTGGAAAGCTAACAGAATTAGTACGCAGAAAGCCTTATTCTGTTGTGCTTTTAGATGAAATTGAAAAGGCGCACCCTGATGTGTTAAATATTTTGCTTCAAATATTAGAAGACGGATTTTTAACGGATTCATTAGGTCATAAGGTGGACTTTAAAAACACAATTATTATTATGACTACAAACATAGGTGCAGAAGAGATTTTTAATCAGAAATCATTAGGATTTAGTGAGTCTAATGTTCAAAAAGATATTAAAAACACTATTTTAGACAAACTAAAAAAGTCATTAAAGCCTGAATTTATTAACAGAGTTGATGATATTATAGTATTTAATTCATTAACCAAAGATGACATCTTACAAATTTCATCAATTATGCTTTCAGAGCTTGTCGAAAGATTAAAAGAAAACGATATTTTCGTGGAATTTTCAAATAACTTAAAAGAGTATATTGCCGGAAAGTCCTATGACTCAAAATACGGAGCAAGACTTCTTCGCAGAAATATTCAAAGTATGGTGGAGGATTTAATTGCTGACGCCGTTTTAAAAGGCGATATTTTAAAATTTAAAGAATATGAAATAGATTTTAATAATGAAATTATAATTAAAGAAAAAGTAAAGGTATAAAGTTAAAAGAATATAAATTTATAAAATATACACCTCCAAAAGTTAGATACTTTTGGAGGTGTATATCATTTTGCTACACAATAATAGAATAAATTATTCCTCTGTTGGGTTTTCCCAGTTATGCCATACGTTTTGAACGTCGTCGCTATCTTCTAAATGTTCAATTAACTTGTTCATCATCAAGATGTCATGGTCATCTGAAAGAGCAGTTTCTGTTTGTGGTACAAATTGAGCTTCTGCCTGAGCGATTGAATATCCCTTTGCTTCTAAGGCTTCGCTTACGTTAGAAACGCCATTTGGGTCTGTTGAGATTTCAAACCCATCGTCGTTTGTTTCAACATCATCTGCACCGGCGTCTAATGCGTCCATCATAACCTGTTCTTCATCTAATGAACCATCGTTTTCAATTAAGATGATACCCTTTTTATCAAACATAAACATTACGCAACCGCTTGTTCCCAAGTTGCCACCAAATTTATCAAAATAATGGCGCATATCTGCAGCAGTTCTGTTTCTGTTATCAGTAAGAGTTTCAACGATAACTGCAACACCATTTGGACCGTAGCCTTCGTATGTGATTTCTTCGTAGTTATCTCCACTACCTTCACCGGCAGCCTTTTTGATACTTCTTGAAATTGTATCATTAGGCATATTGTTAGATTTACACTTTGCAATAACATCTTTAAGTCTTGAATTTGAAGCAGGGTCCGGGCCACCGCCTGTTTTAACTGCAACTGCAAGCTCTCTGCCTAACTTTGTAAAAATTTTACCTCTTTGTGCATCATTAGCACCTTTTTTTCTTTTAATGGTTGCCCATTTTGAATGTCCTGACATGTTTCAACTTCCTTTTCTAATCTTCTTTTATAATTTCTTTTAAGCCTGCCGCAAGACCTGCAATACCTTGTATTTCCGACGGAATAACGATTTTAGTAGATTTACCATCTGCAACTTTTTCTAAAGATTCAAGTGCCTTTATAGTTAAATACGCATTTTGCGGATTGCTTTCATTGATTCGTTTAATACCTTCTGCAGTAGCCTCCTGAACCTTCAAGATTGCTTCTGCTTGACCTTCGGCTTCCCTAATTTGAGCTTCTTTTTTAGCTTCTGCAAGCAAAATTGCAGCTTCCTTGTCTGCTTGTGCATTAAGGATTTGAGCTTCCTTCTGACCTTCTGCAACAAGTATTGCAGACCTCTTTTCACCTTCGGCTTTAAGGATGGACTCACGTCGTTCACGCTCTGCCTTCATTTGTTTTTCCATAGCATCTTGGATTTCACGAGGAGGCAAGATGTTTTTAAGCTCAACTCTGTTTATTTTAATGCCCCAAGGGTCGGTAGCTTCGTCCAAAATTGAACGCATTTTTGTATTAACTGTATCCCTTGAAGTAAGTGTTTGGTCAAGTTCTAAATCACCGACAATGTTACGAAGTGTAGTGGCAGTCAAGTTTTCGATTGCACTCATTGGGTAGTCAACCCCGTATGTGTAAAGTTTAGGGTCTGTAATTTGAAAATACACAACAGTATCAATTTGCATAGTAACATTATCTTTTGTAATAACCGGTTGAGGTTTAAAGTCAACAACCTGTTCTTTTAAAGTAACCTTTTTTTCAATTCTGTCTATAAACGGAATTTTGACATTAAGACCAACATTCCAAGTTTTATAATATGCGCCAAGCCTTTCAACAACATACGCTTGTGCCTGAGGTACAATCCTGATATTTGCAATTATTAGAACAAGAAATAAAACAAGTATAATATAGATTATCATAAAAATTCCTCCTAAATATTATTTTGTAACAACTGCTTTTACACCCTCGATAGAGGAAACAGTAACTTTTTCACCTTTTAAAATCGGCTGTTGGCTTTTGGCTGACCATATTTGACCGTCAACCTTAATTTGACCGACATTTTCAATAGGGTTAATGTCTTCAATAACAATAGCCTCTTTGCCTAAAATCCTGTCAGCGTTTGTAGGCTCTGCCTTAACCAACATTTTCTTTTTTACAAGAGGTCTTGTAAAGATAAGTAGCAGTGTCGAAACGATTATAAAAACAACTATCGAAACCCACAGCATATCTGTTACAAAGTAGGCAATAAGGGCTGAAACAATCGCCCCACCACAAAACCAAATTGAAACAAGTTGTGGTGTAGCACACTCAATTATTCCTAATATTACAGCAACTACAATCCAAAAGAAAGCAACGCCATTCATTTTCGGCCACCTCTCTTTATTTTAATTCTCTTATTTATTTTATCATAATTTTTGTAAAAATGCAATATTATTTTAACTTGTTGGCTAATTGCGTCAATGTTTCTTTACAGTTAATGGTTGGATTTTTTAAAACTTCTTCCAATAATTTGTTCAAAATATTTCCTGTTTTAACACCGGTGATACCTAAGCTTTCAAGGTCTTTTCCGTTAATATCAAGTGATTTAATACTGCAAGGCTGGTCTTTTACAACATCAAAAAGGTCTTGATATTCCTTCGTATTTTCACCAAGTGCAAGCCTTAATTTTATGCCATAATTTACAGACTCCTTGCCGTATTTGCTAATTAGTTTTCTTATAAAATATTCACTGTTTTGGAACTTTTCCTCCTTGACGGATAATATTTTTAAAACATCTTTTTTAGTTTTGTTATCAAATTTATATGTGGTTAAAAAGTCTTTTGCATCGTTAAATGAGCATTCTGCTAAGATAGAGGCAAGCTTTAATATTTTGATATTATCAACATTTTTAACTGCCTTGCTTTCAAACGTAATTTTAGGCATTATAACCTTTGCGACGCCTGTTTCAAATAGCATAGAAACACCACAGTCAGTCATAATTATCCCTAAAAATTCCTCTCTTATTCTTTCTGCACTAATGTTTTTAAGTAGTTCTTTGTGTTTTTTTATGGCATCAAAAGTGGCTGTTTCAATTTTAAAATTAAGTCTTGAAGCAAATCTTATTGCTCTTAGTATTCGAAGAGCATCTTCGTTAAATCTAACATTTGGGTTGTCCACACACCTAATTATACCGTTTTTAAGGTCATCAATACCATTTTCAAGGTCAACAAGGCCGTCCTTGTGGTTGTAAGCCATTGCATTTATGGTAAAATCTCTGCGTTTTAAATCTTCGGATAAATTTTTTGTAAATTGCACAGATTTTGGGTGCCTATTGTCCTTGTATTCTCCGTCAATGCGATATGTGGTGATTTCTATGGGATTGTTGTCAACAAGCACAGTAATTGTACCGTGTTTTATGCCTGTGTCAAAATGCTTTTCAAAGGAATTTTGGATAGCCGTAACATCTGCATTTGTAGTGATGTCCCAATCTTTTGGATTAGTGCCTAAAATTGCATCACGTACAGCACCACCTACAACAAATGCCTCATATCCGTTGTCATTTAAGGTTTTAATTGCACTTTTAACATATTGTGGAATGCTTATTTTCAAAAAAATCACCTCCGTATCAATATAATAATACACTATTTTTGTGGTTTTTACAACAGTAACAAAAAATTAGTTTAAACATAGTATGTAATGAAGTTAAAAAAAGGAGGGTGTATTTATGAGTTTATTCGGTGGTTGTGGTAATAGCTGTGGTAGCGTGTTTAATGGAAATGACACAATTTTATGGTTCATAATTTTGTTCTTGCTTATTTTCAGTAATACAGGTTGCTGTGGTAATGTAGCAGGCGACAACTGTGATTGTGGTTGCTAATTTACAATACTTCAAAACATAGTTAAAGGGGTTGTATTTACAACCCCTTTATTAAATGCTATTTTAAGTCTGTGCACCATTTGTTTTTGTGCCAATGCTCACCGTTATATTCTCTAAATCCAATAGCAAATTTAAGCAAATCAGTTCTTCTGAGTAATTTAATAACTACTTCATTTTCACCTTTTTTAAGGTCAACAAAGCAGAAGTTGTTGTATGGAGTATACATACGAATTTCATCTTTTGAAAGCAATTCTTTTTTGTTTACCCATAGCGTAAATCCATCAGTATTACCGATAACTGCCCAAATACGTTGGTCTTTATCGGAAACAATTTTTGCCTTTAAATATACACACATTTGACCTTCCATACTGATATTTTCTTCAATAGGAATAAGGTCTTCATAAGCATCAATGTTACAAATAAATGCGTCCTTTGGCATTTCAAGTTTGGTTTCATCAATGTACTTTTTGTCCAAAAATACTTGATTGTTTACCATACAAACCAAGTCGGGCAATACGCAACCTTCACCATGAGGGCTTGGGTAATCGGGGTTCATAGGTAGGTCAAGCTGTTCAAAGTATGGGCCGTACATTTTCCACTTAATAGGGCTTGTTTTTGCAATTTCCTTTTTCATACCTTCCTCAGTTGGTATGATAATTTCAAGGCTTGGCTTTGTCTTTTTAATACCTTGTAATTCAGTAGGAATGTCTGTAATATTAACAAATTCATTGTCTATTGCAAGTGCAATCTTTGCAGTATCCTCTGCAAGACCCTTAATACTGTCGGAAGGTCTTACAACATCAACACCACACACAAAATAATCCTTGATAAGGTCTGTAATTTCTGTTCCCAATCCCTTGTATCCCTTCATAATACCAACGATTGATGCAGCACTTGCACAAGTGCAGTCTGTGTCATATCCACATTTTAGTGAGATGTTAATTGTCTTTCTGATGTCCCCATTGCCATATAAAAGAGAGATAAATACAAATGCAAGGTTTTGAACAACATTTGTAAAGTCAGGGTGAGAATATTTGTCCAATACTTTTTTTCTTGCATCAATCCAAGAAATTCCGGATTTATAGTATTTTACAACATCATCATAGCATTTTTTAAGCTTGCAATCTGTGGGAACGTAAGACATTGCTTTGTCCAAAAGCTTTTCCATATCTGTTTCAAAGAATGCTAATGATTCTGCAACTGCTAAAAATTGCTCGGCATAAACAGAGTTGTCTGCATGGTCTAATGTACCATCAAGGTAAGCATAATCAGACGCTAATTTAGGATTACCCACACTGATAAGTCCCCAAATTTCCGAACGGATTGGGCAACCCATACCCTCTTTGTAAAATGAGTTGTTTATAATACCACTGTAAGGAGGGTTAATTCCTCTCATAAAGTTTTTCATAAAATAGCCGTATTCGCTAAAAGGATACCAGCATTTTTCAATCCAAGCCTCTGCAAGGTCATTAGATGTAATGTTAATGCCTTTGTTTTCCAAAACATCTAACCATAGTAATTGAATGTCAAGGTCGTCATTTGGCAAATCAGGGTTAAATATTTCTTCAAAATCATCTGTGTCAATTATTTTTTTAATACCCTCAACAGGAGCACCTGCTGCACCACCAAGGCATTTAGCATACCAACAACCGTGGACTTTATCTAAAAATTCAGAATGTTTTATTTCGTACATTTTATTAAATTCCTTTCTAAATTAAGATATAGAATTATTATATCATACAAATATTCAAATTACAAGATAATTAAAGTCATAAATAAAAAACAACGCTTCGGGATAAAACCGAAGCGTTGTTTTTATTCTCCAAAATATTTAATTTTCATTAGCTTATCGTCAATGGCTTTAATTTGAGTGTGCATAAGGTCAGGTGAATATAATGCTCTTTTTTCGGCAATGCCACCATTTTTCATTGCATTTGCAATGTATTCATTTGCCTTGTACATATCTTCTAAGGATTCCCTTACGTTAAATCTGCCCGGTGAGGTTGGGTCAGGTGGCCAACGAGAGTCAGAAACCCAAGCAGAAGCAAGTGATTTCATAGCATTGTCAAGGTCAAAATCAAGGTTGTCAAGTGTTTCGTCTAATTTTTCAGCAACTGTTTTAATGCCATTTAAAATTGAAATACAAACAGGGTCCATAATTCTTGAATACTCTGTATTTGCCCAAGCCTTTGCAGTACCACCGTGCCAAGCAACACCATTTTCAATGTTTTCCACATATTCATTTTCGATTAAGTTACCGGTTGCAAGCACTTCGGAAGGTGTAGCAAATTCATAGCCTGCCTCCTTTGCATTGTCAAGTATTTCTTTAAATCTTACAACGCTGTCAGGTTCTTCTTCAAAAAATCTTGCTTGGTTAAATTGCTTAACATAAAAATATGCACTTGAACCGATATATTCGGCATCTTCGGCATAAGGCATAATAAATGAGCCTGTGTTTGCAATTCTATCCTTCCAGTTGCCAAGCATAGCTTTTATTTCGTTCATATTTATTGGTTCTTCTCTTAAACCTTCGGTAGCACCCATTAAGTACCATAGCAACAGATTTGCCATACAGTCCGACCTAAATATCATTTTAAGACCATTTGGAGCAATAGAAGGATTAGTTAAAAACTTCAAAAATTCAGGCTTGTCTTTTATGTATTCCTCAATTTTGAATAGGTGATTTTTGTTAGAATGTCCTGCAACGTCAAATTTAAGCCCTGTTGCTTCCCTAATTTCAGGGAATGAAAGCATCATAGAGTCGGCATCCATAATAAGTGCCTCCATACCTGCTTCCTTGTATACATCAGGAATATATGACGCCCAACCACACTCAGGGTTCCAACCTATTTTAGGTCTTTTGCCTGTGTGTTTTTCCCAAACGTCCAAGGAGTGCCTTAATGAATGTATGCAAACCTCCTTTGGAATATTTGAAAGCATAAAGTGAATGTATGGCGAGCATACAGGCTCAACCTTGCCTTCACCTACTAATTTTCTTAATTTTGCAAGTACTTCTGGTGCTTGCTTTGACATTTCATCTATTGTTATACCACTTGCCTCAAAGGCGATTTTGTAATCTCCGTTATCCACAAGGTCAAATAACTTTTCATAACAATTTTTCATTACCCATTGTCTTTTCTCAGGGGCTAATTGTGAATATTGAATGTTAGCATGAGGTAAGAAAATTATTTTTGGTTTATTCATTTTTAAGTTCCTCCAATGTGTTAATAATATAGTTTTTGCATTTATCAAGTCCGTCTTTTACGTCCTCTGTATTTTCATATTCCAAAAGCATTGGGCCGTCAAAATTTCCAATGCCTTTTAAAATCTTTTTCCAGTCCATATTGCTTTCACCACAAGCAGAGGGTAAGATACGCCCTGATGGCAAGGCTGAAAAGTCCTTTATATGCATATAACAAACCTTGTCTTTAATCATTTGATAAACTGTGTCAGGCTCTTTTATTCCCACTGCATAAAGGTTTGCAGGGTCGTAACAAATTTTTGCATCACTTGGTAATTCCTCAAGCATTTTTAAAAGGATTTCAGGCTTTGAAGAGGTACTGTAAAAATGTATTACACCGTCATCAAAGGAATCCACACCACCATGGGTTTCAATAACAGGTACAACATTTTTATCCCTTGCATATTCATATACCTTTGTAAGTCCTTCAAGCATAATGTCCCAACGGCTTCCTACAACCTCTTCAACGTGGGAAAATCCTGCAAATATTCTTAAATATTTAATGCCAAGGTAGGAACACATATCAATTACGTTGTATATTTTAGGCAAATCCTCAAGATTTCCGTTGGTAAAGTCGTTGCCTGTTGCACCACATTCAAGGTAAACGCCGTACTTATTAAATAGAGCCTTTACCTCATCAAGCCTTTCATGAGTGCAATGTAAAGGCAAGTCAGACTGACCGTTTGCAAAGCCAAGCTCTAAATATTTTAAGCCTAAACTATTGGTTATTTTAAGCTGTTCTTCTAACGGAGTTTCTCTAAATCCCCAAGAAGCACTTCCTAACTTCATATTTTTCATTCCTTTACAGTTCATAATTTTTATTGCTTTTCCAAGAGCAGTGTTTGCAAGTAACACATTTGCCTTGGTATATTTCCTTACGAAATTTTTCAGATAATTGGTTATTGAAAATATCAATTACACTTTCATTTTTTACATTGCCTGCCACAAAGTCATAAAAATCTGTGCAGTACATAACATCACCGTTCCAAGCAATATGAATGTGATTATATGCAGATGTGCATTTTTCGTTAGTGCTATGTGGTAGATATTCAACCTTAATTTTTGCACTTGTGGGTATATTTGCTACCTTTGGTACTTCTGTATTGGTAATCCAAGAATCTATGTACTTTGCCTTAATACCAAAAGCATCTGCCATTTCCATTGAATAGGCATATGCTTCTTCTTTGGAAATGGCAATCATATCCTGTAAAATCAATTGGTCAATATTTAAATTTTCCATTTCGGTAACAAAGTATGGTAATTGAGATAAAAGAGAGGTAGTTATAACGCTCATTACAGAGGTTTTAGTTTGTGATTTTGTGATCAGATTAACATTATCACACACTTTTTGATAAATGCCCTTTCCTCTTATAGAGTCGTGTATTTCCTTTGTTCCATCAATGGAAATATAAATATGTTTAAATTGATTTTGCAAAATTTCTGTGTATTTATCAATCATTGTTCCGTTGGTAATCAAGCCAAGCTCAAACCCCTTTGACCTTAGCATATTAACCAATTTTTCAAAAAACGGGCAACATAACGGCTCACCACCCCAAAGCATAATTTTTGGCTTTGGGTTAAGCTTTTGAAGCTCTGTAGCAACCTTTTCCCAGTTGGAATAATCCATTTCATCGCCTACGGAGTCGGCAAAAAAGCCTTTCCTTCCCCATTGACCACAAAAGGAGCATCGTAAATTGCAATTTTTAGTTATTTGAAAATGAACAAGTTTAATCTGCTTTGTAGGCATTGTTATTTGCTCCAATCAAGAAGAATTTTAAAGCAATCTGCTCCTACCTTTTCAAGGTGTTCAAATGCCTCTTTGCACTGTGAAACAGGCCATACCTCGTAAGGAAGCTTTGAAGTGTCAAACTTACCTTCCGAAATCCATTGTAATACCTGTTCTTTGCAACCTGCACGCAATGCACAAGTCATAGTAATAGTAGCATTTTTAACAAACCATCTGTGATAGTGGTCAAAAATAATTCTGTCAGGGTAGTCCCCTTGTAAATGAATGTGTGCAGGACGGTCATCGTCTCCCCAACCACCGTCTTTAATATATTTGTGCAACGTGCCAACAACCTCCGGGTTGCCTGAACATTCCATCAACTGGTCTGCCATTTTACCGTTGGTTGCTTCACTAATTACTTTAACGGCATCTTCAGGCGAGCATACAATATCTGCATAGTTTTTAGCAATGCTTCTTCTAAAAGCATTTTTTTCAACAGATATTACCTGTAATGTGGGCTCTAAAATTTTAAGTTCTTGAATGGCAGAAATACCAACCATTCCTGCACCGATAACAACAATTGTTTCATTAGGGCGTAGGGTCATTCTTTTAATTCCTTTTAAGGGAACACAGGCCAAGTATGCCAAAACTGCCTGCTCGTATGTAACATTTTCAGGAATTTTAACCATATAGTCAAACATATCATTTGTGGTAAAAGAGTCTTTAACAGTAAATTCACTTCCACCACCCCAAGCAGCACAGACGTCGCCATATTCTCTGCATTCGTTAATCATAACTCGGTCGCCTACGTCTAATTTGCCGTCTGTCTTAGGGCCTTTTGCAACAATTACACCTGCTGTTTCGTACCCGGGTACCAAAGGATAGTAGCATTGCTCCGGGTGTTGTTGACCTTTATAGGTTTTCATATCAGTTCCTGTTGAAATTGCACTAAACAAGGTCTGTGTAATGTAAGCATCTTCCTTAGGCTCTGTTAATTTTATTTCTCTTAAATTAGCATAGCGTGGCTTTTCAATTACAACTGCCCTTGTAGTCTTGTATTCAGTATATTTTTTGTTACTCATAATCATACCCTCCATTTTAATAAACCGGTTTAGTAATATTATACACCAATAAGAATAAATGTCAATAGTTATTTTTAATAAAAAATAAAATAGTGCATTTTTGCACTATTTTAAAAATGTATTTAATTGTTTCTTATTTTATTTCTTGCTCCAAATTTTTAAATTCATTTGCATTAAAGAAATCATTCAGTGTTATTTCCATACCATCGCATAACATCTTTATTGTAACAATACCGGGGTTTTTGCTTTTACCATACAAAATATTTTTAATAGATGACGGTGCCACTCCTGACAAAGTAGAAAGCTTGTTAATTGTTAGATTTTTTTGATTACATAAAAATAAAATCCTGTTTTTAACTGTGGAATATGTGTTCATATTCACCCCTCCAAAATAAATATATCTTAATTATATAATTTTTTTATTGACAAAGTAGGCTATATATGATACAATATAGGCTATAAATAGCCCAAAATAATAAGGAGAAAAAATTATGAAGAAGATTTTAACAGCCTTATTAACTACTATGTTAATAATTTCATCACTTTCCTGTGTGGTATTGGCAGATACAACAGGAACTTGTGGCAATTTGTCTTATAGTATTTCAAATAACGAAGTTACTATAACCGGTTGCAACACATCAGCATCAGGTGGTTTGACTATACCAAGTACAATATCCGGCTATCCCGTTACTTCTATTGGCGATAAGTCGTTTTATAACTGCGAAAGCCTAACAAGCATAACCATACCAAACAGTGTTACTTCTATTGGCAATGAGGCGTTTTATGGTTGCAGTAGTCTAACAAGCATAATCATACCAAACAGTGTTACTTCTATTGGTGAAGCCTTTGCTGCTTTATGTTATAACTTAATCAATATAGATGTAGATGAAAACAATGATAATTTCTGTTCAATAGATGGTAATTTGTATTCTAAGGATAAAAAGATGTTTTGTCACTATGCTTATGGAAAAAAAGAAGAAACCTTCATACTTCCAGCCGGGGTTGAAGTCATTGGTAATCGAGCTATATACAGGACTGAAACATATCCAAAAAAGGTTATTCTTTCAAACACTGTAACTACAATTTCGGATTATGCTTTCGCAGTTTGCAGATCATTAGAGCAAATCGTTCTTCCAAATAGTTTAAAAACTATAGGCGATTGCAGTTTTATTTATTGTAGCAATCTTAGAAGTTTAACAATACCGGAGGGGGTAACAAATGTTTCTAAATCCGGTATGAATATTCCAAAATTGGAATATGTAAACATTCCAAAAAGTGTTATAAAAAGAGGTCCTATAGGTACATCAACCAATGTGGTTGACGTATATTACAGCGGAACTGAGGCAGATTGGAATAATATAACTCGCGTTACTAGCGCTGATGAAAATATTGTTCTCCATTTCGAAGAAGTAAGGGCAGATTTTGTTAATCAACATGATTCCGGATATTTTTCATCAAACGCAGACGATACTTTTAAAGAAGGTGTTATTTCATTTACAACTCAAATTCCAAACTTATATAGTTTTACATCAAGTGATATAGACCTATTTGGTATGTATATTTATAAAACAGGGACTTCAAAATCTAACAGAACAAAAATAACTTCAGTAAGCGGTCAAGATTTAATTGATAATAAGGGTTGGTTCTATTCATTTGTAACGGAAATACCTTTGGCTAATTTTAGTAATGAAATACATGCATTGCCATATATAATAGTAAACGGTGAAACATATTTTGGTGATGTTATATCTGCAACAGTTGACGGAACAAATGACTTTGGTGATATTACAACCAAGCCATCATTTTTACAATAGGGAGGCAAAAGGAGAAAAATTATGAAGAAGATTTTAACAGCTTTATTAACTACTATGTTAATAATTTCATCACTTTCCTGTGTGGTATCGGCAGATACAACAGGAACTTGTGGCAATTTGTCTTATAGTATTTCAAATAACGAAGTTACTATAACCGGTTGCAACACATCAGCATCAGGTGGTTTGACTATACCAAGTACAATAGAGGGCTATCCCGTTACTTCTATTGGTAAAAGTGCGTTTTATAACTGCCGGAACCTAACAAGCATAACCATACCAAACAGCGTTACTTCTATTGGTGAACGTGCGTTTTATTGTTGCAGTAGCCTAACAAGTATAACCATACCAAACAGTGTTACTTCTATTGGTAAAAGTGCGTTTTATGAATGCAGAAACCTAACAAGCATAACCATACCAGATAGTGTTACTTCTATTGGTGCTGGTGCGTTTGATCGTACAGCATATTATAATGATTCAAACAATTGGGAAAATTATGATTTTTTATACATAGGTAATCATTTTATTAGGGCAAGGCCAGCTAATTCTATATATAGTACTTCGTATTCAATTAGAGAAGGAACAATAACTATTGCAGGTGGAGCGTGTTATGGTTGTAGTTACCTAAATAGCATAACCATACCAAACAGTGTTACTTCTATTGGTGATAGTGCGTTTTGTAATTGCGGAAGACTATCAAGAATAACCATACCAAACAGTGTTACTTCCATTGGTTCATGTCTGGTTTCCGATTGCGGCGATTACCTAACAAGTATTACTGTTGATATAAATAATCCTAATTATTGTTCAATAGACGGTAATTTGTATTCCAAGGACGGAAAAACTTTAATAGAATACGCCGGTGGTAAAACAACCATACCAAACAGCGTTACTTCTATTGGTGAACGTGCGTTTTATGGTTGCAGTAGCCTAACAAGCATAACCATACCAAACAGTGTAACTTCTATTGGTCATGAGGCGTTTTATGGTTGCAGTAACCTAACAAGTATAACCATACCAAACAGTGTAACTTCTATTGGCGATAGTGCGTTTTGTCGTTGTAGTAATCTAAAAAGCATAACCATCGGAAATGGTGTTACTTCTATTGGTAATAGTGAGTTTTCTTGGTGCAGAAGCCTAACAAGTATAACCATACCAAACAGTGTAACTTCTATTGGTGATGAGTCGTTTTATAAGTGCGAAAGCCTAACAAGCATAGCTATACCAAACAGTGTAACTTCTATTGGTGATAGCGCGTTTTCTAATTGCAGTAGCCTAAAAAGCATAACTATACCAAACAGTGCAACTTCTATTGGTAGTTCTGCATTTTATCTTTGCAGTAGCCTAACAAGTATAACCATCGGAAATGGTGTTACTTCTATTGGTAATAGTGCGTTTTATGGTTGTAGTAGCCTAACAAGTATTACCGTTGGTGTAAATAATCCAAATTATTGTTCAATAGATGGTAATTTGTATTCTAAGGACGGAAAAACTTTAATACAGTATGCCAAAGGTAAAACAGCAACATCAATTACCATACCAAACAGCGTTACTTCTATTGGTGATAGTGTGTTTTCTGGTTACAGTAGGCTAAAAAGCATAACCATACCAAACAGCGTTACTTCTATTGGTAGTTCTGCGTTTTATTATTGTGAAAACCTAACAAATGTATATTACAGCGGTTCATCAAGTCAATGGGGTGAAATATCAATAGGAAGCGGTAATGCTTATTTAAATGACGCTATTTTCCATTACAACTCTCCGTTATCCTACTATAATTCAGGATATTATTCATCTAGTTTAGATAATACATTTAAGGAAGGATTGATTGCCTTTACATCACAAGTTACAGGATACAGCAATTATAATGCAAGTGATATAGACTCCTTTGGTATGTATATCTATAAATCAGGCAGCTATACAACACAACTTACATCTGCAAGCGGTCAAGATTTAATAGATAATGAGGGTTGGTTCTATTCATTTGTAACGGAAATACCTTTGGCTAATTTTAGTAATGAAATACATGCATTGCCATATATAATAGTAAACGGTGAAACATATTTTGGTGATGTTATATCTGCAACAGTTGACGGAACAAATGACCTTGGCGATATTACCACCAAGCCATCATTTTTACAATAGGAGGGGTTAAGATGAAAAAATACATTAAACCAACAGTTAAAAGTATAAAGATTAACACAATTGATATTATAAAAACAAGCGGACTTTCTAAATTAAACTACGGAAGCCCAACAAATGCAGGTGTTAATATGGGTAATACAAAATACAGCCTGTTAAAATAAAGAATTTTAAAATACTGTATAGGCAGTTTGCTTATACAGTATTTTTTTGTAGCATAATCTTATGTCATAAAATAAATATCCTTCATATTATGAAATGGGAGGTGTATGAATGTATTATTATATAGTTTACAGTTCCGTAACCTTTGCAACGGCAGTACGGAACAAATTTAGATTTGACAGACAGCAAATTTCCGTAGTTCATACTCCGTCTGTAATATCAGGCACAGGGTGTTCATATAGCATCAGGTTAAAAAACAAACAAAAGGCAATGGAAATAATAAATTATTCCAAGGAATACGGAGTATCCGTAAAGGGCTTTTATGAGCAAAATTCAAATGGAGAATTTATAAGGTTAAGTTAATAATGAGGTTTTAACTATGATATATCTTGACAATGCAGCAACAACCTTGATAAAGCCAAATTCGGTAATAAATGAAGTTGGAAAGTGGATAAAATTGTATAGTGCCAACCCCGGTAGAGGAGGGCATAAGCTCTCAATAAATGCTGGCAATAAGGTCTATGAGTGCAGAGAAGTTTTAGCAAAGCTTTTTAATGTTGATAAGCCTGAAAATATAATATTTACACCAAATACAACATTTGCCTTAAACCTTGCAATTAAAGGGTATGTTAAACCTGGGCAGCATATTGTAATCAGTGGTATGGAGCATAATTCCGTATATCGTCCTGTTATTGATACAAATGCTCAATATACCATTGCACAACCAAACGAGGAGGGCTTGGTAACAGTTGAAAGCATTAAAAAGGCTGTTAAGCCAAATACTTCGCTTATAGTAGTAACACACGCTTCTAATATTGTAGGCACAATCAATCCGATTAGGGAAATTGGTGAATTTGCCAAAAGCAAAAACATTTGTTTCTTGGTGGATAGTGCCCAATCTGCCGGGGTTTTGGATATAGATGTTACAAGGGATAATATTTCAATGCTTGCTTTTGCAGGGCATAAATCACTGCTTGGGCCAACAGGAACGGGAGGCCTTTATATTAACCCAAAATATAATCTTAAACCACTGATTTCAGGTGGCACAGGCTCTGTTTCCGAAAGTCCTTATCAGCCGGACTTCCTACCTGATAGGTTTGAAAGTGGAACGCTAAATGTAGTAGGTATCGCAGGGCTTTGTGAGGGTGTAAAATATATTTTAAAAAATACTGCCAATGCAATTTATAATTACGAAGCTCAGCTTACAAACAGGCTGATTTCTCAGCTTAAAAATATGAAAAATATAAAAGTTTACGGTAACGATAACAGAGTAGGGGTAGTTGGATTTTCTGTGGAAAATAAAGACAGCATCAGCTTTTGCAATGCACTTGACAGCTACGGCATAGCTTCAAGAGGAGGTTTGCACTGCTCACCCTTGGCACACAAGTCCTTAGGAACTAACGGACTTGTTAGGCTTAGCGTATCTTGCTTTAATACCAAAAAGGAAATTGACACAGCAATAGACATTATAAATAAGATAACTTGAAAAATGTAATTTTTAGGTGTATAATGTATATTGAAAAGAGGAAGAAAAATGACACAAGAAGAAAAATTTAAGAAAATGACAACCGCCGATGTACGTGTGCTGGTTAGCAAGCTTGCAATTCCTACAATTATAAGTATGCTTATTACCACCATTTACAATATGGCGGATACATATTTTGTTGGGCATATAAACACAAATGCAACTGCGGCAGTGGGCATAGTGTTTCCCTTTATGGCAGTAACACAGGCTTGTGGTTTCTTTTTCGGGCATGGGTCAGGCAACTATATATCCAAGGAATTAGGTCAGCAAAATACAAAGGACGCAAGCAAAATGGCATCAACGGCGTTTTTCACATCACTTACATTTGGCTTTATGATTTTAATTGTAAGTATGATTTACAAAACAGACCTTGTGAATTTGTTAGGCTCTACCGACAAAATTAGACCTTATGCAATAGATTATTTAAAATATATTTTAATAGGCGTACCATTTTATTCATCATCTCTTACACTAAATAATCAGTTAAGGTTTCAAGGCAATGCAGTTTATGCTATGGTAGGCATTACAGCAGGTGGCATACTTAACATAGCATTAGACCCAATTTTGATTTTTGGTTTTAATATGGGAATTAAAGGAGCTGCTATTGCTACATCTGCAAGCCAAATAGTCAGTTTCGTAATTTTGTATATTGGCACAACAAGGCCAAATAATATTCACATATCATTTAAGGAATACACACCTTGTAAACTGTACTTTAAAGAGATTTTAAAGGGTGGCGCACCGTCGCTGTTAAGGCAGAGCATAGGCAGTGTAACCAATGTTGCAATGAATTTTTCTGCCAAGGCATTTTGCATATATGCAGGCTTTGACAAGGAGGCTGCCATTGCTGCACTTAGTATAGTTGCCAAGGTTACTATGTTTATTTATTCGGTTATCGTTGGGTACGGCCAAGGCTTTCAGCCTGTTTGTGGTTTTAACTATGGTGCTAAAAAGTTCAAAAGAGTTAAGGACGCATTTTTCTTTTCAATCCAAGTTACCACAGTATTTATGATAGTAATGGGCATTATATTTGCAATATTTGCTCCAAATATTATTGGCTTTTTCAATAACGATATTTCTCAGGTAAGAAGCCAGGTTATCAATATTGGGGCAAGGACATTACGATTTACTTGTATGACATTTCCGTTAATGGGATTTTTGGTTTTAAGCAATATGATGATGCAAAATTTAGGAATTGCAGTTAGGGCATCACTTTTGTCAATAGCAAGGCAAGGTCTTTTCTACATTCCGTTGGTAATGATATTACCAAGGCTTTTTGGTTTCACCGGCATTCAAATGTGCCAGGCAGTATCAGACGTCTTTGCACTAATAATTTCAATTCCGTTAACAATTTCTGTTTTTAAACGTGAACTTAATGAAAAATTGATGTGAGGTAATTAGTATGAACAATCCTCTTGCAGACAGAATGAGACCTACAACACTTGATGAGGTAGTAGGGCAAAAGCACCTAATCGGTGAAAATATGGTTTTAAGCAATTTAATACAGTCAGGAAATATCCCAAATATGATTTTCTACGGGCCGTCAGGCACAGGCAAAACAACTGTTGCAAACATTGTTGCCAAGGCGTCAGGCAAGCAATTTTATAAGCTAAATGCAACAAATGCCTCAACGGCAGATATTAAGGCGATTACAGCAGAATTAGGTGAAAACTCATTTTCAAATGGGGTGTTGTTGTATTTGGACGAAATTCAAAATTTCAATAAAAAGCAACAACAGTCTTTGCTTGAATATATTGAAAGTGGGGATATTACCCTAATTGCAAGCACTACGGAAAATCCGTATTTTTATGTTTATAATGCTATTTTAAGCCGTAGCAGTGTGTTTGAATTTAAACCGGTAGCAATGGAAGATGTAAAGACTGCAGTTAATCGTGCAATTACTAAGTTAAATGCAGAATATGAAGGCAAAATTACCTTTACAGGGGAGGCTGTTGACCATATTGCCAACCTTTCCGGTGGGGACGTACGCAAGGCACTGAATTCCGTAGAAGTTTCTATTTACAGTACAATGCCAAATGAAGATGGAGAGGTTAACATAACATTGGAAATTGCAGAACAAGCATCACAGAAAACTGCAATGACCTATGACAAATTAGGGGACAATCACTACGACCTTCTAAGTGCCTTTCAAAAGAGCATTAGAGGAAGCGACCCTGATGCATCAATTCACTATTTAGCAAGGCTTGTACTTGCAGGGGACTTGCCTTCAATTTGCAGAAGGCTGATGGTAATTGCTTGTGAAGATATAGGGCTTGCATACCCACAAGCTGTTACTATTGTTAAATCCTGTGTAGACTGTGCCTTACAGTTAGGCTTCCCGGAGGCGCGTATTCCACTTGCAGAGGCAGTAGTATTGTTGGCAACTGCACCAAAGTCCAATTCTGCATATTTGGCACTTGACTCGGCTATTGCAGATATTGAAAAGGGTAATACAGGAAGTGTGCCGAGGCAGCTTCAAAATAAGCACTATGACGGTGAGGGAAATGTTAAAAGAGGGCAAAATTATTTGTATCCTCATAATTATCCAAATCACTATGTTAAGCAACAGTATTTACCTGATGAAATTAAAGATAAAAAATACTATGAGTTTGGTGAAAATAAATTTGAACAAAATACAAAAGAGTATTGGGATAAAATAAAAAAATGATTGTAGTAAAAGACACTATTTTCCTACAACACAAATGAAAAAGGAGTTGTTGCAAAATTTACACAACAGCTCCTTTTGTTATTTAGAAAAATTTTAATATGTCGGTAAAATCATAAATTACATTTTCGGTATGTTCTGCCAACAAAATATCTGTACCCTCCATACTGGAAATACCAATGGACCTAACACCACCGTTTTTAGCAAATTCCATATCTACAATGCTGTCCCCAACCATTGTAATTTCGCTTGGCTTTAAGTTAAATTCCTTGCAAAGGTTTACAATCTGTGCAGGGTCGGGCTTGGCAGGAACTTTGTCATTAAATGTGTATACCTTGTCAAAGTATTTTGTAATGCCAAGGGTGTCAAGGCAATATTCTGTGTTTTCAGGGTCATCGGCAGTTATAACAAATAATTGCAACCCCTTTGCCTTTAACTGTTCCATAACCTCTTGCAAATTAGGACAAATAGGTATTATTTTGCCATAGTCAATGCAATCTATAAATCCTTGTGAAACAGAATTTTTAAGCTTGTTAAGTTCAATTTCCTTGTTAATTCTTTTTTTAAGTACAGAATTAAAGCATAGTGAAATTGTGTGTCCGTTTCCACAACAAAGTTCACCTGTAAGTAATGCTTTGTCCCCTAAAAGACCTATGGATTCCTCCATAGGAACTTGTAAATCGGCAGGCAGGTTATACTTATCAATAATATATTCTACAACCTTATGACCAACAGGTGCCCACAACGCACAAAGGTCAAGTAAGGTTCCGTCTTTGTCAAAAATAACAGCCTTGTTCATAGTCAATTCCTTTCGGTAAAATATGTTAAATTATAGCATATTTTAAGTGTTTTGTCAATTAAAAAAGAAGTGAGTTAATTTTTAAAACCCACTTCTTTTTTAGAGGTATTCAAAACTATTTTAGTTTGTTTTTTGTAGCATTTTTAGCTGCCTTTGCAACTGTTCCGCAAAGGACAATCAACGCCAATGCATTAGGTATAACCATTATGTTGTTAAACATATCTGTAAGCTCCCAAACTAAATCGTTTGACAAGCATGAGCCCAAGAAGATAAATACAAGTGCTAGAATGGAGTAAACTGTAACACCCTTTTTACCAAATAGATATTCAACATTTATTTTACCAAATAAATTCCAACTGATAATTGTTGAAAAAGCAAAGAATAATAAACAAACGGCAATGAAGATATTACCTATATTTCCACTAAATACTGATGCAAAAGCTGTTTGAGCCATATTCGTTTTAACGATTGTTTCATTAGCAGTTAAAAGCTCTGCAGAAGAAAGTGGGCCGTTGTTTGTATAAAGTGTTGAAATTACAATAAGAGCAGTCATTGTAAGAACAACAAAGGTATCAATAAATACACCAATCATAGCAACGATACCTTGGTCATGTGGAGTTTCAACATTAGCAAGTGCATGAGCGTGTGGAGTTGAACCCATACCGGCTTCGTTAGAGAATAGACCTCTCTTAGCACCTTGGCTTACTGCAGCCATAATAGCAGCACCAAATCCACCACCTAAAATAGCTTGAGGAGCAAATGCGTATTTGAAAATCAATCCAAATGTTTCAGGAATGTATTTAATTCTAAGTACAATAATTACTAATCCACCTAATAAGTACAAAACAGCCATAATCGGAACAAGCTTTTCCGTTACAGATGCAATTCTTGACACGCCACCGATAAATATAATACCTGCAAGCACAGTTACAATAATACCAACAGTCCATGACGGAATTCCAAAGGCATTAGCACAAGCCTCACCAATTGAGTTAGATTGAACCATTGAACCCATAAATCCCAATGCTAAGATAATTGCAACGGCAAAGAAGCCTGCTAAGAATTTGCCAAACTTGCCTTTAAAAGCAGTTCTGATGTAATAAACAGGGCCACCAAGGACGGTACCGTCCTCTTTAACAACACGAGTTTCTTGAGCAAGGACTGCTTCGGCATATATAGTTGCCATTCCAAAGAATGCTATAACCCACATCCAGAAAATAGCACCGGGGCCACCAAGTAGAATAGCACCACAAGCACCAACTATGTTACCTGTACCAACCTGTGCCGCAATAGCAGTAGCTAATGCTTGGAATGAACTCATTCCACCCTTTTGTTTACCACCAACAAGCTTAATGTTTCCAAAAACCTTTTTCATACCTGTGCCAAAAAAGCGAACTTGCACAAATTTTGTTTTAATTGAAAACAAAATGCCGAGACCTACCAACAAAATTATAAGGATATAATTTGAAAGATAAGTGTTGATATTGCACACTATAGGGTACAATACGTCTTGAAATGATTGAATAAAACTTTGCATATCAATTCTCCTTTTTAAAATAAAAATCAGAGTTTCCATAACAAGAAAACTCTGAAAAATTAAATGCAAAATTGCTCTGTCCTTTTGCCTGAGAGATTCGAAAAGAAAACTTTTCTTGCACCTTCGGCATTCAAATGAATGAATTCTCCAGAGATTCCTCCACCACCTGTTTTAACAGGGGGATTCAACGGAAACCTTATTTAGTTTACAAATGATATTTTATCACAATAATTACAATATGTCAAATAATATTTATAAATTTGACAAACTAATGTATAATTATAAATATTTTTTTACATATTCAATTTGATTTTCAACAGATGCCAAGCCTGTTCCACCGGCAGAAATTCTGCTTTCAACACAGTTGTGAAGGTCAATTGCATCATATAGGTCCTTCTCAAAATTATTATCAAATCCCTTATATTCTTCAATAGTAATATCTTCTAAAACCTTGTTGTTTTTAACACAATAGCCAACAATTTGCCCAACTGTTTTGTAAGCACTTCTAAAAGGAATACCCTTCTTTGTTAAGTAGTCTGCCAAATCTGTTGCGTTAATAAATCCCTTTTGAGCAGCCTTTAACATATTTTCGGGAATTGCCTTCATGGTTTTAATCATTTGAGGGAATACGTCAAGGCATTGTTTTACTGTATCAATGGCATCAAAAATACTTTCTTTATCCTCTTGCATATCCTTGTTATAAGCCAAGGGTAACCCCTTTAACACAGTTAGTATTCCCATAAGGTCGCCATATACTCTGCCTGTTTTTCCTCTTACAAGCTCAGCAATGTCAGGGTTCTTTTTCTGTGGCATTATGCTTGAACCTGTGGTGTATGAATCGTCAAGCTCTACAAACTTAAATTCCCAGCTTGACCATAAAATCACTTCTTCTGAAAATCTTGATAGGTGCATCATTATTGTTGCAAATGCAGATAGCAACTCAACGCAAAAATCTCTGTCGGAAACACCGTCAATGCTATTTAAGGTAATACCGTCAAAGCCTAATTTTTCAGCAACCAAATATCTGTCTGTGTCATATGTAGTGCCTGCCAATGCACAGCTTCCCAAAGGGCTGTAATTCATACGCTTTACTGCATCATTTATCCTGTCAATATCCCTTGTAAACATCATTCCGTAGGCAAGTAAATGATGAGCAAATGTAATAGGTTGTGCCCTTTGCAAGTGAGTATATCCGGGCATAATTGTAGATTTGTGTAGTGTTGCTTGTGTTAAAATTGCATCTAACAATGTTTTAATTTGCTCAATAATTTTAGCAGACTCATCTTTAAGATAAAGCCTAATATCAAGTGCAACTTGGTCATTTCTACTACGTGCAGTATGTAGCTTTTTACCAACATCGCCAATTCTTTTTGTAAGCTCTGCCTCTACAAACATATGAATATCTTCGGCAGAATAGTCGATAGGTAATTTACCGCTTTTAATATCTTCAATTATGTTGCCAAGCTCTGCAATGATTTTTTCTGCATCGTCCTTGCCGATTATTCCTTTGTTTGCAAGCATACTTGCATGAGCAACAGAACCTTTAATATCTTGCTCTGCCATACGGCAGTCAAAGTGAATTGATGAATTAAAGTCATCTGCTTTGCTGTCAAGAGGTTCCGTAAAGCGTCCTGCCCACATTTTATCCATAATTTATGATGCTCCTTATTTGTTCTTGTTTTTAAGGTTTACTTCTGCTTGAACAGAAATAGGAAGACCCCAAAGGTTAATGAAGCCCTTACTGTCCTTTTGGTCGTAAACGTGGTCCTCACCAAATGTTGCAATTTCTTCACTGTATAATGACCAATCACTCCAAGCACCGGCTTTAATCATATTGCCCTTATATAGCTTGATTTTAACCTTACCTGTAACGTGCTCTTGAGTCTTTGTTACAAATGCTGAAAGTGCTTCACGCAATGGTGTATACCATTGACCATTGTATAAAAGGTCTGCAAATGTAATTGCAAGCTCTTGTTTTTTATGCATTGTCATTTTATCAAGGCATAGTGTTTCAAGGTAGTTGTGTGCAAAGTATAAAATATCACCGCCCGGAGTTTCATAAACACCACGGCACTTCATACCAACAAGACGATTTTCAACAATATCTAAAAGACCGATACCGTTAGCACCACCAACCTCATTTAGCTTTAAGATGATGTCCTTTGCAGGCATCTTCTTGCCATCTAACGCAACAGGTACACCCTTATCAAATTCAATCTCAACATATGTAGGTACGTCCGGAGCCTTAACAGGCGAAACACCCATTTCCAAAAATCCGTCTTTTTCATATAATGGTTCGTTACCTGCATCTTCAAGGTCTAAACCTTCGTGTGAAAGGTGCCATAGGTTTTTGTCCTTTGAATAGTTTGTTTCTCTGTTGATTTTAAGAGGAACGTTGTGTGCCTCTGCATATTCAATTTCTTCATCACGAGATTTAATATCCCATTCACGCCATGGAGCAATAATCTTTATGCCCGGAGCAAATGCTTTAATTGCAAGCTCAAAACGAACTTGGTCGTTACCTTTACCTGTGCAACCGTGGCAGATTGCGTCTGCACCTTCTTTAATTGCAATTTCTGCAAGACGCTTACCGATAATAGGACGTGCAAGAGCAGTACCTAAAAGGTATTCTTCATATTTTGCACCTGCTTGAACTGTTGGAACGATTATATCGTTAACAAATTCATCTGTAAGGTCCTCAATATATAATTTTGAAGCACCTGTTTTAATTGCCTTTTCTTCAAGACCTTCAAGCTCGTCAACCTGACCAACATTACCTGAAACTGCAATAATTTCAGGATTGTCATAGTTTTCCTTTAACCATGGAATAATAATTGATGTGTCAAGTCCACCTGAGTAAGCCAATACGATTTTTTTAATTTTCTTTTCGTTCATTTGTCTTCTTCTCCTTGCTATTTTATGCACAAAATATGCAAATAAATTTATTTTATGCATAAATTATAACATAATATGAATAAAAATGCAATACCTTTTTAAAAATATTTTCAATAAATAAACTGATTTATTTGTTTTTTGGTTGTGTATAATATACAAATTATTTTTTGTGAGTATATTTTTTTCTAAATTCCCTTGGAGAGATTTTTTCAATAGTTTTAAATATTCTGCTAAAATACGAAAATGTAGAAAAGCCGGATTCTACAGCAATTTCGGAAATTGATTTGTCGGAGTGTATCATAAGATTTTTTGCCAGTGCAATTCGTTGATTTAAAATATAGTTCATTATACTCATATTTGTGGTTTCTTTAAAAGTATGGCAAAGGTAGTATTTGCTAATGTGATGCTTTTCACATATATGGTCCAAGGTGATTTTCTCCGAAAGATTTTTGTTAATGTATTCCATAATTGCAGAAAGGTGGTTTTCCGGAATGTGCTGACGCTTTTCAATAGATGAAATTCTTGATAGTATATTTAAAATTGCCATACTGTGTTCACTTTGCTTTTTAGATGAAAACCTTGCAAATTCAATGTCTGTATATTCTGAGGTGGTTTTATCCAAAACCACACAGACAGATTTAATCAGCTTTTCTAGAATTTTTGTAAATCCTGTTATATTGCATAAATTTGTTAAATATTCCTCGTTAATATTAACCACACTTCTTATGTATTCATCACAGTTTTCAGGAACAGAAAAGTGAAAGGACATAGGTGGAATAAAAAATATTGTGTTGTCTGTCAGAGGGTATAGCTTGCCACCTACAATTATTTGTCCTTTTCCTTTAATAATGTGCAAAATCTCTACATTTCTGTTGTGAGTGTGCTTCTTTTTTAACAGTATATCCGTGCCTGTGTCGTGAAATTTTTGATAAGATATAGTCTCCATTTTGCTTCTCCGTTTTCTACATATTATATATATTATATTTGTAAAAGCAATATAAGTCAAGTATTAAGCAATATTTTGATATTTTTTACTTAAAATTTGTTTTATATTTATTAGGATAGAGGTGATATTTATAATTAAATTACAGATAAAAGACTTAAACAGAGAAGTAAAATTTGAGCAGTCAGGCAAAGAAATTGATGTTGAATACAAAGGAAATCTATGCAGTACAGATTATTTTACAATCAGTGCAGAAGACCGGTATTTAATTATCAAGCTTGATGAAACATTGGCAGAAAGCTTAATATACATACCTGACAAAAGCTTTGAATTTACTGTTCCAACAGAGGAAGAATTAGAGGCTTGCTACGCAGAGGGTGCATTTAAGGGCGATGTTCACAAAATAACTGTTCGCCCTGCTGCCAACGAGGAAATTTATTCCTATCGCAACCTTGCAATTAACTCACATGCAAGGCATAAGGCAGAGGGTAGCTACCCACAAGCTTCTGCAAACTTTGTTACAAGGGAGGCGCCTTGCTTTTATGAACGTAATGCCATAGATGGTGTGTGTCATAACGAATCTCACGGCAAATACCCATACCATTCTTGGGCAGGGGGTGCAAGGGAAGACCTTGAATATACTGTTGACTTTGGCAGAGAGGTTGAGGTCGATAAAATTGTGGTATTTTTAAGGGCAGACTTTCCTCACGATACATATTGGAAGTCATTTGATGTTAAATTTTCTGACGGAAGTTTAATAAATTGTAACTTTGAAATGACGGCAGAAGGTCAAGCTTTTGAGTTTGAAAAGAGAAAGACAAAATTTGTTCATTTAACAAATTTTAGACAGGCTGTAAACCCATTATCATGGGCTGCCTTGTCCCAAATAGAAGTATATGGAAATGATTTTGAAAAGGAGGACGAAAAAATGGAAGTAAGAGACGCATCAAATGCAAAGGACGTAAAACTTTATACAACAGAAAGATTAAGAGAAGAATTTCATATTGCAAATTTATTTACAAAGGATAATATCCGTATGGTTTATAGCCATATAGACAGAATTATCACAGCCGGTTTTATGCCTGTCCTACGTGAGCTTAAATTAGAAGGTGGCAAGGAGCTTGCAGCAGACTACTTCTTACAAAGAAGAGAAATGGGCTGTATTAACATAGGTGGTAAGGGTATTATCACAGTTGACGGTGTTGATTACGAAATGAACCCAAGGGACGGTATCTATATCGGTATGGGTAACAAAGAGGTTATCTTTAAATGTGTAGACGAAGAAAATCCACCTAAATTCTATGTATCATCATGCCCTGCACACAAGGAATATCCAATTGTTAAGATTGATATTACAAAGGCTAAGAAAGTACCTTGTGGTAGCTTTGAGGAATGTAATAAGAGGGTTATTAACCAATATATTCACCCTGAGGTAATGCAATCATGTCAACTATCAATGGGCTTAACACAATTAGAGCCGGGCTCAAACTGGAACACAATGCCATGCCATACTCACGATAGAAGAATGGAAGTTTATTTGTATCTTGATATGGGCGAAAATGACGCAGTATTCCACATGATGGGTGAAGCAACACAAACAAGACATATAATTATGCACAATGAAGAGGCAGTTATTTCACCAAGCTGGTCAATTCACAGTGGTGTTGGTACTAAAAACTATTCATTTATTTGGGCAATGTGTGGTGAAAACCAGGAATTTACAGATATGGACCACATTGAGACAAAGAATTTAAGATAGTTTGGGGACATTCAAATGAAATTGTTTGAAAACGAAAATTACGATAAATATATATTGCCATTTAACCAATTTAAGTTGTTTTGTGATATAAATGCCCAATATCCTCCGAAGGATAAAGAGGTTGTTGCAAAGGCAATAGCAGACGCAGACCAAGCATTAAATGAGGAAATTCCACATTTGTATGCTCATACGTACCCACGGTTTACCAGAGATGGAAACAGAGCTGAATATGAAACCAACTTTTTTAAAAGACGTGATGTTTTAAATATGTTGGTATGGGGCGAAATTTGTTCCGACAGTGGAAAATATATGGAAAGAATTTTAGATATTGTGTGGATGATTATGGAGGAAAGCTGTTGGTTTGTTCCTGCACATAACAGAGTTTCCCACGATATTGGCAGAAATTTCAATCCATTACCTGTGGAATATGACAACGACTTTGGCTACATTGACCTATTTTCTGCTGAAACAGCAGCATACCTTGCAGTTGTATATCACTTTTTAGGTGATAAATTTGACGAAGATATCAGGGACATTGTAAAGGGTAAAATTCAATTTTCTGTTAAAAAGAGAATTATAGAGCCATTTATAAAATGGGACGATATGTTCTGGATGGGTATGAAAGGCAACGAAGTAGGTAACTGGTGTGTTTGGATTACATCAAATGTTTTACTTGCAACTGCACTTACAGAGGAAAGCTTGCGTACAAGGCAGTTAGTAGTTTCCAAAGCACTAAAATGTTTGGACAACTTCTTGTCTTGGTATAAAAACGATGGTGGTTGCACCGAAGGGCCAATGTATTGGTCTCACGCAGGTCAGTCATACTTTGATGCACTTGAAGTATTGTTTGATATGTCAGGTGGTAAAATCAATAAATTTGATAATGAATTAGTGTCAAACATCTTTGACTATATCAGGAAGGTAAATGTTATAGGTCCACACTTTTTAACATTTGCAGATTGCCATCCAACTGCACTTACAGAGTTTAAGTCAGTATATAGAATGGGCAAGAAGACTGATAATCAGCTTCTTGCAAGCTTTGCCAAGGGAGAAATAGACAATAAATTTGAGATAATCGAAAATCGTGCATTTGGAATGATTAGAAAAATCAAAGACGGTGTTTATCCTATTTTAGAAGAGGAAAAATATACGCCGAATTATGTTGAGTATTTACCTGATTTACAAGTGGCAACAATGCGTTGTCAAAGGAAGAATGACGCACTGTTTACAGTTGGTATAAAGGGTGGTAACAATGCTGAGGCTCACAACCACAATGATGTTGGCAACGTAGTTGTGTATAAAGACGGCAAACCACTTATTATAGACATCGGTATATGCACATATACAAAGGACTTGTTTAATGATAATCGTTATACAGTTTTCCCAACCTACGGAAAGGCACACAATTTGCCGATTATCAATGGAAAATCTCAAATGAACGGTAAGGAATATTGCGCAGACGGGTTTATAGTTGACGAAAGTGCAAAGATGGTTACTGTTTCATATAAGGACGCTTACGAAAATAAGAATGAAATAAAAATGTGCAAAAGAACTGCCAAGGTAGATGTTGACTCTGTTACAATTACAGAAAATATAGAGCTTAATTCAATAGGTGCTTGCCAATTTGTATATTATTTAATTGATAAACCAACTGTAAATAATGACCAACTACACTTTGAAAACGGAGCAGTTGTTAAGGCAGAAAATTGCAAAATTACAGTAGAAGATGTAAAATTAGAGGACGAAAGACTAATTTCCGATTGGGGCAAGGATATGTTATATAAGATGACGTTTACCCCAAAGGAAAGCGATAAATTCGTATTTGAATTAAAAATTACAGCTGAATAATCGGCAGAGAGGTTAAAAATATGATAAAATTAAGTCCGGAAGACAAAAAGTATTTTGAGGGACTTTTTGAAAAAATTGATAAAAAGATGAAAAAGGTAGCAGTAAGGTCATATAACAAAATACCCTATACTGCTGTAAATGGTGTTCACGATGATAAAAATCTTGTGGATATTGAATGGTGGACAAACGGATTTTGGCCGGGTATGATGTGGATTATGTATGTTCAAACAGGAGATGAACAATACAAAAAAACTGCAACTCACGGCGAGGATATGATAAGAAAGGCACTTCACACCAATATTACCGGTGTAGGCCACGATTTAGGCTTTATGTACGATATTTCTGCAGGCGTTCATTACAGATTAACAGGTACAAGACAAGCCAAGGCAGATGCTATGCTTGCTGCCAATGTTTTGGCAGGCAGGTTTAATATTAAAGGTGGTTTTATCCGTGCGTGGAATTACCGTGAGGGTGGAACGGACAACAGTGGTTGGGCAATTATTGATTGCCTAATGAATTTACCACTACTTTACAGAATGTCAGACTTTGTCCACGATGAAAGATACACTTATATTGCCAAAGCTCATGCAGATAAAACCATGGAAAACCATATTCGCCCTGATGGCTCATCAAAACACATTGTTTCGTACGATACAAAAACAGGGGAGTTAATTGAGGACTTTGGAGGTCAAGGATACCAACTTGGTTCTTCGTGGTCAAGAGGTCAGTCTTGGGCAATCTACGGCTTTGTATTAAGCTATATTCATACAGGTGATATTAAATATCTTGAAACTGCCAAAAAAGTTGCCAAATACGTTATCGGTTGCCTTGAAGAAGAAAAGGACTATTTGCCTTTATGTGATTTTAGACAACCAAAAGAGCCGGTTATTTATGATTCAACAGCAGGCGCATGTATAGCAAGTGGACTAATCGAAATTGCAAGCATAGTAGATGAGGGCGAAAAGGCATTCTATTTAGAACCGGCAATTAAGTTAATTAAGGCAATGACTAATAAATTTGTAGATTTTTCAGAAGATACAGACCCACTTTTACTGTATGGAACAGAAAGGTATAACACCAATAAGTATCATATCCCGATTATTTACGGAGATTATTATTACATTGAGGCAATATATAAATTGATACATGAAAAAAGGGACGATATCCTATTCTGGTAAGCTTAGGTAGAATAAAAATGCACATAACGAACAAACCT
>DCGP01000011.1 GCA_002314595.1 Clostridiales bacterium UBA1775 | reverse complement strand
CTACATCAATGTATGCCTTGTATTCATAGTCAGAAGGAATATCATAAAACTCATTTGTATTTGTAGCAAATGCTTCTACATCAATATTTAGCATTCTGCAAATTGTAATTACAAATTGTAGCCTTGTATAAAGCTCCTCCGGGCCAAATTTGGAATCACCTATACCGTTCATTATGCCCATATCCTGCAAAAATGCTGTTATCTTTGAAAGTTTTTTGTCTGTTATATCCGTATATCCCAAGCTACCAATGTGTGTAACATCGGACATTTCCAAAATATCGGTTGCACCGTATGTTGAATAGTCTGTAATGGCATTTAGCTCTGTTGAACCCATAATTGTCATCGGCAACAAGCTTTTGTCCTCTTCCTCCTCTGCAAAGACCGTTGTCATACTTGAAACAATCATTGCAAGGCATAAAATATATAATAGTAATTTCTTCAAAGTATTCACCCTTCCTGTGTTAATTTCGGAATATTATTTGCAAAATTCATAAATAATACTTGCCGCCTCTGCTCTTGTAATAAACTTATGAGGATCTAATAATTTTGTTTCATAAAAATATTTAAGTGTTCCTTTTTCTATTCCGTAATTTAACACCTGTGATTCCCATTCTGTGATGTTGCTGTCATCAATAAATTTATCATAATTTGCTGATAATTTTTCAACAGATTCATCTGCTCTGTATACCATTGCCGAGCAATCAACAAGTCGCAAATTGTCTTCGGGATTTACCTTGCCGTTATCCGGCCTCATTATACCCTTGGCAATCATTAAGCCTATTGTATTCTTATACCAAGCACCAGCCTGAACATCGCTAATATCAACATCAATTTCTGTTGGTTCAATGCCCTTTGCCCTGCGCAACATTTCAGCAAATTCTGCCCTTGTAATTAGTGCATCAGGGTCAAATGAATCAGCACTTACACCGTTTACTATACCATTTGAGAACAAACTATATATTTGATTTTCTGCCCAATGGTTTGTAATATCTCTAAATACTTTTTCACCATCATATTCAGGTGCTTCTTCCTCTGTTGCTTCTCCCCCAAATTGAGGAATTGATTTATCGGATTCTAAGGTTAAGCAAACCAAACTCTTTGTAGGCATTTTATATGTTGTAAAGTTCTTTTCGTCCTTGGCTGTTGTAGTTGTCCTAAATATGTCTGTTGACTCCTTGCTATACACAAGGGAACTTAAATTTGGTGCTGTAAGCACCGTTTCGGACTTTAATGTGTAGTTGTTGCCAAAGTTAAATTTAAGATTTAATTCCGTATATGGTTCACGATTACAAAGAATAATGGAAAGCCCTTTATCGCCCTTAGCAGTAACTAATGCTGAAAATCTCTGCCCTGTACTGTTTAAATCCGTAATCGGGCTATCACTCTCAACTGTTGTTGCCAATACTCTGTCTCCCATATTCTGCTCATACAGTTTATATAATTCATTTGTTCCGGTAACAGCCACTGTTCCGTCTTCTAATTTCTTGAAAAATGCCCACGCAAAATGAGTAATACAGTGGTTATTTGCAACAGACATATCAGTCATTGGTATCATTCTGTTTAAAAACTGACCTACCGGCAAAACTCCCATTAGTGCCTGCCTTGATGCGTATGTACCTGCGTCCCATTTAGCGTGCTCGGTAAGTGCAAATTTGATTTCTTTACCGGGAATACACTCTTTTATCAATTCCCTTGTTGCTTCTATCCATTCGCTTGTATATGCAAGCTCGTAACCACTGTAATACAGATGGAATGAAATTTCACTTATTTCATCTGCAAGACCTTTTAGTACAGGTCTGTTCCATTCGTAGTAGCCACCACGAGTTGCATTACTGTTTATTGATGGTATCATACTAATATCCGGATATATTGCATGCACTGCCGCAGCATGCTTTTTAAAGTTATCTACATACCATTCTGTTGCTGAAACCTCACGTTCAGGTGTAGGAGTGCTGAAAAAGTACTTTTCGTTACCTACTTCAATACCATAAAGGTTAATAGGGTTTTCAATGCCCCAAGCCTTTCTTAAATCTGCCCATTCAGATGAGCCGTTAGGGTCTAAACAAAACCTTACAAAGTTTGCTGTATCCTCAGGATAAGAACACGCTACATCTATGCAGAAAATAAATGACGCATTTGGATTTGTAGCAAGTGTGCCTTTAATACATATTGCAGGAGGTATATTTTCAGGACCCGATGAAACATTTAATGAGCCATCTTCTGTATAATTTTCATATCCAATGTCATCTAAAACACTATCCGAACCTTTATTACCGGGTAGTTGAATTTGATTTATAATATTTCCGTTAACAATCATTCTTGAAAGTGGAATGTCATAAAGGTCATCTTGCAATGCCACATAGTCAGGAGATAGTTCATAACCATCTTCGGAAATAAGGTATCTGGCGTCTCCCTCTGTTCCGTAGTGAACACCAAGCATAAGCTTAGATGCCTTGTTTACTACATTGCTTTCGTCTACTGTAATTGTTGCATCAATGATTTCATCAACTTCATTGCTCTCTGTATGAATTAACTTTTCGGTTGTTTCATAGTCCTGAGCCATAACTGCTGCCTTTACATCATCATATTCTACCCTTTCGGCAAATGCAGTTACCGATATTAGCGAAACTGCCAATGTTGATGCTAAAATGCTTTTGAGTACTTTTGTTTTCATAGTCTTTCCTCACTTTTGTTTTCTTAAAATATCTATTTTTTTAGGCTTTTCTAATAATTCCTTGCCATTATTTTTTAAATAATCTAATTGAGCATTGGACTTTTCAGTATAATAATCTGCAAATTCCTTAGTTGTCATTTTTCCTGTCCAAACTCTGTTTATAAACGCCTCTTGCCTTGGCTCTGTACCAATATCCGGCTGAATTGATGAATAATATATTGGCAAAACATAGCTAATGCTTACCATTTCGGCAAATTCCTTCCACCCTGTTGGGCTGTCCTTAATATCAACATCTTTAACAATGTTCCAATCGTACGGAATTTCCACGCCCTCTTTATACAGGGTTATCGCCATTTCATCACTTGTAAAGAATTTCAAAACCTTCATTAGTGCGTCCCCACCAACTGTTTGAACACTCTTGGCATTAACGCAAGGGCTTACGCCGTAAGACATTCTTTGCATATACATACAGCTTTCGTCATTTACAGGAAGTGACGCAACTCCCCAATCAATACTTGCAGGAAACTGGTCCTTGTAAACGCCTACATCAAAGGAAAATGCAAACTTCATACCTATATTTCCATTTGCAAAAATTGCTCTTGCAGATTCATTTGTTATTCCTTCTGCTCCCGGGAAAATGCTTTGGTCTTCCTTCATTCCCACATACATATCTAAAATCGGAACAAGTCCACTATAATCGAACTCTCCCATATCAACATTATATCCGGTATGCCCTACCGATGACTGCATCAGTGGAATAACATCGCTTGTGTACCAATTTTCGTATTTTAAAGGTAATATAAATCCATATTGCTTTTTATCAGCATTTGTAAGCTTTTTAGCATATTCCCTCATTTGAGCAAATGTCTTTGGAGGCGTTGGCTCTCCATTTTTGTCTACCAAGCCTGCTTCTTTAAACATTGCTTTGTTGTAAACTATGCCCCTTGTGGTACTACCTAATGGCACTGTATAGGATTTTCCGTTATAGACATTTATGCTTTCAGCATAATTTTTCTTATATTTTTCAAGATATTCTTCACCACCCGGCAAATCCTCAATAGGTGCAATATACCCCATTGATGCAAGCTCGGAATAATTAAAAGCACCAAATATAAGGTCCGGAGCTGTACCACTTTCAAACATTTCCATAACAGAAGAGTTTGCATCTTCGCTTTGCTTAACAATATATTCTATATATATTCCGTCTATTTTCCCCTGTCCGTTGTTATATTCACCTATTACCTTTTCAAAAACGTCCTTACTATGTGTTCCTCCACTTAAAACAGTAACCTTTGTAACATTGCTGATGGTGTCCTTTTGGCAACCTGTCAAGCTAAAAACAAGCAAAAATATCAATAAAATCAAGCATATTTTTTTCATTAGGGCAAATTCCCCCTTTATATTATGTATTATACACCATTTCAAGCCCTGAGTAAAGTTGCTGTTTTGTATGCGCTTTTTTGACTAAAAACCCTTGCAAAATCTGTTGTTTTATGGTATAGTTTAAGAAAAACGAAAGGAGATTTTTTATATGCTTTTTGTACTGTTGCTTTTTTTGGCAATTCTCTTTTTGTTTGTAATTAAAGGCAAGGGAAACGTGTATAATTATGCAATTTTTGCATACTTTGTTGCCTTTTCTGCAAATGTATTTTTGTCAATTATTTATATTTCAAAGCTTTCAACACTAAAATTTCCCTTTGAAATTGACTATGAAATATATGATTTTTTAAAAAATATAAAAATACATATCTTTACTTTTTCAAGAATACAAGATATTTGCTTTGCACTGATGATGTTTGCAAGCCTATATTTGTTAAAACTCTTGTATAATTTTAAACTGTCAAAATTATTGACATTTTCCATTCCCATTCTTTTATACATTTTTTTGACAGATTATTCCGTAAGATTAAATCTGTATATTTTTGAAAATACAACTCCATTTTTCTACAATGGCTTTGCTACTAAAATAATCAATATATTATGCATAGGTCTGTTAATTTTATATACTCATATTACACCTATTTGCTATTTTATTGATTCGTATAAATCCAACAACTTTGTTAGAAGAAATTCTTCTTTTTTATATGGTGGGGTAATATTTGTTATTGATTTACTTACTTGGTTTGTGTTCGGATTTGGCACATTTTCAGGTATAATGTTCTTTAATGTTGACCCTGCAAAGATACCTATTAACACTATTACAGAGGAAATATCGATACTTGTTACAATTATAATAATACTTACTTTTTCGCTTATTTTGGCAACATTTTTCTACTTTAAGCCTTACACAATTCTTTCTATTATTAAAAAGAAGGAAATGCATCGCTTTCAAACCCTTGTTTACAATAACTTGCACGTTATGATGCATATGTTCAAAAATGCCTTTTTAAGCATTGACCAATACTACGATATTATTGAATCTAACATAAAATCAGGCAATATTGACGATGCCATATCAAATATAGGAAATGCAAGGAAGATTTCAAGCTCTCACAGACAGATATTAGAAAAAACTATCGGTATGGTGCATAACCCAACATCTGCTAAATTTGAGCTTTTGGACATTAAATCCTGCATTGACATTGCAGTTAAAAAGGCTGTAATTCCCGAGAATATTAAATTTAAAGCAGAATTTGAAGATAAAGATATGGTTGTTCTTGGAGATAAAATACATATAGTTGAGTCTTTTTTAAACATTATCAACAATGCATTTGATGCCCTTTGTGATGCTAAAAGTCCGGAATTTATTATACAGTGCTTTTGCGATAGAGAGTTATGTATAATTAACTTTGCAGACAGTGGTTGTGGAATAAGCAAGAAAAATATGAGCAGAATATTTGATATGTTCTTTTCAACAAAGGCTAAATCTTCTAATTTCGGCATTGGCCTTGACTATGTAAAAAAGGTTATTAAATATCACCACGGACATATTGAACTATATAAACTGAAAAGCAGACCTGAAATGACTAATTTTCAAGTTATTCTTCCGTTACATACTAAGGGTAGGAGGGGAAAATAATGGAGCCAATCAAAATAATAATTTGTGATGACGCAAAATATATATGCGATATCGTTAGAGAACATCTTAAAAACGAGCCTGATATTGAAGTTATTGCAGATGCCTATAATTATGAAGACGCTCTTGACTTAACCATAGCATTAAATCCTGATATTTTGCTTTTAGACGTTCAACTGGAAACAGAGAAAACAGGCATTGACGTGTTACCGGAATTTAAAGAGCAATGCCCTAACACAAAAATAATAATGTATACAAGTTATGATTATGATGAATATATTTACGATTCCATAATAAGTGGTGCAACAGATTATTTACTTAAATCTGCCACAAGGGAACAAATAATTGAAAAAATCAAAAATGTATACTACGGAAAGCAGGAAATTCAACCTGAAATATTTGGTAAATTCCTAAAAAAATCAAGGGAAATGGCTGCAAATAAGGAAAGTATGCTGTATATAATTTCCAACCTTGTAACCCTTTCAATAAGTGAACTTGAAGTATTAAAATTACTTTATTACGGATATTCATACAAGGAAATTGCAGAAAAGAAGTTTGTTGAAAGTGGAAGCGTTAGAACGTTAAGCTCCAGAATAGTTAAAAAGATGAAATATACAGATATTAAAACGTTAATAAAGGACTTACAAGCTCTTAAAATATTTGATGAAAAAAAGGGGTTGTAGCAAAATGAGCTGTCGCATTTTTTCGACAGCTCATTTTATTTATATATTATTTTGCAGAATACATTGTGTGCATCATCTCTGAAATTTGCTTTTGAGCAACTCTTGAATCAAACATTGTTCCTATAACATAATACTTTGCCGATGTTTCAATAAGAACTAAACGATATGTAAGATATGGGTCAGATGTTGTACAAATTATTTCATAATATTTAAGACCATTTAATGTATATTCTGATTTAAATGTTGGTGTAGCACCTGCTATATTATCTGAAACAAATTCTTCTAATTTTGCTGTGCCATCATTTTCCATAGGCACGATTGTCATCTTAGCACCCTCTGCGCTCCAACAGTAATCATAATCTTCATTATCTAATTTGTAGTCGTTATTAACTTCAAAGGTTAATCCGTCAATAGTTTCCTTTTCCCAGTCGCTCTTGCTGTTGATTAAAACTCTGTTGTAATCCTTATCCATGTTAATCCAATCAACTGTGCAACCTAATGATTCCGAAACAAATCTAATAGGAACCAAAGTTCTGTCATTTACGATTACTGCAGGTGAATCAAGTGTAACAGACTGTTTGTTTTTATAGGCTATACTGCTTCCGATTGTAATTTTAATGGTAGTCTTATCTTTAACTGCTGTAACTGTGCTTGTTGCTTCTTCCCAAGTCACTGTTGCACCAAGCTTTTCAAAGATTGCTCTCATAGGAACCATTGTACGGTCATTGATAAGCTGAGGCTCTACATCAAAAATAACTTTAAGACCATCAACAGTAACATCTATTTTGCTATCAGCAAAAACCATAGTTGTCATTGTTAATACTATTGCAATCAATAATATTGCAGAAATAATCTTTTTCATTTCATTATCCCCTTATAAATAATATATTAAATACATTATACAATAAAGGTTTTAAAAAATCAATACATTTATAAACATTTTGGGATTCTTACAATATATTCAATAAATTCCTCATTTTCACTTTTCTCAGAATATGCCTTTACTCCTGACTGATTCATCATTTCCACAGCCTGTTTTATTGTGTTTGCAAAAATCCTTACATCTTTTATGACACGTAATTGCTTTGTGTGATTTCTATGTTTAGGTTTCAGCATATTTTCAACCAATTCATCTGTTTGCATTACATTTAAATTTTTGTGGATAATCTGCCTTAATGCTTTAATTTGCAATTTTTCGTCTTGGAGCCTTAGCATTGCCCTTGCATGACGTTCTGTAAGACAGTTTTCCCTAATTATCTTTTTTACCACAGGGCTAAGACGTAATATCCTCATTTTATTTGCTACCGTTGCCTGCGTCTTACCGATTTTGTCTGCAAGCTCCTCTTGTGTAATATTAAAATCACAAATTAAATTGCTGTATCCCTCTGCTTCATCAAAAAAATTTAGGTTTTCCCTTTGCAAATTTTCTATCATTGCAATTACAGAGCTTTTGTAATTATCAGCCTCAATAATAATTGCAGGTATCTTTTTTAGCCCTGCCATAATACACGCCCTTAATCGTCTTTCTCCTGCAATTAGCTGATATTTTGAATACGTGCCCTTTCTTACTGTTATCGGTTGTATAAGCCCGTATTGAGAAATTGATGCCGAAAGCTCGGCAATAGAATCCTCCGAAAAAGTCTTTCTGGGTTGATGAGGATTGGTCGCAATTTCATAAACCGAAATTTCTGTTAACCTGCTCTTTGGCTCTAACTTTTTTAATATTGATGTTATTTCCATTACTATCCCCTCTTCCTTTGTTTATATATTTATTCTAACATATCTTGGGAAATATTGGAAACAAAATCGTTCTAAAAGTTTTGACATTTTCGTTTATAAATACGGATAAAACGATAGAGTTTTTTAAAAATAAAATAGATAAATACTGAAATGTGTAAAAAAATACTATACTTACACATTTAGCATAAGTATAGTATTTAAATTTTGTTACTTATATAAATAACT
>DCGP01000040.1 GCA_002314595.1 Clostridiales bacterium UBA1775 | reverse complement strand
TATTGACAATTCTTAGCTGGACTTATTATATAATGTAAAAAAACATTTTTTGTTAATTTTTCAAAAATTTATTTTAAAACAGAAGTATATATAATAAGGAAGTAAAAATTTATCAAACTATCCTTTGGGCAAAAAAGGACAGACACTGTAAACAATGTCTGTCAAATTGACCTGACAAATTATTTTATCATACTTGCAACTTCTGAAGCAAAGTCGTCTGACTTCTTTTCAAGACCTTCGCCCTTTTCAAAACGTACGAAGTCTACAAGCTTAACACCCTTTGATGCAAGGTACTTTTCAACCTTAAAGCTTGAATCTTTAACAAATTCTTGTTGATTTAAGCAATTTTGTTCATAGAACTTATTGATTTTACCCATAAGCATCATTTCTAAAATGTTGTCCGGCTTGCCGGCATTTTTAGGGTCTTCCTTCATTTGAGCTAAAATGAAGTGCTTTTCTTTTTCTACATCTTCGGCAGGAACTGTTGTCTTGTCAAGATATGCAGGGTTCATAGCTGCGATTTGCATTGCTGCATCTCTTGCTGCTTCCTTAGCGTCAGCATCTGTAACGTCCCCTTCAACCTTAACCATAACACCGATTCTGCCACCCATATGGATATAATCTACAACATTGCCTTCAAAACGAGCGAAACGTCTAAGGTTCATATTTTCGCCAATCTTTGCAATCTTTTCTGTAATCATATCTTTAATAGTTACTGAATTGTCCCCAACAAATTTTGATGCTAACAATTCATCTACATCAGCAGGGTTTGTAGCAATAACTTGCTTTGCGATGTTTGCAACCATTTCTTTAAATTCTGCATTCTTTGCAACGAAGTCTGTTTCAGAGTTAACTTCAACCATAGCGGCAACATTACCTTCAACAACAATGTCAACCATACCTTCTGATGCAATTCTGCCTGCCTTCTTTTCAGCAGTAGCAAGGCCCTTTTCTCTTAAAAAGTCCATTGCCTTGTCAAAATCACCGTCTGTTTGTGTAAGAGCCTTTTTACAGTCCATCATACCACAACCGGTTTTTTCACGCAAATTTTTAACATCTGCAGCTGTAAAACTCATAATGAATTCTCCTTATCTGTATATTATTAGGTAATTTTAAAAATTATTCAGCGTCTGTTGCTTCAACTTCAACTTCGTCATCTTCAACAACTTCTGCCATTGATTCCCCTTGCTTTGCTTCTAATACAGCATTAGCTATACATTCAACGATTAGCTTAACTGCCCTAATAGCATCGTCATTACCCGGAATAACATAGTCAACTTCTTCAGGGTTACAGTTTGTATCAACAATAGCAACAACCGGAATGTTTAGTCTTTTTGCTTCGGCAATTGCAATTCTTTCCTTACGTGGGTCAACAACAAACATTGCGCCCGGCATATTCTTCATTTCCTTAATACCACCGAAGTTCTTTTCAAGCTTTTCCATTTCCTTTTTAAGCTTCATAACTTCTTTTTTCGGCAATAGTTCAAATGTGCCGTCTTCTTCCATCTTTTGAATTTGATATAGACGGTCGATACTTCTTCTGATTGTTTTGAAGTTTGTAAGCATACCACCTAACCAACGGTTGTTTACATAGTACATACCAACTCTTTTAGCTTCTTCTGTGATAGCTTCTTGAGCTTGCTTTTTTGTACCAACGAAAAGAATGTCTTTTCCGTCTAATGCGATATCTCTAATGAAAGCATAAGCTTCCTCAATCTTCTTTGCTGTTTTTTGCAAGTCGATAATGTAGATACCGTTTCTTTCTGTGAAAATGTACTCTGCCATTTTCGGGTTCCATCTGCGAGTTTGGTGACCAAAGTGAACACCAGCCTCAAGCAATTGTTTCATTGAAATAACTGCCATTTTATTTTCCTCCTTGTTTTTACACCTCCGCAAGTTTCATCTCTATGCACTACCCGTTGGGCAACAGTGCTAAAATCAACTTTGCGTGCGTATTTATTTTGCTATTTTTCCATAGCCTTGTTATTATATCACATTTTTTCTATAAATGCAAGTGCTTTTTCAGAAATTTTTTCATATCTTTCCTTTTTATTCTTAATTCGTTCATCAAGGGATGGTAAAAGCCCAAAATTGATGTTCATAGGTTGAAAGTTTTTGCCTGAATATTCTGAAATATATGCTGCCAACGCACCATGTGCCGTGTGTCTGTCAAAAATCACCTTTTCCTTGCCAAGTGCCTTCATTGCAGCATTGATACCTGCAACAAGCCCACTTGCCGAGCTTTCCACATATCCTTCTACACCGGTGATTTGCCCTGCAAAGAATATGTTTGGGTGTTCCTTCATATTATATGTTGCATCAAGTAGCTCCGGCGAATTTATATAAGTGTTTCTGTGCATTACGCCAAACCTTGCAAACTCTGCATTTTCAAGGCCCGGTATCATACGAAACACTCTTTTTTGCTCCGGAAATTTCAAATGAGTTTGAAAGCCTACTATATTATACATTGTGCCTTCTGCATTGTCTTGACGAAGCTGAACAACTGCATAATTTTTAGTTCCGTCAGGCTTGTCAAGCCCAACAGGCTTTAAAGGGCCAAAGGTTAGGGTGTCCATACCTCGTTTTGCCATTACCTCAACAGGCATACAACCCTCAAACACATTATTTTCAAAATCCTTCATTTCTGCTGTTTCGGCATTAACAAGCTCTGTCCAGAATTTTTCGTACTCCTCCTTGGACATTGGGCAGTTAATATAGTCGTCCCCACCCTTGCCGTAACGAGCAGCCTTATATGTAACATTGTGGTCAATGCTATCGTACATTACAATTGGTGCTGCCGCATCAAAGAAGTGCAAATAATCCTTTTGGTTTGTTAATTTGGATATTGCACCGATTAGGGCGTCGGAGGTGAGAGGCCCTGTGGCAATAACAACTATGCCGTCGGGAATTTCGGAAACCTCCGTAGAAAGCACTACATCGATATTTTCGTGATTATTGATTTTTTCCGTAATCATATCAGAAAAGCCTTGTCTGTCAACAGCCAAAGCTCCACCGGCAGGAACTCTTGTTGCATCTGCACACTCCATAATCAATGAGCCAAGCCTACGCATTTCTTCCTTTAACAGACCTACTGCATTAGAAAGTCCGTCTGCACGAAGTGAGTTACTGCACACCAGCTCCCCAAAGGTGTCTACCTTGTGAGCAGGTGATTTTTTATAAGGCTTCATTTCAATCAGCTTTACTTTTACGCCTCTGTTTGCAATCTGCCACGCAGCCTCACAGCCTGCAAGCCCTGCGCCGATAACTGTTACTGTCATTTGCTCTTATTCTCCTCGTAGCCACAAGATTCATTATAACAATAAACCTTCTTTTTGCCTCTAAACTTGTTTTCAAGCAATAATCCACCACATTTTGGACAAGTTTCTTTAAGTGGTAAATCCCATGTCATAAAATCACATTCCGGATTATTTTCGCATCCATAATAGGTTTTGCCCTTTTTGGATTTTTTAATTAAAATTTTGCCCTTACACTTTGGACATTCTACGCCACTTTCTTTGACGATTGGCTTGGCATTTCTACATTCAGGAAAGCCCGGACAAGCCAAGAACTTGCCGAATTTGCCCATTTTGTAAACCATCATACGCCCACATTTTTCACATTTAACGTCTGATTCTTCGTCCTTGATTTCAATTTTGCCGATTGCGTCCTCTGCATTTGCCAAGGTCTTTTCAAAAGGAGTGTAAAATTCGCTGATAACCTTAACCCAGTCTACATTTCCGTTTTCAACCTCGTCAAGGCTCTCTTCCATATTTGCAGTAAATTCTACATCTACAATATCCTTGAAATATTCTGTCATAATATCTGTAATAACTGTGCCAAGCTCCGTTGGGAACAAGGTTTTTCCCTTACGAGAAACATAATATCTTGCAAGAATTGTTGTGATAGTAGGAGCATAGGTACTTGGTCTGCCTATGCCGTCCTCTTCCATAGCCTTAATAAGTGATGCTTCTGTGTATCTTGCAGGAGGCTCTGTGAAATGTTGAGATTCTTCAAGCTTTGCAACCTCTAATTTTTCACCCTCAGCAAGCTTTGGCAACACTCCGTCGTCCTCTTCTTTAACGTCCTTGCCTTCAACATAGATTTTTGTAAAGCCGGCAAATTTAATGCTTGAACCATTTGCAACAAATGTATATCCCTTTGCATCAATATCCACTGCAACTGTGTCATAAATTGCAGAAGCCATTTGACTTGCTACAAATCTTTCCCAAATCAATTTATATACTTTATATAAATCCGTAGGAACGCTGTCTTTAATCATATCAGGTGTAATTGTAACATCAGAAGGTCTGATTGCTTCGTGAGCGTCCTGTGCTGTCTTTTTGGTTTTATATACCCTTGGCTTTTCCGGAGCATATTCCTTGCCGTAAACAGAATTTATAAATTCCAAAGCAGATGCCTTTGCTTCGTCAGCAATACGCAATGAGTCTGTTCTCATATAGGTAATTAAACCTACTGTGCCCTTGCCCTTAACCTCGACGCCTTCGTATAATTGTTGTGCTGCCTGCATAGTTTTGCGAGATGTAAAGTTAAGCTTGCGAGATGCCTCTTGTTGCAATGTACTTGTTGTAAAAGGAGGAGCAGGGTTTTTAACCTTTTGGCTTTCCTTAACCTTATTAACAACAAAGTCGCTGTTTGAAATTGCCTTTAAAACCTTTTTTACTTGTTCTTCGTTTTCAAGCTCCTTCTTTTCAGAGCCCTCCCCATAGAAATGAGCAGAAAACTTTTTCTTTTCACCTTGTTTATTAAGCTTTGCGTCAATCTTCCAATATTCCTTTGGATTAAATGCTTCAATTTCTCTTTCACGGTCAACTACAAGACGAGTTGCAACTGACTGCACTCTGCCTGCACTTAAACCTTTTTTAACCTTTTTCCAAAGCAAAGGACTGATTTTATAGCCTACAATTCTGTCTAAAACTCGTCGTGCCTGCTGAGCATCAACTAACGATTCATCAATGGCCCTTGGATTTTTAACTGCATTTTGAACTGCAGTTTTTGTAATTTCATTAAATGTAATACGATAAATATTTTTTTCTTCTATTCCCAATACTGCCGCAAGATGCCAAGAAATTGCCTCTCCCTCACGGTCAGGGTCGGTTGCAAGAAATACTTTTTTTGCAGCCTTTGCTTCCTTTTTAAGATTAGCAAGCAGGTCTCCCTTACCCCTTATGGTAATGTATTTTGGCTCAAAATTATTTTCTGTGTCAATACCTAATTGACTTTTAGGCAAATCCCTAACGTGCCCGTTTGATGCCAATACGTTATAGTTTTTACCAAGATATTTTTTGATTGTCTTTGCCTTTGCAGGTGATTCGACAACTACTAAATAATCTGCCATAATTTCCTCCCTTTCTGCCCTATACAATCAATATGTATTGTTTGCCGGGCAATTGCTTTACAATCTTTTGTATTTCAAGCATAAACAAACACTGGTTAACCACCGGAATTTCTATACCTGTTTTGTAGCATATTTCGTCTACATTCATAGGCTTTGATGGGTTTAATGCCTCTGCAATGGCTCGTTGGTCGTCTGTTAGCTTGCTTAAAGCTTCTTCTTTTTTTGATTCCATTGAATTTTCACTGTAAATAGTTTCTGTGAACTTTTCCGGGTTTTCTATTGCCAAGTCTACCAAAACATCTGCACCACAGGTAATAAGCCTTGCGCCTTCCCTAATAAGCTTGTGGGAAGCTGTACTTAACGGATTATCCACATTTCCCGGCAAGCAGAAAACCTCTTTGCCTTGGTCTTTTGCAAGATTTGCAGTAATTGTAGAGCCACTTGTTGCCTTGCCCTCGATTACAATTACGCCGGCTGACAGTCCACTTACTATCCTGTTACGAATAGGAAAATAATTAGGCAGAGGAGGAGTACCCGGTAAAAATTCCGAAATAACAACTCCCTTTTCCTCAATCATTCCTTTAATTGCCGTACTTTCAGGTGGATAAACAACATCTACACCACAGCCTAAAACTGCGACTGTTTTTCCGTTTCCTTTAAGTGCTCCCTTATGGGCAGAGGTGTCAATGCCCCTTGCCATACCACTTATTACAACAACGCCTTCCCTTGCTAAATCCTCAGCAATTTTACCTGCCATAGTATTACCGTAAACAGAAGGCTTCCTTGAACCTACAACTGCAACGGAAATCTCATTTTCCCAGTCGGGCAACTGCCCTTTGGAAAACAATACTATCGGTGGTACAGAAATATTTTTCAGTACTGTTGGATATTTTACACCATAAAATGTGGTTATGTCAATAGTATTTTTTAAACAATATTCCAAAACCTCTTGTGCTTTGTCTGTATTTTTATCTTGTAATTTTTCTATACACTTTTTGCTTATGCCTTCAATTTCCTTTAATTTTTCCTCTTCTGCACAATAAATTTCGTAAAAGGAATTAAAGGCTTTGCATAGTGGTAAATAATTTTTGCTGTTTACACCTAAATTTATCAAAAGCCAAATTGCATATAAATTATCATTCATATTATCACCATAAAACTACAAATTCTTTTGTCTGTAAATTTCATAAAGCACCAGGCTACCTGCAACCGATGCGTTTAAGGACTCTGCACTACCCTCCATAGGTATGCGCACCCTTACGTTGCTCTGCTTTATAACCTCTTGACTGATGCCATCGCCCTCGTTACCAACTACAACTGCAATTTTCCCACTTAGTTTAGTTTGATATAAGTCAGTTGAACCGTCCAAAACAGTAACTACTATATTATAGTCCTTTAAATATTTAGGAATGTCAGTCGCTTCTGCAAAATAAACAGGAACTCTGAATATTGAACCCATTGTAGAGCGTACAACCTTTGGGCTGAATGGGTCAGTAGCTCCCTTTAACACAACAACACCGGACGCCCCACTACATTCTGCAGTACGAATAAGCGTACCCATATTTCCCGGGTCAGAAACTCCATCGCATACTAACAGTGTGTCCCCTTTTACATCTTTTATGTTAAATTCAGGCATTTTACATACTGCAATTATCCCCTGAGAATTACAGGTGTCCGAAAGTGCCGAAAACATTTTGTCCGTTATTTTATATGTTGTAATGTCATCAGGAACAGGATAGTTATAATTGGAAGAAACAAAAAGCATATTGACTGATTTGCTTAATACAGCATCCTCCACAATACGCCTGCCCTCTGCAATAAATAACCCGGTTTTGTACCTTTCGGAACGCTGAGATAATTTCTTTGCTTGCTTGTATATTTTATTTTCTGTAGATTTAATTTCGTTAATCATATAAATCACCTACAAAATTCAAATGAGGTCGCAATAGACGCGACCTCATATAAAATTCATTATTTTCTTGCTTCCTTAGCAGCTTCAACTAATGAAGTAAAAGCAGCAGCATCTGAAATAGCGATTTCAGAAAGCATCTTTCTGTTAATGCTGATTCCAGCTTTTTTAAGACCGTTCATCATTGTGCTGTAATTCATACCGTTAGCACGAGCTGCAGCATTGATACGAGCAATCCAAAGTTGACGGAAATCTCTCTTTTTAAGCTTTCTGCCAATATAAGCATTAGCCATAGCCTTCATAACAGCTTCGTTTGCTGTTCTGAACAGACGGCTTCTGCCACCTCTATAACCCTTTGCAAGTTTTATTATTCTTTTATGTCTTTTTCTGGTGTTCATAGCACCCTTAATTCTAGCCATTTAATAAACCTCCTTAGTGATTTCAAAAAATATTACATATACGGAATTAGTTTCTTGATAACTGCTGCATTTGAATCATGACAATATGCAGGCTTTCTAAGACCTCTTTTTCTCTTTGTAGATTTCTTGTTCAAAATATGACTTCTGAATGCTGAACCTCTTTTAACTTTTCCACTTGCTGTAAGCTTAAATCTTTTAGCAGCGCCTCTGTGTGTCTTTATTTTATTAGCCATAAAGCAATTCTCCTTTCGTGTTCGCTTAATAATTTATATTTATTTCTCTGCACCCTTAGGTGAGATAAACATAGACATATTTCTACCTTCCATTTTAGGATTCTTATCCACAACACCAACCTCAGCAACCTCTTCCTTAAAACGAATAAGGATATCCTCGCCAAGTGATGAGTGAGTAACCTCTCTGCCACGGAACCTAACAGTAACCTTTACTTTGTTACCACTTTTAAGGAATTTTTTAGCGTTATTAACTTTTGTAAAGAAATCGTGGTCGTCAATGTTTGGAGTAAGGCGTACTTCCTTAGTTTCCACAACCTTTTGATTTTTACGCTGTTCCTTTTCCTTTTTTGCAATTTCAAAACGGAACTTACCGTAGTCCATAATTTTGCATACCGGCGGAACTGCGTTTGGAGCGATTTTTACAAGGTCAAGGTTCTTTTCATTTGCAATTTCCAAAGCCTGTGCAGATGAAACTATACCAAGTTGTTCCCCTTCGCTTCCAATAAGACGAATTTCCTTATCTTTGATTTTTTCATTGATAATGTGTTCCTTGCTAATAACGTGCACCTCCAAAAATAGAAAATGTGGACAGCACAGGCTATCCACATAATATATAAAACTGAATTTTTCAATTTTATAACCTATACGATTTACTTATCGCAAGGTGAGAAATTATGGATAACTTCTGCTTCGCATTGATAATAATATCATAGTTTTGACCTTATGTCAAGTGTTTTTTAAAAAATTATTAAATATTTTTAGGCAAGAAAAAACCTTTTACATTTTTATCCCCTAATATTTTATTGGCAAAATCCCTTGCAGTACCGTTATGATTTGGGACAATAGGCCCAGCCTCGTTTTTGCCCTTATGTTCCCCTACTACATTGCCGTCAAAAAATGCTTTGGAATGATAACATTCCCTAACAAAAATAACATGACCGATAGTGTCATTAAATATATTATTGGTAACAGAAAAATTCTCTATTTTACCGGTAGTTACACCACAGCTTAAAGCTCTTGCAGGATAATATCTGTTTTTTTCCGAACAACCCCAGCCGTAGCCTGCCTTTGTTAAAATGTTATTGTCAATAGTAACATCTGTGCAATCTCTGGTATCAATAGGTTTACCATCCTTATGGTAGCCAAAATTATAAATTTCAATTCCCCAAAAGCTATATTCAATAATATTGTCCTGAAATGTTATGTTTTTGTGTATGCACGGACGGTCATAGCAATGATAACTATTTTGAAATGTTAAGCCTGTATCAAAGATTTGATAAGTCCAACAATTTTTAACTGTAAGGTTTTCACACGGGCCGAAAATTTCAACTGCATTACCGTAACGGACATAGCGTTTTCCCTGATTATCCGGTAGTTCCCTTATCCAATACATCGACCCACCAATCCACGAAAATACGCAATTTGTAATTGTTCTGCTTTCGCACTTGTGCATACTTACCCCGTGGATGCCTGCAACCATAAGCCATAAATTATCAATAGTTACATTTTTGCCATCGCCGATAATAAGGCAAAAGTTATCCCCTATTTCAATATCTTCGTACTTTTCCCCCGGGTTTTTGTCGCAGTATACATATAGCTTATTTTTGTTTAAATCAAAATAAAAGTCGTATTCATTATGTAATTCTTCAACTGACTTAAACCACATATCTCCATAATGCTCGTCATACTTTCCGTATTCGTAGGTTGGATTAAACAAAATCACACCAACATTTTGAAAGGATTTCGTACAAACATAAACGTTTTTATGCTCTGTTTCTTCCCATAGCTCCGGCTTTGCGTAGTTCATTTCAGAACCGTTAATAATCGGCTTTCTGCCCTTGCCGTAAGCACCTATGGAAACATCGTCAAGGGCACACAAAAAGCCTCTAAACATTTCCCCTCGCTTTAAGAGAATTTTATCGCCTTTTTCGGTCATATTCCTAACGTGCTTTAAGGTTTTCTTAGGTGTGTCCGGGGAAAGACCGTCATTTGTATCATCCCCTTGCTCCGACACATAAATTGTACGGCCGGTAGTTAACAAACTGTCCTGAGAGTTTATGATTTTTGCCTTTTTTTCCTCAAGTATTCTGTCAACCTCTTCTTTTGCTTCAAAATCATTTAGTTTTTCAAAATAATCGTACTTTCTTTCCATTGTATTACTCCTCTTGCTTTCTGCCTACGATGTTCATAGTCTTCCACTTGCCGGTACGCCATCTGAAATATGTAACTATTGCCCTAACAAGCTCGTCCAATGCTGTTGACATCCAACAGCCTATTAACCCAAAGCCACAGTGGATACCAAAGAAATATGCTCCTCCAACGCTACATACCCAACAGGATATAATTACCAAAACCATTGTAAAGGTTACGTCCCCTGCTGCACGCAAGGCATATTCGTAAACCTGACTGACTGCCCTTGACTGCTCTGCTATAATATCCACAAGCATTATTCCAAGGGCTACGGAAACTACCTGCTCATAAATTTCTATGTTATCTGCCGTAAACATTGCAATTAACGGCCTACGGAATATAATTATCAAAGCCGAAATTGTTAAGTTTATTACCGTTGTTAATTTTACAAGCCTTGCGTTTAGCTTTTCAGCGTGGTCATATCTTTTTGCTCCACAAAGTCTGCCTACCAAAAGAGCATTTGCGCTACCTATTGCAACACTAAAAAGATATGTATAACGCAAAATATTTATTAAATAAATATTGGCTGACAAATATATTTCGCCCATTAGTGCTATAAATGACGTTGTCATAACCTTTGAAAAGGCATAGGAGCCACTTGAAATACCTGACGGAACACCTATTTTTAAAATCTTTAAAACATACATTTTAAGGTCTGCCCACGCCTTTGGAATACTGAAACGAACCTTTAATTTTATAAAGAATACCAATTTAATAATTAAGGCTATAAACATTGAAGCAATGCTTGCAAAGGCTATACCTTTTACACCCATAAAAATTGGTAATTTATTAACGTAAACAACATAGCTGTTTAAAAGCACGTTTATAATACTTGAAGCAACTGAGCTGATAACAACGTACCTTGCGTGTCCATGGCATTGCATAAGGGCTGAAATACCGGAAGACAACGCAGTAACTGTATAAACTGATGATATAATCTTTAAATATGTAAATGCTTGTGTATGAGTTTCCCCTGTAATATTCATTGCAAAAAGCAAATCATCACCGAAAAAGTGCAAGGTTATTGCTGCCACAGTACCCATAACTGCACCTGCTAAAAGCCCTGAAAATGAAGATTCCTTCATACCTCTTTCGTCATCTGCACCAATATAGTTACTGACCACCACAGTTGCGCCGGTTGATATGACCGTAAAAATAAGGGACACTGCTGTTGTAAGTGTACCTACTGTACCTACTGCCGCCACTGCACTTTGGGAATAATCGCTTAAAACTGCCGTACTTAAAGTTGCAATTACCTGCCCCAAAATAGATTCGCACATCATAGGCACTGCAATTGCAAACAATGAAACTGTGCCTAAATGTGTTGTAACTGTAAATAGTTTTTTATCCTTGGCTATCTGCCCCTTGGTTGTTGCGATAGGATGAAGGAGAAAATCCAGTATGCTTTTTAAAAGCCTTTGAAAAATATGACCCATCTTCGTACCCCACTTCCTGTGCTATCATATTGATGGTTAAATCCGTGTTTTTAAGCCTGTTGATAGCGTTTTCTATCCTAATATTTTCTAATGTTTTAAATATTGATGTATGCAAATATTTCTTAAATAACTGATTAAGATAATCAAAATTATATGACAGCTCCTGCTCTATAACTTGGCTTGTTATTTTACCATAAAAATTATTATTTAAAAATTCCATAACCAAATTTATCCTTGAAATGCCTATATCGGTCTTGCCACCATTAGAAATAGAATTAAATATAAAATTGCGAAAGGCAGTGATAAAAACTTCATTGACAGAGCACGATGTCAACGGCTCAAATCCGTCATATTTGAATAGATAATTATTTATTGCCTTTTCGCATAAATTGCATAAATTTAAAAACTCCGAATTATTGGAAAAATTCATCATTTTTGGAATAATAATACTGCCTTGATTTTTAAATTCATCTGCCCTAAGGGTAGAATTGCGAATTTTATCAACAAATTCATTCATTAAAATATCCGTCTTTTTCACATTTGGGTGCTTAAAGTGGATATAGTAAAAGCTGTATTTGGTATCCTTTGTGCCAAAGTGTTCCTTGCCGGGCTCAAACAAAAAGGTATCTCCTTTTTTGATAACATAATCTATGCCGTCCTCTTTAAAATACATTTCTCCACTTTTCATAAAATAGAAAATATAGTCCTCGGAGGTTCTGTGGATATTCCTTTGAAATTCCGGATATTTATTTATGTTAATCAGCGTGATTTTAGGCAAAATATCTGCCCTATATTCAAAAAATTCCATTCCATCACCTTCGCCCTATGTATGATACAATAACAGTGTAATACATTCAATGAAAAAAAGCAAGTACATTTTGTAAAATAGCGAGTTGTTTTTGCAAATAAAAAATGGCTGAATTATTTTAAATATTCCAGCCACTAAATGTTATGAATTATTAAATTACCATACCACCATTTACATTAAAAACCTGTCCGGTTATAAATCCTGCCTTTTCACTTGCAAGATAGGTTATCATATTTGCTATGTCAATTGGCGAGCCAATTTTACCAAGGGGAGTATCATTTTTAATTAAGTCCAAGGTCTCTTGGTCAAAATTGCACATATCTGTTGAAATTGTGCCGGGTGCAACTGCATTAACACGAATATTAGAGGGAGCAAGTTCCTTGGCAAGTGCCTTTGTAAAGCCAATAACCGCAGCCTTTGAAGTGGAATAGTGAACCTCACATGATGCCCCTGCAACACCCCACATTGATGAAATGTTAATTATAACACCTTGCTTTTGCCTAATCATTTCAGGCACAAGATACTTGCAAGTATAATACATTGAATTAACATTTACATTCATCATTTTGTGCCACTGCTCCGTTGTAATATCCGTAAACAGCTTTTGCTGGGCTATACCGGAATTATTAACAAGCACATCTATAAAACCAAACCTTTGGCAAACTGTATCAACCATATTTTTAACTTGTGTTTCATCCGAAACATCAGCCTTAACAGCAAATCCACCAATTTCCTTGGCAAGGCTTTCGGCTTCTGCCTTGCTTTTATTATAGTTAATAATTACATTATAGCCTTCCCGGGCAAACTGTATTGCCGTCTGTCTGCCAATGCCTCTTGAAGCCCCTGTTATCAATACGTTTTTCATTTTATTGCCTCCATATTAAAAATAGGTTGTAACAAGGCATTTGCTACAACCTATAAATCTTATAATACTTTATTTAAAAAGTCTATTGTCCTTGGGTGTTTTGGGCTATTAAAAATCTCATCAGGAGTACCCTCTTCAATAATGACGCCCTCGTCAATAAACAACACTCTGTCTGCAACTTCTCTGGCAAAGCCCATTTCGTGAGTAACGCAAACCATTGTCATACCCTGCTTTGCAAGGTCCTTCATAACTGCCAAAACTTCCCCGACCATTTCCGGGTCTAATGCAGAGGTAGGTTCGTCAAACAGCATAATATCAGGATTCATACAAAGAGCCCTTGCAATAGCAACACGCTGTTTTTGACCACCGGAAAGTTGGTTTGGATATTCCTCAACCTTATCTGAAAGCCCAACCCTTTCAAGCATTTTTAACGCAGTTTCTCGTGCCTCTTCCTTAGATGCCTTTTTAAGGTCAACAGGCGCTAATGTAAGGTTTTGAATAACATTTAAGTTGTTAAACAAATTAAAATGTTGGAAAACCATACCTATATTTTCACGAACCTTGTTAATATCTATTTTTTTGTCGTCAATGCGATATCCATCAACTACAACAGTGCCGTCTGTAATATCTTCAAGACGATTTAAGCAACGAAGGAATGTAGATTTACCACTACCTGACGGGCCTAAAATAACTACAACCTCTCCCTCGTAAATATCCGTTGAAATGTCCTTTAAAACCACATTTTTTCCAAATTTCTTTTTAAGGTGTTCTACGTGAATTTTAATGTTTGTCTCGATTTCTTTCGCTGCCACGTTTCAAACTCCTTTCCAAAGCATTTGCAATCTGTTGCAATGCCAAAATAACAACCAAGTACATTACTGCTACAATAGCCCAAATTTGGAATGATTTAAAGGTCTGTGCAATAACATTTTGAGCCTTGTTTACAAGCTCCGGAAAACCAATTACAGATAGGATTGAAGTATCCTTTAACGTAATAATAAATTGGTTTACGATGCTTGGAATCATATTTTTAATTGCCTGAGGCAACACAACCCTAAACATTGACCTCCAATATGAAAGGCCCAAGCTTCTTGCAGCCTCCATTTGCCCCGGGTCGATTGATTGAATACCTGCACGGATAATTTCTGCCATATATGCACCACAGTTAAGTGCAAGGCAGATAATACCTGCTGTTAAGGCTGAAAATGTGGTCGATATTCCAAACAGGTTTTTTAAACCGTAAGGCACACCAAAATATACGAAAAATGCCAATACTATCATTGGAACTCCTCGTATTAAATTAACATATATTTTAGCTATTATATTACTTACTTTGTTATTTACAACACTGGACAACCCGAAGATTATACCCAGTATGCAACCGAACAGTAAACCCCATAGTGCCAAAAGCAAGGTGTATCCCATTGCTTCAAGCAAAAGGTTACCGTATGTACTGATAATTTGGCCCATTTCTTTCCATAGCCTCTTTCTAAAATGTATTTCCTACGAATAAGCCCTATTCGCAAATTATGGGCATCGGAAACCCGATGCCCTTTGGTTTAGTCTTTAAATCATCAATAAATATTAACCTAAATATTTAGCGATAATTTCATCGTATTTGCCGTTTGCTTTGATGTTTGCAAGACCTTTGTTAAATAGGTCAACAAGTTCTTGTTTGTTTGAATCAAAGATAGTAAAACCATATTGAGCAGGTTCGTTTTCTGTACCTTCAACAAAGTTCATATCAAGTTCGCCTGTTTTAATGTTGTACTTTAAGATTGGTGTATCGTCAAAGCAAGCTGCTGCTTGACCACCGGTAACTGCTTGGTACATATCAGGTGATGTTGAGAATGTAACAACCTCAAAACCATATTGATTTTTAATACTTTCAGCATATTGGTTACTCATTGTACCATTTTTAACAGCAACCTTTTTGCCTGCTAAATCTTCAAAGCCTTTAATGTTTGAACCCTTTGCAACTGCCATTCCCTGAGTTGCATCATAGTAACCCTCTGAGAAAATCCAGCCTGATTGCTTTCTTTCATCTGTAATAGAAGCACCTGCAATCATACCGTCGGCTTGACCTGCTTGACATGCAGCAATTGCAGCGTCCCAACCAATGTATTGAAGGTCATATTCAAAGCCTTGGTCCTCAGCTATTGCCTTTAAAATGTCCATATCGATACCAACGATATTGCCGTCAGCATCTTGGAATTCGAATGGGCTAAAGCCCTTGTCTGTTGCAATAATGAATTTTTTAGCTGAATCGCTTGCACTATCTTTGTTGCCACAAGCTGCAAAGCTAAAGCAAAGTACGATTGCTAATACTAAACAAAGTAATTTTTTCATAGATAATACTCTCCTTTTTAGTTTTATATTATTATATTCTTAATATTACCATATATTATGAAAAATTGCAAGTAAAATTTTTCATTTTTTTATTTTTTTATTAAATTTTTTACCTTTTTATGCAAAATATACTAATCATTGTGTGCAAAACAATGCAAAAAAAACACAAGGAATTTTCATTCCTTGTGTTTTTAAAAGTTTAAACTATTTGATTACATAAACCATTCTAACGTTTTCACCATATTTGTATACAAACAATTTTGTTGCATTTGGTTCGCCTTTTTCTTGTGTTTCAATGTATGATGGGAACGAAGATAAGTCAAGTGTTCCTTCTTGTTGTGTAACCTTTGATTCGTTTGAGGTTGCCTTTGTATTATATGTGAAGTATTTTGTATTACCATTTGCGTTAAATGAAACAGATTCAGCTGATTCACACTCACTAACCTCTTGAACCAAAGCAATATCAAACATTTGGTTTGTATCGTCAAGGTCAGAGCCTAACAACATACCACTAAATTGTTCGCTGTAATAGTTTATACCGTCGTATTTTGTATTATCTAAACGAGTTCTTTGAGCAACATAATCCTTCGGACTGAATAATTTTCTGATTGTCTTTGTATTTATTTCGCCACTGTTAGTTACTGCGTAAACGATTACATCGCCGATTTCGTAGTTGTCGGAAATATCACCGGCACTTGCTGAGTAAACTGTTTTTGTTGATACTGCACCACTTGTTGAAATATTGTAGCCTACAACCTTATCGCAAGGAACACCGTCAGAATTTGTTGTTTGGGACATTGCTGTAATTAAGAACATTGGGTAAGAATAATTTACGCTTGCTTCTGTTTCCTCAGTTTGATATACAACAACTGCACCGGCAACATTAAGTGTACCTGTTACATTGTATGCTTCAACTCTGTATGTTGAACCATTGTTAAAGTATGAATATGCCTTCATTCCATATAAGCTGTAATCAGTAACATCTTTTGGAACAAGGAATACTTTTGTTGATGAGTTAATTCTAAACTTATCAGAGTTTGTTGCACCAACAAAGTCCATTGATGAGCTTACATACTTCATAACATCGCCGGTCTTCTTTGCAACGCTGTAATATTTGAATAATGTTTCGTCATTTTCGTCCTCTGTATCAGGATTTGTATAAGCAGTTTCAATATCAGTAATTTCGCTTGATGAGTTTAATTTAAACTTAATTAGCTGAGCATATTTACTCTTGCTGCTGTGGTTGTACACCTTACCACCTTCTAAAAGTGCTTCTAAAATAGAATCCTTAGATGAATATGAAACACCATCAATTCTCACTTTGTTGGCTGCCTTAAAGTATGGTGAGCCAACCTTTGAAGATTTTGATGACAAAATAGCAAATTTAAGATCGTTGCCTTCTTTGCCTGCTTCTACAAGGTAGCCGTAAATTGCACCACCTGTAGCTGTCTTTGTAATATAGCAAATTCTATCATCCTTATCAAGATATGCTTTGCAGTTATCACCAACTGAAAGAGTTGAAAGTGATGTTGATGCATTTGTATTTTCCTTAGCCATATTGTTTAGATATCTTGAAACCTTATATGTTGAATCTGCGATTTTGATTTTATCCTCTTCAAGGTCAATTTCATTGATTGTACCTGTAACATTTTTTGTTGAAACAATTGCGTTTCTTGTAACTCTGTTACCATTACCTTTTGTATCCTTAACAGATATTACATTGTATTGAGCAATACCACCAACAGAAATTACACTGTTAGAAGTTGTGCTTAAACTAATTGTATATTCGCCTGTTGAATCGTCAAGTGAAAGTGTACTTGGCTTTGTAGATGAAGCACTTCTATACATATCTACAACATATTTATCTGTTGTATTAACAGATTTTACAACATAAGTGTCGTATGAAGAAATGTTAATTTTGTTGTAGTTGCCACCATTTGAAGCTATAAGCTCAATTGTACCTGTTTCAGGAATAAGCTCTGATGCTGAAAGTCCTGTCTTAACTTCGCCGTTAACTGAAATAACCGGATTAGCATCAACTGTTGCTTTTGATGTTTTTGTTGCATCATCAGAAGCATAGTATGTTATTGTGTATCCTGATGAGTATGTGCCTGAAATTGAGTCAATGTTGTTTTCGTTAATCTTAATTGAAGATGATTCGCTGGTCTTGTTTAAGATACAAACAAGATACTTGTCGCTTGAACTATCTTCTTTGTAGTAATATTCTACATTCTTGCCAAGTAGGTTTGAAACAGAAATGTCCTTTTTGGCAATGTTCAATACTTCATTTGTTGTAGAATCCTTAATTAAAACATATCCTTCACGAGCAACTTTACCGGAAGCATCAAGTGTGCTTGTACCATCGGCAATAAGTTCACCTTTGCCTCTCTTAACATTTAACTTATCACCAAGTAATGTCAAATTAGATTCTTGATACATTGCTCCACCACCGGAAAGCTCAAGCTTTTCAAGCATTTTAATATCAAATGAATTGTAAATCATTTGAGCAATTTCCCATCTCTTTGCAGGGGAACCATATACAACAGAAATTCTGTCTGTTAATTTTAAGTTATATGCAACCTGCATATATCCATAGTACCATTCTTGCTTTTCTGCCTTATTTTGAATCTCCTGAGCTGATGGGCCATAGTTTAATGCACATACAATCATTTTAAGAGCTTGTTCGTAAGTAACATTGCTGTTTGGCTCAAATGTTGTTTCTGTCATACCATTGATAATGCCCAAGTCGTAGCAAGTTCTAACATCGCTAATTGCCCAGCTTGCGTCATTTAAATCTGTAAATGGTGTGCCCTCAGGGTCTGAACTTCCAAAGCCTGCTGATGCCATTGCTCTCATAAGCATTGTTGCAAATTCTGCCCTTGTAACGTCCTTTTCAGGACCAAATGTTCCGTCCTCGTAACCATTTATGATTCCAAGTGAAGACAATACATATACCGGTTCGTAATATGACTTGTCTGTTGAAACGTCAGTGAACTTTGCTGCATAAGCAACTGTTCCCAACATCATACTGATAACAAGAATAACAGATAAAACCTTTGAAATAGTTTTCATATCCGTTTGCCTCCTTAAAAATATCTTGTTTTTACATAAAGTTTAGACTAAAAAGCCACTTTATGTATTATGACTTAATTTTATCACAGCAAATAGCAAAAATCAAGCACTTTATTCAATAAAAATAAGTTAAAATAGCATTTTTTTGTTAATTAAGCCAAAAATAATTTAAAAAATATTGATTTTATCGCATTATATAGGGTTTTATCTCAATATTTACAGTTTGGTTACATTAAAAAATATCGGTATTGTAAATCCAAAAAATATATGTTAAAATGGTAAAGAGGTACAAATTATGAAAAAAATTACAATAACAGAAAACGATGCAGGGCAAAGGCTTGATAAATTTATGCACAAATTTTTTAAATCTGCCATGCCTACGTCTATGATATACAAAAGCATACGAAAAAAACGCATTAAAATCAACGGTAAACGTGGTAATGAGGGGGATATTTTAAATGTCGGCGATATACTGGAAATGTATATTAACGACGAATTTTTTGAAAATAACAGAAAATCCATTACACACGTTAAGGCTGATTTTAACGTTATTTACGAAGATGAGAATATTATTTTAATTGATAAAAAAGCAGGCGTTGTAGTTCACGACGACGACAACGGAACTGTAAACACCCTTGTAAATCAACTATATTCCTACCTTTCTGACAAAGGGGAATATGACCCAATGGCAGAAAACAGCTTTGTTCCTTCCCTTTGTAACAGAATTGACCGTAACACAAGTGGTATTGTAATTGCTGCTAAAAATGCACAGGCATTAAGGGAAATGAACGAAATAATCAAGCTTAGAAAAGTTCACAAATTTTACCTTGCCATGTTAGAGGGTGTACCAAGTGAAAAATCTGCCACATTAACAGGATATCTGTTTAAGGACACTAAGCAAAACAAGGTATATGTTACGGATACCCCTCAAAAAGGTGCAGTTAAAATTATTACTGTGTATAAAATTATAAGGATTAAAGACAAAAACGCATTGGTTGAGGTGGAGCTGATAACCGGAAAAACCCACCAAATAAGAGCACATTTTGCCCATATTAACCACCCTCTTTTAGGCGATGGAAAATACGGAAAATTACAAAGAGATAAAAATGCAAGAAAGCATCAGGCGTTACACGCCTATAAATTAGTATTTGATGATGATTTAGATTATGAGTGCCTTGGCTATTTAAAAGGCAAAACATTTAAATCTGACACTGCTGATTTTGTATAA
>DCGP01000015.1:29742-61847 GCA_002314595.1 Clostridiales bacterium UBA1775 | reverse complement strand
ATTATCCAAATCAGGTTTTGGGTCGGAAATCACATTTCCCTCTCAGCCTGTATACAAGCTCCCCTTTATTTATTTATGTAATTATTATAACACTATAAAAAAACAATGTCAATTCATTTTAAATATTTTTTTAACAATTCCGCAAAATGCCTTTGGCACTTTTAAAACAACAACCTTCATAACAATACCCCTTTCATTTACATTTCTTTTTTCTTGGTTTAACAATAAACCAAATTAAAATAATAATTAGTATTGATTGAATTATTACTAAAACCCATGTAGGTAATGCCAATGCAAGCAATACTCCTGCTGTAAATGCTCCTATTAAAAATGCTACCACTATACAAGACAAAATCAAAGGCACCCCTCCAATAGTTTAACATTATCTGTTATCACTATATGAGAGATGCCTAAATTTTGTTACTCGCTTACGCATATTACAAACAAAAGCCCACTTTTAATACTGACTTCTGCCTTATTATTGTAAAATTCATTACTAATTCCGTAACTGCTTTGTCGCTTTAATTCTGCATTTTCAAGTGGATATTTAAGCCCTTGGGTTGTAACGCCGGTAACAGTTGTAGTGCAAGGAATAAGTGAAACATAGTCAAAAGTTTCTCTGTCCAACTCAATTTTGTCCTTAACCAAATACACTCTGGTTTTTCCACACAGAATCATTGCATTTATACCTAAATTCATTGCATATTCCAAAGCATAGTTACACCCTAATATGTGGTCAAGTCTGCCTCCTAATGCACCTAAAATAAACAATGTATCACATTCTTTATCCTTAATATAATCTATACATATTTCAAGGTCTGTCTTATCCTTTTCTGTTGGATATCTAATAATTTCTGCATTGCTTGGGAGAGGAAATCTAACTGAGTCTAAGTCGCCTATTATTGCTGTTGGTATAATATTAGTATAATATATTGCATCATATCCGCCATCTGCACAAACTATAACATCATCTTCTTTAAATTTTATTCTTCTGTATAGTTTTAAATCCTCCGGAGTGTATGTGCCTGCCGCAAAAATAAAAGCTCTTTTACTCATTATCTTGCCCCCTTATTGCATACATACGAAGCTCGTCTGCTGCATTTGCAATGTCATCATATTTAAATATACCTGAGCCGCTAACTATAACGTCTGCCCCACAGCTTGTTAACTTATGAACATTTTCCTTAACAATACCACCATCAACTTCAAGCTCTTTATTTCCTATCATATTACGAATTACAGGAATGTTATCAATAGCACTTTCAACCATACTTTGCCCACCAAAGCCGGGGAAAACCGTCATTTGAAGCACCATATCCGTATAATCTAAATAAGGCTTTAATTTTTCGGGGTCTGTATTTGGGTTAAGTGCCAAACCGCTTTTTACACCCATTTCCTTAATTTTTTTAAGGCAACCTAATATGTCATCGTCAACCTCAACATGGACAGTTAAAATATCACTTCCTGCATTGATAAACGGCTCAATATATTTACTTGGGTTATCAATCATCAAATGCACATCAAGAGGAATATTTGTGTATTTTTTAATCCCCTTAACGACAGGAACTCCAAAGCTTAAATTTGGAACAAAATGCCCGTCCATAACGTCTACATGAAAATAGTCAACGCTATTTTCAAGTTTTTTAATATCTCTTGCAATATTGCCGATATCCACAGATAACAACGACGGTGAAATTTTTATTTTTCCCATTTTTTAATCTCCTTTAATCCTTCGTATAGTTGGGTGTAGCTTTCGTACCTTGATTTTGAAATTTCATTATCTAAAACTGCTTTTGCAACACCACAATCCCTTGGTTTTGTTCCTATATGGTCGCAGCCGTTAAATCTGCAACCGTCTTGATACTTTGAAAATTCATTAAAATAGTTTTTTAGCTCTGATGCTTCACATTCCGTAATTTCAAGGATACTAAACCCGGGAGTATCCATAACAAAGGTATCCTCATCAACGTTAAAAAGTTCAACGTGTCTTGTGGTGTGTTTTCCTCTTTCAATTTTACTTATTTCGCCTGTTTCAAGCTCCAAACCAAACCTGTTAAGCAAACTTGATTTACCAACACCACTATTCCCTGCAAATGCTGTGATTTTACCTTTTAAATGTTTTTTTAGTTCATCTATTCCCTCGCCTGTATCTGCACAGACAGGAAAAACTTTATATCCTGATTTATCATAAATATCCTTTATTTTATTACAGGATAGCAAATCTGTTTTATTTGCTGCAATATAGACTTTAATACCCTTTAATTCTGCATTAACAATTAACTTATCAATCATAAAATAGTCAGGTTCAGGGCTTGTAACTGCAACCACAACAACTATGCAGTCAATATTTGCAACCGGTGGTCTTACTAAAATGTTTTTTCTTTCTTCAATAAAATCAACAGAGCCTTCCTTTGGGTTTTCGTTTACAACTGTAATTTTTACTTTATCACCAACAGTTGGCTTAATGCCTTGCTTACGGAATTTACCTCTTGCCCTGCATTCATATAAGCCGTTTTCTGTGGAAACATAGTAAAACCCTCCTATACCTTTAACGATTGTTCCGTCTATCATAGTGCCACCGTAACAGTTTTACTGTATGTTCCGTTAAAGTAAATATCAACAGATGAAGAACCGGAGCCACTAATTGTTAAGTCAAAGCTTCCCTCACTCTTGTTGTGAGCTTGGTTATGAATAACCTTACCATCTTGGACAACTCTAACATTTACAACATCTGAATCCTGTGGCAATACAATTGTAATATTCTTAGACGATGTTGATGTTTTGCCTTCATCTGTTTTAACAGAAAGGTCTGTCTTTTTAAGTTCAAAGTCTACTGTTTCGCCCTTTTCTACAACTGTATCAGGGTCTATGCTTTGATAAATTACAACATAACTTTCGTCATTGTCAGATGGAGTAACCTTGCCAAGTTCAAGTCCCATTCTTTCTAATTGCTTTTTGGCAACCTCCAAGGTACAACCAATTAAATCAGGCATTTTTTCTCCACCTGAGCTTACATATACTGTTAATGTTGAGCCTGTCTTAACCTTACTGCCCGCATCGGGATTTGTTCTTGTAATTTGACCTTTTTCGTATTCTCCACTATCTTCTTCAACCTCTTTAATAGTAACCTTATATACCTTTAATTCCTTTTCAAGCTCTTCTTTTAGTTCCTTAACTGTCTTGCCGGCAAAGTCGCCAATTGTAAATCCATTACTGTCCTTAACAACCTTAACCCTGATTTCGTCAAGAGACCTTGTTGTCATACCACCATCGGGGGTTTGCGATAAAATATATCCTGCCTCGTGTTCTGTGTCATCAACATATTCATCTACTGTTATTTCGAATTTTTCATCTTTATATTTTTCTAATGCTTCTTCGTAGGTCATACCAACTAAATTTGGCACTTTTATTTCCTTACTACATCCACCAAATACCATAAATCCAAGTACAGACACCACGCAAAGGATAGCAAGTGCTGAAACTATTGCAAGCAAAACTGCCTTTTTGGTACTGGCTTTTTCGTTTTCTTCCTTGGACTTTTCCTCACCTTTTTTAGGTTGTTGCTTTGGTTTACTAACCGGCTCTTGTTGCTTTGGTCTACTAACTGTAATTTCAATTTCCTTAGGCATCTTTTTAGCAGGTGGAATATCATTATCACTAATTGGTTCAAACTTCATTGTATCCCCAATATTGTCGTCTTTGTTAGGTATTTCATCAGGGAAGTTTAGTGCCATATTTAGGTCAGCCATCATTTCTTCGGCAGTTTGATATCTAAGTCTTTGTTCCTTTGCCATTGCCTTTTTAATTACTTCCTCAACAGCAAGGGGAATAGAAACATTATATTCCTTTGGGTTAATTGCAGAGCCTTGAATATGTTTAATTGCAATGGCAACAGGTGTATCACCATCAAATGGCAGATGAGCAGTAATCATTTCGTACATTACTACACCAAGTGAGTATATATCACTTTTTGCATCTGTATATCCACCTCTTGCTTGTTCCGGTGAAAAATAGTGAACAGAGCCCATTGTACTTTCGCCCATATTCACTGTGTCAGATGACGACGCCCTTGCAATACCAAAGTCGGTTACTTTTAAAGTTCCGTCCTTGGTAATAATAATATTTTGAGGCTTAATGTCCCTATGAATTATGCCTTGCTTATGAGCACTGTCAAGTGCTTTGCATATTTTAATAGCATAGTCAACTGTCTTTCTCCAAGAAAGCATACCGTGTTTATCGATATAATCTTTTAGAGTCTCACCTTCAACATATTCCATAACTATGTAGTTAATATCTCCATCGCGTCCAACATCATACACACCAACAATATTTGGACAGCTGATTGCCGCAGCAGATTGAGCCTCTCTAATAAATCTGTCTAAAAATTCTTTGTCCCCGGCAAATTCAGGCTTTGGTATTTTAATTGCAACATCTCTGTTTAATTTTCTGCAATGTGCAAGGTATACCTTTGCCATTCCGCCACAGCCGATTTCCTTAATAATTTCATATCTATTTCCTAAAATCAATCCTATCATTTTAATCATCCTCTCACATTCTAATAAGTACAACGGTTATATTGTCCTGTCCACCGTTTTCTATTGCTTTTTCAACAAGTTTGTCTACTGCTTTTTCAGGAGTATTTGCCTTTATTATATTATGAATATCCTCTTCGTCTGTATACGTAGTTAATCCGTCGCTACATACTAAAATGTAATTATTTTTTTCGTATGTTAGTTTATTAAAATCAATCATAACAATTTTATCAGTTCCCACTGCCCTTGTTATCAGATTTCTTTGTGGATGATTTTTTGCCTCTTCCTCTGTTATTGAACCACTGTCCAAAAGCTGTTGCACAACCGAATGGTCTGTTGTAATTCTATGGAGTCCCTTTTCGTTAATTAAATACGCTCTGCTGTCCCCAACATGTGCAATATTTACTCTTTCGTTATCAATAGAGCAAAGGACAACAGTTGTTCCCATTCCGGTAAGGCTTGGTTCTTTTATTGAAAGATCATATATTTCCTCGTTTGCCTTTTCGATAGCAATTTTCAAGTCCTTACTTTCATTCATAACCTCTGTAATAGTATCAACTGCAAGTTTGCTTGCAGTTTCGCCACCATTATGTCCGCCCATTCCGTCTGCTACTACTATCCATTTGTTTTTCTTATCAATATAAAATGAGTCTTGGTTAGTTTTTCTAACTAATCCAATATCACTTTTGCCGTAAAAGACCATCATTATCACCCTCCTTGCTGTATTTTCTTCTTAACTGTCCGCAAGATGCTGAAATATCACTGCCAAGCTCTCGCCTTATTGTAACAGCCATTCCTGACTTTTCTAATTCTTGTTTAAATACCTGAACTCTTGAATTATCGCTCTTTTTAAAGTTGCTTTCCTTTACAAAGTTTGCAGGTATTAAATTTATATGGCTTAGCATTCCCCTTGTAAGCCTTACAAGTTCTGTTGCGTGTTGTTTGGTATCGTTTAATTTATCAATTAAAATGTATTCAAAGGAAATTCGTCTGCCTGTAATTGATTGATAGTACTTACAAGCATCAATTAAATCCCTAATATTATATTTTTTATTAACCGGCATAATTTTATCCCTTGTTTCGTCGTTTGGTGCATGAAGCGAAACGGAAAGCGTTATAGGAAAATTTTCATCTGCAAGGGCTTTGATTTTATCAACTAATCCACAAGTAGACAACGAAATGTGCCTATAACCAATGTTCATACCTCTTTCATCGTTAATGTTTTTTAAGAAAGTAACAACATTTTCATAGTTATCAAGTGGTTCGCCTATGCCCATCAGCACAACATTAGAAACTCTTTCCCCTAAATCTCGTTGCACTGTTGCCACTTGCCCTAATATTTCCCCTGATGTTAAATTACGAACCTTACCGCCTAATGTTGAAGCACAAAATTTGCACCCCATAGGACAACCGACTTCTGTTGAAATGCAAACAGTAATGCCATGCTTGTATGTCATTGCAACAGTCTCAACAAAGTTACCATCATTAAGTTTCATAAGGTACTTTTTAGTTTCGTCAAGTTTAGAATCAAACCGTTGTTCAATATCAACATTTGCAATAGTATAATTTTGCACAATTTTTTCTTTAAGAGCCTTTGATAAATCTGTCATTTCTTCAAGATGTGTAACACCTCTTGAAAACCATTTAAAGATTTGTGCTGTTCTAAATTTCGGTTCTCCAATACTTGTAATTGCGTTATTAAGTTCTTCAAATGATAAATCATTTAAATTTGCCATAAATTTATTCCTTTTCAGTTAAAACTGTAAGTTTATTTCCGTCACATACAACGTCTATTGTGCCTTTTTCGTCGGTGCGATAAACTTTTGCTTTTTTAAGCCTGTATAATGTATCCTTGGCAGGGTGCCCGTATGAATTGTCCTTGCCAACCTCTATAATTGCATATTTTGGATTAACTTTTTTAATAAATGCAGTTGTAGAGCTGTACTTACTTCCGTGATGTCCCACCTTCAACACGTCTGCCGAAAGGTCTTGACCACTTTCAAGCATTTCCATTTCAGAATCTTCGCCTGCATCACCTGCAAATAAAAATTTAAAGTTATTATATGTTAGCTTTAATACTGCAGAATAATTGTTAATATCTTTATACCCTGACGAACACGGGGCTAAAAATTCTGCTTTTATATTATCTTCATCAATCATCACAACACCGTTTTTAGCTTCAACTACTTTACAATTTTTATTTTCCAATGCAGTTAATATATTTGAAAATATTTTTGTATTTGTAGTCTTGTTAGGCATATATACTTCGCCTATTTCAAAGCTTTCGATTATTTTAGCCATTCCACCTATATGGTCTTCGTGAGGGTGAGTAATTACAACATAATCAAAACGTTTAAAGCCCTTCTTTGTCAATTTAGACACAAGGTCTTCCTCTGTTTCGTTTTTTCCTGCATCAATAATTATATTTCTGCCGTCAGGCAAAGTAATAATTTCACAATCTCCTTGCCCTACGTCCAAAAATTTTACATCAAGCTTGCCTGCAAAAATATGGTCAACATCATTATCAGGCAAAACAATATACAACCTTACAACCATAATTATTGCTATAATTGCAACAATAAGTAACCCTAAATTGCCGGGCTTTTTAAACTTAGTGAACATTTTTATCATTCCTGTCAATAACTAAATTATCAAGTTGACTTTTAAAATTTCTTTTAACGTCTTCAAGATACATTTTACGAAGTTCTGCTTGCCTTTCTTTTTCCTTTTCTGTAAGCCCTTGCTCCCTTTGCTTTTTAGCAAGCATATTTATTTCATCAATTAGCTTTCTTTCCATTTATTTACCTCTTTATCATTTTACACATATAAAATCCGTCCATATCATCATAGGGCAATATGGTTTTAGATAAAACAATTTCATAGTTATATTCCTTTGCAAACTCTTTTGTAACATCTTCGTTTTCTGCCTTATTAAGTGTGCAGGTTGAATACACTAATGTTCCGTCTTTTTTTAGGTATTTGTCTGCATTTTCAAGTATGGACTTTTGAATTGATATTAAATCTTCAAAATTTTCGTTTTCTCTATTCCATTTAATATCAGGTTTTTTACGAATTATGCCAATACCACTACATGGTGCATCAACCAAAATTTTATCTGCCTTGCCAACAAATTCATCAAGTAATTTTGTGGAATCCCATACCTTTGTTTTTATGTTTATAATTCCCAAACGTTTGCAATTTTTATTGATGATTTCAACCTTGTGGTCATAAATATCAAAGGCAAAAATTTTAGCATTGTCATCAGTATATTCTGCCATAGCAGTAGATTTTCCGCCCGGCGCAGAGCATAAATCCATTACAACATCATTTTCCTTTACATCAAGTAATTTTGATGCCAAATATGAGCTTAAACCCTGTGGTGTAATTTCACCGTTTATATATTCTTCAAGCTTGGAAATATCCCCAAATCCACTTATTTTTATAATATTTTCTTCTAATGTTTTACTAACGCATATTCCTTTTGAAGTTAATTTATCCCATAAAATTTTAACGTCTGTTTTTAAAGTATTTATGCGAACTGTTGTGCTTGGTACTGTATTATTTGCCTCAATAATTTTAGTTGCCTCTTCTCCGTATTGTGCAAACAACATATCCACAAGCCATTTTGGGTGAGAATAAAATATTTCAAAATACTCTTTGCCCTTTGGATATTCTACATCTCCGTTTCTGATTACGCTACGCAATACACCATTTACAAATCCTGATGATGCCTGATGCCCGTACCTTTTTGCCAATTTAACACTTTCGTTTACAGCTGCACTTTCCGGAATTTTATCAAGAAACAGTATTTGATATATGCCAAGCCTTAAAATATTTAATATCCACACAGATATTTTTTTTAGCTTTTGTTTGCTGAATTTTGAAATAACATAATCAAGCCTTGTTCTGTTTTTTATTACACCATATACAAGCTCTGTTGCAAATGCTTTATCTATATGTGACAGTTCACAAGCATACAACTGTTTTTTTAGTTCTATGCCAACATAAGCTCCGTTTTTATCAATTTCAAATAAAACCGTAAGTGCTAATTGTCTTGCAGTCATACAAGCTTTTCTCCCACATTTATTTTATTACCTAAAAGATAATCCTCTGCCTTCATTCTTCTTTTGCCCTCAGGCTGAACTTCTGTAAGCCTTACAGAGCCGTCCTTACAACCTATCACAATTCCGTTTTCTACCGACAAAACTGTTCCGATTTCTCCTTTTTTATCGGAAGGCTCTGCAACATAAACCTTTAACAGTTTGTTATTTACAGTTGTTCTTGCAACAGGAAATGGATTCATACCCCTAACAAGATTAACAATTTCAGCCTTTGTCTTGTTCCAATCAATTACGGTTGTTGTCTTGTCTATCATAGGAGCATAACAAGAAAGAGCATCGTCTTGCTTTTGGGGTTTAATGTTATCTATATTTTCAATTGTTTTAATAAGTAGTCCCGGACAAATCATCGCCATTTTATCATGAAGCTCTCCTCCTGTCATAGTAGGAGTAATTTCTATTTCTTCACTTAACAGCATATCACCTGTATCAAGACCCTCCTCCATTATCATCGTTGTAACACCGGTTACCTTTTCACCATTTACAACAGACCATTGTATAGGTGCAGCCCCTCTGTATTTCGGTAACAATGAGGCGTGGACATTTATACAACCATACTTTGGATAATCTAAAACATACTTTGGCAAGATTTTTCCGTAAGCAATAACTACAATAAGGTCAGGCTGGTATTTTTCCAACATTGGCATAAACGCCATATCCTTTAATTTTTCAGGTTGCAAAACCTCTATACCAAGTTCCAAAGCCTTTTCTTTTACCGGTGGCATAGCCATTTTATGACCTCTGTTTTTAGGCTTGTCAGGCTGGGTTACAACACATAAAACCTCATATTTCTTTGAAAGTTCTTCAAGGCAGGGAACGGCAATATCAGGTGTTCCCATAAACATTATTTTCATATTTTTACCTCTATTTTTTTCTTTCTTCATCAATATCCACAAATTCATCAACATGTGATGAGAATAATATACCGTCCAAATGCTCAATCTCATGGCAAAATGCTCTTGCAAGTAAATCTTCGCCTTCAAATTCCACAAGATTTCCATCTCTGTCCAAGGAATGAACAACCACTTTTTGTGGTCTGTCTACATATCCCCATTTATTTGGTAAACTTAAACAACCCTCTAAATCTCTAACATTGCCTTCTGTCTTAACAATTTCAGGGTTTATGAGTTCAATTAAGCCATCACCTACATCTATTACGGATAGGCGTTTTAGCACACCAACCTGTGGTGCTGCAAGTCCTACTCCGCCTGATTCATACAGCGTGTCTGCCATATCGTCTAACAGTGAAAATATTCTATCGTCAAGCTTTTCAACTGCTCTGCATTTTTTTGTCAAGACATCGTCTCCAACTTTTACAATAGTTCTAATTGCCATTTTGTATTTCCTTTCTAATCAGTTCATTGAATTTGGATTTATATCTATAAGCAATTGATTTTCGCTTTTTGAATAATAATCCGAAATCGTATGTAACAGTGGTAATAAATCCATAGCATTATTATGCTTTATAATTATCCTCCACCTATATTTGTTTTTTATTCTTGAATATGGTGCAGGTACCGGTCCTAAAACGTTTAAATTCCTCTTTCGTAATCTTTCTGATATTCTAAACAATTCATTCTTAATTGAATTTTCATTTTCACCTTGCATCATTATCAGTATAAAATCATTAAATGGTAAATTGCCAAGCTTGTGTCTGATATTTATTTCACATTCATAAAACCCAAGATAATCGTGATTTTTAGCAAAATTAAGTGCATAGTGGTCAGGCTGATAGGTTTGAATTATTGCTCTGCCATGAATTTCCCCTCTTCCTGCCCTGCCACAAACTTGTGTTATTTGGCTAAATGTTCTTTCAGATGCTCTAAAATCATCGATATTTAATGAAATATCTGCAGCAAGTACACCAACAAGTGTAACATTCGGAAAGTCCAAACCCTTTGTTACCATTTGAGTACCTAAAAGTATGGGAATATTCTCTTTTTTAAACCTATCCAAAATAGCTTCATGGGAATTTTTGCCCGATGTAGTATCTGCGTCCATTCTTACAAATGAACCTTTTCCATACAATTTACAAATTTCTTCCTCAATTTTTTCGGTTCCTGTTCCCATAAATCTAATGTGAGTGCTATCGCAATTTGGACATTTCTTAGGTACAGTTCCCTCATAGCCACAATAGTGGCATTTTAACGCATTAGAATTTTTGTGATATGTCATTGATATATTGCAGTTACGGCATATTACTGCCTCACCACATTCACGACACAAAACAAAACTATTAAAGCCTCTTCTGTTTAAAAACAGTATTGTCTGTTGACCAAGCTTTATATTATTATCAATTTGTGATTTCAATTCTTTGCTAAACACGCTATGATTTCCGTTACGTAATTCCTTACGCATATCCACAATTTTAACCTGTGGCATTTTCATCATATTGTATCTGTTATTCATTTCAAGTAAATTGTATTCGCCGATTTTTGCCTTATAATAACTATTCACCGAAGGAGTAGCAGATGCAAGAACAAGCATTGCATTTTCATTTTTGCTACGGAATAAAGCCACGTTTTTTGCATCATATCTTGGTGAATTATCGGACTTATAGGTTGTTTCGTGTTCCTCGTCTATAATTATTATTCCCAAATCATTAAACGGAGCAAAAATTGCACTTCTTGCACCCACAACAACATTTACTTCTCCGTTTAGTATCTTCTTCCACTCGTCAAATCGTTCTCCGTTAGAAAGACCACTGTGAAGAACGCTGACATTTTTGCCAAATCTTTCAACAAATCTTCCAACCATTTGTGGTGTAAGTGAAATTTCCGGAACTAAAACTATTGCCTGTTTTCCAATATTTAAGTAATAGTCAATAATTTGTAAAAATACCTCTGTTTTACCGCTGCCGGTAACGCCTCTTATGAGATTAGGCTTTAAATTATTACCTTTTGCATTTTCAATCAACGAGTTTAAAACATTTTGCTGTTCACAAGTTAATATCTTTTTTTCTGTTTTGTCATACTTTGAAAAATCAACACTGCTACGCAAAACCGTTTTACTGTAAACCTCAATATATCCCTTTTCTGCAAGGGTATTTAGGGCAGAATAAGAGCCTTGAGAAAATTCAACTAAATCCGTTGCTGAAATATCCCCTGTTTGCCTTAATATTTCCAACATCTTATATTGTTTAGGTGCCTTTTTTCTAAACAATTCATTATCAATGGTTTGAGCAGATAACTCATTTAGTCTAACCATACGTATTTGCAAGCTTGAAACTGTATTTGAAATAGTTTCACTAACAGTAACAATTTTATTATCAACAAGTGATTTTAATGCAGTTGAAACATTAGACACCCAAGCAACGCTTCCGTAATCTACTGTGCCGCCTGCATCTAAAAGGATATTTAATATTTTCTTTTTAGCCAACGACCTACCACTGATTTTATCTATATCAACATTTTGGTCTAAAAGGGTAATCCATTTGGTTGCCTTAACCTTAGAGCCTGATGCAACTACCAAACGAAGTGCTTGATAATATGTGCATATGCTTGATTCTTTGATATATTCGGCAAGTTCTAAAAGCTTTTGAGTACATAGTGGATTTTCATCAATTACTTTTATAATTTCCTTTAATTTGGTGAAATTGCTTTCATTTACAAAGCCTGTAACGATGCCTTCCACAGTTTTGTTACCCCTGCCAAATGGCACAACAACTCTCGCACCTGCTAAAACCTTCATTTCATCAGGAACGATATAACAAAACTTTTTATCAAGTTCTCTGCTGTTTTCGGCTATTACAACCTCTGCAATTCGCAAATAATCACCCTATTCTATTTTACCACCTTTTTAACATTATGTCAAAAAATATTTTACTTATAGAATATATAGCAATTATTTTCATATATATAGACGAGGTGATATTATGCTTTTTGTTATTAAGAAACGTCAACTTATATTAAGTTGCTTTTTTGTATTGATATTTTTACTATCCGTGGGCATATTCAACCACGCAAAGGAAGAAACCATAAAAAAGCCTGATGGCAACATTATTGTGATTGATGCAGGTCATGGTGGAATGGACGGAGGTGCTGTGGGTACAACAGGAATTTTAGAAAAAGATATAAATTTGTCCATTGCTAAAAAGCTACAAAAAATTGCCGAAACAAATGGAAAAAAAGTGATAATGACACGTACTGACGACCAATCATTAAGCACAACCGACAGTGCTAAAATAAGAAATCAGAAACGGTCGGATTTAGAGTACAGAAAAAACCTTTTGGAGGAAAATAGCTCAGCCATTTTTATAAGTATTCACTTGAATAAATTCCCTCAGGAATCCGTAAAAGGAGCACAAGTTTTTTATGCCAATAACGACAAAAGCAGAAGCCTTGCAAATATAATTCAAAAATCTATTAAAAACAATATAGATGCAGAAAACAACAGAGTTACAAAGCCATCACCTGAAAACATATACATTTTTAAGAATTGCAAATCAACTGCTATAATTGTGGAATGTGGATTTTTATCAAATATTCAAGAGGAAAAACTACTTTCAACAGAAAAATATCAACAAAAAATAGCAGAAGCAATTTATAAGGGTATATATGAATTTATAAAGTCTTAATAACACCTTGAAAAATGTAGAATTTTAGTGTATAATGTATAAAAAAAGCAAAGGATAATAAAATGAGTAAAAAACAAATAAAGCAATGTTTAATAATACTTTTAGGCTCTGCAATTCTTGCATTTGGACTATACAATATACACTCCATCTCAAATATAACAGAAGGTGGAATATTAGGGCTTAACTTATTATTACATCATCATTTCGGAATATCTCCGTCAATATCAAATTTAATTTTTAACATACTTTTTTATAGTTTTGGCTTCTTTATACTTGGCAAGGATTTTATTTTTAAATCTGCAGTTTCAGGGGTTGGATTTTCAGGATTTTATGCAATATTTGAAAGATTTGAACCAATCTATCCTCAAATTGCAAACTATCCGTTAATTGCCTCAATTACAGGCGCAATATTTGTAGGCGTTGGGGTAGGCTTATGTATTAGATACCAAAGTGCTCCCACAGGCGATGACGCATTAGTTTTAGGTCTTGAAAAGGTGCTTAAAAACGTTAAAATACAGTGGATATATTTAATTTGCGATGTAATTGTGTTAGGCTTATCCCTTACATACATTCAATTTAGCAAAATAATTTATTCCTTAATTTCCGTAATAATTTCAGGTCAAATAGTTGGTTTTATACAAAAATTTAATGTTAAAAAGGCTGTAAAATAATTTTACAGCCTTTTTATAATATTATTTGCAAGAGCAACCGTCGTCATATTCTGCCCTTTGAGGTGGGAAAAATTCGTCCATTGGAAAACGAAGAGTATTAAACAACTCGCATGGATTTTGCTCTGTTGCAGCAGGACATTCTTTTGTTGGTACGCAGAAGTCTATGGCAGGAATTAAAAGTTGAACATTTCTTTCAATTTTAATAATTGTAAACAATCCTAATGTAACTAATATTTTTCTGTTATTTGCAGGAATAACTAATTCATCTGAAAAGCAACTGCAAATTGAATCAGGTACGCTTGACACATCACAGCAACAGCAACAACATTTTTCCTCTGCATCAACAATTCTTGCAGAAAGTGCTATTGGGTCTACTACTTCAACTACTGCCTTTGGCAAGTTATTTTTCTTCCACATAACCGGCATTTGATTTCCCGGGTTATATGCAGATGAGAACATTTTTGAATTACCCTCTGAACCAAACAAAATAACCTTTTTATCGTAGGTTGCTAAACCCTCAACAGGTGTTGGTTGCCCTACACCTCTAAACACGTCTAAAACTACTTTAAAGAAATATTTAATATCAATTGTATAAAAGCCTTTGTTAAACGGAACAGGCTCTATGTCTGTAAATACCCATATAATTTCTGCACTTCGCACTTTAACATTTATTGCCTGGTCAACAATTCGTTGCCCTTCGGCAGTTAAAATTACTTGTAAATCCTCTAAACAATCTTTTTCCTTGCATGAATCATAAACTTGGTCGGTGTGAATACATACACCGTCTTTAAAATCACAGTTAGGTCTTTGAACCTCATTCATAAATTAAAACCTCCCATATAAGTATTTGTACGCTGAAAATTGCATTTCAATACATAATATGAAAGATTTTTTAATTTGCTACACATTGTACTATAAAGCAAAAACCACGGTATTAAAACCGTGGTTATATGTGTAAGTATATTTATTTACATCAAATATTATTCAGCAGCTTCGATTGCCTCTACTGCTTTTGGAGCACTGCTACCGTAGTTACGTTCTACTAAACCTGAACGTAGGCAACGAGTACATGCATAAACTTTCTTATGCTCACCGTTAACGATTGCTCTAACTCTTCTGATGTTTGGCTTCCACATTCTATTGCTTCTTCTGTGAGAGTGGCTGACTTTGATGCCGAAAGCTACACCCTTACCGCAAAATTCACACTTTGCCATGTTTCGCACCTCCTTATATAGTTACAAAAACAAATAAAAATACATTTAATTTTATACAGCGTCTTATATTATATCAAATATTTTTACATTTTGCAAGTACTTTTTAAAATTTTTTATCACGAATTGCAAAAAAGTATGAAATATACCCTATAAACGTAACAATCATAGTTCCGATTATCACACCTGCAATAATATTTTTAAAGGGAATAAGTACTGACCTATAAAACAAAACCAAGAAGATTATGGCAACATAAAATATTATTGTAGCAAGCTTTCCATACCAATTTGATGATACAACCATATCTTGTTTTTTGTATAAGGAAATACCTCCAAATACCAAAAACAAGTCCTTGATAACCAACAGTGCAAAAAGTATCCACATTATCGGAAGGCCCTTTAATGCCAAACAAAGGACCGTAACAACCTGTGTAAGCTTATCTGCCAACGGGTCAAGGATTTTGCCAACATTTGAAACAAGATTAAATTTTCTGGCAATATACCCATCAAGAAAATCTGTTATACCGGATACTATTAGTATTATGCCGGAAATAATAGTATTTTCCACATACATAAATTCGTAAGCAAACACAGGTATTAGCAATATTCTAATTATTGATAATATGTTTGGAATGTTCAAATGACTTTCCTCCACGTACTAAATTGATAATATTTCTAATAATTCTATTAAATCGTTTCTCGGTTTAGCGTCCATAGCAAGTGCTTCGTTAATATCCATATCATAAATTTCATTATTTTTTACACCAACAACTCGTCCGCTAATTCCTTCTTTTAATAATTGAACTGCCTTACATCCCATTTCGCTACCACGAACACGGTCTAAAACAGTAGGACTTCCGCCTCTTTGAAGATAGCCTAAAATTGTGGTTCTTGTTTCAATTCCGGTTGCTTCTTCAATTTGCTTTTCTAACTTTGTAACATCAGTTTTAGCTCCTTCTGCTACAATGATAATAAAATGTTTTTTGTTTCTATCTCTGCCTTGTTCAATCGATTTTAAAATATCTTCGTCAAAATCAATTTCTTTTTCAGGAATCAAAATTGCTTCTGCACCGGCAGCAATGCCAACATTCAGTGCAATATTTCCTGAATTTCTGCCCATTACCTTGATAATGTTACATCTGCTATGACTACTTGCAGTATCTCTTATTTTATCAACTGCTTCTTTGGCTGTGTTAATAGCCGTATCAAATCCTATTGTATATTCTGTGTACGGAATATCGTTGTCGATTGTTCCGGGAATGCCTATTGTAGGAAACCCTTCATCATGCAGTGCCTTAGCACCCTTAAACGAACCATCGCCACCTATTACAACAAGTGCATCAATGCCAAAGTATCGTGCTTCGTTAATGCCACGCTTCACACCATCATTTTTCATAAATTCTTTGCATCTTGCAGTTCTAAGTATTGTACCACCTCTGTGCATAGTATCCGAAACATAACGAGCGTCCATTTCAAAAATATCTCCATGAAGCAATCCTTCATATCCGTTTTTGACACCCATTACCCTAATTCCGTAATATTTTGATGCACGAACAACAGCCCTAATAGCTGCGTTCATACCAGGAGCATCTCCACCGCTTGTAAGTACGCCTATGCAATGAATTCCATTCATAATACCCCTCCTATATTGATTAAAATACATAATCAATTAAAATTTCGTGTGCTTGTTCAACTTCCGTAGAAGGAACTAAAATATCAAATCTATTTTCCTTTGACGAACAAACTGTTTTAACCAATATGTTCGTTTCTTTTAATGCATGGCACAATTTATCCATTACATCTTTTGATTGTACCGTACAAATAACAGTCCACATATAATATCCTCTTTATTTTCCCGAATTAACAACGCCGTGTTTTGTATAAATTGACGCCTTCCCGTTAATCTTCATAGCTGAAGTCATTTCTGTAAATTGCGCAACAAAAACTTCACCCATATCTAATTTTTCAGTATGATTAAATTTAGTATCCTTACCTCTTGTAATACCAATAATATTCACACCGTCTTCCTCTGCCTTGATTACAATGTAATCTTCAGAAAGTTCAGTTATATCCATAAAATAACCTCCTTTACAACATTTCAATTATACACCAATTATTTATAAAAATCAACCTTTTTATTTTATTTAACTATTATTGTAAAATCTTCGCCTAACATTGACTTGACTTTTTCCTCAAATACCTTGCCGCCACAAGACCATAAATCCTTTTGGGCAGCATAGTATTTCTTTTGAGATTCCATATATATTACAACAGGAATTTCGCCGTCAAATACCTTTAAAATCTCTTTTAGCATAGAAACCTTGTCTTCCTTGCCAGTTGGAATTTTAATATATATTTTTTCCTTTGGTTCAGGCTTTAACTCTGTCATATATCCAACAATCAGCTTTGGATTTTCTTCCTCTTTGGCACTGATTTTACCAACTACACAAACCTTTGTATTTACTTCTGTAAGTCTTTCAAATTTAAGCAAGATATTTGGGAATAAAATCAATTCCATAATGCCGGTAAGGTCTTCAAATTCTGCAAAAGCCATTTGCTTGTCTGCCTTTGTTCTTTTAACAGAGCAGGAATTGATTATTCCACAAATTTTTACCTCTTGCCCATCTGTAAAATTACCATCTTGATTTACACCAAAAGAGTTAATAATTTCAGCAACCGTAGCATTTGAATTTTCCTCAATTTCTTTTCTCAAATTATCCAGAGGGTGCCCTGAAACATATATGCCAAGTACCTCTTTTTCAATTTGCAATGTATATTCAAGGTCAAAATTTGCAACGTTTGGTAAATCGTCCTTTAAATCATCACCCTCAAGTAATGTCATTTGACCTGAAAAGTTATATCTTGCATCTTCGCTTGTATCATCAACAATTTCTTCAAATGAACATAGATACTGTGAACGAAATCCACCTAAGCTATCAAATGCCCCCGCTTTGATTAAACTTTCTAACGCTCTTTTGTTAACACCGAATTCACTATTTTTAAAGCAAAAATCCTTCATACTTGTATAGCCGTTTTCTCTGCATTTTATTATGTTTTCAGAAAAATTCCTGCCAACATTTTTAACTGCTGTCATTCCAAACCTTATAATATCATTTACAGGAGTAAAATCCGAACAGCTTTCGTTAATATCCACAGGCAATAGCTTTATGCCCATTTTAGGCAATTTAGAAATATACTCATTTAATTTAGTTGTATTACCTGAAACAGACGACATCAATGCAGACATAAATTCTACTTTATAAAATGTCTTTAAATATGCAGTTTGATATGCAATCATAGCGTATGCTGTAGCATGAGATTTGTTAAACGCATACTTACCAAAGTCCTCCATTTCGTCAAAGATGGACTCTGCTACCTCGACAGGAACTCCGTTTTTAACAGCGCCGCAAACCTCTTCATCACCATATACAAAGCTCTTTCTTTCCTTGGCTAGCACATCGGGCTTTTTCTTACCCATTGCCTTACGTAAAATATCTGCCCTTGCCAATGAATATCCTGTAAGACTTTGAACTATTTGCATTACCTGCTCTTGATACACAATACACCCATAGGTAGATTTCAAAATAGGTTTTAAAAGTGGGTGTTTATATTTAATATTTGAAGCGTTATTTTTATTTTGAATATACCTTGGTATAGAGTCAGCAGGTCCTGGTCTGTATAGTGAAATCCCCGCAATAATATCCTCAATACAGTTTGGCATTAAATTCCTCATAAAATTACGCATACCAATACTTTCAAGTTGAAATACCCCATCTGTATTGCCTGATGAAATAAGTGCATACACTTCCTTTTTGTCTATTGGAATAGTGTTGATATTCAAATCAATGTTTTTACTTGCTTTTATATTGTTTATAGTATTCTTAATTATAGTTAAATTACGCAAACCCAAAAAGTCCATTTTCAGCAAGCCTAATTCCTCTAACGAAGTCATTACATACTGAGTAACAGGTTGCTCGTCCGACATTGCTAACGGCACATATTCACTGACTTTATCCCTTGTAACCACAACACCTGCCGCGTGGGTTGAAATATGTCTTGGCAAGCCTTCAAGCTCCTTGGCTGTGTCAATTAGTTCCTTGATTTTTAAACTTGACCTATATTTGTTACGCAATTGTTCGTTTTCAGCAAGTGCCTTATCTATGGTAACATCAGGTTCTGACGGTATCATTTTTGCAATCATATCCGTGTCTGCATAAGGAACATTTATTACCCTGCCCACGTCCCTAATTACAGAACGTGCTGACAAAGTTCCAAAGGTTATAATTTGTGCTACATTATCATATCCGTACTTTTTCTTAACGTATTCTATTACCTCTTCACGTCTTTCTATGCAGAAATCAACATCAATATCAGGCATAGTTACACGTGAAGGGTTTAAAAACCTCTCAAACAACAGGTTGTACTTTATTGGGTCTATTGTAGTAATGTCAAGGCAATAGGACACAATACTCCCTGCGGCACTTCCTCTTCCGGGGCCTACATATATGCCATTTTCCTTTGCACATTTAATAAAGTCCCAAACTATCAAAAAATAATCTACAAAGCCCATAGCTTTTATTGTATTAAGTTCGTAGTCCAATCTTTTTGAAACTTGGCTTAAATCATCGTATTTTGTTTTTAACCCTTTATATGCAAGCTCTTTTAAATATTCGTAGTGGTCCACACCATTTGGTAATTTATACTCCGGCAAATGATAATTGCCGAACTCTATTTCCAAATTACACATATCTGCAATTTTTTTAGTATTTTCAATTGCACTTGGCAAGGTTTTGAACAGCTCTTCCATTTCCTCCGTAGATTTAAGATACATTTCGGAGTTTTCAAATTTCATTCTGTTCTTATCCGTAACACTTTTGCCTGTTTGAATGCACATTAAAATATCTTGAAATTTAGCATCTCTTTTTTCCACATAGTGAACGTCGTTTGTTGCAACCAAGCCAATACCAAATTCCTTTGCAAAACTTACAAGTTGAACATTAACCTTCATTTCTTCTTGCAAACCGTGATTTTGAACCTCCAAAAAGAAATTTTCAGTTCCGAAAATACTGATGTATTCTTTAACCAAAAGTCTTGCATCGTCAATATTATCATTTAAAATAGCCTGTGGTATTTCTCCACCAATACAAGCCGAAAGGCATACTAATCCATCGCTATACTTGCGAAGTGTTCTCTTATCTATCCTTGGTTTAATATAAAAACCTTCTGTATGAGAAATACTAACAAGTTTAACTAAATTTTTATACCCTTCTTTATTTTTGGCAAGTAATACCAAATGTCCTCTTTTGGAGTCTAATTCGTATGTTTTGTCATACAAAGTACGAGGTGCAACATAAACCTCACACCCTATTATAGGCTTTATTCCGTTTTTAATTGCAGATTTATAAAAATCAATTGCTCCATACATTACCCCGTGGTCTGTAATTGCTATTGCATTTTGACCGTATTCCTTAACCTTTTCCATAAGCTTATCTATTCGACAAGCACCATCTAAAAGGCTATAAGCAGTATGTGTATGAAGATGAACAAAATCTCCCATAATGATTCCTCCAAATTATCTATCCATATCTGCAAGCTCTAAAATCTTTCTCATTCTATGATTAACACAGGATTTAGAAACTCCGACCTTCTCTGCAATACCTGCAAGTGAAATTGTAGAGTCATTTATCCTGATTTTTGCAACATCTGCAAGTTCCGGTGCCATACTTTGCCACCCATGTTCTAAAACAATTTTTTTAATTGCAAGTTGTTGTTTTAATGCAGTTTCACTAACCTTTATTACATTTGCATATTCAAAGTTTGCCCTACGGTTTGCTTTATTTCTGATATCACGTTCTATGGTAACATTTAAAAAATCCATCATTTTATTATGAGCACCTATTGCCGCAAGAATATTTTCTATTTGTTGACTTTCCTTAATGTAATAAACATTGGTGCCGTTTCTAATAATTGTCTTTGGATACAAATCAAAAAACTCAAAGACAGGCTTTAAATCCTTTTCAACAGAAAATCTACTTGTTACAAATTCAAGATGATATCCTTTTAATGGGTCAATCATACTGCCCCCACCTAAAAACATTCCTCTTAAAATTGCAGACTTGCAACATTCGTTACGAATAATCTCTTTATCAATATGAACAGGCACACCGCCAAGCCTCATATCCCTAATTATTCTAATAACATCATCGCCAAGCATTTGAACAAAATAAATACCGGACTCGGTACTTGATATTTTTAAATCAATTTTATATAAAAAGTTAATCAGTTTACAAAATCTTTCAGCAACTGTAACATTTTCAGTACGGATTTTAATCTCATTTGACTTTGCAGATGCACCAAAGCATACCATACCTACAAGCTCTGCTCTTGCACAACAAACCTCGTTAATATCTGCTTTACAAATTTCTTCTCTAATTTCTGACGCAAATGACATATTTTTCACCTCCTGAATACTATAATTATTATACAATATTTTATTGGAATTGTAAACTACAAAAAAAGTGTTTACATTTATATAAAAATGTAGTATAATATTTGAATAATGATTTTAATTGGGAGGTTATAACGTGAAAGTTCCTTTCCCGTTATGCCTCCGGCGGATTTAGTTGCACGTGCGAAATTTTCAGACCTTTGGTCTGAAACGCACATGTGCAAAAAATCTCTTATCATTCCTTGCTGGGAAGATAAGAGAAATTTTTAAATACTATTTGTGCCGACGCACAGCGGTGGAATGGAGATTTTTATGGAAACATTTTTAGCTTTCTGTTATCAGTATCAATTACATTATGTTTTTAGGGTATTACTTGCTGCAATCTGTGGTTTTGTAATAGGCTTTGAAAGAAAAAACAGGGCAAAGGAGGCAGGTATCAGGACTCACTGTATCGTTGCCTGTGCAGCTGCATTGATGATGATTATATCAAAATATGGTTTTTTTGATATGATTATGTCAGGCTCTTACCCTGCTGCCGATGTTCGTCTTGACCCATCTCGTATGGCTCAGGGTATTGTAACAGGCGTGGGCTTTTTAGGTGCAGGTATGATTTTCGTACACAAAAACACTATAAAAGGTCTTACAACTGCTGCAGGTATTTGGGCAACATCAGGTATCGGTATGGCACTTGGTGCCGGAATGTACTTTATTGGTATTTTTTCAACATTACTAATACTGTTTATCCAAATTACATTCCATATGAACACTAAAATCATAGCAATGCCTAAAAACAAGTGTATGAAGCTATACTACATCACTGAGGAAAATTTCCAAGATAAAGCGAAAAATCTTTTACATAATAAGAAAGTTATTATTAACGAAATTTCCGTCGAAAGTAATGAGGACGGAAGCAAAAATTACACTTATGATATTGAAATCCCCGCAAGCACAAACGAGGAAGATTTGCTTTCTATGTTTAATTGCAAGGGATATATTGAAACAATGAGATAAAATTCATAAACAAAACACGAAAGGAAGAAATAAAATGAATTTGAATTTTAACTACAAGCATGCAGAAAAATTTGTGTCTGAGGACGAGGTTAAAAACTTTGCTCCGATGATTGAAGCAGCACACAAAATGTTACACGAAAAATCAGGCCCCGGAAACGACTTTTTAGGTTGGGTTGATTTGCCTGTTGACTATGACAAAGAAGAATTTGCAAGAATTAAAAAGGCTGCTGAAAAAATTCGTAATGATTCAGAGGTTTTGGTTGTTATCGGTATCGGTGGTTCTTATTTAGGTGCAAGAGTAGCTATTGAATTTTTAACCTCACCTCTTGCTAACTATAATGCAAAAACTCAAATATTCTATGTTGGCAACAGTATTAGTGGCCCATATCTTGCCGAACTTATTGATATGGTTAAGGACAAAGAACTTTCAGTTAATGTTATTTCTAAGTCAGGTACTACTACCGAGCCTGCTATTGCATTTAGAGTATTCCGTGAATTGATGGAAAAGAAATACGGCAAAGATGGTGCTAAATCAAGAATTTATGCTACAACAGACAAATCAAGAGGTGCTCTTAAAACTCTTGCAGATAACGAAGGCTATGAAACATTTGTTATTCCTGACGATGTTGGTGGCAGATTCTCTGTTCTTACTCCTGTTGGGTTATTACCGATTGCAGTAAGTGGTGCAGACATTGATGCTATTATGCAAGGTGCTGCTGATGCTCGCAAGGAATACAGCAACCCAGTACTTGCCCAAAACCAATGTTACCAATATGCAGCAGTAAGAAACGCTTTACTTCGTAAAGGCAAATGTATTGAAGTTGTTGCAAATTACGAACCTGCTTTACACTATTTAACAGAATGGTGGAAACAGCTATACGGTGAAAGCGAAGGTAAGGACCAAAAGGGTATCTTCCCTGCCGGTGTTGACCTTTCAACAGATTTGCACTCTATGGGACAATTTATCCAAGACGGTTCAAGAAATTTATTTGAAACTGTTATCAACGTTAAAGCTCCTGCTTGTGATGTAACAATTCAAAGCGATGCCGAAAACCTTGACGGATTAAATTTCCTATCAGGCAAAACATTAGACTTTGTTAACCACAAGGCTATGCAGGGTACTATATTAGCACATACAGATGGTAATGTTCCAAACCTTGTTATTGAACTTGACAAGCTTGATGAATACACATTCGGCAACTTAGTTTACTTCTTTGAAAAGGCTTGTGGAATCAGTGGTTACCTACTTGGAGTTAATCCATTTAACCAACCCGGTGTTGAAGCATATAAGAAAAATATGTTTGCGTTATTAGGCAAACCCGGTTATGAAGATGCCAAGGCTGAACTTGAATCAAGACTAATGTAACAAAAATTTCTTTAAAAATTGTGAATTTTAACGATTGTAAAATATACAATTCTATTGTATTATATAGTTACAATAAAATATTTTATCAATAGGAGGTTATATTTATGATTAAGATTCTTACGGGGGAAAAGGGCTCAGGAAAAACCAAATCATTTATTGATATGGTTAACCAATCAGTAACCGAAGAAAAAGGCAATGTTGTTTGTGTTATGAAAGGTGATAGACATTTGTTTGATTTAAAATCATCTATTCGTATGACAGACACAACTGATTTCTTTGTTGAAGATTTCCACGCTCTTCACGGTTTTATTAGTGGTATGATATCAAGAGATTATGATATAACTCATATTTTTATAGACAGTATTACAAAGATTGCAGGTGAAGATTTCAGTCAATTTGATGGGTTCCTTTGCAAGCTTGAAAGCCTTGCTAAAAAATACGATGTTAAATTTACTATTACAGTAAGTGCTCCTATTTCAAAGGCAACCGATGAAATTAAGAAGTATCTTGTTCCTTTAAACTAATAGAATTAACAATATAATAAAGTCTTCATAATGTGGTTGTAGCGTTTTGCTGCAACCACTTCTTGATTTTATTGTAAAAGTATGTTATACTGTTTAAGATACTCAAATGAGGTAAGTAATATGGAATATTATAAAAATTGTTCATTGTGCCCAAGAAATTGCAGAATAGACAGAACTGTTAACAAAGGCTTTTGCAAAGTTAATGACAAATTACTTGTGGCAAGGGCATCCCTTCACATGTGGGAGGAACCTTGCATTTCAGGTAAAAATGGGTCAGGCACGGTGTTCTTTGGTGGTTGCTCATTAGGTTGCAGGTTTTGTCAAAATGTGAGTATTCGTGATGGTTTGGTTGGCAAAGAAATTAGTGAAACAAGGCTTGCGCAAATTTTTATTGAATTACAAGAAAAAGGTGCAAACAATATTAACCTTGTTACACCTACACATTACATACCATCAATTAAGGATGCAATTGTTATAGCAAAAGACGATGGACTTACTATTCCCATCGTATACAACACAAGTGGATACGAAAAGGTAGAAAGTTTAAAACTTTTAGACGGACTTGTTGATGTTTATTTGCCTGATTTTAAATATTGGGATACAGAAACTGCCAAAAGTTATTCTAATGCACCAAACTATATAGAATTTGTAAAGCCTGCAATTAACGAAATGTTTAGGCAAGTAGGCATACCAAAGTTTTACAAAAACGGCATTATGAAAAAGGGCATTATTGTAAGGCATCTACTACTTCCCGGTTATTTAGAATATTCAAAAAAAATTATAAAATATCTTTACGACACCTATAAAAATGATATTTATATAAGCATAATGAATCAACACACTCCTATGCCCAATGTTATGGAGCACAATTTACTATCAAAGAAAGTCAGCAACCAAGATTACGAAGCCCTAATCGACTTTGCAAGTGATATTGGTGTAGAAAACGGCTTTATTCAAGAGGGAGAAACTGCAAAGGAAAGCTTTATCCCACCATTTGATAGCACCGGAGTATAGGAAAAATGTGAGTTCGAGACCTTCCTCACAATAAACAAAACTAAAGGAGAATATAAATGAATAAATCAAAGCAGTTACTTAGATGCAGTATGATTACTGCACTATACGTTGTCCTTACATTGCTTTCAAATATGCTTGGACTTGCAAGTGGAGTAATACAAGTTAGACTTTCGGAAATCTTAACAATATTACCTGTATTTACACCTATGGCTATTCCTTCATTATTTATAGGTTGTATTATTTCTAATATTCTAACAGGGGCATCTTTGATTGATATAGTATTCGGAAGCATTGCAACCCTTATCGGCGCAATAGGAACATATAAATTAAAAAATAATATCCGGCTTGCTCCTATTCCTACAATACTTTCAAATGCAGTTATTTTGCCATTCGTATTGGCATATTCATATCACATACAAACGGCTATCCCTTTGATGATGATATTTATCGGATTAGGTGAGCTAATTTCAGCAGGTTTATTAGGAATTGTTTTTTATAATTCCATAAAAAAATATAAAATATTTTAACATAGAAAGGTTTTAAAAATGGAAAATAAAATTTTAGCAACAGTCAACGGTGTTGCAATTACAGAAAATGACGTTGAAAAAATGGTTGTTGCGTTGACTCAACATGGTCAAAACGTAAATAACGAGCAAGGCAGAAAAATGGTTTTAGACCAACTAATCAGTAAAAAGCTACTTCTTTTAGATGCACAAAAAAATATGTATGAATATGACCCACTATTTAAAGAAGAACTTGAAATGGTAAAAAACGATTTACTTGTAAACTTTACAATGAAGAAAACTCTTGAAAAAGTTACAGTGTCTGACCAAGATGCAAAGGCATATTTTGACGAAAACAAAGAACAAATGGTTGAGGGAGAAAAGGTTAATGCAAGTCATATTCTTGTAGATTCCCAAGACAAAGCAAAAGAATTGCTTGAAAAAATTAACAACAAAGAAATTTCATTTGAAGATGCTGCAAGACAAGAAAGCTCCTGCCCTTCTAAGGACAATGGTGGTAATTTAGGTGAATTCACAAGAGGTCAAATGGTTCCCGAATTTGATAATGCCTGCTTTACAATGAAGGTTGGTGAAATTACAGGCCCTGTTAAGACACAATTTGGTTATCACTTAATTAAGCTAAACAGTAAAACTGATGCAACTCCACTTAAATTTGAAGATATTAAAGACCAAATCAAAGATAGCTTGCTACAACAAAAGCAACAAGAAGCTTACACAAGCAAATTAAATCAATTAAAGATTTTATATCCTGTTGACAGATTTTAAAATTCATACAAAAATGCCTGAATCAAATTGATTCAGGCATTTATTTTAGTTAGTCATTTCGTTAATGTTAATTGTTCTTGTATGCTGAGTATGATACCATTCGTGTTCATTTCTCTTAATAATACCTATAATTGCGATTGGAATCCAAGTAAATGAATAAATAATATATGCAAAATAACCCCAAATAACTTTTCTTGTAATACGTTTTTCAACACACATTACAAATGGTAACCAGAAGAATTGTGCTATAACAAATGCGTTCATAATCGGCGTAGGAATGTATCCGTTTACAACCAAGTTTGCATCAGGGAAAGCATTTTGCAACCAACCCATAATCGAAACAGCACCCATTGTTATAATTCTAATTGGTTGGAAAAGATATATTGCGCAGTCAAATGGGAAAATTGATTTTTCTTTAAAAGTTTTAACCATAAGCTTTTTAAAAAATCTGCAAAATACATCTGCATGACCTTGCATCCATCTAACACGTTGTTTCCAAGACTGTTTAAATGTAATAGGCTTTTCATCATATACAATAGCATCGTATGCCCATGCAACACGAACATTGTTCAAGCAAAGTTTCATTGTAAATTCCATATCCTCAGTTAAGCAAGTAGCGCCCCAACCAAGTTCCTTTAATACTGAAACCTCAACCGAAAAACCTGTACCACATAATTGACAACCTAAGCCAAGATTGTATCTTGATGTTTGGAACAACTTATTTGAAGTCCAAAATCCAACTGAATATGAATATGAAACCCATGAATCGTTAGGATTTTTGCTGTCAATATAACCTTGAACTACCTTGTAGCCTTTGTTATTTTGTTCATTGATATGGTACAAGAAATCTTTATCTACAATATTATCTGCATCAAAAATAACTACTGAATCGTACTTTCTGTCCATTTCGTAGATTTTATCAAACATCCATTCAAGAGCGAAGCCTTTACCTTTTTGAGTGTCGTTAAATCTTTCAAACACTTCTGCACCGGCATTTCTTGCAATTTCTGCAGTGTCATCTGTGCAGTTATCTGCAACAACGAAAATACTGTACTTATCCTTTGGATAATTAAGCTGTTTTAAGCTATCCACCATATTAGCAATAACCTGCTTTTCATTATGAGCTGCAACAATCAACGCATAATCATGATGCTTGTTTGTAATGTTGGGTCTGTTCTTTCTTGGAATAAATGCAAATAAAGAAATTGTAAAGTAGTATGCACCAAGCATTAAGAACAGAATTTGAACAATGTAACCTATCCACAAGAAAATGTCAGTCATCAAAATTCCCCTCTCAAATTTTTATTGATTTTTACCAAATTTATTGGTAATATTTTGTACAAATTAAATATCCTAAAATAATATACTACTTTTTTCTAAAAAAATCAAGTACTTTTTTTATTATTTTCAAAAAAAATTTTTTCATACAATGGACAAAGCTGATAAAATAGTGTAAAATAAGAATATAACAATTTTGTTACGAGGTACAATTATGAAAAATAAAACTGTTTTTTTCTGTACGGAATGTGGAAACGAGGCATCAAAATGGACAGGCAAATGTATGGTATGTGGTGCTTGGAACACAGTTGTAGAACGTAAAATTACCGAAAGCAAGAACAGGCATGCTGAAAGCCTTTCTCTTTCGGATATACCAAAGCCTAAAAAAATCAATGAAATTGAGATAATAAACGATGAAAGAATCTCAACCGGTATTAACGAATTTGACAGAGTTTTAGGCGGAGGTATTGTTAAAGGTTCCCTTGTGTTGGTCGGCGGGGACCCGGGCATCGGCAAGTCTACGTTGTTACTTGAAATGTGTAATACCATTAAATGCAGCTGTACCATATTATATGCATCAGGTGAAGAATCACAGAATCAAATTAAAATACGTGGTGAAAGACTAAAAGTTAATAATCCTAACTTACTTCTTCTTTCCGAAACCAATATGTCAAATATTTGTACTGTTATAGATGAAGTTACCCCTGATATTTTAATAATAGATTCTGTACAAACAATATTCTGTCCTGAAATAGAATCTGCACCGGGTACGGTAAGTCAAGTAAGAGAGGTTACATTAAACTTAATGAAAATTGCCAAATCAAAGGGCGTTTCTGTTTTTGTGGTAGGTCACGTTACCAAAGACGGTGCGATTGCCGGCCCTAAAATTTTAGAACATATGGTTGACTGTGTATTATATTTTGAAGGAGAAAACCACCATTATCACAGAATTTTAAGAGGGGTAAAAAACAGATTTGGTTCTACTAATGAAATTGGTGTTTTTGAAATGTGTGATGTAGGTCTTGTTCCTGTTGAAAACCCATCAAAAATGTTGCTTTCCGAAATGTCCGAATCTGTTAGTGGAACAACAGTTACTTGTACGGTTGAAGGTACTCGCCCAATGCTTGCAGAAATACAAGCCCTTACAACAAGGACGAATTATCCATCACCTCGTCGAACTTCATCAGGTATTGATTACAATAGGTTAGCACTAATTATTGCAGTTTTGGAAAAGCACGCAAAATTAAATGTGGCAACCCAGGATGTGTATGTTAATGTTGCCGGAGGCATTCGTCTTGATGAACCGTCAGCAGATTTAAGCGTTGCTATATCAATTGCATCAAGCATTTGCGATTTCATTGTTCCTTCTTCTACTGTTATTGTTGGTGAAATTGGTTTAACCGGTGAAATTCGCTCGGTAAATGCAATAGACAAAAGAATTACAGAGGCAGAAAAATTAGGCTTCAAAAGAATTATTATTCCAAAAGGAAATGTCGGTAAAGTGCAGTCCTCCTCTATTGAAATTGTTCCTGTAAGTAATATTTACCAAGCAATTAGTATATTGAAAGGATAAAAGTATGAGAATAATCGTTGCAACTAAAAACAAAGGCAAAATTAAAGAGATAAAAAATATTCTTTCCGGTATTGGATGTGATGTTTTATCAATGGCAGATATCGGCATAGATGTTGACGTTGTAGAAGACGGCACAACCTTTAAAGAAAACGCCATGATTAAAGCTACTGAGATTATGAAACTATGTAACGAGGTTACATTAGCAGATGATAGTGGTTTGGTTGTTGATGCTCTAAACGGAGAACCGGGCATTTATTCTGCAAGATATTCAGGAGTTCACGGAAACGATATTAAAAACAACCTATTAGTATTAGAAAAAATGAAAAATATCAAAGACAGAAGTGCAAAGTTTATATGTGCTATGGCTTTAACATTTCCGGACGGACGTAAAATTTGCGTTGAAGGCGAATTCAAAGGTAATATAGGATATGAAATGAAAGGCACAAACGGATTTGGATATGACTCAATTTTCTATCCCATAGGCTATGATGTTACATCTGCAGAAATATCACCTGAGGAAAAAGACAAAATTAGCCACAGAGCAAAGGCATTACAACTAATTAAAGAAGAATTATCTAAAATAAAGGACTGATTATAATGTTTAAATCCTCCGTTCAATGGAAGGTCGTAACTATGTTTGTCCTCATAGTTATTGCAATAATGATGGTTTTTGGCATTTCAATCAAGCAACAAATTTCTTCGTTTTACTTAAACAATTTTAGCGAAGAAATTTCTACCGCATTTTCCAATGACCTTACAAACCAACTAAACGATGCTGTACTTTCCGGCAATCCTGTTAAAAAAATAAATAACATTTTAAATACCTATTCAGGTAGACTTGGTATAAATTCTAACAGGAGCTACTATGTTTTAAGCAAAAAGACAGGCAGTGTTTATTCTTCAGATGGTAACACAACTGCTCTTGATAAAACAAGCAATATTATATCTGCTATGGCAGGTAAGGTTGGTAGTGAAGTCCATTCCGATGACAACTTTATGGATTATGCTTACCCTGTGGGAGATTACATCGTATACATCAAGGACTCTAAAAAAGAAATATTAAACATCACACAAACAATGCTTGTAAACGTATCGCAAGCACTGTTAATAGGTATTATTTTTGCAATTGTACTTGGTTTCATTATGTCAAGAACAATTACAAGACCTATCCTTTTTATGACTAAAAAAGCAGAAGCTATTGCAAGAGGTAGGTTTGATACTAAAATTGATATTCGTTCAAGAGATGAAATAGGTAAACTGGCTAAAACGTTTAATTATATGACGTCAGTTATAAAATCTTCTATGGACGAAATCGACCAAGAAAAAGTAAAATTAGAAACCGTTTTACGTAATATGAATGACGGTGTCATTGCATTTGATGACAAACAGCATATTATGTTTATTAACCCGGAAGCAAAAACAATGCTTAATATTACAGATGAAGAAGAAAAGGAAATTGTATTTGATGAATATTTCAAGCAATTTGAGGTAGATATTTGCCTTGCTGAAATGCTTTATCTTGACCATTTTGAAACAATAAGCAAGGATTTAACAATTAACGGAAGGTTCTATAAAACATATTTTGCATCATTTAAGGTTGACAACACAAAATCAGACGGTGTAGTAGTGGTTATTCAAGATGTTACCGAAAGTCAAAGGCTTGAACAATCTCGCAGAGAATTTGTTGCAAATGTATCTCACGAGCTTCGTACACCTCTAACAACCATTAAAACTTATGCAGAAACACTTTATGACAGCTCTAATGATGGTGATGAATTAAAATTCTTAAAGGTTATTATAAGAGAAGTTGACCGTATGACACGTATTGTTAAAGAGCTTCTTTCACTAAGTAGTTTGGACAACGGCAAATTGCCGATTATGAAAACAAATTTTGAACTTGAAGATTTGGTTAACGATGTAGTTACAAAAATGAAATTTCAAGCAGAAGACAGCAAGTTGGAGCTATCCTATACTTCTATGGCAAAATCACCAACAATTTACGCAGATATTGACAGAATTGAACAGGTAATTACAAATATCATTTCAAACTCAATCAAATATACTGCTGAGGGTGGTAAAATTGACGTATTTACCGGTTATTTGTATAACGAAGCATACATCAAGATAAAAGATAATGGCGTTGGTATTCCCGAAAAAGACCTACCAAGAATATTTGAAAGGTTCTATCGTGTTGACAAGGCACGTTCAAGAGAAAAAGGTGGTACAGGTCTTGGCCTTGCCATAGCATACGAAATTGTAAAATTGCATGGTGGTACAATTACAATCAACAGTGTTTTCCACGAAGGAACTGAGGTTATTATCAAACTTCCGGTAGGTGAAAATCTTAATCCAATAGTTTCACAAGAAGAAAATACAGAAAATTCACAAAAACCTATTGACAAATAATGTTTACTGTGATACAATATTATTCGTGCTTTGGAGTAAGCACGATATGCACCATTAGCTCAGTTGGTAGAGCACCTGACTCTTAATC
>DCGP01000015.1:27442-29730 GCA_002314595.1 Clostridiales bacterium UBA1775 | reverse complement strand
TGTCCGGGGTTCGAGCCCCCGATGGTGTACCAAGAAAGCCACATTACTTTTGTAATGTGGCTTTTTCTTATCTACAAAAAAAGGGGGCTCGAACCCTGAGAGATAGCGAAGCGACACGTTCGTGAGATATTGTAGGTAAGTTATTTTCAATTTTAGTCCTAATAACTTCTCCTTTAACCTTGTAAATACCTTTTGCATTTTTCGGTGTCTTGCCAAGATTTACAGGAATTTCAAACTTATCCTCAATAAATCTCTTTAAATCACCTATTTTTACATCTTTAACCTTGTTACTATCTGTTCTTTCTGCAATCCATCTGTCCTCTATTGTTTCACCTTTTAAATCCTTCTTTGGAACATTCTTGCCAAGCTTATCCATTTCATTTTCAAGCTTTTCGTTTTTAATAGAGAATTTAGTTTCTTTTGTAGGTGCTATTCCTCTCTGTTTGACTTCATTTTCTCTACTATTTCCTTTAGCTGATTCGACCTTTCCGTAGGAGTTCCGTGTAAATTCTTTACCAAATCCTTTATCTGTTGATATGATAGATTCATTTCCGAACATATCTCTACAAATTTCAATGCATTGCTCCGTGCTAAATCCGAGTTTTTCATACCTTAATATCGTCTCCTCTATTTCTCCTCTGATAGTTTCGTAATTATTGTCAATCGAAATTACTCTATCTATTGTTGGATAATCATAATCGCTATCCGTATAAATCAATTTATTACCAACAGAGAAAATGTATTCTCCGTCATTTGATACAACATAATCCTTGTAATTTTGCTTTTTAGTTTCAGCAACCTTTGTGTAAAATTAAGCAATTTCTTTTTTGTTTAATGCACCACTTTCAAGTGTCCACATTACTCCGTATTGCTCACTTTCATTATAATTTGCAGAATTACTTTTGTCAACATTTATCGAAAACTTTGGAACATTTTTTAAACTTTTTTCATTTTGGGTATTGACAGATGTATTTTTTTGTGGTATATTACCTATAGAATCAAGATTATTGGGGGCGAACGGCAATTGGAGCCTAGTACCCTTTAACCAATTATTGGTTCTTTTTTTATTTGAATCAACATAATCCTTGTAATTTTGCTTTTTAGTTTCAGCAACCTTTGTGTAAAATTGAGCAATTTCTTTTTTTTGTTTAATACACCACTTTCAAGTGTCCACATTACTCCGTATTGCTCACTTTCATTATAATTTGCAGAATTACTTTTGTCAACATTTATTGAAAACTTTGGAACATTTTTTAAACTTTTCTCATTTTTGGTATTGACAGATGTATTTTTTTGTGGTATATTGTTGTCAATAAATAACACATCGCTTCGAGCCGATTCAATTTTTGAATCCATGCTCTCTACCGGTGTGTTATTTTTATATTCAAAAGTTGTAGACTTAATACCAACAACATCATATAAAAAAGCTAATCTTTTTTTTGTTTAATCCAATTACAACATCAGCACTATATTTATTACCATTTGAATCAAACAATAAACTACCTCTCGAAAAATCGATTATGTCGTCTTTTCTTGGATGCTTCAGTCCTTCATTTATATAATTTGTTGTTGCATAAACAATTTCTTGAGGATGTGCAGCCAATCTCATTTTGTCCTTAAATTTGGATTTTTCATTTAGTTTGATATATTTAGTATATTTTGAATTTAAATATTCATTTGTCGTTTTTCTTAAATAATGAATACTATTTCCTTTGATCGGGACTTTTTTAAATCTTACAAGCGATTTCTTTACCAAATCAACTAAACCATCGTCATTGTCAGCATACCTAGAAATATCATCATTTATAACTACAACAGGCCTGTTGTCTGTAGTCATTGATATAGAATCACTAACCACATCATCCTCAGCAAATACAACATTAGGGTCATATTTTGCACTTTTAGGTAATATTTTGCGCCTTTTTCTATCAGATAAATAAAAACGGTTTGATGTATCTCTTGCCTACATTTAAGTATATTGGGAACTTTTTGTTATTATATTTAACAAGCGACTCATAATATTTGAAATAATTAAATTTGTTATGCAAAAAACTATCATTCAAATTAGTTTCGGCAACTTTTCGGCAACTTTTTGACAACTTTTTGACAACTTTTATATGTCTTTTTTTATCATTTTTCAACATTTTCAACACTCTATAAAACAAGAAAAAGCCTTGATACCATCAACTTTTTTGATAATATCAAGGCTTCTTGCTATGGCGGAGAAGGAGAGATTTGAACTCTCGCGCCGGTTTCCCGACCTACACCCTTAGCAGGGGCGCCTCTTC
>DCGP01000015.1:6645-27430 GCA_002314595.1 Clostridiales bacterium UBA1775 | reverse complement strand
TTCGGCCAACTTGAGTACTTCTCCACAGACGAATTTAATTAAAATATTGTATTTTATATTAAAAACTTCGAAGAAAAATCCTCGAAGTTTTTAAATTGGAGGAGAGGGGCGGATTCGAACCCCCGGACGTCGTGAAACGTCACTGGTTTTCAAGACCAGCTCTTTAAACCACTCAGACACCTCTCCGTGTCAACAAGAAATATTTTATCACAAAACATTATTCTTGTCAATAGTTTTTATAAAAATAATAATAATTTTTTATTGGGGTATTTTCCAATACCCCAATAAATTAATTATACAAAGTCATTGCCTTTGAAATATCATTTTTGATAATTAAACTGATAATATCCGGTACACATTTTGCACTTTCAATAAGTAGTTTTGTTTCATCTTTGCTAAACTTTGAAAGAACGTAATCCACAAGGTCGAATGTTGGCTCACCAATGCCAAAACGAACACGAGGAAATTCTTCTGTTTGAAGATGATAAATAATATTTTTCATTCCGTTATGACCTCCTGCACTGCCTTTTTGACGAATGCGAATTTTACCAACATCTAACGAAATATCATCATACATTACTATTACATTTTGAGGTAATATTTTAAAGTAATTACATAGTTCTCTAACACTTTCACCTGAAAGGTTCATATATGTTTGAGGCTTTGCCAAAACAACCGAGGTGCCATTGATTTTACCCTCTCCGATTACAGCCTTGCACTTTGCCTTATTAACCTTAATATTATAATATGAAGCAAGTGTATCAAGCATTTCAAAGCCAACATTATGTCTTGTATTTACATACTTCCTATCAGGATTGCCAAGCCCTACTATTAAATACTTATCCATTTTATTTAAAGATTTCACTCATTGATGCGTCATCATAAATTCTCTTGATTGCTTCAGCAAATACCTCATCAACATTAAGAATTTTGATTTTATCAATTTTCTTTTCTTCAGGTTGTGCAATTGTATCTAACAAAACTAATTCGTCAATAACTGAATTTTGAATTCTTTCAATTGCAGGGCCTGAAAGAACACCGTGAGTTGCACAAGCGTAAACTTCCTTTGCTCCTCTTTCTTTAAGTGCCTTTGCACCGTTGCATAATGTTCCTGCTGTGTCAACCATATCATCAACGATAATGCAGGTTTTGTCCTTAATATCACCAATGATATTCATAACTTCACAAACATTAGCCTTTGGACGTCTTTTATCTACAATAGCGATTGGAGCATCAATACGTGTAGCAAAATTTCTTGCTCTTGTAACACTGCCAAGGTCAGGAGATACAACAACAACATCGTCCTTTTTACCTTTGAATTTATCGTTAAAATATGGTGCTAAAAGTGGTACACCTAAAAGATGGTCAACAGGAATATCAAAAAATCCTTGAATTTGGGGTGCGTGTAAGTCCATTGTTAAAACTCTGTCTGCGCCGGCTTTTGCAATAAGGTCTGCAACCAATTTAGCTGAAATCGGGTCTCTTGCCTTTGCTTTTCTGTCTTGTCTTGCATAACCATAGTATGGCATTACAGCTGTAATTCTACCTGCTGAAGCCCTTTTGCAAGCATCAATTAGAATTAAAAGCTCCATAAGATGGTCATTTACAGGGTAAGATGTTGATTGAACAATAAATACATCTTGACCTCTGACTGTTTCGTTAATGTTTACGCCGATTTCACCATCGCTAAAATTAAGCACTTGTGCATCGCCCAATTCTACGCCCAAATCCTTTGCAATTGCTTTCGCCAATGAAATGTTTGCATTAGCTGAAAATACTTTGATGTTCTTTCCGTGTGTAATCACTTTAAAAATCCTCCATTTATATTATTTTATTTTTTATAATTTAAATCTCTCTTCTTCTTCCATTCCGGCTTAACAACTTGTCTTGCTCTTGCAATAGCAAGTGAGTCCTTAGGAATGTTGTCTGTAATTGTTGAGCCTGCTGCAATAAATGAATTGTCCTCAACCGTTACCGGTGAAACAAGGTTTGTATTACAACCAATAAACACATCATCACCGATTGTTGAACGGAATTTCTTTTTGCCGTCGTAGTTTACCAAAACTGTGCCACAACCGAAGTTAACTTTTTTACCAACGTCTGCGTCCCCAACATATGTAAGATGTGAAACCTTTGTTCCGTCATCAATAGTTGCATTTTTAATTTCAACAAAATCGCCAATTTTAATATTTTTACCAATTTTACAATTTGGTCTAATGTATGCAAACGGGCCAACCTTTGTATGTTCATCAACAAAACTTTCAAGCATAACAGAACTATTCATTTCAACATAGTCTGCAATTTTTGAGTCTGTAATTTGAGTGTTTGGACCAATTACACAATTTGAGCCAATTTCTGTATTGCCTTTAATAATTGTGCCGGGCATAATAATTGTATCATTGCCGATAACAGTTTCACTTGAAATATAACAAGTTTCGGGTGAAACAAATGTTACACCGTTTAAAAGGTGCTTTTTAACGATTCTGCTTTGCAAAATCTTTTGTGCCTCTGCAAGCTGAACTCTGTCGTTAATACCTAAAATTTCGTCAGAATCCTCTACTACAAATGCACCTACCTTTTTACCGCCTGAAATCAAGATTTCCAACGTATCTGTAAGGTAATACTCACCTTGTGCATTATCATTTTTAAGCATATCAAGTGTTTTTGCCAAATCCTTTGCATTAAAGAAGAACATACCGGAATTTATTTCATTAACTGCTCTTTCTTCATCATTTGCATCTTTTTGTTCAACAATTTTTTGAACATTTCCCTTAACATCTCTGATAATTCTGCCATATCCGAAGGGATTATCAATTTTAGCTGTTAAAACTGTTGCAGAATTCCCCTCTTTTTTGTGAAATTCATAAGCCAAATCAATAGTTTCCTTTGTAATTAGTGGAGTATCTCCTGTTAAAACAGCAACATCTCCATCATAATTTTCAAAGAATTTTCTTGCTTGCATAACAGCGTGTCCTGTTCCCAAACGCTCCTTTTGTTCTACAAACTTTACTGTATCCCCAAGCGCTTCCATTACCTGGTCTGCACAATGACCTACAACAACAATCTTTTCTTCTGCGTCTGCTGTTGCTTCAATTACCCATTTAACCAAAGGTTTAAATATTACTTCGTGTAACACCTTTGATTTTGAAGATTTCATTCTTTTGCCTTCTCCGGCTGCAAGAATAACTGCATTATACATAATAGTCCTCTTTTCTTTTATAAAAATATATAATTACCCTAAATATATTATATCATAGATTATGACAAAAATCTATCAAAAATTTAAAATCGTAATTTTAGGCATAAATAACGATATTATGTAAACATATATAGTTAATATTGATAAATTATTATTACAATTGCTTACCTCTCATATAATAGAACAAATATTGTTGTGCAAACCCTGCAACATCGCCAAAATGTTCCTGCACAAATACGTCAAAATCCTTTTCATCTACGGCATACAGCTCATTTAGCACCTTTTTAATCCATACATCTTTTGGAAAAACATCAAACTTTTGATAAGCAAATAAAAGTATGCAGTCTGCAACCTTGTTGCCCACTCCTTTAATCTGCTTTAAATATTCCCTTGCAGTTGGTGTATCCAGATTATAAACAATATCTAAATCTATTTCACCACTATTAACTTTGTTGGCTGCATCTAAAATATATTTGCCTCTAAATCCACTTTTTATAATATCAATATCCTCTAAAGATAATTTTGAAATAATATCTGCTGACGGAAATGAATAGTACCTTTCGCCATTATAATCTATTTTGTTCCCATATTCTTGGCATAACTTTTCTATTATTTTTTTAATTCTTGGTATGTTGTTATTTGAAGAAATAATAAACGAAACCAATGTTTCCCAAGGGTCTTGCTTTAATATGCGTATACCATAGCCACTTTCCACTGCTCTTGGCAAAATATCATCAAGAGACGATATTATACTTTTTAGTTTAGAATAATCTCTGTTTAAATCCAAATATTCTTTTAAAGCATCTTCATTTTTACAGTATGCAACAAAGTTATCCTTTTGTTGTTTAATTAGAATAACTTGACCCTTTATCACACCAATATAGCTACCGTCTTGGCTTTGGTTCCATCTAAAACATTGCCCACATTCAAATGTATGTATTAAATCAAAATCTGCTTTTGAAATTTTCAAAATATCACCTTTTCATTTACTTTTTAAATAAATTATGTTATACTAAACTAAATTGATTTTAGGAGAGTTTAAATGAAAGAAACTATATATACAATCCCAATAAACGAAGCTTTTGACCAAGATTGCAGTTGCCCATTATGTTTAATTCAAGAACGCCTTGAAAAAGAACAAATTGAGTACGTTCAAGGCCCTGCAATGATGGAGCCTGACTTTCGCATAATTTCTAACGAAAAAGGCTTTTGCAAAAGTCATTATAATAAGATAATTGATAACTGTCAAGCACTTCCTGCTTCACTAATTTTGCAAACTCATTTACAGTTGCAAAACAACAAGATTTTTAAAAAAGCTGATGTTTCTGCACCGAAAAAAAGCGTCTTTCACAAATTAAGCAAAAAGGAATCTGCCCAAAGTATAATTGATTTTATTAACAACCTGCAAGATACTTGCATTATTTGTGAAAAGATAAATTCGATTATGTCAAGATACCTTGAAAATTTAATATATATTTGGAATAAAGAAAATGATTTTAAAGCAAAATTCAGTTCTAAAAAAGGTTTTTGCTTACCTCATTTTTCTATGCTTTTAAAATTTGCAATAAAGGAATTAAACGAAAAGAATTTTGAAGAGTTTTATAATACAATATTAAATATGCAAATTAAAGCACAAAACAATATGTATGATGATGTTTGTGCTTTTGTAAAGTTGTTTGACCACAATAGTGATAAAAACGCAACACCACAGGTAAAAAACTCTATTCGCCGTTGTATCAAAAACCTTTCAGGGCTTAATCGTGAAAACGATTAACAACATATTCATTTGCATTCATTTCAATTTCATCATCTAAGCTTTGCAAAATAAAGTTCTCATCTTTGTTTTGTAAGGCTTTTTCTATTATATAATCACACAAATGTGGATTTTTAGGTAGTAGTGGGCCATGTAGATATGTGCCGATTACATTTTTATATACCACACCTTCAAATCCATCTCTGCCATTATTACCATTACCATAAATTGCCTTACCAAGTGGTTTATGACTACCAATATATGTACGGCCACCATGGTTTTCAAAGCCTACAATAGGTCTGTCTAAAAAATCACTTTTAACAACAACATTGCTAATAAGTCTGCCCTTCCCACTTTCGGTATAAATATTTAAAATGTCAAGTCCTTCAATTGTTTCATCTTGCATTTTGTAATAATGGCCAAGCAACTGATACCCACCACAAATTGCAACAACTACTCCATTGTTTTCAACATATTTTGCAAAATCATCTTTTATTTCTTTTAGTCTGTTACAAACTAAAAGCTGTTCTCTGTCAGAGCCTCCTCCAACAAAAACAATATCAATATTTTCAAAATCAATATTATCCGTAATGGAATATTCCTTAACCTCTGCCTCAATTCCACGCCATTCCAAGCGTTTTTTTAATGAGATAATATTACCTCTGTCTCCGTATAAATTTAAAAGCTCAGGGTACAAATGTGCAATTGTAATTTTCATTTTGTGCCCTCCAAATCTTTTAAAATATTCTCTGTAGAAAATAGTGCTGTGTAATTAACCAACACATATAACACTTCAATATCTTCTTGTAAGCCTTTTATTATTGCTTCTCTTACGCCTTCAACATCTTCAAAATTGCATAACTCTGCATATTTAAACCTAACTGCTACATCGTTATGCCTAATACCTGAGGCATAAAATTTACTAGCATTTACATCTTTAAATCTTTCAAAATCAACGTCCCAAATCCAAGAGATGTCCTTGCCATCTTGACCTCTATCGTTTATTACTGTAACAATACTTTTCTTTCTTTTATCGCCTAACACCGTAGAAATTGCTTGATTAAAGCCGGCAGGGTTTTTAGAAAGGTTAAATATTACCTGTTTGCCGTTTATGTTAAACTCTTGCATTCTGCCAATTTGTGGCTTGTATTCATTTAACACATTGTCAATATTATTAACATCTACATTTACAAGCTTGGAAACAGAATATGCTGCCAAAATATTATAAATATTATAAAATCCTCTGTATTTAACGTTAAAATGCTTGTCTGCAACATCAAACGAGATGCCATTATCAAGGTTAACATTTATTGCATCAAAATCTATTTTAGGACGAACAAACCCACATTTCTTGCATTTATAGTTGCCAAGCTGACTGTAATGATAGTAATCGTATTCCAATTCTTCACCACAGAACATACAAAATCTTCCTTCTTTTGTTTCTTTCAATGCTATGCCAACATCTTGACTAACACCAAAGGAATAAAATTCCTTGCCTGATTTTTGTGCAAATGTTACTGCCAAAGGGTCGTCTCCATTTACAACTAATTTTGCCCTTTCGCACATATTGACTGCCTTATTTAAAAAGCCTAAAATAATATCTATTTCCCCATATCTGTCGAGCTGATCACGAAAGAAATTGGTAATTACAATGTACGATGGCTTAAAGTGTTCAAAAACCTTTGCAGCCGAAATTTCGTCAATTTCAATACAAGCATAATCTGCATTAACCTTGCCAAATATATTTGCAGAATTAACAAAGGCAGTTACAACGCCCGGTAGCATATTTGCACCTATATTATTACAAACAGTCTTATTACCTGATGCGCAAATCATAGAATTAAGAAGATTATTTGTAGTTGTTTTACCATTGGTACCGCATACAACTATAATGTCCTTTTTGATTTGAGAAGAAAGGTATGTCAAAATATCCGGGCATATTTTTAACGAAAACGTACCCGGAGTTGATGAGCCCTTTTTGCCTATTATCTTGCCAGCAAATATTAAAAATTTAGTTACCCAAATTGCAAATAATCTTCTCATTAGCTTCCCCTTAATTATTTAGTCCAAACCTTGTCAACTGCACCTTTTACACAGCAATAAATATTTTTAATATTGTATTCCTTTGCTGCACAAATTTCATAGGTTTCCGGTGTATAATATCCATTTTCATTAACATTGCCAACAACTTTAAGTGTTAATTTAACATCAAATCTTTCAGGGATTTCGGAAACTACAATTGTTCCATCTGTTTTTTCAACTGTTCCCTTTGCGTTAGAAACCTCAATATCTGTAAGTTCTCCCATTGTACTTTTTATTTTACCTGCAAGGCAAAATTGTGTTCCAATGCTGTTTTGCAATGACTTCATATTATTTTCTCTGATGTTGTTGATTGAAATTGTGTAGTAAAACTCTTGATTATTTGTAACAACCTTTGAATTACCGCCGTAAAATCTAAAATATGCACCTACGATTGCAAATATTAAAAGAAGTACCACAATAATATCTACAATACTAACCTTGCCAAATGCTTTACCCTTTGAATCTAATATCATTTTGGACACCTCACTTACTTTCTTTTAAATCTACAATATAGCATTCTTCTGCCGCAGCACCAACTGCATTAAATGGCATTTCTTTTCCTATTGCAATAATTTCATCGCCACTTTTATATTCCGTTTCTGTCTTATTAACATTTGAGGAAATTGTAACAAGTGCTGTATATTCCTCAGGAACTTCTGCTAAAACGTAAGTTCCGTCTACTGTGTTTTTGGAAATCTTTTCGTAAGGCTTTACAACAACATCAATAATTTTACCACTTCCTGATGTTGTTTCGCCAAAAGTTACATCATCGCCCTTATTAAAGCTTTCGGCAGCTTCCTTTGTAAGTCCGTTTACTTCTATTGTAAAATCAACATTTACTGTATTTGCTTCTTCAACACTTGCATTTGTAAACTTATTTACAAAAATATAAGCCCCAACGCCGATTATTGCAACTACCAAAACAATAATCACAATATCTATAACATTAAATTTTGTCTTTTTCATTATCTTCCCTCCACAACATCAGAATAATATTTTTCCATATTATCTGTCATTATCTTTGCAGTAAATCTACTGTTAAATTCATTTATTGCACCCTTTGACAACTTTTCGTACAATTGTTCATCACTTAATACTTTAATCAGTGCATTTGCAAGCTCCAAGGCGTTCTTTTTTGGTACAACAAATCCATTAACGTCATTTTTAATAAGCTCCGGATTACCACCAAAATCGCTAACAACAGCAGGAACACCAATGCTCATACCTTCAAGTAACGATAGGCTTGCAGCCTCTGTTCCAAAAGAGGCGTTCGCCTGAACGTCCATTATATTTTCAAGCAAATCAACATTTTTTACAAAGCCTAAAAATTCTACATTTTCAACATTATGCAATTTAGCATATTCCTTTAAATGTTCTTCTCTTGAACCTGTTCCTGCAATAACAAACCTTGCATTTATTCCACTATCTGCAACAATTTTTGCAGAGTCTATAAAGTATTCGTGTCCTTTTACTTCTTCAAGTCTTGCAATAATTGCAACGATTTTTTCATCATTTGAAAAACCAAATTCTTCTCTTATTTGTCTTTTTTCTTCTTCCGTCTTTTTAACCAACGGATTTACTCCGTTATAAATAACCCTGATTTTTTTATCAGAAATTCCGGTTTCTAAAAGGTTTTGCCTTGCTGCGTCAGCCACTGCAATAATTCCGTCGCAAAGTCCCCCTCCAATTATTCCGTTTATTGTTTTACCAACAGGGTTAGTTAGCTTTTTACTTTGTGGAAAAACGCTATGCCTTGTATAAAAAATTGCCTTAATACTGCACAATTTACCTGCTATCCTTGCAGACAAACAAGCATGAGCGTGAATAATGTCAGGTTTGATAAGTTTAAATAAACTTTTTAAACTTTTAACACACTTTACATCAAATGACTTTTCTGCCAAGTTATCCACTTCATAATAGGCAAAGCCCAACTTTTCAATTTCTTCCCTTAATTTGCTATCCGTTGGAATAACAACCCCAACATCGTACTTTGTGGTATCACAATTTTCAAGATATGTTAAAAGATACCTTCCGGCACCGCCTATGTTAGAATCACTTATTATGTGTAAAATCTTCTTCACAAGCGCACCTCCTTGAAGCTATTCCTATACCTATGAACATCCAAAATATTAGAAATACTCTGTAATTGTACCAAACATAGTCAAACATACCTTGTAGCAAGAAGCCTAAAAGACCTGCTATAATACTTGCGCACAGGTAACCATAGATTGACTTTTTACCAACAATATATCCTACAAGAATTTTCTTTAATCCAATCAACATTGAAGTAATAAATGTAACCAATCCTGCTATGCCTGTTGCAGAAATAAGTTGCAAGTACAAATTATGTGCATGTGGGGCAGAAATTGCATTGTACGAATAATAGGGATAAACTTTTGTAAATGCACCTTCCCCAAGCCCTATTCCGTTCCACCAATAGTCCTTTAACATTCTTATAGTGCCTAACCAAATATATACACGATAAGACGTTGAACTATCCTCCATATTACCTATACTTGTAAACCTTGTAATAATGCTTTCAGGCAACAGCATTGGTAGGAACAAAAGCGCAACTATACCAAGTAACACTAATCGTTTATCAATTAAAAGTGCAAACACTACTGCACACAACATCAAGCCTAACCAGCAGCCTCTTGACTGTGTAAATATCAAGCACAAGCCCGCACTACCTAACACACCAAGATAAAATAGCTTAGAATACCATTTTTTTGCACCATATATCATTGCACCGCATATTGGAATTACCAAAAGCAAATATTCGCCTAAAACATTGGGATTTTCCAATGTTGAATATACTCTTACACTAATATCTTCAAACATTTCTTCGTCAAGCCAGGCATGTCCTAAGTTGTCCCCAAAAAATTGTTGATATATTCCGTATGCTGAAACAAACAGCCCTGACAATGCAAACAAGAAAATCATTTTTCTTAAATTTTTCTTATCACTGCCGGCTGACATAGTCATAAACATAAATGATATAAAAATAAAATACATTGCAAAGACCTTTAAACTATCAATCCTTGCATACGATGTAACCGAATAGCCTAAGAAAATGCCTAACAAAGTAATTGTTATAATGCCAAAGAAATCAAACTTGATTTCCATATCATTTTTAATAATGCTGTTTATAAAGAACATTAAATACGTAAAAATTGCAATACCTGCGCATACCATTGTAGGAACAATAGGTGCAAGCAAAATCATAGCATATACCCCATATTCGTAATGAGATACCAAATTAAGAAGTACACTTGATTTTAAAAGTTCGCCAAATTTTCCACCGATTTTAATTGAAAATAATTTTCTGAAAAGACCATTTACAATTTTGTAGAAAATACTTTGTTCAGTTTTAATGTCCTTCATATTTCGAGTAACAAGCCACCCTACTTGGCTTTCGGACCATTTTTCAGATATTTGTTTTCCTGCTTTTCTAAAATAGCCAAAAATCTTGCTACCCTCAAAAACCTTAATCATTTAAACACCTCTCGAAGTTCCTTAACCTTTAATATCCAAAGCATTGCCAAATATACAACCCCTCCGCCTGCAACCATTAAGATAAGACGGATAATAACATTCAAATTTTCTACATAATTTTTAATTATCATAACCACTAATCCCATTACAGCAACAGAAATCGTAACCTTAACAAAATGAATTAGTAAATCTTTATTTAAAAACCTAACCTTTTTTTGCATAAACACCATAAGTACCATTGAAACAATCACTGTCGCCATAGCAGAGCTAAATGCCAAGCCTAAAACTCCCAAATGAAAAACTTTCATAGTAACTGACGACAAGGCAACACTTGCACCAATGCCAAAGATTGACGCAATCATAGGAACTTTTGCATTTTTCAAGGAATAAAAACACTTGTTTAAAATCTCCGTTACGCCGTAAAATATCATACCGATTGAGTAATATTTTAAAGCAGACGATGTTAAATTAACAGAATATTCGTTAAATTGACCTCTTTGATACACCAGTGAAATTATATCGTTTGAAACAAGCATCATACCTATCATTATAGGTGCAATAATAAGTAACATAGTTTTAATAGATGATGACAATATTTCCCCAAAGCCATCAACATCTCCCGAACCAATCTTCTTAGAAAGGGCAGGGAAAATATAGTTTGTAATAGCGAATACAAAAACTCCAACAACTATAATATAAAACCTATTTGCATAGTCAAGTGCTGGGCCTCCTCCATTTATTGCCGAGGCGTATCTTTTGTTAATAAACACAGAGATAGGTTGCACCCAAGAACTAATCAAAATAGGAATTGCAAGTATAACTGCCTCCCTTATACCCGGGTCTTTAAAGTTAATTGAAAATTTGTACTTAAACTTTTTCTTTTTCAAAGAAGGAATTTGAACAATAAATTGCAAACTCCACCCTACAAGCATTGCGATACATAGCCCGTACACATTATCAAAGAATAGCAAATACATAATTATAACTACATTTGACACCAAGCTAATAATTGCAGGAATATTAAATTCCCCAAAGGATTGTAATATACCTACAAACGAATAAGCAAGTGCCGTAAAGATTGTTGTAGGCATAACTATTATAATAAGTTGTTGCAACAACTGTTGGGTATTACTATCTAAATCCGGTGCTATAAACAAACCTATATACTTTGAAAAAATCATACAAAGTACACTTATTACTGTTGAAATAAGCACTACTATATTTATAAAATTGTTTGAAAATTCCGTTGCTCTTTTATCTTCACCATTTTCAAGGTAACCATTAAAAATGGGAATAAACGTGGCCAAAACTGCCGCACCAAGTGTAAAGTCAAACAACTGTACAGGCAAACTGCTTGCATAGCTGTATGCAACTGCTTCCATACCCTCAGTACCGTATTTGCCTGCAATAATAACATCTCTTAAAAGACCGGCAATCTTTGATAGCAACGTAGCAATCATCATAAAGCTGACTGTTTTAACTGTCTTTTTCAAAAAATATCACCTATTCGTCTTTTAGATATACTTTAAATAATTCCTCTAATAATTCATCACGTTCAAGTTTCATAATAATTGATCTTGCGTTATTATAACTGGTAATATACGTTGGGTCCCCTGACATAACATACCCTACAAATTGACTTATGGGATTATATCCTTTTTCCTTTAACGCCTTATAAACCTCCACGATAATTTCATGTGGTTCTACCTTGTTGCCAATACCGTCAAATTTCATTGTTTCGCCCATATTATCAGCTCCTTTTTTATATGCTTTTTGCCAATACTGCAATTGCAATATTGGCAAAAGTTAATTAGTTATCACGAATTTTAGCATTTAATTTATCGGATAAATCAGCAATGATGCTATCCATAACCGGGTTAACGTCGTTATCCGACAATGTTTTATCAATATCTCTGAATTTAAGTGAGTAAGCAACGCTCTTTTTGCCCTCACCAATTTGCTTGCCTTGGTAAACATCAAATAGTTCAAAGCTTTCAATAATGTTAGTTTTTTGCTTTCTAAATACATCTTCAATCGCTCTTACAGGAACATCGGCATCTACTACCATTGCCAAATCTCTTGTAATTGCAGGGAACTTAGGTAATCTCTTGTATTTTATTTCAGTATTTGCACAACTGATTAGTGCTTCAAAATCAACTACTGCCGCGAATACAGGAACGTTAATGCCAAAGTTCTTTTGTACTGTTGGGTGAATTTTACCAAGTGTAGCAACCTTTTTACGTTTAACATAAATGTTTGCAGTTTGGCCGGGATGGAAAATATTATTTTCTTTTTCTGCTTCAATTTCATAATATTTGATACCGAAAGCCAAAAGTAATTCTTCTACAACACCTTTTAATACATAGTAGTCAACGTCCTTACCATACATTGCAATATCAATATCCAATGTTTCGTCTGCAAGTCCGTCTTCTCTCTTTTTATATTTTGTTGCAATTTCGTAAAGATATGCTTCTTCGTTACGATAATTATAGTTTGTTGCAACTGTTTCAAGCATTGAACCTATTGTTACCGTTCTCATTAAGCTTTGGTCTTCGCCTAATGGATTCATAATCTTAATAGGGTTGTCCTGTTCAATATTTAGTTTGTTGTAAATTTTAGGGCTAACATAAGAATATGTGATAATTTCATATAATCCTTGTGCTCCCAAGGTTTCTCTAACTAAATCTTCGGCACGTTGCTTTTCGTTTTTGCCTCCAAGAGTTGTTTCACCTCTTAATAATGTTGTTGGCATTTTGTTATAGCCGTAAATTCTTGCAATTTCTTCTGCAATGTCAGGCTCTGCCTCAACATCTGCACGATATGTAGGAACATAAATATCCTCACCTTTGATTTCAAAGTCAAGTTTGTTTAATGTTTCTATCATAAATTTTTCATCAATATCCGTACCTAAGAACTTGTTGATTTTTTCAGGTCTGAATTTAATAACATTCTTTTTGGGTAATTCCTTGTAAATATCAATTATTCCATCAACCACCTCACCTGCACCTAACATATTAACAAGCTCACAAGCTCTGTTGATTGCATCTAATGTGTTATGTGGGTCAAGTCCCTTTTCGTATCTGCCTGATGATTCTGTACGCAATCCAATTTTCTTTGCTGAATTTCTAACAGACGCACCATTAAAAGTTGCACTTTCAAATAAGATAACAGAGGTATCCTGTTCAATTTCACTATTTTCGCCACCCATTACACCTGCAACTGCAACAGGTTTCTCTGCATCAGCAATAACAAGCATTTCGTGGTCTAACTTTCTTTCTTCACCATCTAATGTTTTAATTGTTTCCCCATCTTTTGCACGTCTTACAATTATTTTGCCATCTTTTAATGTTCTAACATCAAATGCGTGCATCGGTTGACCATATTCCAACATTACATAGTTTGTAATATCAACTATGTTGTTGATTGACCTGATGCCTGCCATTTCAAGACGCATTTTTAGCCAATCCGGTGATGGAGCAATTTTAACGTTTTTAACTGCTCTTGCAGTGTATCTGTAACACAAGTCAAAATCTTTAATTTCAACATTTGCATATTTATTTACATCATCTCCACAAGTTTTAACTTCCGGCTTTTTTAGTTCAAACTTTCTGTCATAGGTTGCCGCAACCTCGCGTGCAAGGCCTATAACACTAAAACAATCTGCTCTGTTTGATGTAATTTCAAACTCTACAACACTATCGTTCAAGCCTAAAACATCTCTAATATCCTTACCAACAGGAGTATCCTCAGGCAAAATCATAATACCTGTTGCAGGCTCTGTTGCAATGCCAAGCTCTTCGGTTGAACACATCATACCACAACTTTCAACGCCACGAAGCTTGCCCTTTTTAATTTTGCCACCGGGCAAGGTGGAGCCGTCCTTTGCAACAGGAACGATTGCACCTTCAAATACATTTTGAGCACCTGTAACAATTTGAATCTCTTCATCACCAAATGAAACCTGACAAACCACAAGCTTGTCTGCATCAGGGTGCTTTTCTATTTTTAAAATTTTTCCTGTAACTACGTTTATAATATTTTCCCCTTTGGATTCAACACCTTCAACCATAGAACCACTCATTGTAAGGTCTGATGCAAATTGATGTGGTGTGATGCCGTCCATATTTACATAGTCGGAAAACCAACTCATTGGAACTTTCATTTTAATACTCCATTCTGCCGCTGCGCATCGGCACAAATAGTAATTAGATTTTTCTCTTGTCTGCACAGTAGGTAATGACAAGAGATTAAAATGTGCATATGCGTTTCAGACCTTGGGACTGAAAATTTCGCATATATAATATAATCTGCCGGAAGCTTAACGAAAAAGGAACTTTCACATTAATACTCCATTCTAAAACTGCTTTAAGAAACGTAAATCGTTTTCGTAGAACAAACGAATATCATCTACGTCAAATCTTCTCATAACGATACGTTCAAGACCTAAACCGAATGCAAATCCACTGTATACTTCAGGGTCAATTCCACAAATTTTTAGTACCTTTGGATGTACCATACCGGCACCAAGAATTTCAATCCAACCTTCGCCCTTACATACTCTGCAACCTTTACCATGACAGGAAGGACAAGAAATATCCATTTCTGCACTTGGCTCTGTAAATGGGAAGTGGTGAGGTCTAAACCTAACTTGAATATCTTCCCCGTACATCTTTTTACAGAAGATTTCAAGAGTACCTTTTAAATCAGCCATTGTAACACCCTTGTCAACAACCAAGCCTTCTACTTGGTGGAACAAAGGTGAATGTGTTGCATCAGGACTATCGCTTCTAAAAACTCGTCCCGGTGCAATAATTCTAATAGGTGGTTTCATATTTTCCATTGTTCTTATTTGACATGGTGATGTCTGTGTACGAAGCAATGTATTGTCATCTATGTAGAATGTATCCTGTGTATCTCTTGCAGGGTGGTCCTTTGGAATATTTAATGCTTCAAAATTGTAGTAGTCTGTTTCAATTTCCGGACCTTCTGTAATTTGAAAACCCATACCAATGAATATATCTTTAATTTCATCTAATACTATTGTAATCGGATGCTTGCCACCGATTTTATTTGTCTTGCCGGGCATGGTAACGTCAATTGTTTCTTCTGCCAATTTACGTTCAATTTCTGCCTTTTCAAGCTCTGCAGAAATTTTAGCAATTTCTTCTTCAATAAATGACCTTACATCATTTGCAAGCTGACCGATAATAGGTCTTTCCTCTGCAGAAAGCTGCCCCATACCTCTTAAAACATCTGTAAGCTTACCTTTCTTGCCCAAATATTCAACCCTGACAGCCTCTAATGACGCCTTGTCACGGATATCTTTAAGTACTTGCTTTGAGGATTCTTTAATCTCCTCTAATTTGTTTCTCATACCTACCACTCCTATTTTTAACAATCTTAATATATTATACCAAAAATTATACACTTTTTCAAGTATTTTATAAAATTTATCTTAAAGATATTTGCAATTAAATAATTTCATCAATTGACTTTTTAAATGTTATGTGCTAACATTTTAAATATGAAAAACGAATTTATGTGCCATGCAATTGATATGGCAAAAAAAGCTTTTGATAAAAACGAAATACCGGTGGGAGCCGTAATTGTTAAGGACGGCAAAATTATTGCATCTGCATACAACAAAAGGGAAGAACTTTCAAACAGTCTTGCCCATGCAGAAATTTTGGCAATCAATGATGCTTGCAAGGTCTTAAACAGTTGGCGACTTTCGGAATGTGATATGTACGTTACATTAGAGCCGTGTCCAATGTGTTGTGGCGCAATTTTGCAAGCTCGTATTAAAAACGTGTACTTTGGTGCATACAGCAAAGAGTCCGGTTGTATGGGTACTGTTATAAATATGCCTGCACAATTAAAAAACTCTTCCACAACCGTTTACGGTGGTATTATGGAAGAGCAATGTTCTAAGATTTTAACTGACTTTTTTAATTCAAATATTTAGTTGGTCATCTTTTCTTGTTTAACTTTGTGGTCTATAATATGACGAGATGCAAGTTCTTTGTGAACATCTTCTACCGATATGCCCATTTGTACCATTAGCACCATTGTATGATATGCAAGGTCTGCAAGCTCATAAATTGTCTCTTTTTTATCGTCTGCCTTACCTGCAATAATAACCTCTGTGCATTCTTCCCCAACTTTTTTAAGAATTTTGTCAATTCCCTTTTCGAACAAATAAGTTGTATATGAGCCTTCGGGCTTTTCTTTTTGTCTGCCAACAAGCAAATCATACAACCCTTGTAAACTAAATTCCGAAAGTTCATCACTTTCCCAAACAGGCTTTGTAAAGCAAGAATCACTGCCTGTATGGCAAGCAGGGCCGTCCTTTTCTACCACTACAACCAAAGCATCGTTATCACAATCGGCAGTAATGCTTACAATGTGCTGATAGTTGCCACTTGTTTCACCTTTTAACCATAGCTCTTGCCTTGAACGACTGTAAAAGCAAGTCAATCCCTTTTCCATAGAAATTTCAAGACTTTCTTTATTCATATATGCTACTGTTAGTACCTTTTTGGTAATAGAATCTACAACGATAGCAGGAATAAGACCTTTTTCATCAAATTTTAATTCGTTAATATCAAGCATTTTTATAACCTCACTAAAATATTGTTTTTATTTAATTCTTTTTTTAAATTTGAAATTGACACTTCCCCAAAGTGGAAAATTGACGCTGCAAGCCCTGCATCAATATCAGGAATTTCTTTAAACAGGTTTATAAAATCATTTATTCCCCCTGCGCCACCTGATGCAATAACAGGAACATTTACAACATCACAAACTGCATTTAACATCTCAATATCAAAGCCGTTTTTCACCCCATCTGTATCTATGGAATTTACTACTACTTCCCCTGCTCCCATATCTACGCAGCTTTTAATCCAAGATATCGCTTCCATTCCGGTGCTTTCTCTGCCACCTTTTGCAAACACAGTAAACTTGCCGTCAACTCGCTTTACATCTGCTGACAAAACAACACATTGGTCGCCGTATCTTTTAGCAGCCTCTTCAATAAGCCTTGGGTTTTTAATTGCACCTGAATTTACACTTACTTTATCTGCCCCACACTTTAACACCCTGTCAAAGTCTTCAAGAGTATTTATGCCACCACCTACCGTCATTGGAATAAACACATTTTTAGCTACTTCTCTTAAAATATCTGTAAACAGCTTTCTGCCTTCAAAGGAAGCCGTAATGTCATAAAACACAAGCTCGTCTGCACCATTTTCAGAATAATATTTTGCAAGCTCCACAGGTGAAGAAACATCGGAAAGTCCTTTAAAATTAACGCCCTTTACCACTCTGCCATCTTTAACATCAAGGCACGGAATAATTCTTTTTGTTATCATTTTGCCACCTCTAATGCTTCCTTCAAATCTATTGCACCTGTATAGTACGCCTTTCCAATAATGGCTCCGTAAATATTCATACTGCGTAGTTGTTTTATATCTTCTATACTGCTTACGCCACCTGATGCAGTAATTTCAAGAGAATATTTTTGAGACAAATTTTTGTATAGTTCAAGGTTTGTACCTTTCATTGCACCGTCCTTGGAAATATCAGTACAAATAATATTTTTTACACCTAAATTTTGCATCTTATCTAAAAATTCCTCTAATGTAACTGTGGATTTTTCTATCCAACCTTTTACTGCAATATATCCGTCCTTAACATCTGCACCTACTGCAATTTTATCCCCGTATTTTTTAATTGCCTCAATTAAAAATTTTTCGTCATTTATTGCAGATGTTCCCAAAATCACTCTGTCTACACCTGACGAAAGATACTTATCTACGGTTTCTATATTGCGTATTCCACCACCAATTTCAACAAACAAATTAGTTTCATCTGCAATTTGTTTAACTAACTCAATATTTGGAGTTGTTCCGCTTTTAGCTCCCTCTAAATCAACCATATGTATATGTGTGCAACTGCATTTTTCAAAGTCCATTGCTATTTCTATCGGGTTATCACTATATACTGTCATTTGGTTGTAGTCGCCCTTTAAAAGCCTTACTGCCTTTTTATCAAATAAATCTATTGCCGGAAAAATAATCATTAACAGTTCACCTCACAAAATGCACGTAGAATATTAAGCCCTATTTCTCCACTTTTTTCAGGGTGAAATTGACAACCCATAACGTTTTTATTTTCCACTATTGCAGTTATTTCTTTGCCGTATTCGGCAGTTGCAACTATACTATCCTCACAGTTTGTTGCATAGTACGAATGAACAAAATACACACAGTCATTTTCCTTAATGTTTTTAAGCAATTTACTTTCTTTTTTAAAGCATAGTCCGTTCCAACCAATATGTGGAATTTTTAAATTAGATGGAATTGTACCTTCCATAGGTATAATTTCGCCTTTTATAAGTCCAAGACCCTGATGCTCACCGTATTCATAGCTTTTTTCAAAAAGGAGTTGCATACCAAGGCATATACCCATAATTTCTTTACCCTTTGTTGCTAATTCAATCAGTAATTTATCAATACCTGTGTCCTTTAATTTTTTAATTGCATCTTCAAATGCACCAACACCGGGAAGTATTATTTTATCAGCATTTTTAATGATATCAGCAGATGATGTTACAACTACATCTGCCCCAATCTTTTCAAATGAAGAACATAGAGAAAACAAATTTCCAACCCCGTAATCTACTATTGCTATCATTCTAAAATCCCCTTTGTTGATGGAATTTCATCTGCATATTTTTCATCAATAGAAACTGCCTTTTTTAAACTTCTTGCAACAGATTTAAAAGCACCCTCTATAATGTGGTGTGTATTAGTTCCGCTAATTTGTCTAATGTGTAAAGTTACCCCTGCATCTCTTGCAAAGGCTCTCCAAAACTCTTCAAATAATTCTGTGTCAAAATCCCCAACCTTCTGTGTTGGAATATTCATAGAATAATAGTATTCCCCTCTGCCTGAAATATCTATTGCAGATAAAATCAAAGCTTCGTCCATAGGCAATGTGGTGTCCCCATACCTTACAATGCCTTTTTTATCCCCCAAACATTCGGAAAATACCTTGCCTAAACATATTGCAATATCCTCTGTTGTGTGGTGATAATCAACATCAATATCACCCTTGCAATATACCTCTAAATCAAACCTTCCGTGCTTTGCAAACAATGTAAGCATATGGTTTAAAAAGCCACAACCTGTGTCAATTTTTGATGAACCTGTTCCATCTAAGTTAAGTGATATACTAATATCAGTTTCTGCTGTTGTTCTTTTAATATCGGCTCTTCTCATTTTACTTCCTCCAATATTTTCTTTGTTGAATTTATAAATATTTTCATTTGGTCTAATGTACCAATAGTAATTCTATTATAATCCTTAATTCTTTCCTTTGTAAAGTGTCTAATCAATATTCCTTTTTCCTTTAATTTTAAGTAAAGCTGTTCCCCGTCAATTTTTTTAGAGCGAGCAAACAAGAAATTGGCTGATGAAGGAATTACATCAAATCCAAGCTTTACAAGTTCCTCCTCTGTCCACCTTCTGTTTTCAATAATTATCTTGCAATTGTCCATATAAACTTGGTTTTCATCAAGTGCAGTTATTCCTGCCATAGATGCCATTCTGCTTACATTATATGGGTTAGTAGAGTACTTTATTGTGTTTATATCCTTAATTAGTTCCTTAGAACCAAACCCAAATCCAAGCCTTGCACCTGCCATTGAACGAGATTTTGAAAATGTACCAACAACCAACAAATTATCATATTTTTTTATTAAATCAATGGCACTTTTACCACCAAAGTCAATGTATGCCTCATCAATAATTACAACATTATTTGGGTTGCTCTTGACTATTTCTTCAATTTTATCTGTATCTAACAGCAAGCCTGTGGGTGCATTTGGGTTGGCAATAACAATAGTTTTATTTATACCTATATAATCTTTCACATCTATTTCCATATTATCATTTAGTGGTATTTCTTTATAAGGAATGTGATTTAAGTCTGCAAAAACGGGATAAAAGCCGTATGTAATATCAGGAAATACTAACGGATTTTCTTGGTCTGCAAATGCCATAAATGCAAAATTCAACACTTCGTCCGAACCGTTTGTCATTATTATGCAGTCCTTTTCTATACCAAATACTTCTGACATTTTATTTCGCAAATCAACGCATTCAGGGTCGGAATACAATTGCAAATTTCCACACTCTGTCGCAACTGCATTGGCAACATTTTTTGTAGGTGGAAATGGTGATTCATTTGTA
>DCGP01000015.1:0-6628 GCA_002314595.1 Clostridiales bacterium UBA1775 | reverse complement strand
TCTTTTGGTTGCTCCCCCGGTACATAGGGAACAAGGTTGCTGTATTTTTTTGAAAAGAATTTACTCATTGTCCTCAAAACGCACAGTTACACTTTTTGCATGTGCGTCAAGTCCCTCCTTGTTTGCAAAGTATGCTATATCCTTCGCCACTTTGTTAAGTGCTTCTTTGTTATAATAAATAAACTGTGATTTCTTAACAAAATCATCTACGCTAAGTGCCGAAGAAAATCTTGCAGTCCCACTTGTAGGAAGTGTGTGATTTGCACCTGCATAGTAATCACCCAACGCCTCCGGACAGCTTTTGCCCATAAATATTGACCCTGCATGTTTGATTTTATCAAGATAATCAAATGGATTATCCACACATAGCTCTAAATGTTCAGGTGCAATTTCATTTGCAATATCAATGGCTAACATCAAGTTATTTTCTGCAACAACAATTTTACCGTTGTTATCTATTGATGCTCTTGCAATTTCTGCCCTTGGAAGCTTTGAAATTTGCACTTCTAATTGGCTTTGCACCTTTATAGCAAAATCGTATGAATCTGTAACAAGCACAGCACTTGCCATTTTATCATGTTCTGCTTGGGAAAGCAAGTCTGCTGAAACATATTTAGGATTACAAGTAGAATCTGCCACTACAAGTATTTCGCTTGGGCCTGCAATCATATCAATAGATACTTTGCCGAACACTTGCTTTTTTGCCTCTGCAACAAAGGCATTGCCGGGACCTACAATTTTATCAACCTTTGGAATTGTTTCTGTTCCGTAAGCCAATGCACCTATTGCCTGTGCCCCACCAATTTTGAAAATTCTGTCTATTCCGGCAATTTTAGCCGCTGCTAAAATAACAGGATTAACCTTGCCGTTGCTCATTGGTGGTGTAACCATAACAATTTCATTACAACCTGCAATTTTAGCAGGAATACTGTCCATTAAAACAGTTGACGGATATGCAGCAGTGCCACCGGGTACGTATAGAGCAACCTTTTCAATAGGTATAAACTTCTGTCCAACAACCACTCCGTCCTTATCGTTAATTATATAGCTATTACGAACTTGCTTTTGGTGAAAGCTTTTAATATTTGCCGAAGCTTCTTTCAAAATTCTGATAAAGTTTGCATCAACATTTTTTAAAGCCTCTTCAATTTCTTCACTTGTAACTTCAAAGGAATCCAAATCAACTTTGTCAAACTTTTTACTGTATTCCTTTAATGCCTTGTCTCCGTTTTCCTTAATATTTTCAATAATTTCCGTAACAATAGCTTCGACATTTGATGATATGTTTTCTCTTTTGAAAATTTCGGAATTTGGAACTTCGCCATATTTATATATTTTAATCATCGTTATTCACCTGTTCCCCAATCTTCTTCACAACATCTTCAATTTGCTCCATTTTAAACTTAAAGGAGGACTTATTTGCAATTAACCTTGCACTAATCGGCAAAAACTTTGTTTTAACCTCCAAATTGTTTTCCTTTAATGTTGCTCCGGTTTCAACAATATCCACAATCACATCGGAAAGCCCTAAAATTGGTGCAATTTCAATTGAACCGTTAAGCTTTATAATATCAATATCCCTGCCTGTTTTTGCATAGTAATTTGATGCAATGTTTGTAAACTTTGTTGCAACCCTAAGGGTTTTATTTTCATCATCATAAAAATCCTTTGGCCCTGCAACTGCCATATTGCATTTACCGATATTTAAATCTAAAAGCTCATATACATCAGGCTCGTACTCCAACAAAATATCTTTACCTGCAACACCTATATCTGCTGCACCTCGCTGAACATATATTGATACATCAGAGGGTTTTACCCAAAAGTATCTAACCCCCTTTTCTGCATTTTCAAACACAAGCTTCCTGTTGTTTTCCTTTATTGCCGGACATTCAAAGCCTGATTTTTCAAACATATTATAAACCTTTTCACCTAATCTCCCCTTAGGTAAAGCAATATTTAACATCAGTTTTCACCTTTTCCTATTTTAATTATCTCTTTATACCTTAACCCATCGGGTATATTCTTTTGTGCAGTTACTGTTTTACCGTTTTTAACAGCCTCTTCTACGCACCTTGCAACTTCATCAAAAGAGGTTTTATCATCATAAACAATAATAGCATCAACGTCATATTGACTATGGTCATTTGTCATTTGCTCCAATCTGTCAATGTAAATTGCAAAACCGATTGCCTTAGACTTTCTGCCCATTTTCTTCATCATATTATCGTATTGACCACCGGCTAAAATGCTGTCGCAAACGCCATTAACAAAGCCCTTTAACACAAAACCATTGTAGTAGTTTGTATCGTTAACAAGGGAAAAATCAAAAATTATTTTTGATGAATATGGCAAATTATCCATCATTTTTGACAAGGTCTCAATTTCCCCAATACATTCATCATCAACAATATTTTTTAACATTTCTATTACTTTGTTACGTTGACCATAGGTTGAAATCAAACTGACAAGTCTATCCTTTTTATGTTCTTCAACGTCATATTCATCACATAATTTGCATAAATCATGAGCATTTTTTTCTGCAATATATTTTATAGCATTTTTTTCAAAGCTCTTTCTTTCACAAGCATCATTTATAAGCTTTGACAATATTCCAAGATGAGATATTTCAAGGACAAACTCGTCAGAAATTTGCATTAAACTTTGTGCAGCAAGTGTAACAACCTCATAAACATCATACATATCAATGTCGCCGATACATTCAAGACCGGTTTGCATTATTTCCTTAAACCTCTGCGTACCTGAGGAAACCCTGTAAACATTTTCATTATAAAAAACCTTTTGTTTTGTGCCACTTACATCATCACCATTCTTGATAATAGATAGCGTAACGTCCGGTTTTAACGCCATAAGCTTCCCGTTGGTATCGTTAAAAGATATAATTCTATCACTTACCAAAAAATCTTTGTTTCTGATATACAGTTCATATTCTTCAAATTTACACATTTTATATGGCAAATAACCATATTTTCTATAAAGTGAACGAAGCTTAAATATTGCCTTTTCCTCACTTCTTAATACTGTTTCATCAAACACCTTATTTACCTCTTTCTATTGCGTTTTTATAGCCACCATTTCCATAGTCCAAACACTTTTTAACCCTGCTGATTGTCGCTGTACTTGCTCCAACCTTTCCGCAGATACTCGCATAATTTTCATTTGCATACAAAAGCTTTGCAACTTGGTATCTTTGAGACATTTCTTGAAGTTCATTTATTGTGCATAAATCTTCTAAAAACATTTCAATTTCTTCACAACTTTTCAAGCTTTTAATCGCCTGACATAAATCCTTTACATTATCCTTATATTCTTTCTTCATTTTTTGCACCCCGCTTTATTGCTTTATCACTTTACTATACTAAACAGTGTATCATAAATAAACCCCCTTGTCAAGGGATTTTATCAAATTTTTCTTTACTTTTTTGAATTTTAGGTGTATAATATCTATATAATAAAAATTGGAGATGTACCCAAGTGGTTGAAGGGGTCGGATTCGAAATCCGAAAGGTCGGTTCTGCCGGCGCGGGCGTTCAAATCGTCTCATCTCCGCCAAAAGTAAAGGTCGCAAGCTTATCAGTTTGCGACCTTATAACAAAAAGTGAGGAATATTTTATGAGCTTCATGGATTCATATAAACATTTAGAAAAATTATGTGGAGAAATTCTTAACGACGACAGAAAAATCAGTGCATATATTGACGAAATGGAAAGTGTTTCAAAAGGCATTTTTTATGTTAATAATTGGGAAAATGATTTAAAAAAATTAAAACATTATCGTTGGATACGTAACAAAATCACCCATGATCCTGATTATAACGAATCAAATATGTGTAACCCGGAAGATGAAGTATGGCTTGACAATTTTTATTCAAGGATTAAGAATCAAACCGATCCACTTTCGTTATATCGCAAATCATTAAAACAAAACAATTATTCTTCTAACAACAAGTATGAAAAACCGTACATTTCTCATAGTTCAAACAAGTCTTGCAGTAGTACTTTTATTATAGCTTGTGGGATTATAATAATGTTTTTAGTAATTTTTTATTTTCTCTTGTTTTCCAAATAACTCTTAATTGCTATTGATGTAAAATCAGCTGTGCCTTTTCCACCTTTTTCATCAATAGTATTTTTCATCGGATGTATACATATCTCCAAGATAGGAAAGCATATCATCGGTACAAGAATAGTAACCTTGTTGCCATCTGTTCTTTCTGCAACCCATCTGTCCTCTACTGTTTCACCTTTTAAATCCTTCTTCGGAACATTCTTGCCAAGCTTCTCCATTTCTTTTTCAAGCTTTTCGTTTTTAATAGAGAATTTAGTTTCTTTTGTAGGTGCTATTCCTCTCTGTTTGACTTCATTTTCTCTACTATCGGAATAATTTTCTTTGCCATTTCTTCCTTTTCCTCTACTGTTTTCGCTTTGCCTATTGGAGACAAAATTTCTGTAAGTTGTTGTTTGGATAATTTCTTTGCCATACACATCTTTGATAATTCCAATAAATTCTTCAATTTTATATCCTTGTTGTTCTGCATAGTATAACATTTCCTTTCCATGGTCTATTATTCTGTTATCATTTGTATTAAAAGTAATAACTTTGCTTATTTCCGGATAATCATAATCGCTATCTGTATAAATCAATTTATTACCAACAGAGAAAATGTATTCTCCGTCATTTGATACAACATAATCCTTGTAATTTTGCTTTTTAGTTTCAGCAACCTTTGTGTAAAATTAAGCAATTTCTTTTTTGTTTAATGCACCACTTTCAAGTGTCCACATTACTCCGTATTGCTCACTTTCATTTTCATTATATAATAAAGTAGCTGAAAGGTCAAGATTTTTTTGAACTTTTGGCTTATATTCCGTATTATACTTTCCGTCTAAATATGATTTTTCTTGAAGAATTTTTACAAAATCGTAGTAATCAGTTACTGAAAACTTATCGTTATAAATATGACTATCTGTCCAATTTGTATTTCCCGATATGTTTTGTGTCCATTCGCAAAATCTCGAAATAAATCTTGCAAATGTTTCTTTTTGGTTTCCTGCATAACCACTACTAATATCAGACCTTTCTGAAAGCTTTGCTTGGAAATTTTTAAAATTATCATACCATTCAAGATAATTTTTATCAACTGAGCTTCTGAATATTTCAGTAAGATATTCTGGTGAATCGGAATTCGAAATTTCTGCACCCCATAAACTATCTAACGCGTGTCCAATTTCGTGAGACACAGTATGTTTTGAACTTCCGTCAACTACAATTTGTGAATCATTTTTTGAATAATATCCTCTACAGCTACTGCTGTTTTTTGATTTATTATATTCAGCAATATCGCTACTTGATATCTTTATAGATAACCATTTCCAATTTATGTGTGTGTCTAATGAAAGTAAAGCATCACTTATATACTTTGCTTGATATTCGCTAAATTCACCATCAACACTTTTAACAACATTTCTAATATCGTCTGTTGTAATTGTAGATTTGTTAATCCAAGATGTGTTTTCTATACCTGACCATCTATTACTTTCGGCAACATTTTTGTTTAATTTATTCGACATTGCTATCGCATTAGCAGTGTATCCACTCCAACTTCTTAATTTTTTATTTAACTCTTGTTTTGTAAGCCCTAACTGTTCAAGACCTTCATCAGTATGTGCAAACAACAATAATTTTGCTCTTGCTTCGTTAACTTCTTTTCTGTTAGAGTTTGTAACCCTTTGGTTTGCAATATCAAACAATTCTTTGGCATTTTCAATTTTCTGTGGGTAATAAAATTTTGTTTCTTTAATATCGTTGTTTTTAGATAAATCAATATTACGAGTGTTTGATTTTTTGCTATCACCAAGTTTGCAGTCATAATATGCATTTACCAAATCCTCAACACTGTAATTGTCAAAAAATTCTTCATTTGTAAGATAACTTTTTAATACGTTGTATATTGCATAGTCGGATTCAATATGAAGAGCAACGACATCAGCTCCAACCTCTTCAATCCATTCTTTAATGTTTTTTATTTTACCGTCATAATAATTCTTGATGTCAAATACATTAAAAGCTCTATTAAGAATATTTTCCATTTGACTTTGGGATATGGATTGTAATAAATCGTCATCATATTTGTTGACGTTACCTATTTTGCCACCAATATCAACATTTGTTGAAAACTTTGGAACATTTTTTAAATTCTGTGGATTTTCCCTATTCTTGATGTTTCGTTCAATATTTCTGTTGACGTGGTTCTTAATTCGTTGTTCACCATTTTTAATTGAATCCATTTTTTGAATTGTTCCAATATTTTCTCTGACGATATCTGAAGAATTATCAACACTTCCTCGTCTTCTCGGAGCGAAACCCATTTTTCTATTTTTATCAAGATTTTTATCACTTCTTTTGCTAAATCGTCTCTGCTCATCATAAGTTTTATTCTCCTTAACAAATCTAATAAATTTATCATAATTTGAAATCGTCCCATAAACTTGATATTTAAAATCTAAACTTTCAAATTTTTCAATAATATATGGTTTTCCTTTATAGAAAACAATTCTACTGTTGCCGTTGTTAACATCTTCCCTATAAGCCCATCTCGTTGCTATTT
>DCGP01000005.1:27105-39967 GCA_002314595.1 Clostridiales bacterium UBA1775 | reverse complement strand
TGAGTGTTTCTCTTAAGGCTTATTTGCCATGCCCTGAATTAGAACAAGAAATTATTGATTTTTTTCGTTTTTTCTATTGACAATTCTTAGCTGGACTTATTTTTTATAATAGGTAACTTCCATATTGGAAGGCTTGACAGTTGTATTAACCGAAATAACGTTTTTGCCCGTTAAAGTAGATATTTGAGGTAAAGTAACAGAGGTTTCGGTGCCGTTTATTACAATCTTTTGATTTTTATAATCTATATAGTCATTTATGTTTGCCAACTGTTCATCAAGATAAATATTAGTAACCATAGGTGCTGTAATGTTGCTTCCTTTTGCAAATGTTCCGGTACCTTGATTTGTATAAAATACTCCATTTACTGTATCATACATTCCGATTACATTATCACTCTTGCGATAACAAGGTATCATATTTCTTACTAACACACCGTTTTCCCAAATTTTACAGTATTTTGTTTTACCGATAAAATATCTACTATCAGGAGTTCCACCTTCATTAAATGTAAACAAATATAAATCATAGGTTGTTCCACTAATAGTCTGTGTTGAATATGTAACAAGGTTAGTATCATTAACATAACAACCTGTTTTATCTAAAACTATTTTTACAAAATCAGTATAACTTGTGTTATAAGATACTGCATTATTTGACGAAAATTGTGGTGCTATATTTTGTATTCCTTCATTGTTTCGATTGAACAAGATAAATCTTGTTGTCGTAGTTGATAAAAGCCTTGAACCAAATAAAGCGTTACTTGTTGTTCTTGCTCCGTGAGATACTATTTCTACTTTTGTATTTGAAATAGGTTTTAGACCTAAATTTATATACTGTGTTCCACTCGTTTCAATATATTCAACTTGTTGATATTCAGTTGGTAATACAACGGCTTCTGTACTATCTGCAATACATACAGGAATTTTGTATTTTCCTTGATGTTCACCACTTGTTACTAAATCACCAACGCCATTTGCATCAATAGGATTGCTCGGTGTAGGTGCTCCAATTTGTTGACAGTTTCCGTATATTTTATATTGTTTTAGCCTTTTTCCTGCAGAATTTTGAATAGTTATGGGGTAACCACTTGCTGTACTTAGCTTTTCACTTGCAAGTACCATCATCATTTTCATTTTATTTGCAAAATAATTCATAAAACCTACTCCCCATCATACACAGGCTCAACATAATTTGATGCAGTTGCTTCTTCAAAACCGTTTACAAGCCCCACAAATGTCTTGCCGTTAAAATAAACCAAAACGTCATATCGGGTATTAGCAGACGGAGTAAAAACACTGTATTTGTTATTTCCAACAGTTTCCAAGGTACAGTCAGTTCCAACCCAGTTAATTATTCCGTTTGCAGAGTAGCTTATTTCCGTAGGTGTTGCCCCTGAATTAAAGCAAAATTCCATAACATAGTCCTCAGGATAAGTACCATTTGGAATATATATACTAAATGATACCATTGCAAGGGAATAGTGGCAAATATAGTTGTTCCAATCCGACAAAGTTAATTCATCGCTTGTTACATAAGATGGAATGCTGTAAATATGTGCTTTATTTGCTTTGTTAGGTATTTGTCCAACATAGGTTTTGTCAGCATTTGTGTAGTTGTTGTCGGTGTGGGTATAGCATTCATCTTCTGCAAAGTAATTATCATTTTCCAAATCACTTGTTTTAGTAGGAATTGTCGGCTTGTTAATTAAATTATTATAGTCAGTTGTTCCGGCAGGCCCTTGAGGCCCTGTGTTACCTGTATCTCCTTTGTCTCCCTTTGGCCCTTGAGACCCTGTGTTGCCTGTATCTCCTTTGTCTCCCTTTGGTCCTTGAGGCCCTGTGCTACCTGTATCACCTTTAATACCCTTTGGAATACCAAAGTTCAAAATCATATCCTTTGCAGTTCCTACATTTTGAACAGTAGCATTTTGATTACTTTCAAGTGTTGTAACCGTACCAACGTTTACAGTTACTACATATATATTTTCAGTATTACTTGTACCAAGTGTTACAAAGCTTTCAATGTAAAGCTTTAAAGGTTCTAACCTTTCAATATATCCGTTTGAATCATATATTTCAAAGCCTACATTCAACGTTCCTTTGGACATATAATCGTCAGGAATGGTAATACTGTAAATATTGTTGCTTGCTGTTGCGTTTAACACCGTAGAATTTCCGTTAGATGCTTTTATATATGCTCTGACGGATTTATCTGTTGTAAATTCTGCACTAATTGTAAGCGAATCATTTTCTTGTTCATAGTGAACATATTGGTCGGTTATTTGAACAATCTTACCATACCGGTCGTATTTGACATTTACTGATTTCATTTTTTCACCTCTTTTTAATTATTGTATCGATACATTTTTAATTATAATAATAAAAATATGAAATTATTGGCAAAAATTTGTTAATTATTAAATATATTTCTTGCAATCAAGATATTTGTGTGGTATAATGCTAAACAATAGAGTAATATGTAATAATGGATAAGTTTTTATATACACATTGTTAAAGTATTGTCAATTTTCCGTGGGAGGTAAAACAGATGGCACATAAGGTTACAATAATAGGTGCAGGAAGTGTAGGCGCAACAACAGCATACACAATGGTTACAAGGGGCATTGCCTCAGAAATTGTTTTAATAGATATAAACAAGGCAAAGGCATTAGGCGAGGCTATGGATATAGACCAAGGTACGCCATACTGTAAGCCTGTTAAAATATACGCAGGGGAATATGAAGATGCAGTTGATTCTGACATTGTAGTTATTACGTCAGGTATGCCACGTAAGCCCGGTCAAACAAGACTTGAACTTGCACAAACAAATGTTGATATTATAAAGGATATTGCAAATAATATTGTTAAATATGCACCAAATGCAATATATATAATAGTAAGTAATCCTGTTGACGTGTTAACTTACGCATTTATTAAATATTCAGGTTTGCCTGAAAATCAAGTTATGGGCACAGGTACAATTTTGGACACATCAAGGTTGCGTGCAAAGATTGCAGAGCTTTATAAAATAAGCCCCTTAAATGTTCATGCCTGTGTGCTTGGGGAACATGGGGATTCGTCATTTATTCCTTGGTCAGTTGCTACTGTTGCAAGTGTGCCAATTGAAAAATATTGGGAAGCAGTTGCCTACAAGGACACACATTCAAATAAGTTTGACTTTGACAGAATGGCGGAGTCTGTTAAAAGGTCAGGTGGAATTATTATTGAAAGAAAAGGCGCAACATACTATGCAATTTCAACTTGTATATGTCAAATTTGCTCTTGTATTTTCAGTGGACTTGACACAACACTTACCTTGTCAACAATGATGCACAACGAATATGGAATAGATGATGTATGTATTAGTTCTTTATCTATTATAAATTCATCAGGAGTTAGTGGTAAGGTTAATTTGACGCTTACAGAGGAAGAAATAAAAAAATATCGTGAAAGTGCCGAAAAGATAAAGACAGTTTTAAATAGCATCAATTTTTAACAATCGGAGGATATTGATATGGAATATCGCATAGAAAAAGACTCTATGGGTGAAATGAAGGTGCCGTCAGATAAATATTGGGGTGCTCAAACTCAAAGGAGCTTTCAAAACTTTAAAATCGGTGGAGAAGTTATGCCAAGGGAAATTACTCACGCATTTGGCATATTAAAAAAAGCTGCAGCAATGGCAAATAATAAGCTCGGCAAATTAGATGATGAAAAGCTACAAGTTATTTTAGATGCCTGTGATGAGGTTATTTCAGGCAATCTAAATGACCACTTTCCACTTGTTGTTTGGCAAACGGGTAGTGGCACACAGTCTAATATGAATGTCAATGAGGTTATTGCTAATCGAGGGAATGAAATTTGCAGAAAAAATCTGCTTCACCCAAATGACCATGTTAATATGTCTCAAAGCTCTAACGACACTTTTCCGACTGCAATGCATATTTCTGCCGTAATAGGCATAGAGGATAGCTTGTTTCCTGCAATGGATAAGCTTATTAACACATTTAAAACTCTTGAAAAGGAAAATGATGAAATTGTTAAAAGTGGGAGAACTCATTTGCAAGATGCAACACCTATTAAATTTTCCCAAGAAATTAGTGGTTGGAGGAATATGATAGAAAAGACAAAGGAAATGTTGAAATTAGCATTGCCAGGTCTTAAAGAATTAGCACTTGGAGGCACTGCGGTTGGTACAGGCTTAAATGCCCCAAAGGAATTTGGTAAAGAGGTTGCGAATGCAGTTTCAAAGATAACAGGCAAGGACTTTGTTACTGCAGAAAATAAGTTCCACGCCCTTACCTCAAAGGACGACTTAGTATTTGCTCATGGAGCATTAAAGGCACTTGCAGCAAACCTAATGAAGATTGCAAATGACATTAGATGGCTTGCAAGTGGGCCAAGGGACGGCTTAGGGGAAATTCGAATACCTGAAAACGAGCCGGGAAGCTCTATTATGCCGGGCAAGGTCAATCCAACACAGTGTGAGGCTATGACAATGGTTGCAGTTCAAGTTATGGCAAATGATGTGGCTGTTGGTATGGCTGCATCTCAGGGCAACTTTGAACTTAATGTATTTATGCCTGTTTGTATATATAACTTTTTGCAATCAGTAAGGCTGTTAACAGATGGCATCAACTCATTTAATGACAACTGTGTATGTGGTATTGTTGCAGACAAAGAAAAAATGGCACATAATTTGCACAATTCTTTAATGCTTGTAACAGCGCTTAATCCGTATATAGGCTATGATAACGCAGCAAAAACTGCTAAAAAAGCATATAAAGACAATATTTCTTTGAAACAGGCTTGTGTAGAATTAGGGTTTTTAACAGAAGAAAAATTTGACGAAGTATTCCATCCGGAAAAAATGGTATAAATAACAAAACGATAAGGTTACAATTCCTTATCGTTTTTTATATTAAATTGACAATAAAAAGCGAATATGGTAGAATTAAGTTAGCCTTACACATTTGGGGGGGATTTTATGAAAAGGAAAAAGAAATTTGGTGATAGACCCGATGGCTATCGTGTTAGAAATACAGACCCAATGCACGTTTTTCTACCATTTATAATGCCTAATAGGGCAGATAACGAGGCAGTTATAGCAGAAACAGTCGATTTAACCGAAATTAACAAATACTTGGAAAAGAAAAATGCCAACTCGCCTGAATTTAAGTATACAATATTTCACGTTATTTGTGCGTCTTTGGCAAAGACTATTGAATTAAGACCAAAGCTTAATTATTTTTATGCAGGCAAAAGGCTTTATGAACGTAATGAAATTTCATTTTCCTTTGTTGTAAAGAAACAATTTACAGACAAGGCAGAGGAAGCACTTGCCATAGTCAGAATTGATGACGAAAGTGATAAATCGCCCATAGACCAAATATACGAAAAGATTAAAAGCTTTGTTTACGGTGTGCGTAAGGAAGAAAAGCAGGACGGAGCAACAGGCTTTATGAGTATTGTTGGGAAATTACCAAGGTTTTTAGTTAGCTTTGTTTGGTGGTTTTTAAGGGTTATGGAATTTTTTAGTTTAATTCCAAAATCTGTTTTAAAAATTGACCCATATCATACAACTGCTTTTATTTCCAATTTAGGAAGCATAAAATTAAAAGCAAGCTATCATCATTTAACAAATTGGGGAAGTGGTTCATTGTTTGTTGTAATTGACGAAAAGAAGAAGACACCTATATTTGCAGAAGATGGCACATATCAAATGAAGGAAACAGTTAATTTAAGCCTTACAATAGACGAAAGAATTGCAGACGGAATGTATTATTCAAATAGTATGAAAATACTTCGTAAACTACTTGCAAATCCTGAATTGTTGGATTTGCCAATAAATACACCTGTGTAAAACATTTCCAAGGAAATAAAGCAGAAATTTGTAATAAAATATCGAAAATGGGAGCTTTTTATGGATTTATTGTATGCGTTGCAGGGTATCAGAAACCCGGTATTAGATGTAATTTGTAAAATATTTACCACATTGGGTGAAGAGTATTGCGTAATGATAGTGCTTTGCATTTTTGCTTGGTGTTTTGATAAAAAATTTGTATACAAAACAGGCTTTGTATTTGCCATAGGCTTGGCAGTAAATCAAATACTAAAAATCACATTTTGTATTAAAAGACCATGGGTGTTGGATAAACGAATTAAAGTATCGCCGTTAGCAGAGAAAAGTGCAACCGGCTATTCCTTTCCAAGTGGCCATACTCAAAGTGGTTCAATAACTTTTGGTATGCTTATTAAACGGTATAAAAATATTGGACTTCGAACAGCTTTTGGAATTTCTTTGCTTTTACTTGCATTTTCAAGAATGTATTTTGGCGCACATACCCTTTTAGATGTATCAACATCTCTTGTAATAGGCTTGGTTTTGATTTTGCTATCTGACAAAATGTATGAATGGTATGAAAGGCACGATGCGTTAACACTAATAATATATATAGCACTTTCGTTATTCATTGTTTTATATTCATTGTATAAACCATACCCGTCGGACCACGACTTTAAATTGTCATTTGACTGCTTTAAAACTGCAGGCACAATAACAGGTATGGCAGTATCATGGTTTATAGATAAGAGATTTTTGAACTACAAAACAGATGGTAAATTGCCATTTCAAATTATTAAGACAGTTGTTGGCTTGGGCTTAATTATAATGTTAAATTTAGCACTTAAAAAATACTTTGACCAAACTCAATTTGTTGTTATGTTTGTATCAAAATTCTTACTTGTTTTTTGGGGCTTGGTTATTTATCCGATTATTTTTAATCTTGTTAAAAAAAGTTGCAGAATTTAATCTTCTGCAACTTTTTTATATTCCTTAGTAATATCAACTATTTCGTTCTTATTATAATCAACCATATAAATTTTGTCCTTGACAGGCTCAAATCTTACATTTTCAAGGTCGTCTGTTTTGGTTGCCTTTATGCAATTCTTTTTAAAGCTTTTTGGGTATTCAATGTTTGCAAATTTAGGCATAGGTCTGCCTTTGTTAGAAAGCATAAAGTCAAAAATCAGTTCTTCAAATATTTCTTCACCATATATTTTGTATAGCTCATCATAAATGTCAAATCTGCTTAATATTATGTCGGTATCAAATATTTTTGAAATCCTTTCAAAGGCTTTAAACGGATTATCCACAGTAATCTTTTGAATTGTCATTTTAAATGCACCACTGTTGTTAATTCCATCAACTGCCTTGTCAATTAGTTTTAACTTGCATATTTCATCTGCCCTTATCCACTTGGTAGAGATAACCTCATAGGGAGGAAAGTCAGCATAGATTATTCCGTCAGTTTGTTCAATAGGAGTTCCGTGCAACACTTTTAAAAAACCCAACTGCAACATATCCGGATTTAACGAAAATACATAATTAAATGATTTTTCAAATGATTTGTAATCCTCATAAGGCAGTCCTGCAATTAAATCTAAATGCAAGTGCATATTATTTGCAGCTTTTAACTTCTCAATATTTTTACTTATTTTTTCAATATCATTAGTTCTGTTAACAGCACCTAACGTATTTTTGTTAATTGATTGTATTCCCATTTCAAGCTGGAATAAATCCTTTGGAGCAGATGCTAAAACATCAATAAATTCATTGGTTAATATTCCGGGGTCAATTTCAAAATGCACCTTTGTGTTTTTAGAATTTTTTATAATGTATTTTGCAATTTCAACAGCACGCTTTGGGTCTGCATTAAATGTTCTGTCAATCAATTTAACCAAAGGAACATTGTTTTTAAAAAACATATCAAACCCTTTTTTTACATATTCCATAGGGAAATATCTAATGCCCTTTTCAATGGAGGATAAGCAGTAAGCACATTTAAAAGGGCAACCTCTTGATGTTTCGAAATAAATTATTTTGTTTTTTAATTCCTTTAAGGATTCACTTGTGTAAGGAAAAATCACTTGGCTTAATTCCATACACGGCGCTTGGTTACCTATGTAATTTCTACTTGCAATGCCGTCAAATTCAGGCTCTTCGTGATTTTCCAAACATTCAATCAGCATACCGGTAACCTTTTCACCTTCTCCAAGAATAATATAATCTATAAACCTGTTTTTGTTAAGAATTTCCTTTGGATTATATGAACATTCAGGACCACCAAGCACAATTTTGCAATTTGGCAATGCTTTTTTTACCATTTGTGCAACCTTCAATGTTATTTCTATGTTCCAAATATAAACAGAAAAGCAGTATACATCAGCTTTTTTATCAATCAATTTAGAGTATGCATAATGAATGTTGTCATTTATGGAAAACTCCATCAAATCGATGTTTTTGCTACTGTTATAGGCTTTTATATATCTAATGGCAATGGAAGAATGAGAATACCTTGCGTTAAATGCCGTTAATAATATTTTCAACATATATCACCTCTACTAATATTTTAGCATTTTTTATAAAAAAATCAAGAAATTATTTTACTAAATATATTGAATTTTCAAATAAAATCTGTTACAATATAATGAGGATTATTTTAAATTAGCATTGGAAGTGTATTTATGTCAAAAATAAATGTTTGTGTAATATTTGGTGGAATGTCAACGGAGCACCCTATTTCGTTGCTTTCTGCAAAGAATGTTATTAAAAGAATAGATAAAGAAAAGTATGATGCTACACTTTTAGGCATCACAAAAGAGGGTCAATGGTATTTGTATGATGGTAGCGAGGATATGCTGCCTAATGATAAATGGTTAGACGGCAAAATTACAAAGGCAATTATTTCACCTGATTCATCAGACCAAGGCATTATTGTTTCAGGTGATAATTTTAGAAAAATCAAAATAGATGTAGCACTTATCGTCCTACATGGCAAATATGGTGAGGATGGCACAATTCAAGGCTTGTTGGAGCTTGCTAAAATTCCTTATGTTGGGCCCGGTGTTTTAGGTAGCTCACTTTGTATGGATAAGGTTGTTGCAAAAGACGTATTTGCAAGTCATAACATTCCTCAGGCAAATTGGGTAGAGGCAGATGCTTCAAGCTTAAAGGATGAACAAGGGTTAATTAAAAAGGTTACAGATAAGCTTGGTTTCCCTGTGTTTGTAAAGGCTTCTAAATCAGGTTCGTCAATTGGTGCATACAAGGTTAAGTCGGCAGACAGGCTTGTGTATTATGTTAAAGAGGCACTTAAATATGACGACAGCGTGTTAATTGAAGAATTTATTGACGGCAGAGAGGTTGAGTGTGCAGTTTTAGGTAACGAAGATGCAAAGGCTTCCGAAGTCGGCGAAATTTTGGCAGCAAACGAATTTTATGATTTTGACGCAAAATATACAAATGCAGAATCAAAGGTTGTAATTCCTGCAAATTTAGATACAAAAATATCTGACGAAATTAAAATGTACGCCGTTAAGGCATACAAGGCAACAAGATGCAAAGGCTTGTCAAGGGTGGATTTCTTTGTTGCTAAAAATGGCAATAAGGTTATTTTAAACGAAATAAATACCTTGCCCGGCTTTACGGACATCAGTATGTATCCAATGCTTTGGGCAAACAAAGGTTTAGATGGGGCAAAGCTTATTGACAAACTAATAGAATACGCATTAAAATAGGGAGAATAATATGAAAAAAGACGTGGTCATTTCTCTTGTAGGAACACAGGAAAGTGGCGATGATAAAGATAAAATTGAATTGATAACCGAGGGCAGTTATTACAAAAAAGGTAATGACTACTACATAACATATAAAGAATCAGAACTTACAGGCCTTGACGGAACTACAACAACACTTAAAGTTCAAGGCGAAAAAATAACAATGATTCGATACGGAACAAATACATCACAGTTAGTGTTTGAAAAAGGTCAGCATCATTTATGTTGCTATGATACAGAATTTGGGGCATTAACAGTCGGTGTATGGGCAAATAAAGTTTCGGTAGATTTAAACGATAATGGCGGGGAATTATACGCAGCATATAATATTGATGTAGATAATAACTCTGTTAGCCAAAATGATTTTAAAATGCAAATAAGGGAGTGCCGTTAGTACAAATGAACGTTAAAGAAACAGTTAGAAAACAAATATCAGGTTTACTTGACAATGCTATATCAAAGTCAGGGTATGAATCTGTAAAATATCTTATAGAAACGCCAAGGGAAAAGGCAAATGGTGATTTTTCTGCAAATGCAGCAATGCTTTTAACAAAGGTTGCAAAAAAAGCACCAAGAATGATTGCAGAAGAATTAGTTGCAAATATGGACTTTTCAGGAACATATATAGAAAAGGTAGATGTTGCAGGGCCCGGCTTTATAAATTTCTATTTAAATAATAATTGGCTTTATGATGTTATTCCGTTAGTTGAAAAAATGGGTAACAGATACGGCAGTATCGACTACGGTAAGGGCAAAAAGGTTATGATTGAATTTATTAGCGCCAACCCTACCGGTCCAATGCATATGGGCAATGCAAGAGGTGGCGCATTAGGTGATTCAATGGCGGCAGTTTTAGATTTTGCAGGGTACCAAGTTACTCGTGAATTTTACCTTAACGATGCCGGCAATCAAATTGAAAAGTTTGCTTGCTCATTAGAGGCAAGATATTTACAAGAATGTGGCGTGGATGTTCCCTTTGATGAAGAATGGTACCAAGGTGCAGATATTACACAAAGGGCAAAGGAATTTATCGAAATCAACGGGGATAAATTTGTTAATACCGAAAGTGATGAAAGAAAAAAAGCGTTGGTTGAATATTCTTTGGAAAAGAACGTTGAGCTTATGAAAAAGACTTTATCTGACTATCGTGTATATTATGACGTATGGTTTAGAGAAAGTGAACTATATAAAAGCAATGAGGTTGCAAAGACAATCGAAGAATTAAAAGAAAAAGGCTACACCTACGAAAAGGACGGAGCGTTGTGGTTAAAGTCCGAAAACGAAGAGGAAAAAGACGATGTTTTAGTCCGTGCAAATGGTATTCCGACATACTTTGCGGCAGATATTGCATATCACAGAAACAAATTTGTTACAAGAGGCTTTGATAGAGTTATTAACGTATGGGGTGCAGACCATCACGGACACGTTGCAAGAATGAAATATGCAATGGACGCAATTGGTGTTGACTCCAACAAGCTTGAAGTTGTACTTATGCAGTTGGTTCGTCTAATGCGTGGGGGCGAGGTTGCAAGAATGTCCAAAAGAACAGGCAAGGCAATTACTCTTGACGTACTAATTGACGAAATTGGCATAGACGCAGCACGTTTCTTCTTTAATATGAGAAATGCAGGCAGTCATTTTGACTTTGATTTGGACCTTGCAGTTCAACAATCAAATGACAACCCGGTGTTCTATGTTCAGTATGCACATGCAAGAATTTGCAGTATCATTAGATTACTTGCAGAAGAAGGCAAAAATGTTAAGACTGCTAAGGATATTAACTATAATTTACTAACAAACGAAACAGAGCTTAACTTGCTTTTGAAAATTGCAGAATTGCCTGACGAAATTAAGGCAGCTGCAGAAACATTAGAGCCATCTAAGTTAACAAGATATTCAATGGATTTGGCAAATGCTTTCCATTCATTTTATAACGAATGTCATGTTAATATTGATGATGTTGATTTGTTAAATGCAAGGCTAAAACTAATTGACTGTGCAAGGATTGCACTTGCAAATGTATTAGAATTATTAAAGGTTAGTGCACCTGAAAAAATGTAATAACAGAGGTTGTTATGAAGAAATTAACTATTTTACTTGCTTTGATAATGTCTATGTCATTTACCGTAAATGGTGCAACATTAGAAGAGGCAACAAGTAAACTTGCAGAAAAATTAAATATTAAAATTACAGAAGATGTTTCTTCATTAAAATATATACATAACAGAGAAACAATTGAAAACAAAAATTTATTTGCGTCAGTTATGTCAAGTGGCTGGCTTATACCAAGCGACCATATTATTAAGGCATCAAGCACAGATTATTCCCCATTGATTAACGGTATTATATCAAAGACAATAAGCGATGGTGGTATGAAGATTTTAACAAGCAATATTTCCGATATGGAAAATAAAAGCCATGTCAGCATTACCGATAATACCTTTTTCCTTACGGAAAATTTAGCTCGTAAGGATATCAATTATAATGAAGAATATACTTATGTTGTAGATATGAAAAATGAAGTTAAGTATATTTGGGTTACAGGGGGAATAAAACACCCGGTAATATATAAAGCGAATTTGTTTTGGGTAGAGGGTAAAACTCTAATAGTTAAAAATTTAAAAACTCGTTCTTTTATGAATTGGGTGCCTGTAAATTCAGAAGAATATACAGAGTTTAATCTTGAAAACAATGTATTAAATGAAGAATTTATCCTAAAAAACATAGATAAGGAAATATATGTTTTTGTTGACGATTATGGCAGCGAAATAAAGGTTTTAAAGGTGGAGTCAGTTAAATAACGGAGGCTGTTATGAAAAGGTTTGTTATATTAACATTATGTGTTGTTCTTACTGTAATGTCATATTCTGTTTGTGCAGACAGTAGGTTTATTGTAAAGGGAATAAACACAGATAGTGGAAGTCAGGTTGCAGAATTTTATGACAAAATATTAAATTATGTAGTAGATAATTACAAGTTTGATATTACAAAGGAAGAACTTTTGCAATCGGCAGTAAAAAAAGTTTTAAATGACCATCCGGAATTGTTGGCAGAGTTTGGTAAAGGTGCATTCGAAGCATTAGACAGAAATTCCAATTATTATACCTTTGATGAATATATAGAAACTTATTCCATAGTAAATAATATGTATGTAGGAATAGGCGTTGTTGTAACATTTTCAAATAATAAATTGATTTTGGGAGAACCCATAGAGGGCTCACCTGCAAAGGCAGCGGGGCTTAAC
>DCGP01000005.1:0-27084 GCA_002314595.1 Clostridiales bacterium UBA1775 | reverse complement strand
ATTATTTCTATAGACGGAAACAGTGTTGAAGGTATGGATAATAATGAAGTGGCAAAATTGATTCGTGGTGAGGACGGAACAATCGTTGAGGTTACTGTTTTAAGAGGAACACAACAGCTTACCTACTCAATTACAAGGAGACCTATTGAACTTGATACGGTAAGCTATGAAATATTAGAGGACGCCAACGCCGGCTACGTAGAAATTTCTCAGTTTAGCTCTAATACATCTAAAGAATTCAAAAACGCAATGGATTATTTTACCGAAAATGGTATTTCAAAAGTTATATTGGATTTACGAGGTAACGGTGGTGGATATTTAAGCGAGGCTGTATCTGTTGCAAGCTACTTTATTCCAAACGGCAAGTTAGTCGTTACTGAAGAATATAAAGATTCATCAAAAAATATAAAACATTATGCCGAAAAAACAGACAAGAAATTTAAAGCAATAGTTTTAATTGATGATGACAGTGCGTCAGCGTCTGAAATTGTTGCAAGTGCATTAAGAGATTATAAATCAGGAACATTAGTTGGTAGGAATTCTTATGGTAAGGGTACAGTACAAAAAGCAACTGCAACCAAAAGCACAGATGTTTTGTGGATGACAATTGCGGAATATTACACCCCAAGTCATACACAAATTCACGAAAAAGGTTTGAAACCTGACTATTATGTTCCAAATAGAAAAGAACAGTTTGATATGTCAACGGTTACACCATACACAGTTGAAAAAGTACTAAAAATCGGCGATGTTGGCGATGATGTATACGCAGTTAAAGAAAGACTGTATGAACTTGGTTATAATGTTGAGGTAAATAACGAATTTGACCAAAAAACTGCCGATGCAGTGGAAAGCTTCCAAAACTCATTGGACTTATATCCTTATGGGGAGGCAGATATTACCACGCAAATAAAAATAAATGAAATGTTAAAAAACAGTTATGTTTTAGTAGATAAGCAATTTGAAAAAGCTCTTGAATTAGTTAAAAAATTAAAATAAATTTGGAGGGGTAAACAATGAAGATTAAGCAAGGATTTGAATTAAAAGAAATTGCAGAAAATTTCGTTGCTGTTCCAACAAGTGAGAATGTGGTAGATTTTAGCTCTATCATTATGCTAAATGAGACGGGGGCATTTATTTGGCAATCACTTGTAAACGACAAAACAATCAAAGATTTAGTCGGAGAACTAACAGCTATTTACGATGTATCAGAGGAAATAGCTACAAAGGACGTCAAGAAAATAATTGACGAACTTAATAACGCAGGGGTAATAGAGGGAATTATAGAATGATAAAAAGGGTTAAAATCACTTCTATGGACACTATTGTTCAATTGATTGTGCCGGTTTTAGAAGGTGGCAAATCAGCAAAGTTTACAGTTGTAGGCAATAGTATGTATCCATTGTTCAGAAGTGGAGCAGACAACGTAATAGTTGCCAAACCGAAAAAAATTAAAAGCAGAGATATTATATTATATAGAAGAAAAGACGGAACCTATGTTTTGCATAGGGTATTAGGTAAAGGCGAACAAGGCTATAAACTATGTGGAGACAGACAATATCTTATAGAATATCCGGTCAAGACGGAATCTGTTTTGGCAGTAGTTACTTCCTTTGAAAGAAACGGAAGGACTTATTCTACAAAAAACCTACTATATAATATATACTCACTAATGTGGTGTTTGGCTTTTCCGTTAAGACCTGCTGTTGCAAAAGTTTATCGTCTTACAAAACGATGCTTTAAAAAGGAGAATAAAAATGAGATTTAAACAATCTACATTAAGATGGGTGCTTAAAAAAAGCAAGCCTCTTGTTCCTTCAACCATAGCAGTTTGTATATTGGGGATGGTTAGTGCAATCTGTGGGGTACTTGTTGCATTGCAGTCTAAAACACTTATAGATAGCGCTGTAAGCTACAACATCGAGTCTTTTACAAAAGCAATTATAGGACTTGTTGGGTTGATAGTTATTCATTTTATCGGCAATGCAGGCTTTATGAAAATAAGCGCAAATGCAGCTGCAAAGTATGGCCTTAGGCTTCAAAGAGAAGTCTTTGACAATGTTATGCACATGAAGTATAAGGATATTACGGAATATCACACAGGACAGTTGATGAATCGCATAGGTTCAGATGCAGATTCTGTTATTAGTGGAATAATAGGTATAGTACCGTGCTTGTTTACATTTTTAACAGAACTTGTTGGTGCATTCATTGCACTATATGTTATAGAACCTAAATTTGCAATATTATGCTTTGTAATGGGGTTGCTTGTGGCAACAGGTGTTGCTGTATTTGGCAAACGATTAAAACGGTATGCCAAAGAATGTAGAACAAGAAGCGATGAAGTAAATTCATTTATGATGGAAAGTATTCAAAATATTATTCCTATCAAGTCATTTTTAAATGAAGATAAAATTGTAAATAAAGCAAAGACAATACAAAAAAAAGCGTTAATAACAATTAAAAAGAGAAATAATGCAAATATTTTGGCAAGGTTATCTGCATCATTTGTCTTTTCATTCGGATACTATCTTGCAATGGGTTGGGGAGCGTTTAGCATATTAAGTGGCTCTTTCTCATATGGTAATCTTGTAGCAATGCTGCAATTAGTAAATCAAATCCAAAACCCATTTAAAGACATTTCATCAATTATTCCTCAGTATTATGCAGTGTTGGCATCGGCAGAAAGATTGATAGAATTGTCAAATAGAGAATGGGATAAGGCAGAAAGCAAAGTTCCGATTCCTGAATTTGAAAAAATAAAATTCGAAAATATTACATTTGGCTATGAAGATGAATTGATATTTGAAAATATGAATTTTGAAATAAATAAAAATCAATTTTGTGCTTTGGTAGGCATATCCGGAATTGGCAAAAGCACATTGCTTAAATTATTATTAGGTATATATACTCCTAATAGCGGCAGGATTTTAATTGTTAAGGCTGACGGAACAGAAGAGATATTGTCAAACAAGTACAGAAGCTTATTTTCCTATGTTCCCCAAGGCAATATGATTCTCTCAGGCTCTATAAGAGATAACGTAGTATTTTTTAACGATAACAATGATGAATCAAAAGTTATAGAGTGTTTAAAGCTTGCAAGTCTATGGGAAGACGTTTGCGAAATGCCTGATGGTATAAATACCAAGATAGGCGAAAATGGTACAGGAATATCAGAAGGACAGGCACAGAGGGTGGCAATTGCAAGGGCATTATATTATGATGCACCGGTTATGCTGTTTGACGAAGCTACTTCGGCGCTTGACAGTGTTACTGAAAAATCCGTTCTTTCAAATATTCGAAAAATGAATAATAAAACCTGTATATTGGTATCACACAAAATAGCAACCGATGAAATTGTTGATATAAAGGCAAAAATTGATAACAAAAATATGGTTTGGTAATTTTATACTATTCAAAGCGTTTTAATTTGTATAAAATGCACAAAAATTAAATTGTAAAAAACTTTTAGGGAAAAACCATTGACAATTTAACAAAATTGTAATAAAATATATTCAATCAATAAAATAATGATGTATAGATGTGATTATGAGCAACAGTGTCTTCTCAAAATCCATTTAAATCAAGTATGGAGGGGGATTCAGAGTATGAATTTCAAGAAATTAGCATTATCCTTGACACTTAGTACTTGCTTAATCGTTGGTACTATAGCTTCAGCGGCAACATTTGCTAACACAACAACATATGATGTTAGCACACAAAAAGTTACACTTAATACAAACTTGTATGGTTTAACTAATGGTTCAATGGTTACTTATGTATTATATGGACCAACAGATTCAGAAGGTGCATATTCAGCAACACATAATGAAGTTACACCAGACAATTCAGTTGCTCCTACAACAGAAAACATAATCTATGTTGACCAGGTTAACAGTGTTACAAACAACTCTGCAAAATTTGGTGGTACATTTGATTTTGGCAAAGTAGTTGGTTCTTCTGTTTTGGTAGGTAGTGATACAGATACTATTACAGAATCTGACGAAGGCGATTCAATTTTGTTAGATCAAGGAATTGCTTGCTTTAAATTTACAGCACCTACATTTGGCACTGATATTTCAGCAATCAATTTGTTAGCAACATGTGCTGACGAAACTCAATACAGCTTCGATTTAGCAACTGATGAAACTGTTAACGTACCTTATGGTGCTGACCTTAAGATTACAATTACAACACCAACAGGTTATGTTTGTGATTCTATCACATTAGGTGATACAGAAGTTGAAGGTACTGGTAATATTTTCTCAGTAGGTTCTGACGAAATCACAGTTGATGAATCACCAATTACAGTTGGCGAAATGGTAACAGAAGTTATTATGGCTCCTGGTACATTCCACGAAGTTAAGAAGATTATCTCAATTGACAGTAATCCTTATGTTGATTTAACAGAACATTCAGTTACATTCTTCATTACAGCAGATGCTGCATTAGTTAACTCAGGTATCGACTTAACAATGACAAACGATGCAGACACAATCGTTGTTAAAGATTTGAAGAACTTATCAACATCAGACGCTGCAACAGGTCGCTTCTATGCAATTAAAGTTATAGACACAGCTGCTAACTCACTAATTAAAGCTGGTACAACTTATACAGCAGTTCCATTCTATATGGATGGTGCAAACAAGGTTATATTAACAACAAGTGATACAAATTCTTCATACTACACAGTTGGTACAGAAGATGCAGTAATCACACCGGCAGTTTAATAGGGAGGTGCAATATAATGAAAAAGTATTTAGAACCATCAGTTCAAGTTGTAAGCTTGAAATCATCAGAAGATATTGCAACAACCTATAAGGAAATTGCAAGTCAATTATTAAATGGTTATATTGAAGCAAACTCAAAAACATATCAAGTTTCTCAATATACATTAGGTACAAGTACAATTAACGACTAATAAATTTAAGGCTGACAAAATGTCAGCCTTATTTTTTGCAAAAATTACTTAATTTTCTATTGCTTATTTTCAAAAATTGTAGTATTATATAAATGATATATATATAATAAGGAAGAAAAATATGAAGTATTACAGAATTGCAGATTTAAACATTGCTGTTGAAGGTGCAGATTATACATACTTTGATAACAGAATGAAGGAATATTCTGTTGCAATAGAAGATGTTGACACAATTGATGCAACAGTAACCTTTAAACTAAAAGATAATATTGATTGTACGGGTATTAAATATTTTGCTTCAAAAAACGGAAGATATTATTTTGAAACCAAGGATAAATATGGATTCTATGATTACATTGATGAAATTCAAAAATATGTAACCTTAATGGAAGCAGATAAAGAATTTAAAAATATTACATATAATTATTGCGATATATCAAAATTGTTTGGTGCTGAGAACGAAGTTGCAGTTACAAATGTATTGGGCAACTTATTCAGACAGATTATTCTGCGTCATAATGGTGTGGTTGTTCACGCATCAACAATTGCATATCATGACCAAGGCGTTACATTCACAGCTCCGTCGGGAACAGGTAAATCCACACATACAAATTTGTGGAGGGAATATTATAACGCCGTTATAATCAACGACGATATGCCTGCCATAAGAATATTTGATGACCAATGTTACGTTTACGGAACACCATGGTGTGGCAAAACGGACACAAACAAAAATCTTAAAGTTCCACTTAGGGCAATGGTGTTTTTAGAGCGTAGCGAAACAAATTCAATTGAAGAAATTTCCCCAATTGAATGTATCATTCGTATGTTAAAAGAACTTCAATTATCACCAATTAAGGCGCAGTCAGATTTGCGAATTGAAATGCTTGATAAAATATTTAATAGAACAAAAACATATCTGCTAAAATGCGATATATCAAAAGAAGCAGCGGATACGGTTAAAAATAAAATATTTGGAGGAACATTATGAAAAAAACTAAAAGACTAATTACCTTGGCACTTGTTTTAACACTAATAATCAGTAGTATGACAGTTTGCGTCAGCGCATCAAAGGACTTTGCTGATTTGTCATCAAGTCATTGGGCATACCAATACATTCAGGCATTGGTAGACGATGGCACAGTTAACGGCTACCAAGACGGCACATTTATGCCGGAATCATCAGTAACAAGGGCAGAATTTGTCAAAATGATAGGCAAAACAGCCAACAAATACGATAAAGAATTTACTGATGTAAAGAAAGATTATTGGGGCTACGACTATATTATGTACTGTGATATGGACGTAGACGGCGAAAAGTTCAGACCTGACGATGTAATCACAAGAAATGACGTATTAAAATTATTATATAAAAGGGCAGGCTCACCGGCAGGAGCAATTGCACCAAGTATCGTTACAAATCAATGCGATAAAACCGATGCAGCAGCATGGGGCTATATGTACGGCATAATGCAAGGGGATGACGGGGTAAACCTACGCCTAAATGACGGCATCACAAGGGCAGAAGCATCTGCACTAATTTGTAGGTCAAGGGCAATAAATTCCTCAACAGAAAAACGCACATTCAAAGGTTCAGTAAAGGACGAAGCACTTGCAGAGGTGTATGACCAAATCAATGCATTTGACGATAAATACGATGCAAATAAAACCTTCACTTATGGTGAAATGGCAGAGGCTACAATGAGACTTGCCACAGACAAATTCTTTGTAACTTATGCAGATATTGACACAGGCTACTCAGTAGAACGTCCAAATTCATACTCATTCTTCACAGTATGTAAATACGTGTTGGGCGAAGACAGAATGACAGAATCGGTTTACGATAGTAAAGTAACAAACCAAGACGCATTAGCAATGCTAATGTTTGCAGCCAAGTTCAAATCATCAAAGGCGCTTGTTAAATTAGCAGATAAAAATAATTATTATAAAGACATAACAAACCCATATAACGACCGTGAAAATGCCTTGTTGTCGGCAGCATATAGAAACGGAATTATGCTTGACATCTCCGGCAAAATCGGCGCTAATGAAGTAACAACAGGCAAAACATTTGCAATGCTGTTAATGCAAATTGATGCACTATCAGGCTTCAATTCAGCATATGTGGTACAAGTGAAAAACGGATATAGGTCAGACGTTTCTCTAAATACAGCAACATACGCTTATCCGTCAACAAGAGCAAGCTATCCGGCAATATTAAAGAATGTGCCAAATAGCGTATACGATGCACCTTATGTAGACGAAAAAGGCAACACATATACACCGAAATACGATTACGAAACCTACCGTTTTGCCAAGGATTATAGCTCAATATTCACAAACTTCCTACAAAACTTGGTAAATTCAACAAAGAGCCAAGGTGCAAAGGTAAAAATCACATTCTATCCGTCAATGGTAACAAAGTGTGATACAGGCTATATTATGAAGGTAAAATTTGAAGTAGTTGAATCAGCAAATAACACAAGGTTCAATAGTATTGTATCAACAAAGGCAGATGGTTCTGTTACAGTATCAAAGGGAAGCACATTGTGGGTAGAAATTGCCACAGGCGCAATAACAAACGGCTTAACACTACCACACGATAACGCAATATTCACAAAGGTAATTCAATAAAACAAACGCCACAGGGGTTGGTTAAAATGCCATATCCCTGTGGTATTTTTATATAATGTATATAAAAAATGCCAATTTTATAAAAAATCCCATAATTACTTGAAATTTTGTAAAAAAAAGAGTATAATATAATCTTGGTAGATAATATAGTTGGGAGGACGTCAAATGAAAGAACATTACGAGTACAAAACCCAAGGGGTGTGTTCCTTGCAAATTGATTTTGACATCCAGGACGGAATACTAAAAAACGTAGTATTTTATAGGGGATGCAATGGGAATACTCAAGGAATAGCCAAACTTGTTGAAGGTATGAAGGCTGTGGACGCTGCAGACAAATTAAAAGGAATAAAATGCAATGGTAAATCCACCTCATGCCCGGACCAACTATCACAAGCAATAACAAAAGCTTTAAATAAATAAAGGAGAGATTATAAGTGGAAAGAGTATACAATTTTTCAGCAGGCCCATCAATGTTGCCGGAATCGGTGTTAAAAAAGGCAGCAGACGAAATGCTAAACTATAACGGCTCAGGTATGAGCGTAATGGAGATGAGCCATCGTTCTAAGGTATATGAGGAAATCATAAACGGCTGTGAAGCCTTGGTTAGGGAGCTAATGCACGTGCCGGACAATTACAAAGTGTTGTTTCTGCAAGGTGGTGCATCAAGCCAATTTGCAATGGTTCCAATGAACTTAGGCAACAAAAATAAAAAGTGCGACATCGTAGTAACAGGTCAATGGGCAAAAAAAGCAGCAGAGGAGGCAGAAAGATATATTACAGTTAATCGTGTTGCCTCATCAGCCGATAAGACCTTCTCATACATACCAAAGTTAGACAAGTCAACATTTTCAAAGGATGCAGACTATTTCTATATTTGTATGAATAACACAATTTACGGTACAAAGTTCAACACCTTGCCGGATACAGGCGATATTCCTTTGGTAGGCGATATTTCATCAATGATAATGAGTGAAGAAATTGACGTTTCCAAGTTTGGATGCCTAATAGCAGGCGCACAGAAGAATTTAGGCCCTGCCGGAGTAACATTAGTAATTATTCGTGAGGACTTAATCGGCGATTGTATGGATGTAACACCAACAATGTTTAATTACCAAATCCACGCAGATAACGGTTCAATGTATAACACCCCACCAACCTATGCAATATATGTAATGAAGCTTGTAATGGAGTGGATAAAGGAACAAGGTGGAGTATCGGCAGTACAAAAGGTAAACGAAAAGAAAGCCAAAATCTTGTATGATTATTTAGACTCATCAAAGATGTTCAGGGGCACAGTAGTAAAGGAAGACCGTTCACTTATGAACATTCCTTTTGTAACAGATTCAGACGAGCTAAATGCAAAGTTCATTAAAGAAGCAACAGCCAAAGGCTTTGTAAACCTAAAAGGTCATAGAACAGTTGGTGGAATGAGGGCAAGCATCTATAACGCAATGCCTGTTGAAGGTGTTGAAAAGCTGGTTGCCTTTATGAAAGAATTTGAAGCCAACAATTAAAGGAGTATAAAAATGTATAATATTAAAACATTAAACAAAATTTCACCAATCGGAATGGATAAATTCGGTGCAAACTATACTTGTGGTGATGAAGTTGAAAATCCGGACGCAATAATATTAAGAAGCTTTAATATGCACGATATGGACATACCAAAGTCTGTAAAGGCAGTAGCAAGGGCAGGGGCAGGCGTAAATAACATTCCTCTTGAAAAATGTAGCGAAGCAGGCATCGTGGTATTTAACACACCGGGTGCAAATGCAAACGCAGTAAAGGAATTGGTTATCGCAGGTCTGTTAATGTCATCTCGTAAAATTACAGACGGTATCAAGTGGGCAAATACATTGCAGTCCGAAGGCGACAACGTTGCTAAGGCAGTGGAAAAGGGCAAATCCCAATTTGTAGGCCCTGAGGTTATGGGCAAAAAGCTTGGTGTTATCGGCTTAGGTGCAATCGGTGTTATGGTATGTAACGCAGCCCAAGGCTTAGGAATGGATGTTGTAGGCTACGACCCATATATTTCAGTAGACGCAGCATGGGGCTTGTCAAGGGCAGTGCATAAGGCAACCTCAATGAAGGAAATCTTTGAACAATGCGACTATATCACAATCCACGTTCCGCTAAATGACGAAACAAAGGACACAGTAAATACCGAAACAATCGCAACAATGAAGGATGGTGTCCGTATCCTAAACTTTGCAAGAGGTGGCTTGGTTAATTCCGAAGCAATCATAAAGGCAGTCAATGAGGGCAAGGTTTCATGCTATGTAACAGACTTCCCTGATAAAAATATGATTAACAAGGAAAATATAATAGCAATTCCCCACCTTGGTGCATCAACACCGGAAAGTGAAGATAACTGTGCAGTAATGGCAGTAAATGAATTAAAAGAATATTTGGAAAATGGTAATATTATAAATTCAGTTAACTTCCCAAGCTGTTCAATGGAACGCTCAACAGGTGTTAGAATTTGTATTATCCATAAAAATATTCCAAATATGATAGGCCAAATCAGTAAGTATTTTGCCGACAAGAATGTAAATATTGAAAATATGATGAATAAAGGTAGAGGGGACTACGCATACACAATAGTAGATGTAGACCACGATATGGGCAACGACACTATTGACTTTGACGGAGTTATCTCTACAAGAATCATTAAATAATCAATAAAAATACACATAAAAACAACTATTGAATGGTTAAATTAGCACATTTGTGCAATTCTTACAAAAATATTACAAATAATTGTTAAATTTAACTAAAAGCCAATTTATAGATGTGTAAACAGTTAAAAAATCCCTATTTAAAGCGATTTTTTAGACATAACTTGCATAAATATCAAAAAAAGTTGACAAAAAATCAACTTCCATTTTAATCTATTCAATGTTACAATATGATTACCAGTATTATATACTAATTTTTTTAAAGAAGGTTGTGAAAATTATGAGAAAAATCTCAAACAAGGTTTTAAGCATGTTAGTAGTACTTTGTTTAGTACTTACTTCAATTAGCTTTACCGTTTTTGCTGAGGAAGCAGGCTGGTCTAAAACAATAGACTTTACAGCTGACCCTTATGCAAGTCTTGGTAGCTTATCAATTGCAAAACCGGATAGTGATTCATACACACCGGCTGCAGTAGGTACAGGTACAAATGTATGGTTGCGTTATTCAAACGACCAAACAGGTGCAGGTTCATCTACTTATTTTAATGGTGCTCCCGGTGCATTTACTTTTTCTTCATCTGGTGTGCAATTAGGCTACAACACAGGTCTTAATTGGAATAGGTTGCCTATCGGTGGTTTGGAATTTGATGGCTTTACATCAGACGTTTCAGATACAATTTCAATCAAAACTACTATGCAAAAAGGTAACTCAAACGCTACCATCGGTCAAATGTTCATGAAGCATAATGCCGGTAAAAACTACTATGGTTTAGTTTGTTACAGAGGTAGTGAATCAGGAACTACCGGTTATGTTGCACAGTTCATTAAGGTTGTAGACAATGCAGTTGTTGCAACAGTTAATGGTCCTGCTGCCGATTCAAGTAAAGGTGGTAATGGTTGTTTCTCAAGTACTGAATTGATTTTTGATGTTAAAATTACTGACAAATCAACAATTACTTGGAAGGTATCAGGTAATAGAGCAGGCTTTACAGGTACACAAGTATGGGAAGGCTCATATGTAGATAAAAAACCTTTTGCAGTTTCTGTAAAGGATACAAGCATATTCTATTCAACAAATGGTTCAGGTGCCGCATCTTCTATTAAGAAAATCGAAATGTCTTCTGCTAAATTAAAGACATCTATCGAAAAAGAAGATACAACAATTTACTCAACAGACTTTGATGGTGAAGAATTTGTTACAGGCGAATACGATTTATCTGCTTCAGGCAGCACACAAATCGGTACATCACCATGGTACATTGTAAACTCACAAAGCCCACTTGGTGGACACTTATCAATTGATGTTGTAGATACGGGTGATGGCAACAAAGTTCTTCAAACAAATGGTACTGAATCAAACTCAGGATTTGTTTACAGACAGTCTTATTTAAAACTTAATGACCCAAATGTTTATAGTAAGTTAACAGATAAATACCAAATCACAGTTGAAGGTAATAAAAGTAATGTCTATACTGTTCCTATGTTCCGTTTTGCCGGCAAGGACCAATCTAATTACTATATGTTAACATTCAACTGCGACCGTGCTGTTATGAACAGTCAGGTTAAAGCTGCAAGTACTGATGGTACATGGGCAGTATATAAGGTTGCAGGCGATGTATCTACAAGACTATTTGGTTCAGACCAAACAGGATATTTGGGTACGAATAATTCATATCATGCAGTAATTAAGGTTGAAGGTAAAAAGATTACTGTTACAGCAAATGCTGCATCTTGTGGCGTTGTTAACGAAACAAAATCATATACAGTTGACGAATGGTTACAAGCAGACCCAACAAAAACTTATGTAGGTTTTGCTGCAAACAGACCTTATGGTACAGGTTCACAAACACTTATTAGGTCATACAAACTTGAAAATGTTTCAAACTTAGGTCTTAAAGATGATGAAGCATATATCGATGTAGCAACATCATTAGATTCAAACAACATTATGGACCTTGGCAAGAAATATTCATTCAAGAAGTTCGTAAATAAGTCGTCTTCACCGGTTGATGTTTATCTATCACCTTACGAAGATGGAAATTACCTAAAATTAGGTACAATTCCTGCAGAAGGCGAATTAGTTAACGATATCACTGCAGCAACATATCGTACAGTTAAGCTATCAGCAGCAGCAGATGTATCAGTTTACATTCCTGTTGATACAACTATTACTCTTCCAAAGAATAATGGCTCATTATCAATCATTGCTCGTGTAGGTGGTGTTGACCTTGATTCTCCAACACTTACAACAAGCGCTAACGGTTATGTTTCAGATGGTAAGATTTATGGTTCAGCATTAGGTGAACTTACAATCTATGCTAATGGTACAGAAGTTGGTAAAGTTACAGTTACAGCAGCAAAAGACGAAGTAGTTGACTGTACTCAATATTCAGATGTTGCATTAACAGCACTTACTCACGAAGATGACGAAAATGGTAAAAACTATACACCAATCGTTCTTAACAGCGACTGGACATTCAAGATGACAGATAGTGATTCAGTATCACAAGCACCAATGAATGGTTGGGGTAAAGCAGGTGTTAGTGATAATGGTGTAAACTTAATAGGTACACAGTTTGATCAAACTACTCACTGTGCATATCCTGCATTGTTCTACACAGGTTCACTTTCCGGCTTAAAGAAAGACTTCACAATGCGTATTAAGTTAAGCGAATCTTCTGCTCTTGCAGGTCAAATGATTAGATTTATGGTTCACAATGGTGGTAGAAACTACTATCAAATAGAACTTCCTGGTAATGTTAGAAACAATTCTGGATACGATTATGCGTGGGTATTCCATAAGGTAGAAAATGGTAAGCAAGTTGCTCGTGTTAATGGTCCGTCAGAAGGCTTCGATGGTGGTACATATGGTGCAAATGGTACATTTAATGGCGATATAACAACTACAATCACAGTATCACAAGACGGTATGATTTCATGGACAATTAACGGTAAGCGTCAAGGTATTTATGAATCAGCACACGATTTCGTAGGTTCATACTGCGACTCTAATATGTTCTCAGTTAACCAAGAAGATGCTAACATTTGTATTCTTGCAACAGCAAACTCTGATGATCGTGTAACTTATGTTAAAGAATTAAAATTCTTATCAGCTGAAGAATTATTGCCAATAAGCATTGCAGGCGATACAATTTCAATCAATGGTTTTGATGATGTTGCAGCATTTGGCGAAGGCACACCTTATGGTTTCACATTTGTTGAATTTGGTGCTGACGGTACAGTTGTTAACATCGAAACAATTGATAAAGAAGCAGGCGACTCAGCTCCTATTGAATACACAATGACAGACCCTGCTAACACAGTTAAGTCATTTATTATTGACGCTTGGGATACATTAGTTCCATTGTTCAAGTCATTCAAACTTAACTAATAAACAATCTATTTAAAAAAATCTTTTATTCGGTCGAGGTTTTCCTCGACCGATTTTTTTCACCCTTAACTCTTTAATGTTACCTTTTAGCTCACTCACTATCGTCCACTCCCTATTTCCCATATTAACCACCTCTCTACCTTTCTCCCAAATCAAACTCGGTACTGTCCACTCCCTAACCTCTGCACCAACCACCTCGCTCCCTTTCTCCCAAATCAAACTCGGTACTGTCCACTCCCTAACCTCTGCACCAACCACCTCGCTCCCTTTCTCCCAAATCAAAATCGGTACTGTCCACTCCCTAACCTCTGCACTAACCACCTTGCTCCCTTGCCTCTAAACAATTCCTTGTACTGTAACCTCGCCTACTCCTTACGCCCCTACGATAAACTTTGTACTGTCCACTCCCTAACATCTGCATCAAGCACCTCACTCCCTCGCTCCTTTGCAGAACCTTGTACTTTCGCCTCGCCCACTCCTTGCGCCCCTGCGAGGCCGTTGGGGGGTGCGGGGAGATCCGGAATCCCCGCGTTTTTGGTACTTTTGACTCCAAAAGTACAAAAGAAATTGCACTACCTACTTTCTAAATAATACTATTAGGAAACTATCATTTTTCAAAACTAAATCCTTTTCCTAACACAGCAATACCACCAATAAGCACAAACACCTTGCAACATTACCTTTAAACAATTCTCTGTACTTTAACCTCTCCCACTCCTTACGCCCCTGCGAGGCCGTTGGGGGGTGCGGGGAGATCCGGAATCCCCGCGTTTTTGGTACTTTTGACTCCAAAAGTACATAAACAAATAAATCAAACTATATCCTTAGCAAAATTTTAGCATTGCAAATCCTAACTCCTTTGCCTTGCTACCTTTCCCCTAAATCAAACTCGGTACTGTAAGTTCCCTAACATCTATACCAACCACCTCACTACCTTTCCCCTAAATCAAACTCGGTACTGTCCACACCCTAACCTCTGCACCAACCACCTCGCTCCCTTGCTCCATTGAAAATCCCTTCATTGCCCATCTCACCCATTCATTAAAACCCTCTCACACACTTTTCGTCATTTTGACGATAAATCTTCCTCGAAAATTTCGCCAAAATTAAGATAATTTATCCCCTCTTAAAAATTTTTTTGCAAAAAGCACAAAAAAATTTCAAATTTTTATTGATTTTTATTAAAAAAAGGTGTATTATGTATAGTGTATAATGATAAATTTGTGGATTTTTTGTTTATACAATTTCTACAAAAGGCAAAACACCTCAAATCAAAAGGAGGATTTTTATGGCAAACAGATTATTTCAAACAGTTATTCATCAAATGCAACCGGCATTGATGGGTAGAACAGCAGGCATAATAGACGAAAACGGCACAATAGTCGCATGCACAGACGTAAACGAAATCGGCGCTGTTAGGGAATTTGCATCTACACGTGCAAAGGAAATCGGCGACGCTATCGCTATCGAAGGTGATACATACAGACGTATTGGCATTCGTAACCGTTCAGAATACGTTATATTTTGCTCCGGTTCCGACGAATTTGCAAAAAGTATGGTAGGTGTACTTAGCGTATCATTCTCCCAAATAAAGCAATTTTACGATGAAAAATACGACAAAAACAGCCTAATCAAAAATATCCTTGAAGATAATATTATGCCCGGCGAAATTCACGTAAAATCTCGTGCCATGCACATTGACCTTGAAAGCAAGTGCATAGTCTTTTTAATTCGTGTTGAAAATGACGAATTTACAGCCCACGAGCTTATTACAGGTATGTTCCCAGATAAAAATCACGACTTTGTTATCAGTATGAATGACACAGACGTTGTTCTTATTAAAACTCTTGAAGAAGAACTTCCTAACGAAGAATTTGACAAAATTGCCTCATCTATCATTGATACACTAAATTCAGAACTTATGACAAACGTATGCGTAGGTATTGGCTCGGTTGTTTCAAGCATAATCGAAATCAATCGTTCATACAAGGACGCTTGCGTTGCAATAGACGTAGGTAAGGTATTTGAACCTGACCTACCAATAATCAGCTACAACTCATTAGGTATTGGCAGACTTATCTACCAACTACCTACAAAGCTTTGTGAGCTGTTCCTAAACGAAGTTTTCCAAAAAGGTTCACTTAATGTACTTGACGAAGAAACTATCATAACTATCCAAAAGTTCTTTGAAAATAACCTTAATGTCAGCGAAGCTTCAAGAAAGCTATTTGTTCACAGAAATACATTGGTATACAGACTTGACAAGATTTACAAGCTTACAGGTCTTGATATTCGCAAATTTGACGATGCAATTATCTTTAAAGTTGCAATGATGGTTAGCAGATACCTAAGTTCGGATTCCTTGAATTTATAGGAGTGATTTAAGTGGTTTTTTTCAGTAACGTTAGCAAAAAATATGACAAGGCCAAGCGCTTTGCACTTGACAAAGTCAGTTTCTATATAGAAAAAGGCGAATTTGTATTTATTATCGGCTCATCAGGCGCCGGTAAATCTACACTTACCAAGCTTATGCTTGCAGAGGAAACTATCACAAGTGGCAGCATTTCTATTAACGGAACAGATGTTGGCGCATTAAAACGTCGTGATATTCCGGCATATAGGCGCTCACTTGGAATGGTGTTCCAAGATTTTAGATTATTAGCATCTAAAAACGTGTATGATAACGTAGCATTTGCTATGCAAATTCGCAACGCGTCTCAAAAGGAAATTCGCCGTACAGTTCCCGGTCTTTTAAGCATTGTTGGGTTGTCCGACAAGGCAAAGGCAATGCCTAACCAACTTTCCGGTGGCGAACAACAGAGGGTAGCTCTTGCACGAGCAATGGCAAACAACCCTGCCGTCCTTATTGCAGACGAACCTACCGGCAACCTTGACCCCGGAACATCTGACGAAATTATGGAGCTTTTTGATGCAATTAACAAAAGAGGCACAACGGTTATAATTATTACTCACGATAAAGAAATCGTTGATAAATATCAAAAGCGTGTTATCGAACTTGATATGGGCTCAATGGTTCGAGACTCCGAAGGAGGATACGAAAATGAAAAGTAACAGCAACATCAAATATTTCGTGTCCGAAGGGCTTAAAACATATAAAGTAAACGGACTAATGTCATTGGCTTCAACAATTATTATTGTTGCAACCTTAATAGTTTTCGGTGTATATTTATTGTTTTCAATGAATATTAACCACATAGCAAAGCAATTAGAGGCAGAATGTGAAATCCAAGTTTGGATAGACGAATCTGTTAAGCCGGGTTCTGAAAATATGTCTGCGCTACAAGAAAATATCAGTAATGTAAAAAATGTAAATACAGTAGAGTTCTTTTCAAAGGACGACGCTTTAAAGGAATACAAAACCAAGCTTGGCAAGGATTCAAACTACCTTGACGGTTTAGAAGGGGACAATCCTTTAAGAGATTCCTTTAAAGTAACATTAAAAGACATTTCAACAGCAGATGCAGTTTCCAAAGAAATCAAAAAAATATATGGTGTTGGAGATGTAAGAGATAACCAATCAAGTATGAATAAATTACTTAACGCAACCAATATAATTAAAAATATAAGTTTTTGGTTTATGCTGTTTTTAGGTGCTTTATCAATCTTTATTATTTCAAATACAATCAAAATTACTTTGTTTGCAAGACGTAGAGATATTAACATAATGAAATACCTTGGTGCAACCAATAGTTTTATCAGTTGGCCATTTATAATAGAAGGTATTGTTATCGGCATTGTGGGCGCTCTTATTTCATTGATAATTGTTTTAGTCGGTTATGGATATTTTATATCATTAGATGTAACAATTTTCGGTACAATTAAGTTATGCTCAATTCAAGAGGTTATTTTACAATTATTAGGTTGGTTTGCCGGTATTGGTGGACTTTTAGGCGCATTTGGCAGCGCAATTTCAATTAGACGTCATCTAAAAGTGTAGAGAGGAGGTTTCACAGTGTTTAGTGAAAGAGGTAAAAGAATTTTAGCCTTTGTTGTTGCTATTGTAATGATTGTTTTAATCGCTTCGGCAATTATAATCAACTTTGTTTATGCAAAAACTGAAAGTCAGTTAAAACAAGAACAAACTAATTTGTCTAACAGCAAAGCATCAATCAATTCTGAAATCAATTCTCTAAAAGGGAAAAAAGATACAGCAATGGCAGAAAAGGCAGCCCTGGACGTTCAAGTAGTAGAGCTTGAATCACAAATCGGTGATTTAAATGATAAAATCACCGATTACCAAGGCAAAATTGACGATGTTCAAATTTACCTTGACCAAGCTACACAAGCAGCAGACGACCAATATGACGCATATAAAACCCGTATACGTGTAATGTATGAAAACGGCTCAATGGGTTATTTAGATATTTTATTTTCAGCAACAAGTATAAGCGATTTGTTTGAAAGAATTGACATTGTAAAACAAATTGCAGAATATGATAGCAATATGACAGATAAGCTCCGTGCAAAACAAGAGGAAATACAAGGCAAAAAGGACGAACTTGTTAATTTGCAAAATGGACTTTTAGATTCCAAATCTGTGTTAGATACTAAAAAAGCAGGCCTTGACTCAAAAATGGCAGAACGTGATGCGATGATTAAAAAAATTGAAGGTTCTGTTAGTGATTTAGAAAAGCAATTAAAAACAATAGAAGCACAAGAGGCATCTGTTAGGGCACAGCTTAGCAATTTATCAGGTAGCTCAACTCCGTACAGTGGTGGCTCAATGACTTGGCCGTGTCCAAGTTGCCATACTATTACTTCGTACTATGGTTGGAGATTGCACCCTGTTTTAAAATATGAAAAATTGCACACCGGCATTGATATTGGTGCAGGTAATGGCGCTAAAATTATTGCCGCAAAGGGTGGTACAGTAGTTACTGCAACCTATAACTCTGCCTATGGCAATTATGTTGTTATTAACCACGGTGGTGGTGTATGCACATTGTATGCTCATCAAAGCTCTATGGCAGTTTCAGCAGGGCAAACCGTTCAAGAGGGTGCAACAGTTGGATATGTTGGAAGTACCGGCTATTCAACAGGGCCACATCTTCATTTTGAGGTTATTATTAACGGAGCTACAACCAATCCACTATCTTACGTAAGTTAAAATAAAATGCCAAGGGTTACAAAACCTTTGGCTTTTAATTTTAATATCTTAGGGAGGCAATCCTATGAAAGAGTTTTTAAAGAAATATTATACAATAGCAATTACAGTTATAATTACAGCATCACTGTGCTTTATGACCTTGGGTGCATATTATAACGGTAAATTATTCATAAAACCGGGGGGAACGGCAAAATTCAGTGTTATTCAACGGCTTATTGACGAAAACTACTACGGTAATTATGATAAAGACGTTGCAACAGACAATGCTATCAAAAGCTATGTTTCTGCTCTTGGTGATGAATATACAACGTATTTTACAAAGAAAGAATTTGAACAATTCGAAAGCTTTATTAACGATACTTACTGTGGTGTTGGCATTGGTATGAGGAAAGATGCAGAAAACAACACAATTTTGATAGTAGAGGTATACAAGGATTCGCCGGCAGACAGGGCAGGAATTAAGGAAGGCGACACTGTTTTAGCAGTTAATGGTAAAGAATTTACAGTTGATAATTTTCAACAAATATCCGATGCTATTAAAGGAGAAGAGGGAACAGAGGTAACCTTAACAATTAAACAAGCAGAAACCGGCAAAAATAAGGATTTTAAATTAAAGCGTGAAGAAATAAAAAAAGATTCTATATATTCCGAAATTATCGATAAAAATATCGGATACATTTGCTTATATGTATTTTCCGAAGGTGTAGGAGAACAATTCTCCAAGGTAATTGACGAATTTGAAAGAAAAAATGTTAAATCAATAATTGTTGACCTTCGTGATAACGGAGGAGGACTAACCAAAGAGGCAGAAATTATCGCTGATTGTTTATTGCCTAAGGGTAATACAATATACTATACGTCTGACAAAAACGGCAATAAACAGTATACATACAGTAAGGTTGAGGGTTGCAAATTACCTCTTGTTTTGTTGGTAAACGAAAATAGTGCAAGTTCATCAGAATTACTTGCAGGGGCAATCAAGGGGAATAAAAGAGGTAAAATAGTCGGCAAGAAAACATTTGGTAAGGGCGTTGTTCAAAATGTAATTCAACTTTCCGATGGCACAGCATTAAAGGTTACAATTCAAAAGTATTTTACACCTGACAATATGGATATTAACAAAAAAGGCATAGAACCTGATGTTGAAGTAAATCTTGGTGAAAATTCAACTGTTGATAATCAACTTGAAAAGGCAATAGAAATTTTAAAATAATTGATAATTTATCTCATATAATTTAATATGGGAGAGATTATATGAAGAATATAGGTGTTTTATTACCGAAAAGAAAACGAAGTATAATAAATCATTTTAAAAGGGTACAGTATTACAGGGTTGATTTTTACGAAATCGTTTTTGTAATTACATATCAAGATACCAATTATGAAAAGATATTTTGGAAGCATAATATTAAAGATATAGTATTACTTGAAAACGCAGAATATTTAGGCGATAAATTTAAAATAATAGACGGTATAAATGTTTATTATAATGAATTATTATCTACAATCAGGAAATTGATTAAATCAAATGATGATAGTATAAAAATCACAATAATAGATAAAGAACTATCAAATCAAGGCATAAAAATTATTAAGCAGTTAACGGAGCTTTCAAACAATATTTCAGTATCAACCAATAAAATAAATAAAGCAAATAAATTAACAGAAGATGTTTTGAACGGTATGGGTGCAGTTGTAGAAATAATCGATGAAGGCAAAGAAATAACATCAGGAATAGTTGTGGTAATATCGCCTTGTAACAACAAAATATCGTCAAATTGCACACAATTTAATCCACTAAATAAAAATGCAATATATGATTTTAAAATGGATTTTAAGGTAAAACCACCCCTTGGAATGAAGAATACTGTATTTAAACAGTGTATTCTATTGACAAATTGACGAGTTTTGTATATAATATAAAGGATTGTGAAAACAAATATAGCAAAATGTTTTATATAAATTTTGTAAGGAGATGAATAATATGGCATCAGTTAAACAAGTTATTCTTACAAGCGAAGGCTTGGAAAAATTAGAAAAGGAATTAGAATATTTAAAAACAGTAAAACGTCAAGAAGTTGCAGCAGAAATCAAAGTAGCATTAGGCTACGGGGACTTGTCTGAAAATTCAGAATATGACGAAGCTAAAAACAAACAAGCACAAATGGAAATCCGTATTATTGAAATCGAAACAATGCTTAAAAATGCAAAAGTAATTGACGAAACAGAGATTTCAACAGAAAAGGTTTCATTAGGTTGCACAGTCAAAGTTTTTGACGAAGAATTTGACGAAGAATTAACTTATAATATTGTAGGTTCAACAGAAGCAGACCCATCAAAGGGCAAGATTTCTGACGAATCACCTGTTGGTGCATCACTTTTAGGCAAATCAATCGGCGAAGAAGTTGAAGTACCTGTTCCGGACGGTTCAATCAAACTTAAAATTTTAGAAATCAACAAATAATAAACAATTTACGAAAGGTTTGATTATATGGCAGAAAAAAATAATAACAATCAACAAATTGGTGATGTATTGCAAGTTAGACGTGAAAAGTTAAAAGAGCTTGTTGAAAATAATGCAGACCCATTTGTAATCACTAAATTTGACAGAAAGCATCACATTCAACAAATTAGAGATAACTATGAGGAATTTGATGAAAAGCCTGTTGTTGTAGCAGGACGTTTAATGGCAAAAAGAAAGATGGGAAGCGTATCCTTTGGTAACGTAGCAGACGTTAGTGGAAATATGCAAATCTTTGTTAAGCGTGATATTTTAGGCGAAGATGCTTACAACGCATTTAAAAAATATGATATCGGTGATATTGTAGGTGTAGAGGGTGTTGTATTTACAACGGAAAAGGGCGAAAAATCAATTCGTGTTTCTAAAATCACATTACTTTCAAAATCATTGCAACCATTACCGGAAAAATTCCATGGTCTTGTAGATACAGATTTAAGATATCGTCAACGTTATGTTGACCTTATTATGAATGCAGAGGTTAAGGACACATTTATCAAGCGTTCAAGGATTATCTCATCAATTCGTAATTATTTAAACGATGAAGGTTTCTTGGAAGTTGAAACACCAATGCTTGTATCAAATGCAGGTGGTGCGTCTGCTCGTCCGTTTGAAACCCACTTTAACGCTCTTGATGAAGATTTTAAACTTCGTATTTCTCTTGAACTATATCTAAAACGACTTATCGTAGGTGGTTTGGAAAAGGTTTACGAAATCGGCAGAGTGTTTAGAAACGAAGGCTTAGATACTCGTCATAATCCGGAATTTACACTTATGGAGCTTTACCAAGCATATACAGATTATCACGGTATGATGGATTTAACAGAAAACCTATACCGCCATGTTGCCCAAGAGGTTTTAGGCACAACTAAAATTACTTATAAAGGCATTGAGATGGATTTGGGTAAGCCATTTGAAAGAATTACAATGGTAGATGCTGTTAAAAAATATGCAGGTGTAGATTTTAACGAAATACATACACTTGAAGAGGCAAGAGCAATCGCTAAGGAAAAACACGTAGAGTTTGAAGACAGACATAAAAAAGGTGATATTTTGGCGCTATTCTTTGAAGAATATGCAGAAGAACACTTGTTGCAACCAACATTTGTTATGGACCATCCAATTGAAATTTCGCCTCTTACAAAGAAAAAGCCGGAAAATCCGGAATATGTTGAACGTTTTGAATTCTTTATGAATGGTTGGGAAATGGCAAATGCTTATTCGGAACTTAACGACCCAATCGACCAAAGAGAACGCTTTAAAGCACAAGAAGAACAACTTGCGTTAGGGGACGAAGAGGCAAACACAACAGATGAAGACTTTATGAATGCTCTTGAAATCGGTATGCCTCCAACAGGTGGTATCGGCTTTGGTATTGACCGTATGTGTATGTTGCTAACAGGCGCAGAAGCAATCAGAGACGTATTACTATTCCCAACAATGAAGCCGACTACAAACGCATAAGCAACATTCGTTGCAAAATGGGTTTGTCAGCAACACATAAGCCATACGGGTATGGCGTGTTGCGTAGGAGGCAAATCCAGCGACCAAGCCATTTCAACCAAAGGTTGAATCAAGAAATGGCGAAGGGAGTCGGAGAAGCCAATAGATAATAACTAATCAAAAAGTTAGTGTTTATGCAGGTTTACGTACTTGACAAAAATAAGATTTATGCCATTTACGCCAAACTTACGCCATTTGAAACACAAATTAAAACATTATAAAAGGACCTTAATGTTAAACTCCTTGCAAATGCAAGGAGTTTATTTTTGATAAAAGAGAATGTAGTATAATGAAATTACATGGCTTACAAAACTACTAAAAAAGAACAAATATTTTTTAATTTAAAAAAATCGTCGTTTTATCAATTGATATTCCTTGGATTTTGCGATATAATATTATAAAACAACAATAAGATATTGAGGATTGAATATGAATAATAAGAGTGTTATTTCGATAATATATGCTTTTATGGCAGCGGTTTTTTATGCTGTCAGTACACCATTTTCAAAGCTGTTGCTTGAATATGTATCTCCGACATTTTTAGCATCGTTTTTGTATCTCGGAGCAGGTGTTGGCGTAGGAATTATGTATATATTTCGCAGAAAAAATGAAAAAGCAGAAGATAAACTTTCTAAAAAAGATTTGCCGTACACAGTCGGTATGATAGTGTTGGATATTGCGGCACCGATTTTTTTGATGTTTGGAATTAAATTCGGTAATGCCTCAAATGCCTCTCTTCTTGGAAATTTTGAAATTGTTGCAACCACACTGATAGCACTGGTTATATTTAATGAAAAAGTATCAAAAAAACTGTGGACTGCGATTATGCTCATTACTACATCAAGCATTATTCTTTCATTTGATGGCACTGATGGTTTTGATTTTTCTTATGGTTCGTTGTTTGTTGTTTTGGCAACTGTTTGTTGGGGGCTTGAAAATAATTGTACTCGGAAAATTTCAGAGAAAAGCACTTATGAGATTGTAGTATTAAAAGGAATTTTTTCGGGCTTGGGTTCGTGTATTGTAGCTTTGTTTATGGGTGAAACACTTCCTAATATCAAATATATTTTCCTTGCTATGCTTCTTGGTTTTTTTGCCTATGGATTGAGTATCTTTGCATATATCAAAGCTCAACGGCATCTTGGTGCCACTAAAACAAGTGCATATTATGCGGTAGCTCCATTCATCGGAGCAGCTATTTCGTTTATACTCATAGGAAATAAATTTACTTTTAGTTATTTAATTGCTTTGATAATTATGCTTTTAGGCACATTTTTTGTTGTGACAGATACTTTAGCTAATGAGTGCTGTCATACGCACACCCATATTTTAACACACACTCACGACGGATGTACTCATTCCCATATAATTGAACATAAACACAACGGTGATTTTATAAAACACAGCAAGAAGTCAATGCGTTGCTACGAAAAAAGTGTGGAACATTTGAAAGCGCATCAAAAGATGTAATTTGAAAAATTAATATAAAACATTATTTAAAACCGTAGGAATAATCCTACGGTTTTTTGTATAAAAATAAATATCTTATCAAACATAATTGACAAAAAGGCTATATCCCTTGACTTAATTTTAAGTATGTTATAAAATAAAAGTAACAAACAAAATGGAGGAGAACCATGAATATTTTACCTAAACCACAGAAATATGTTGAGTATAGCGAAACAGCAGATTTTTCAAAAATCCATTGGAATTTTATCGGAAATAAGGACAGCAGAATAGTAAACGAGTGTAACCGTATTTCAAGGGATAACAAAGATGGAATTTTAGTAAATATTGAAATCGGAAATACAGACGAGGAAAGCTATTCACTTAAAATATCTAAAAATGGTGCAGACATTAAATCATCGGGGATAAACGGAGCATTTTATGGGGTCCAGACACTTAAATTGCTATTAAATACATACGGTGATACTTTAAATTGCTGTGAGGTTGAGGACAAGCCTGATATGAAATATCGTGGATTTTATCACGATGTTACAAGGGGTAAAGTTCCGACACTTGACACATTAAAGGCGCTTGTTGACAAGCTTGCAATGTATAAACAAAACTCATTGCAGCTATATATTGAACACACCTTTGAATTTAAAGAGTATGCCTTCTGCTTGGATAAATTCGGCTATCTTACAAAGGCAGAAATTTTAGAGCTTGAAAAATATTGTGATGAAAGATTTATAGAACTAATTCCGTCAATAGCAACATTTGGGCATTTGTATGAGCTTTTAAATAACGAAAAGTATAATCATTTAAGCGAGATGCCTAATTTGGATTCGCCAAATCACTATTGGGAAGACAGAATGATTCACCACACTATCAACCCAACTCTTGAGGAATCCTTTGAGGTTGTAAAAAGCTTAATAGACCAGTATTTAGAGGTTACTCACAGCGACAAATTTAACATCTGTTGTGATGAAACCTTTGACCTTGGCAATGGTGTAAATAAGGGCAAAGACAAGGCCGAACTTTATGTTTCCTTTGTAACTAAACTAATAAATTATTTGCAATCCAAAGGCAAAACTGTTATGATGTGGGGGGATATTATCCTTCAACATCCTGAAAGATTAAAGGATATTCCAAAGGGTGTAATAATGCTTAATTGGGAATATCAAAAAAATCCTGACGAGGGCAAGGCAATTAAATTTAAAGAATGTGGAATTACTCAAATTATGTGTCCGGGAACAACATCGTGGTGTGGATTTTCCGAAGACGTTGAGGTTGAAGAAAATAACATTGTCAACTTTATCGGATATGGCTTTAAACACGGTGCATTAGGTGCATTAAATACAAATTGGGGGGATTATGGCAATCTTGCAAGCATTACTTCTTCCGAATATGGTATTTTGCTTGGTGCATCAATATCTTGGAATCACCAAACAGTTGCAGATGGTGATTTTCGTAAATTAGCATCAAAAATAATATATGGAAATCAAGTTGTAGTTGATGCAATGGCACTAATTTCAAGTGTAAGAGGGGTTTGCTATTGGGTAAGCCTTGTTGTAGATAGGCACGATAAAATAGAAGCAGAAAATTATATCAATGCCATTTCAGTATGTAAAAAGGCAAGTGAAATGGTGTCAAATGCTAATTTCTATAATGATAACATTAAAAGAGAAATAATTAACGCTATTGACGGATATGCAGTAGTTGCAGATTTACGAGCAGTAAGGGACGGATATACAATAGAATGCTATGTAGATTATAAAAAATGGTACAATGAATTTGTTACCCTTTGGAACTTACGTAATAAACCAAGTGAACTTAATGAAGCGTGCAGAATTTTAGATTATTGGAACAACAAAAGATAAATAAAAAAAGAATTCGTTTAGTTAAACGAATTCTTTTTTTATTGACACAAGTACTTTTTAGATATATAATAAGTGTAATTGAGAGGTAAAAAAATATGGCTGAACAAAACTTTTGGAATGAAAAAAAGGACTTAAATTGGTTTAAAAATTTTTGGTTTTATTATAAGCTTAAAATCTTTTTTGGAGCATTGCTTCTTGCTTTTATTGCCTGGGGAATAGTTTCCTGCACTAATCTGATTGATTATGATTTAGTTGGGTATTATATAGGTGAAGACCCTATTACAGACCAATTTGAAGCAAAAACAAAGGCAGAATTCACTAAACTGATTGACGATATCAACGAAAATGGCAAGGTTGATTTTGACTTTCAAAATCTAACAGCAGGGGATGTAGATAAAATCACTTCGGAATCAGACTATTCAATGCAAACAGCAATTCAGTTTGAGATGTTAGAGGGCGAAGGATATCTGTATTTGTTAGATAAGGTATTTTATAAATACTGCATCAAAATGGAACTTTTAGAGGATATTTCAAAAATTACAGGTAACACATCACCTGACTATGCAATCCAAATTGACAATAATTCCATTATAAAGTCTTTGGGCTATGAAAACAACAAAAAACTGTATATGGCAGTTAGAATATTAAATACCAAGCAGCGTTCCGAAAATGAGGAATCAAAAAAACAAGAAAATGCGTTAAAAGTTTTGGAATATTTTTATAAAAATAAGTAAAAAATAAGCAAAAAAGTGTTGACAAACCAAATCTGCTGTGTTATAATATTACTCGTGTCTGAGATATGGGCTTATAGCTCAGCAGGTTAGAGCACACGCCTGATAAGCGTGAGGTCGGTGGTTCGAGTCCACTTGAGCCCACCAACAATTAAATAAAGAAAGCACGTGGGGGTGTAGCTCAGCTGGGAGAGCACCTGCCTTGCAAGCAGGGGGTCAAAAGTTCGAATCTCTCCGTCTCCACTGATGATAAAGCG
>DCGP01000034.1 GCA_002314595.1 Clostridiales bacterium UBA1775 | reverse complement strand
CAGTATTCATTTTTCAGTATTCATTATTTACCTATAAAAAATGCCCTCACCTAAGTGAGAGCATTTTTGTTATTTAGTTATCTTGAAATAGTTACCTTTTGAGTAGCTTCTTCCCATTCAACCTTTGCACCAAGTGCTTCGGCAATTGCACGAAGTGGTGTGTATGTTCTGTCATTTTCGATGAATGGAGCGCATTCAAGTTCTAATTCCTTTGTTGCGCCTTCTTTTGCTGTTGTATCTGTTACGAAGATAACAGGTAAGCCGATTACAAGTGTGATTACTGTCTTTTTATCTGCGCTTGTAATTGTAACCTTTTGTTGTTCTTCGTCCCATTCAACAGTTGCACCTAAGTTTTCTGCAACAAATCTTGCAGGTAACATTGTACGGTCATTTCTGATTAAAGGAGCAACATCGTTTTCAACAGTTTTACCGTCAACGTCAATTACTTTGCTTCCGATAATAAGTTCAAGCTTCTTTGCGCCAACGATTGTTTCTTCTGTATCAGTTTCTTCAACTTTTTGTTCTTCATCTTTCTTAACGGTTGCAGGTCTTGTTGCACCGCCGCCACCGCCACCGTATTTATACAAACCGGTTTCTGAAAGAGTGCCTGCTCTGTAAATTACAATACATTCTTCGTAGAAGTCCTTGATAGAATCTCTTCCGTATGTTCTTGTTCTTTCGCCGTCTTTTTCACCTGTGATGAAGTAGTTGCCAAGACCATATTCATACTCACAAGTAATTCTGTTGTATGCTGTAATAGTAGCCTTATCGTTTAGGGTAAGTTCTGTACTTTCACCACGTAGGTCTAATGAGATTGCTTTAAAAACTCCAACATCCTTGCCTTTGCAAAGAACAAGCTTCATTTCGTCTTTTACTGTAACGTTGCCAAATGCTAGTAATGCAGTATTTGCCTTCTTTTCATTGCTTGTTTTTACATTGATTGTGCCATCACCAACAAATGTAACCTCACCGGTTGCCCAAATACCAACAGATTGAGCATCTGAAACCGGACCAATAATTGTATTTACTGAATCTGTTTCTGAAACTACTGTTGCACCGTCAGGTAATTCAATTGCCGGTGTACTTTCTTTCTTATAAATACCTGAGCAATCAAATGTTGCATTGTTAAGTGTTAAAGTCTTTGTTGCGCTATCCCACTTCCAACCTTGTGTATCCATCATATCAGTTGTAGGTAGGTCGAAAAAGTCTATGGCTTTATCCACAACTTCGTTGCCGTATTCGTTTAACCATTTAGCTGTGTAGCTTTGGAAGTATGAAGCATCGCCTACAAGCAAGCTACCCTTTTCGTCGTACCAGCCTTTTAGTGTATATGGGTAATGTGTCCATGTCTTGTAGTTTGACATATTAACTACACCGTCTAATTTATCGTCAAATAATACCTTGAATTTATCTAATGTAAACGGTGTGTTCATCATCGTACTGATTTTAATTTTTTGAGCAAGTGCCATTGAGCCGTCAAAGTAGATATTTTCAAGTGCATTACAGTCATAAAATGCTCCCATTAATACATTCTTCACTGTTGCAGGAAGTGAAATGTTTTTAAGTGCTGTACATTCATAAAATAACATAATTTCTATTTCCTCAACATCACCCTTAATAATAACATCTGTTAATGATGTTGATTTTTCAAATACAAATGAATGTATCTTTTTTGTAGTTGATGGAGTTGTTACCTTGCTAAGCTTTGTACGTTCAAAGGCAGTTTGACCTATATTATTTACACCTTCCGGAATAACAAATTCACCGGTTACACTTCCCGGGAAGCGAATTAGTGTTTTGCCGTCCTTTGAATACAAAACGCCGTTTACAGTTTTGTATTTTTGGTTAGTCTCAGCAATTTCAAAGCCTTGTACCGAAATTTCTTCAATATAACCCTTTTCTAAGAATGTTGCTGTGGTGTCAGGTTTAAATGTAATAACATTGCCATCCACACGGGTTTTATCGAATTGAACAGCACTTGTTCCTACATACATAATACCGTCAGACCAATTAGCATTATTCTTAGCATAGGCTGTTCCCATAAACTGGTTTGAACTGCCACATGCCAAATTCTCATTTTCAAAAGTAATGCTATTTAATTTAGTTGCATTATAAAATGCTTTTTCGCTTATTGAAACAACATTTTTAGGAACATATAATGATGTCAAACCTGTGTTTTCAAATGCGCTACCATAAATATTCAAAACATTTTTGCCGATTGAAAGTTCAGTAAGGTTTGTATATCCATAAAATGCGAATTCACCAATTGATGCAACACCGTCTGCAATTACAACCTTTTTAACCAAGTCTTTTAATGGTCTGAATGCAGATGTGTTGTCGCCATAAGCAAAATCTACCATAGCACCTGTGCCTGAGATTGTAAGTGTGCCTGTTGTGTAGTCAAAGTCCCAAGTAACATTGCTTTCGTTACCTTCGGCACCACAAGTACCTAATGAAAGCAACAAACTAATGTCGTTTGTTGAACTGTCCCTTGATATCGAATATGATGAATTGTCAGGTGTCAAACGCATTGCGTCGCCTTTTGTACCTGATGCAAATTTACCGGATGTTAAAGCTTCGTTATCGTCTAAAACTGAAACACCGATTTGAGATGTACTACTCAAACTATCTAATGTTACTACTTCGTTTTGCAAGCAAAGGTTTGCGTCATTGCCTGCAGATTTGTTGTCCTTAATAACAACATCACCTGTAAGCATCATTGTTGCATCCCATTCATTTGTATGGTAAAGGTATGCACCTGCAGATGGATAGCTGTCTGTTGTAGTGTTATTTTTAATAATAGTTCCGTCGCCTATTGTTGTGCTACCGTTTGCAAATAGGCCGGCACATTCAACTGCTTTGTTCTCTGCAATTGTTGTGTTTTTAATTGTAGCATCGTGACGGCTGTCAATACCTGCGCCGATATCAGCGTAGTTACCTGCTATAACTGCTCCATCTAATGTAAGGTTACCGGTCCATGCTTCGTTATAAATAGCAGCACCCATATTTGCTTCGTTACCTACAATTGCAATATCCTTAACAACTAATGTTCCGCTGTTGAAAATAGCGCCACCTTTATTACATTCAGATTCGCTATATCTTTTTGCACCTGTAATACATCCACCCAATACACTGTATTCAGTTGGTGTGGATTGGTCTTCAGCAAGTGTCCAAACACCTGTCTGTTCATCGACATTAAAGTACTTAGGTGTTTTGTTGTCTGATCCGTCCTTGATTGTTAATTTACACATTACAATATTTACAAATATTATTGGACCTTCCGCTGATTCTTTACCACTTAATACGTGGTTATTTAGGTCAAGAGTAATGTCCCTTTTTTCCGGAATCACAATTTCTTCATCCGTGTCTGCAATCAACGTAATTTCATGATTCGCAGTATCTGTAATCGTGTCAAGTGCATCTTTTACAGTAGCATACGGCGTCGCACCGTCTAATACTGCTGTATAAGTTGCGCTCGCACTTGTTGTGAAGGTTAGCCCTGTAAGGCATGATATTACCATACATAGAACTAACGCTGTACTTAGTAGTTTTTTCTCATAAAAACTCCTCCCTTTTTAATTTATACCTATATTATAACATATTTATATAGTAAATCAATATTTTTTTAAAAATTTTTTAATGTTATTTTAATTTTTTTACAAAAATCAGCAAAAATCTTTTGTTATTTTTGTTAATTTCTTAGAGATTTATGCTTGTTTATTATTAAAAATACATATTGATTTATTTTAATGTTATGATATAATATTATTGACTAAATTAAGGAGTTTAATTATGAAACCAGAATTAAAACAAGCCGTTAAGGTAAGCTCTATATGTATTTCTACATATATTATTAACTACTTTTTGAGAAATATTTTAAGTGTATATACCCCCGGTTTAATTGAGGACAAAATATACACTGCCGATTATCTTGCATTGCTTTCGTCAACATATATGGTTGTTTATGCAATAGGTCAAATGTTTAACGGCGTGTTAGGGGACCACATTAAGCCTAAATATATGGCACTTATCGGTATGTTCCTTTGCTCCGTAGGTCTTTGCTCATTTACATTTACAAATATATATTATTTAGGTATTTTGTGCTTTGCTCTTTTGGGCTTTGGCTGTTCAACGCTTCGTGGCCCGTTGGTAAAGACAATTTCCGAAAACACCTTGCCTCAATATGCAAGGGTTGCCTGTGTATTCCTTTCATTTGCAAGCTTTTCGGGCCCACTAATTGCAGGGCTTTTTGTTGCATTTTTTAATTGGAAAACTACATTTATACTTTCAGGTATTATTGCCGTTGGCTTTGGTCTTTTATGCTTTGTTATACTTACAATAATTGAAAGGGCAGGTATTGTAAAGCCTATCGAAAATGAGGAAGGCACAGGAAGAAAGCCGGGCATTAAGCTATTTTCACTATTTTCTGTTCACAACTTTGTTGTGTATATGTTAGTGGGTATGGTTGTTGAAATAATGACAATTTCACTTAGCTTTTGGATGCCTACTTTTATAAGCCAATACCTTAAAATCGACCCTACAACATCAGCATTTATATTTTCTGCAATTTCTGTTGCAAGGTCTTGTTGCCCATTTATTTCTCTGTTCTTTTTCAAGCTTTCAAAGGAAAGAGATATGCTGGTTTTAAGAGTTTTGTTCTTTGCAAGTGCTTTACTGTTTGCAGGGGTTTACTTTATTCCAACAAATATGCCTATTTTGGTAATTATTGTTTTCACATTGGCGCTAATGTGCACCGGTACTTGCTCCGGCACAATGTGGGGTATTTACATTCCAAGCCTTGCTAAAACAGGTATGGTTTCAAGTGCTAACGGCATCTTGGACGGCACAGGCTATTTTGCCGCATCTGCCTTTAACGTTGCAGTTGTGCCTATTATGACCAGGTTCGGTTGGAGTGGTGTTATCGTTTCTTGGATATTGATTGCAATATTTGGAATGGTAGTTGTACTTATCGGCAAAGACAATAATAAGGTTGAGAAAAATACGCAGAACGCATAAATGAAATTATTTATTTATATTTGATATGTTGAGGAGATTCGTTTACCGAATCTCTTTTTTATAGTATTTATGCTATGAACAAACTTCACCTCTTGGCGTACCTTTGTACGCCTTCGGGTCGCAGGCTTTCAGTTTGTCCATTCTGCACTATTTTTCTGCAACCTTTGGGTCGGTAAAAATGCACAGAACGCATAAATGAAATTATTTATATTTGATATTAAGCAAAAGTATTTATATTTGATATTTTTAAGGAGCTTGTTTTACAAGTTCCTTTTTTATTGACATTATTCACAAAATGATGTATCATATTTATATATTTTGGGGGACTGTTTTATGAAAAACTTACATCTAAAATTATATTTTAAATTGATACCTGTTCAGGTGCTTAATTTTATTGCCCTTGCAATTTCCTCATTTGTTGGCACAATATTTGTTGGTAATTTTTTAGGCACTAATGACCTTGCGGCAGTAATGGTAATTTCTGTATTTACAAGTGCAATGTCGGTTATTGGCCTATTACTTTCCACAGGTTTGATTTTCAAGCTTAACAAAGCAATTTGCAACCAAGACCAAGAGCAACAGGAGGGTGTATTTTCTGTATCAATGATAGCTGCTGTTGTTTTAGGCTTGTTGGTATTGGCAATATGCCTTGTTATTCCAAAGCAAATTTGTATTGCTATGGGTGGCGTTGGGGATGCGTTGCCAAATTGCCAAAGCTTGCTTATTGGCTGTTCCGTAAGCTATATAGGTATGCTTATTTCTGCAGTTATCAGTACCCTATTTCAAATTCATTCCGACTTTAAAACCCCAATTATTTCATCAATAATTTTGGCAGTTTTTAATATCGGCTTATACTATCTGTTTTTGGGCGTTTTACATCTTGATATTTTCTATGTAGGCTTGGCAATTACAATTTCTCAAACTGTTTCAACACTTTACTTGATAATTTGCTATATTATTAAAAAGCCTATTAAATTTAAAATAAAGCAATTTTCATTTAAGCTACTTTCATCTGTGTTGCTTATTGGTTTAACACAGTCTATCGGCAGTGTGCTTTCGGCATTTAAGGACATTAACCAAAACATTGCTTGCTCTATATCAGATGGTGTAAAGTCCCTTTCTGCCTTTGCAGTTATAGGCTCTATTAACTCTGTTACAAATGCTTTGTTTGTAGCCCCTGCATTTTTAGTTGTAGCAATGATGGTAAGTGGTGTTTTCATAAACGAAAAGGACAGAGAGGCAACCATAAAAACTGCAAGATGTGCTATTAGGTTTGGTTTTATTTTATCAATAGCTATGGCAGCTATAATTTTCTTTACTGCAAGGCTTACGGCTATCCTTACAAATTATGAGGATACAGCCTATGCAACACACGTTGTTAGGTGCTTTGCCCCTGCAATTATTCCTTATACTATTTACCAGGTAATTTTTATGATTTACGGCAACCTTGAAAGGATTAAGACGGTTAATATATTGGCGCTTATCGGCACTTTGATTACGCCCTGCTTAACCTTCTATTCTTTTGCAATTTTCTCCACTGCAGAAAACTTTTGGATTGCTTTCCCTATTGCTGATTTATCAGGCTTGTTGGTGGTGCTTACCTATTGCACAATTCGCAACAAACGCATTCCAAAAAGTATAGAAGATATACTGTGCCTTGACAATTCCTTTGGCGTTTCAAGTGTAAATTCATTTACAAAGCAACTTAAAACCTTGGAAGAGGTTAACATAACATATCAAGAAATTATTGATTTTTGTATTTCAAAGGGCAAGGACAAAGGCACTTCAATGAAGTGTGGCCTATGCTTTGAGGAAATTGGCACAAACATTATAAAGCACGGTTTTACAAAAAAGCGTGGTACAATTAACCTTTCCGTTATCTACGAAAATGATAAGATAAAAATGATAATCAGGGACGACTCTAAGCCCTTTAATCCAAACGAAAGGTTTAAACATTTAGACAGTAACGACCCCTCTAAGGGCATAGGTATAAGGCTTATTATGAAAATAGCAAGCAAGGTTACCTACAAGGCAATTTACGGACTTAACATATTGACTATTTCAATAGATTAAGGAGGAATAACGTGAAAGTTCCTTTCCTGTTATGCCCCCGGCAGATTTAATTGCACCTGCGAAATTTTCGGACCTTTGGTCTGAAACGCACAAGTGCAAAAAATCTCTTATCATTCCTTGCTGTGCAGATAAGAGAAATTTTTAAATACTATTTGTGCCGAAGCACATCGGCAGAACGGAGATTTTTATGAGCATAAAATGGGGAGTTGTAGGCTGTACCGGCATTGCATATCGCAGAACTATGAAAGGAATTATAGAGTCCGAAAACTCAACTTTGGAAATAATATATGGCAGAAGCCTTGATGCTTGCAAAAAGATTGGTGAAGAATTAGGAGTTAAATACACAGACAATTTAGAGCAACTTTTAATGGCTGACATTGATGCAGTATACATTGCAACGCCTGTTTACTGTCATTTAGAGCAGGTTAGAAAAATTGCAAAGGCTAAAAAGCACATTTTACTTGAAAAGCCCTTTGGCTTAAACTCCAAAGAAGCAAAAGAAATAATAGACATTTGCAAAAGTGAAAAGGTTATGTTAGGCGCAGGGTTTATGATGAGATACCACCACCAACACCGTAAAATTAAAGATATAATAAGAAGTGGTGAAATAGGTGATATTGTGTCGTTTAGGTCGCATTTTTCTTGCCTTTATCCTGACATTGAGGGGGCGTGGCGTCAAACCAAAGCTCTTTCCGGTGGTGGAGCGCTGGTTGACCTTGGAATACATTGCATAGATTTATTTAATTATATTTTAGACGATAAAGCAGAGGCAGTTTGTGGGCTTTGCCAAACACAAACCTTTAATTATGAGGTTGATGACAGTGCGTCCTTAATCTTGCAAACCAAACATTCCGGAATAGGGCATATCGAAGTTAATTTTAACATACCTGATGATGTCAGTGTTTCTAAGCTTGAAATCTACGGAACAAAGGGCAGCATAATTTCACTTGGCACATTAGGACAAGATGAAGAAGGCACAACAACGGTTACAGTGTCTGCAAATGCCGTCAAATACGATGCCTGCCAACACAGGCAGGTTGCAAAGTCCTATGTTTTAAATGACACCGGCAGCAACCTTTATGAAATGGAAATTACTGATTTTGCAAATAGTATATTAAATAATAAAAATGTTGATAAAATTGCCGAAGATGCCTTATATGCTCAAAAGGTTTGCGATATGGCATACCAATCAACTATATGTAAAAATAGCGTATAGCACAAAGAAAAAAGGAATGTAAATAAATCTACATTCCTCTTTTCATATATGTTATATAATGCTTCCAATCGTCTCTGCTGAAATAGTGCCTACCTTCCCTTAAATGATATGCAATGTTGCCTTCCTCAAATGACTTTGGAACATTTGATATTTCTGTATCTCCAACATATCCTATCATACCATTGTCCTCGTAGTATTTGCTTGCTAAAAGGCAGGTTAAAAATTCGCTTTCAGGGTCTGCTGTTTCGTCCTCAACTGCACTGCCAACACATATCTTGTTAGGATAGTTTGCACTTAATAAAAAATGTTGGTCAAAGGGCATTTCGTATTCTCTATCTGCATATTTTTTGTAATTTTCACAAAACCAAAAAGGAAATTCATCGGTAATTCTCTTTACTGTTTCCCCTGTTTTCCCTCTTGAAAGTCCTGCACCGGAACAGCCTGAATCATTGGAAATTGCAGCAAAGAATCTTTCGTCCAACGCTCCTGCTAAAAGTGCAGTTTTCCCTAACCTTGAATGGCCAACAACTGCAATTCGATTATGATTAATTTCAGGTAATGTCAAGGCATATTCCAAAAGCCTAACTGCCGCCCATGCCCACATACCGATTTTGCCTGTATCCTGTGCAGAACGTGGCTTACCTTGAAACAGTACACCCGACAGACCATTGTCAAAATCTCCATCATCACTTGTTATGTTTTTATAACAAAAGGTCATAATGGCAAAGCATTCATCAATCAATTCTTCTGTTGGTTGATATTTGTCCGGAATATCAGGTCTAAAATTTATATGTATAAAAAGTGGTGCATTTTTCTCATTTTTTGGATAGGTATATGTAAAAGGGAAAGTAAATTCACCAAAGTCGAAGGTGCATTTCATTTCATAAGTTTCTAAATCCGTTTTACCTGCACAAAACGGGACAGATGATATTTTGTTTACCTCTACCAAATTAGGTGTTGGTGGTTGATACCCATATTCTTCCCTTAAAAGAATATCTAAAAGTTCCCCTCGGTCTAATCCAATAGGCGAGGGAATATTTTTAAGTTCGTCAATACTTTTCATTTCATACGCCTTCTTTTTAAAGTTATGTTTATAATTTCAAAATACACTGTGCCAACTTATCGCAATCATGTCTAATATATTTATTGTCCTTAACTGTAACAAACTCGCCCTTTATTAGTTTAATTCCTGCTTTTTCAAACTTATCCTCATCTACTATTACCGACGATGCGTCCTTAATGTTGTACCTGTCAATCAAATCCGTAGGTAATGGCTGAGTATTTACAATACAAGTATCTATAATGCCTTCACAGGAGTGATTTATTATTGCCTTAACGTGGTCATAGGCTGTCATTTCATCACTTTCCCCCGGTTGAGACATAAGGTTGCACACATACACAACCTTTGCAGATGACTTTCTAATTGCCTCTGCAACTCCTTTAACCACAAGGTTTGGAATAACGCTTGTGTAAATGCTTCCGGGCCCTAAAACTATAATGTCAGCATCGTTTATAGCATCAATTGCATCCGGCAAAACCTTTGCATTTTCAGGGGTTTGAATTATCTTTTTAATACGCTTTAAGCCTGTTTTTAAGCCTAAGGAAATATTGCTTTCGCCATTTATAACCGTGTCGTCGGAAAGGACAGCGCTAATATGTACATCGTCTAATGTAACAGGCAAAACCGTACCTTTAATCCTTAAAACATCGCTTGCCTTTTTAACTGCCTCTTTAAAATTGTCGGAAATACCAAGCATTGCAGCCAAAAACAAGTTACCAAAGGACTGCCCTGACAAATATCCGTTTCCAAATCGGTAACTAAGTAAATCCTCCATTAAAGGCTCTGTTTCTGCAAGTGCCAAAATACAGTTACGAATATCCCCGGGTGGTAACATTCCAAGGTCGTCCCTTAGTACCCCGCTACCACCACCGTCATCTGCAACGGTAACAATTGCCGTAATATTTTCCGTCAACTTTTTAAGCCCTCTTAACATTGTGGAAAGCCCTGTACCCCCACCTACTACTACAACCTTATATTCTGAAAAATCCTTCATATTTTGCACCTCAAATAAATCAATAACTGTCCTTTTCACAATCTCTGTGAATAACAGTAACCACATTTTCATTTAACAAATGCTTGTAAAGTGCCTCTGCCAAAGTAACTGATCGGTGTCTTCCACCTGTGCAACCTATGGCAATCATTAAATGCTTTTTCCCTTCCTCAATAAACTGAGGGATTAAGGAATCCACCATTTCTGTTAATTTTTTCAAGAAGCTTTGAGTTGCTTCAAAGCCTAAAACATAGCTTGAAACACACTCTTCCAAACCTGTATGAGATTTAAGCTCCGGCAAATAATAAGGGTTTGGCAAAAACCTTACATCAAACACCATATCTGCATCAAGAGGTATGCCGTATTTAAAGCCAAATGATGTAATATTTATGCTCATTGGCACGCTGTTATCACTTTCAAAAAATATGGCAGCAAGCTCTGTACGACATTGCTTTAACGAAAGATTAGTTGTATTTATAACATTATTTGCACGTTTGTAAACATCTGCAAGCAATCGTCTTTCCAAGGCAACTGCATCTGCAATTCGCCCATCTATTGCAAGAGGGTGCTTACGCCTTGTTTCTTTATACCTTTTAATAAGTGCAGTATCGTCTGCATCTAAAAACAATATTTCGTACTCTATTCCGTCCTTTTCCATTTCTGTCATTGCGCCGAAAAGTTGGTTAAACATATCCCCACTGCGTATATCACTAACAACAGCGATTTTGTCAAGCTTGCCACTTGAATTAAAACACAACTCTGCAAATTTAGGTATTAAAACAGGTGGCATATTATCTATACAATAATAGCCAAAATCTTCAAGACATTGGACACAATGGGTCTTGCCGGCACCCGAAAGCCCTGTAATAATAACAAATCTCATAACTGCCACTTACCTTCCTATAATTTTAACTTCCGGTTCTAACTCTACACCAAACTGCATATAAACCTTACTTTTCACCTGTTCCATTAGGTTTAAAATGTCTGTTGCTGTGGCGTTGTCATAATTGATAACAAAACCGGAATGTTTTTTAGAAACCATTGCTCCACCTACTCTAAATCCCTTTAACCCTGCATCTTCAATTAGCTTGCCTGCAAAATATCCCTCCGGACGCTTAAATGTACTACCTGCACTTGGATATTCAAGTGGTTGCTTTTCTCGTCTGCGTTTGTTAAGTTCGTCCATTTCCTCTTTAATCTTTGCCTTGTCCTTTGGTGCAAGGGTTAAAACTGTCTTTAATATCACTAAACTACTGTCTGTAAACAGGCTGTGCCTATACCCAAACTGATGGTCAATAATTTCCAAAATATTGCCACTTTCACCAACACAATAGGTTTTGGTAACAATGTCCTTCATTTCACCACCATACGCCCCTGCGTTCATATAAACTGCCCCACCTATTGAACCGGGTATACCTGATGCAAATTCCATACCTCCAAGTCCGTTTTTGTAAGCAGTTTGAGCAACTTTGGAAAGCAAAGCTCCACTTTCGGCAATAATTTCGTTACCCTTAACCTCTATATTTGAAAACTTGTTCCCAAGGCTAACAACTACACCATCATAGCCCTCATCTGCAAACAGCAAATTAGAGCCGTTGCCCATAAACATATATGGCACATCTGCCAAAACTTTGCATAGCGATGCAATTTGCTCCTGATTTTCGGGAATTACAAACAAGGAGGCATTACCTCCTGCCTTAAAGGTGCAATGCCTTGACATAGGTTCGTTTTCAAATATATTTTTTTCATCAATTACGGTTTTTATTTTTTCCTTTACCGATTTTATATCCAAATGATTGCCCCCTACATTCCAAGTGCTGCTGCACCTATTATACCTGCATCGTTGCCTAAAATTGCAGTATGTACAGTTGTCTTTGGCAACGAGTTATTTTCCCCGTATCTTTCTGCCTTAACATGCTCCATAATCTTGTCAACAAAGGGTTGACCTTCCTTGGAAACACCACCACCGATAACGATTTTTTCAGGCTGGAATATGTTAATAATATTTATCAAGCCTGCCGAAAAATACTCTACGTACTTATCAACAACTGCCCTTCCAACAGGACAACCTGCCCTCATTGCTTCAAATGCAGTTTTGCCACTTACTTTGCCGTCTTTTTTAACAAATTCTGCAAGTAAGCTGTTTGGATTTTCCTCATAAGCCTTGGTGGTTTGCCTTACAAGTGCAGTTGCAGAACCATATGTTTCCCAACAGCCCTTTCTGCCACAACCACATTGTTCGCCTCCGTGAACTATAACCATATGTCCAAGCTCTCCACCTATGTGGTTAAAGCCACTGTAAATCTTTTTGTTAATAATAATGCCCCCACCAATACCTGTGCCGATTGTAATCATAACAGAATCATTGCAATCCTTTGTAGCACCTGCATAAGCTTCGCCAAGTGCTGCACAGTCTGCATCGTTACCTAAAAATACAGGAACGTTAATTTCCTTTTGAATCATCTCAACCATTGGAGTATTTAAAAAGTTAATATTTGCACAGTAAAGCACAACCCCTGTGTTTGGGTCGTGGCAACCGGGAATGCCTACTCCTATTGATTTTATGTCCTTTTCAGTTAAATTATTCTGTGCCATTACCTTTTTACAAAGCATAATTATATCGTCAATAATTTCATTGTCAGGTCTTGTAGCATTGGCAGGTGTGTCAACCTTATCAATTAAATTAAAGTTGTCATCTACCAAGCCTACCACCAAATTTGTTCCACCTATATCTACCCCAAGTCTCATTATAAATTCTCCTTAATTTTCATTTTTTTATCAATATATTCCTTAACTTTTTCATAATTTGTGTTAATGATTTGCTCTTCCCCAATTCCGATTTCTTCAAGTATTTTAATACACTCATCAAATCTGCCCAATGTACTGTAAAAATGTGCATCGGAATTGACTGCAATTGTTGCCCCGTACTTTTTGCACGCCTTTAATAAATTTCTGGTATTATGCTCCTCCCCTTTATCTAAGGAATGAGCGTTAAACTCAATAATTTTATCATTTTCTACTGCCCTTGGTACAACAATATCATAGTCCGGAATTGCACTAAATTTTGTTCTGTCCATATGGCCTAAAATGTCTAAGTAAGGGTTTTCTATTGCCTTTAATATTAAAGCCGTTGCCTCGTCGGTTGTCTGTGGAACATACACAGGTGGATGCACAGAGCCGATTACAATTTCCATCTTTTTTAATGCTCTTTCAGGTAAATCAAGCTCTGCTTCCTTATTTTGAAAAGAGCATTCTGCCCCACGGATTACCTTTACTCCTTCAAGCTCCCTTGGGATTGAATTTAAATTAGTAAAGTGCCATATATGAGCACCGTCAGGCAAACCGGGGCCGTGGTCTGTAACAGCAAATGCCTCTAAACCAAGCCTCTTGGCCTCCTTAGCATTTTCCGTAACTGTTGAAAAGGCGTGTGTACTTGCAACTGTATGTGTGTGCAAATCAACCTTAATTTCTATCATAATTGACCTTCCATCCCTCTCATCAGACGCTTATTAAGTTCCTCTGCTGCATTATAACCGTTGCGTTTTTGCCTGTTGTTCATTGCAGCAATTTCTATAATAATTGCAAGGTTTCTACCCGGTTTTACAGGTATTAACAATGAAGGAATTTGAATTCCTAAAATTTCAGTATATTCATCATCTATGCCAAGTCTGTCATAGTGTCTGCCGTCAACCCACGGTTCAAGGTTAATAACCATATCAATTTTTTCGGTGTTTTTAACTGCACCGATACCGAATATTTCCTTAACATCAATAATTCCCACACCACGTAATTCTATAAAGTGTCTTATAATTTCAGGTGATGAGCCTACCAAGGAAATAGCAGATACCTTTTTAATTTCCACAGCGTCGTCTGCAACTAATCTATGTCCTCTCTTTACAAGCTCTACTGCTGTTTCACTTTTACCAACGCCACTTTCACCTAATATCAAAATACCCTCGCCGTAAACCTCAACCAATACGCCGTGGCGAGTTATCCTTGGTGCAAGCTCCTTTCGTAGCCATGCAATTAAACTGCTGACAAGCTCGGAGGTTGAATATTTGGTACGCAATAGGGAAACGTTGTATTTTTCAGCAAGCTCCTTAATGCCATCAATTAAATCTAAATTTCTTGTAATAATAAGGGCAGGAATACTGTGTGAAAATAGCATTTCCAACCGTTTTAACCTTTCCTTCGGTTCAAGCTTTGAAAGGTATGTGTATTCAACCATTCCCAAAACCTGAATACGCTGGTTGTCAAAATAATCATAAAAGCCTGTAAGCTGCATACTTGGACGGTTGATGTCAGGGGTTGTTATTTCCCTGTTTTCAACTTCGTCTGTAGAATATATTTTTTCAAGTTTAAACGTTTTGATTATTTCTGAAAGTTTAACGCTAAATCCGTTTTCTTCCACAATATCATCACCTTTCATCTTAATTATACCTACATTATACTAAATTAAAACAATAATGTAAAGATTTAATTGACAAATTTATTTTTTGTGTTATAATAGTATAGGTTGAAAACCAAATAACGGGGTGTGGCTCAGTTTGGTAGAGCGCTGCGTTCGGGACGCAGAGGCCGCTGGTTCGAATCCAGTCACTCCGACCATGATGAGTGTTCATAACGCAAGTGAGTTATGGACACTCTTCTTTTTTCTCTTTTCACACATGATTTTTATGTAGCGAGCAGGTTTCAGTGCCTGCTCTTTTGCTTTATGCCGATACGGCATTGGGGATATAAAATGTAAGCGCAACCTCTTTGCTTCTATATATTAGAATATGAGCGTCGATGCCTTTGAAAACAATTTTTGAATTTCT